>CAZYQI010000014.1:0-39480 GCA_964649745.1 uncultured Peptostreptococcaceae bacterium | reverse complement strand
ATCCGTTTTCCGGGAAGCGATCAACTGACGGTGATGAATTGTTTGATTGAATCAAAACATCGGGTTGAACGGTTTGAATTTGCAGACGGGACGGTGTGGAATTGGGACACGATTAGCAGTATGTCATTGAGCCAGACCGGCACGTCTGTTGGGGAGTCGCTGTATGGAACCGATGGTGATAATACTCTTATAGGACTGGGTGGGAATGATAGTCTAAGGGGCCAAGGTGGGAATGATATACTGGATGGTGGCACCGGGAATGACAATCTTGTTGGCGGAGCTGGCAATGATATCTATCAGTTCAACGGCACATTCGGTCAGGATATTATTAACAATGTCTCTTCCCTTACTACTGACTATGACAAGGCGGCATTCTCCTATGACCGCACTAAACTGGTACTGAGCAGATCTGTAAACGATTTGAAGATTGCAGTAGCAGGACAAACGGATTCTGTTCTAGTGCAGAGCTGGTATACAGATCCCAATGGCCAATTGGAGGAAATAAACACTAACAGCGGAAACCGGCTTTTGACCAGCCAGGTCGACCAACTGATCCAAGCCATGGCTACCTTTACAACCCAAACAGGCCTTACCTGGGAACAGGCAGCGCAACAGAACAATCAGCAATATGCGACACTGCTGGCAACTTATTATCAGCAGTAGTCACTAAGAATTCTTCCGCGAGTTAGCAGTAAAAGCAGAACCCGGCCAATTCAATGTGTTGGCCGGGTTCTTTACCACATTCAACTTACATAAAAAAGTAGCAGAAGGGACGGTTTGCTTTTAGGATCATTAACCACGAGGAGTATCAGAAAAACCTGGATGGTACCAATGAGGTATTTTCAAAATTCAACGGAAAATATCTTGAACCGTCATTAGCAACGAAGCCGTACGCACCGATCTTTAAATCTTGGTGCATACGGTTTTTCTGCTGTTATCTTACTTACTATGTCCATAAACTTCCGAATCCATATGAATGCCGTCGCTGAGGTGCAGCCCACCCTGTTCTTCACCCAGCAAATCTTGAAACAGGGAACCCAGATCAAGGAATTCCACGCCGTGCTTATTTGCCAGTTCTTTCATCAAGGCCGCCTGTTCCTGCAAGGCGGTGTTTACATGGGCGCAATTGATGTCAGTAAATCAGGCTTTTTCCTGTATCCGTACATTTACTGGAATTGGTGATGAAAATCACCTTTTGTTCCTGTGCTGAGTATAGCGATTATCACAATAAAGAACAGTACGAGCTATTAAGTTAGGATACAGAATGAAACCATGGCCCTGTCTAAAAGGAAAGCACTCTATCCCGAAACGATTCGTAATCACTGGTATGCATAAACTATAGTTTTGATTACATATAGATTGCGAAATGATCGAAATGCTCACGCAACGAGACGATTCTCATGGGATATGTTACGATGTGGTTGAGGTGATGACGATGGATCAAATGGACCGAATGATTTTGGACATGCTGCTTCAAAACGGGCGAATCAGCCATGAGGAAATAGGCCGCACGCTGAATCTTTCACGACCGGCTGTAAGGAATCGTATACGCAAAATGGAGGAGGCCGGGGTTATCCGCGGTTATCGGGCCGAGTTGGACTGGTCCTGCCTGGGGCAGGAGCTGGATGCCTTTGTGTTTGTGAAGGGAAGCGGGCCCACCTTTCGGAAGGTGATTGATCTTATCCGACAGATTAAGGTGAAGGATGTAGCGGTTCAGCGGGTGTCCCGTATCTCCGGTGTGTGGTGTCTGCTGATTGAGGTTCGCACCAGCAAGGCCCAGCAGATTAATGCCTTTATCGACAAGCTGTGGGAAATCGAATGCATACATGAAACCTCTACTTCTTTTGTATTGGCAGACTACGACATGAATCAGACAGAAACACCTGAAGGGAAAGGGGATGTGGAACGGTGCGGGAAGAACGACTGAATTTAGCAGCCTATCTGGCTGTCTGTATTTTTTGGGGTTCCACGTATCTGGCAATCCGAATAGGGGTTCAGGATTTTCCGCCCATGCTGTTTGCGGGTATCCGGTTTCTTATAGCAGGGAGCTTGATCTTGGGCTACGCCGCCCTGAAGGGTTATGCCTTTCCGACGCGGCTTAAGGATTACAAGGATTTTGGAATAGTAGGACTTTTCCTGTTGCTGGGCGGAAACGGGCTGGTGGTATATGCCGAGCAATGGGTGCATTCCGGTATAACCGCACTGGTGGTTGCCACCATGCCCCTGTTTATGGCACTGATTGAGTTCTTCGTGTCCAAGGATCAGCGGATATCCGCCAGAGGCTGGCTGGGTCTTTTCGTCGGCTTTGGAGGGGTATGCTGGCTGGTATTGTCCAAGGAGTTGATGGGAGCAGTGGACCCTGCCGGTGCCGCGATGCTGTTGCTGGCGTGCTTCCTGTGGGCTGCCGGATCAGTTTATGCCAAAAAGGTTAAGGCGACAGGCTCGGTGGTCAGCCACATCGGGATCCAGATGCTGGCCGGTGGGATTTCACTCACGGCTATCGGCTTGATAATCGGAGAAGTGAGCCGGTTGCAGCTCACGTCCCGAGGCGTCGGTTCCATGGCATATCTGATTGTATTCGGTTCCATCGTGGGCTACAGCAGCTATATTTACCTGCTGGGTAAGTGGCCCGCCGCCAGGGTTGGCACCTATGCCTATGTGAATCCGGTGGTGGCAGTGTTATTGGGTGCTGTAATCCTTCACGAAGGTCTTTCGGCCACGGTGGGGGTGGCAATGGTTGTTATTCTGTCAGGGGTTCTGTTGGTGCAGACGGATAAATCGTCAAAACCTCATAACACGAAACATCTGGATTTGGATGCCGCTGACCAGTCGGAATAAATATAATTCCATGGCCTCTTGAAAAGCGAACACATGTTCTGTATAATGGTATTGACTGGAATTTCGCTTTGGAGGTGTATGTGATGGAAGCATTGCTATTAAACACAAGTATCCATTATGAAGTCTATGGAGAGGGCAAACCGATTCTGATGATCCATGGCTTTTATCCGGATCATCGGCTGATGACGGGGTGCATGGAGCCGCTTTTTACAGGCAAGGATAAACCCATTGGAGAGTATCGGCGGATCTATCTGGACTTACCGGGCATGGGAACCTCCCAAGCCGCGGAGTGGATACAATCATCCGATGATATGCTGGAGGTGGTGAGGGCTTTTATCGACCATGTCATTCCCAATGAATCCTTCATCGTGGTGGGGGAATCCTATGGCGGGTACATGGCAAGGGGTCTGCTGTCATTGATGCCGGAACGGATTGAAGGTGCCGCTTTCATCTGTCCTATGATTATTGCCAATGCCAGTGATCGAAAAAGGCCTGAGCATGCTGTTCTGGTTCATGACAAGGTGTTGATGCAAAGCCTGACGGCTGAAATGGCTGAGGATTTCTCAAGTATGTCGGTTGTACAAAGTCCTGAGATTCATAAGCGATATGAAGAAGAGATTATGTGCGGAGTCCGAATGGCAAACGGGGAATTTTTGACTGGATTGCAGCAAAAGGGCTATGCATTTTCTCAGAACATATCCCTGGAACCGGTGCCGTATCTTAAACCGACACTGTTCCTGACAGGCAGACAGGATGCCAGCACCGGCTATGCGGATGCGTGGACTATTCTGGACCACTATCCAAGAGCCACATTTGCGGTGTTGGATCTGGCTGGGCATAACCTTCAAATTGAACAGGTTGAATTATTCAATGGATTGTTTTTGAATTTCTTTCACCGGATGCACCAGTACCGTCATGAAGCGGGGATGGATTAGTATGGAATACAAAGCAGCCTTAATTGCGGTGAAGGGTGTGATGTAGGCTGGAGCCAGTTGCAGATATCACGGTTCTGATTGGAGACGTATTAATTCTAAGGAAGGTGTTGTAACACAGGGCTCATCTTGCTAGAATTACACTATAGGGAAGGGTGCCCATGGGTGCAACCTTTTTCCGTACACTAATTCAGTATAAGAAAGTGAGCAAAAATGGCCCTTCAAAACTGCAACAAATGCGGCAAACTTATTGGCGAAACTCCCAGCGGGTATTGTGACACATGTAAGGTAGAGGATCCGTCCTACTCCAACCTTCACAGAGTGAAGGATTTTCTTTATGACAATCCCAACAGCACGATGATAGCGGTGTCTGAATCAACGAAGGTCCCGGTGGCTGAGATTGCTCGGTTCATAAGAGAGGGAGCAATCGTAGAAATATCCTTGGTTTCTTCAGATGGTAAGGATAAATGCTCCTGTGGGAAGCCTCTGGAAGGCAATGCCAGAATCTGCGGGGATTGCAAGCGTGATAACGAAAAGGCTGCGGATCAGGCAAGAAAATCACTGGCCCGGAACATCGAGCCCGCTACCGCGGAGGCAGTTAAAAGAACCCCTAAAGCAGAATTTTTTACGAAGGCCCGTTAGTCCACTACAGGCTTTTGCGGATATAAACAAGTACGCAGGTGCATCTGTAAAAACAAGGGTCTGTCTAAAAATGATCACGGCATCATTTTAGACAGACCCTTGTTGGTTTTATTCCTTCTGTTCGGAAATATCCAGATATGCCATAAAGGGCACATCGGGTTTAAGCTGATAGATGACATCCTTTCGTTCCACAATGATTTCGGTAATCTTGGAAAGCCGTTGGTCGGCCTGGAGATTGGTCAGCAGCTCTCTGGTGGGATTGATGGCGATGGGATGGCCCACCAGCTGAAACATGGAGATGTCACCGTTGGAATCGCCGTAGGCATAGCTGATATCCAGATCGATCTTGTATTTGCTTACAAAATTCATGATGGCCTTGAATTTACTTTCGGAATCCCACATCCGGTGAACCTCCCCGGTATAGCGATTCTCTTCATCCACCAGGTAATGGGACCCGATGCAGTCGGTGGCGCCGTATCGCTGGGCCATCTTTTTCACCAGATAGTCCGGGCTTCCGGAGATAAAAAACACCTTGAAGCCGTTGTCCAGGTGCCACTGGATACGGTTGCGGGTGTACATATACACCTTGTCTCCCTGAAGGTCGATAACCTGGCTGGTGACAAACTCCATCTTACTTTTTTCAAGGCCCTTCAAGGCCTCGATATAAATGGAGGCCAGCTCCAGCATGTAGTCGTCATAATTACCGCGCCGTTTGTGCCAGTTCTCGTAGGTTTGCTTTACGTGGGTGTGCCAAAGACTCTGGTCCAGCACTTCATATTTAACCAGCTTCTTAAAATGCTCAATCATCAGGGAATCCCGATAGAGGGTTCCGTCTATATCAAAAAAAGCCGCTTTGTTCATGGGTGGGGCTCCTTCCATAAGATATGGTACTATTTTACCCTCTGTTCAGCCCTTTCATCAACCGAAGTAGGATCGAACAGAAAAAAAGATTTTGTGAATAAAACGCGGGGAGGGTGGTATATATAAAGTAATAATTGGGAGGAGGCGTTTATCATGCTGAACACCATTGTCATTGCTCTTTGGCTTACCATCCTTCTGAAGCTGCTTATGGATTCTATGAAGACGAAGGCCGTGTATGCCAATGTACAGCAGGTGAATCGCCAGCTGGAAAGCCGTCTGATGAGCCTGATGTCGGGTTTCAGTGATGTAAATGTTTTCTCTGTACGGGATCTTCGCAACATTTTGATGGAGGAATTTGTGAAATCACAGCTTGTTGATGATCTGGAGCTGTACCGTGTGGATGCCCACCATATTCACATCAAATACCGCAAAGAAACAGCGGAGCAGGAATTTCAAATCCATGTGGAGCAGAATCATTTCGCCATGCAGGAAGTATATGAAGAAAATGATGATTTTCCCGAATACCGTGTTTAAAATCAAGTAGGTGGGGTATGTTAGTAGTATGAATCTCCCCGATAGGGGGTTCATATAAATCCTGTCACAGGGATGACATAAGGATGTAGATCCAACAATCGACACACCTGTCTAACCTGATTTACCGCAAGTTTAACAACCAGCAGTACGTTTTATGCAGTCAGGAAATGGAGGCGTTGTTATAGAAATACCGAAGCACGTAAAAACTGAATATCTGATATTCACCTATCATGCTTGTGACAGATGAAAAGGGCTATCCTGACAATAAGAGGGTAGCCCGATTCATGTTTTTGAGGTCAGTTCCAGACAGAAGTCCCGCATGATTCTGGCGGTCATGCCCCAGATTACATAGTCTTGGTAGAGGTAAAACAGAATAGGGTATTGGGTTGATTTCCATGCATACCGACGTCCGTTCTGAATCAGATGATAGGGGAAATCCTCAGGGAAATCGAATTGTGAGCGAACGGTGTATTCCAGAGGCTCATTGTCCAGAAACCATTGGAGAGGAACCGTGAATACTCCGGATACTTCATCCGGGTTCATATGGATATCGCCGGGATATGCGAAGGGCTCCAAGAATCCGACAAAGGGATGTAACGCATAGCGGAATGGGGTGTACTGTGGCGCGAGGCTTCCGATAACGGTTACCTTATCCGGGCAGATGCCCAGTTCTTCAGAGGTTTCCCTTAGCGCCGTGCTCACGGGACTTTCATTGGCTTCCAGTCTTCCACCTGGGAAGCATATCTCCCCAGGCTGGCTGTTCAGGTTTTCGCTGCGCACTTCAAACACGACATGAAGTCCGCTTCCGGATTCAAAGAGCGCAATCATCACGGCAAACTCTTGAAAAGGATCAGGGGAAACACGTCCACAATTCAGTTTTTTCTTAATAGCGTTAATATTCATAAGGGGCTCCGGGGGGTAAAGATCAATTGATATCATTATAGCGCATAAAAATTGTTGATGGAATCAATACAAATCGGTAAGATAAGCATGAAGACACAAATTTGGAGGATATTATGGATTGCAGAGTTCCAATTATGAACGATGTTCACTGGATTGGCGTGAATGATCGGGAGACGGCATTGTTTGAAAATTTCTGGCCTCTGGATCGAGGGGTTGCTTATAATTCATACTTGATCAACGATGAAAAGATTGCCCTGATCGATACGGTGAAATTTAATAAGACCGAGCAGTATCTTGCCAAGATTCGCGAGATCATCGGCGATAAGAAGGTTGATTATCTGATTGTCAATCACATGGAGCCGGACCATTCGGGTTCCATGCAGGCGGTTATTTCTGCATACCCGGATATTCAGATTGTGGGGAATAAGAAAACCTTTGAATTTATCACTAATTTTTATGGCATAACGAAAAACTGGTACGAGATAAAAGAAGGTGATGAGCTGGATCTGGGCTATCATAAGCTCACGTTCTTCATCACCCCCATGATCCACTGGCCGGAAACCATGATGACCTATGACAAAACGGACAAGATGCTATTTTCAATGGATGCCTTCGGTGGTTTTGGCGCCCTGGATGGGGGGATCTTTGACGATGAAGTGAACATAGAAGTTTATGAGGATGAAATCCGACGCTATTACTCCAATATTGTAGCCCCCTATTCCCCCATTGTGCAAAGGGCGTTGAAGCGTCTGGCGGATGTGGAGATCAAGGTGATTCTCAGCACCCACGGTCCGATATGGCGAACCTGCCCCGGCACCATTGTTGATTATTATGACAAGTGGAGCCGTTACGAGGCGGAGGAAGGGGTTGTTATCGTCTACAGCACCATGTACGGGAATACCGCAAAAATGGCGGATTACCTTGCCCGAGTCATTTCAGAGAACGGCATCAAGAACGTGCGGGTCTACGACGCATCCAAAACCCACTTGTCCTACATCATCAGTGACATCTGGCGTTTCAAAGGGGTTATCCTGGGTTCCTGTGCATACAATACCCACCTGTTCCCGGCCATGGAGCTGGTAGCCAACAAGATTGAGCACAGCGGGCTTAAAAACCGCTATCTCAGCATCTTCGGCTGCAAATCCTGGAGCGGCGGCGGTGTAAACAATCTGGATGCCCTGGCTGAACGACTCAAATGGGAGAAGTTTGGTCCCTCCGTGGAGGCGACCTGCTCACCGAAGGAGCAGCAATTTGAAGGCCTGTTGGAAATAGGCAGGGAAATGGCGAAGGCTGTTAAAAATAATCCGAAATAGCGACTGGGGGGCCGATATGGAGCGACGATTTTCTTCTGTATTGGAAAAGTGTCCGGAGAAATATCGGAAGGAAATGATCCATACCACTTACCGTGCGGGTGAAGACATCATCCATCAGGGTGAACGGGTGGAAGCGTTCTATTTCATCATTGAGGGCCTGGTTAAGGTTTTTTACGAGACCCCCAGAGGGAAAAGTCACATACAAAACCTTCTGGAGAGCGGTGATATTTTCGGAGAGCTGGAAGTCATTCAGCAAAAGGAAGGCATCTGCACCGTTCAGGCCATAAGGGACACCGAAACCCTTTCAATACCCAAGGACGCGTACATTGCATGGATTAACAGCGACTCCGAATTTTCCATGTTTATCATGGAAACCATCTGCAATAAATTCTACCTGAAGTCCAAGAAGATTTCCGAGGATGCGCTGTATCCCCTTCAGTTCCGGCTGATTAACGAGATTTTGCTGTTAGCCAAGAAGCAGGACAAGCTACGGATTGAATGGGATAAGCCCCTGGTGGCGGAAGAACTGGCAACCTCGCTGCGCAGCCTGAACCGCCTGATCCTGGAGCTGAAGGAAAAAGGACTTGTGGATGTGAAGAAGAACATGATTACAGTCCTGGATATGAAAGGGCTGGAAATTGAAAAAGAGAGATACCTGTGAAAGCAGCTCCGCTAAGGCGGGGCTGTCAGACTGACGAAAAAGACTATCCAGAAGAAAAACCCTCTGTGCGGAGCAACCTAACGGAGGTTGGCAAGAAAATAGAACGAGGGCTGTAGCAGCTCCGCTAAGGCGGGGCTGTTTATGCTTTAACAGGGTAGATTGGTGGGTTTTTACGTTGACGCTCCAATGGCTCAAAGATATAATGACAGAAAGCATGCCGTGACATTTGAGGAGTATTCCATGATCCTGATGATCGATAATTTTGATTCCTTCACATACAATCTTGTGCAGTATCTTCAAGGGCTGAAGGAAGAGGTGGCCGTTTACAGAAACGACGCTGTCACCTGTGCACAGATTGAAGCATTGAACCCGGACTGCATTGTTATATCCCCGGGCCCTAAAACCCCGGATGAAGCGGGGGTGAGTCTGGAGGTAATTCGAACCTTCGCAGGGAAAATCCCCATATTGGGGGTGTGTCTGGGGCATCAGGCAATTGGCCAGGTATATGGGGCAACGGTAGTAAAAGCACTGGCGCCGGTCCACGGAAAGGTTCATCTGATCCATCACACCAATACCGGGGTTTTTCAAGGTCTTAATAATCCTCTGAAGGTAACCCGTTACCACTCTTTGGTATTGGAGCGTGACACAATTCCAGGGTGTATTGAAATCACCGCTTGGACATCGGAGGGTGAAATCATGGGAATCCGCCATAAAGCAGTTCCCGTGGAAGGGGTACAATTTCATCCGGAGGCCATCCTAACTGAACAGGGGATGGAACTTTTGCAGAACTTTTTACTGGAGGCAAAACGTTGGAAAGAAGCTCAATAGCACCAAAGACCTATCCGGTTCCCCTGGAACTGAACCCTTATGAACTTCTATGCTGCCTTCAAGACATGCCCTATCCGGTTTTGCTGGAAAGCGGTGCAGAGGCCGGTGGGTTGGGACGATACTCCATCGTTGCAGCCGACCCCCACCTGTGCTTTGCCAGTAATGGGGAAGCGTATAGCCTTCACCATCGGAAAAGCACTGAGCACCATTCAGGAGATCCACTTAGCGCACTGCAGAAGCTGTTTAAGCGCTATTCCTCAGATTTTAGGGGACCGTTGCCCTTTTACGGCGGGGCCATAGGCACGTTTTCATATGATCTTAAAAACCTGTTGGAGCAGGTGCCGGATCAGGCAATAAAAGATGTAGCTTTCCCGGAAATATGGCTGGGATTTTATCATTGGGCATTTGTTTTTGACCATACTGAGAATAAGGTGTTCATGGTTGCTTCTGAATGGAAGCAGGAGCCGGATGACTGCTTTAAAAGCATAATGGGATATGTGAGAGAGCGGGCTGATGACGTTAAAACCCGCCAGATGGCCCCAAGAAAGACACCTCCGATATTCAGCGCCAATATGACAAAGGATCGATACCTTGGCGCTGTCAACCGGATCCGTGAGTATATCCGTTCCGGGGATATTTATCAGGCGAACCTCACCCAGCGGTTTCATTGCACGCTGGAAGGCTCTCCCATGGAGCTCTACGGAAAGCTGCGAAAGGTAAATCCGGCGCCATTCGCGGCGTATGTGGATACAGGTGAATTCCAGATAGTCTCCGCTTCACCGGAACGCTTTATCCGGCTCCGGGATAAAACCTTGGAGACCAGGCCCATCAAAGGGACCAGGCCTCGGGGAAAAACGCCGGAGGAGGATGCGGCAAACTGCCGGGAGCTGATGGAAAGCGAAAAGGACAAGGCAGAGCTGCTGATGATTGTGGATCTGGAACGGAACGATATGGGCCGTATTGCTGAAACCGGAACCGTTGAGGTAACAGAACTTTTCAAGTTGGAAACCTATGCCACGGTGTTTCATCTGGTAGCAACCGTTAAGGCAAGGCTGAAGGAGAACCTTGACATAACGGACTGCCTTCGGGCTGCATTTCCCGGAGGATCCATAACTGGAGCACCTAAAATCAGAGCTATGGAAATCATAGACGAACTGGAGCCTACGGCCAGAAACCTCTATACCGGCTCCATCGGATATATCGGCTACAACGGAGACGCGGACCTCAACATTGTTATCCGCACCATACTCTGTAAGGGCGAGGATGCCTGGTTCCAGGTAGGTGGCGGTATTGTATGGGACTCCAATCCCGAACTGGAGTATGAAGAATGCATGCATAAGGCCAGGGGACAGATTGAAGCCCTGAGCATGTGATGAGGAGTTTACGTGAAAACCTTTGCGATAAATGGAAACTGGATAGAGCCCCCGGCCCCATTCACGAATTCTCAGGCCTTTCAGTTTGGAGGCGGATTGTTTGAAACAATCCGCGTTCAGGAGGGCCTTCCCTTATTATGGACCGAGCATATGGAACGACTCCAGAAGAGTTCCATGGTACTGGGGATGAATGACGGCCTGGATACCGCGCTTCTTGAGGAATGGGTCGTGAAACTGTTAAGTGAAAACCCGTTGAAGCGGTGTTCCATGAAGCTTATTTGGTTTTCAGACCCGAGGGATCAAGGCGCGTTTTTCTATTTTCGACCTCTGGAGTATGGGGAGGCCCAGCGTGAAAAGGGATTAAAGCTGGGGCTTAGCGAAATAAGGCGGAACCCTCACAGCCGGTTAACGACACACAAGACCCTCAATTATCTTGAGAATATCCTTGAAAGACGCATTATTAAAGCTCAGGGCTATGATGAATCGGTTTTTCTCAATACGGACGGCTGCATAGCTGAGGGAACCGTGTCCAACATATTCGTCCATCTTGACGGGGTGCTGATCACCCCAACGGTGAAATGCGGTATTCTCCCCGGGATTCAGAGACAGGCAGTGTTGAACGCCTGCCTTGGGATGGGACTGACGGCGGTGGAAAAGCCGGTTACTCTGGATATGATGGTCAGAGCCCAAGGGATTTACCTTACAAATTCCTTAATGGGATTCATGCCGGTTTCAAATTTCATGGGGAACTGTTATGATAAGAATGACCACATCGTATCCGGCATAAACAGGGCCATAGGGATACAGGACTAACTATTATCCTCACAGGAGGCCATTTATATGCAGATAGCTGAGGAATTGAAATCAGTAATCAATGCACTTTCACTGGATGAGTCCGTCATCTCCATCTCCTTGATAGGTGCCGCAGCCGATGAAGTGCCTTTGGTACTGAACCGGTTGAAGGATTTGGATCTTTTGGTGGTACGGAAGACGGAGGAGCCATTCAGCAGAGAGGTGGTTGACCACAACGGCTTGCCTCTGGACATATCCTATGTGTCCCTTCAGGACCTGGAACGGATTTCTGCCAAGGATAACCATCAATGGGTGCGCATTTTGGCGAAATCCAAAAATATCTACAAGCGTACAGCAGAAGCAGCCCCCTTTTTTCAACAAGCCAGAGATATCTATTTTGACGGTCCAGATGCGCTGACAGTGGAGGATATCAATTACTGCCGTTTTGTGCTGACACATCTTTTTGAGGATCTGGCAGCCCGGGGAGACAACGAGATGGATGGGGAGTTTCTTTCAGGCCTGTTCATGGCTGAAGCCCTTCGCACCTATTTCAAGATCAACAATGCGTGGATTCCCAGGGACAAGAAATTGCTGAAGGCTTTGTTCCAAACGGACCTCATTCTCTACGAACTGATGAAATGCACATTGAAGGAGAAAAAACTGCGCAAGAAAATCAATTCATGCCGTGATATCCTTCATTATATTCTTAAACCCTATGGTGGAACATTAGAACGCTGGGAGCGGGGGAAGTACCCGCTGTAATGGAAGGAGAACGGTTATGGATAAGGAACGCATACAACGGGCGGTAAGAGAAATTCTTTTTGCCATTGGTGAAAACCCGGACAGGGAAGGACTCAAAGACACTCCAACCCGCATTGCGAAAATGTATGAGGAAATTTTTTCAGGTCTCAACGAGGACCCTAAAAAGCACCTACAGATATTTTTTGAAGAAGAAGAGCATCGGGAACTGGTGCTGGTGAAGGACATCCCCTTCTATTCCATGTGCGAGCATCATCTGGTGCCGTTTTTCGGTCATGCCCATGTGGGATATCTTCCTAAGGAAGGAAGACTTACAGGGTTAAGCAAGCTGGCCCGAGTGGTTGAAACCGTTGCAAGAAGACCCCAGCTGCAGGAAAGGCTTACCACAACCATTGCCGACAGCCTTGTGGAAACCCTGGACCCCTATGGCGTTATCGTGGTCATTGAGGCGGAACACATGTGCATGACCATGCGGGGAGTTAAAAAAGCAGGTAGTCAAACCATTACATCTGCTGTCAGGGGCCGTTTTGAAAAAGACGAAAAGTCCCGGGCGGAAGCGATGATGCTGATTCAATTCGGGAAATAAGCGGGTATGAACATGTTGAAAATTAAAGATACCGTATGGGAGCTGGGCAAACGGACCTATATCATGGGGATATTGAATGTCACGCCGGACTCGTTTTCGGACGGGGGGCGCTTTTCCCAGCTGGACAACGCCGTTGAGCATGCCTATGAACTGATCAGTCAGGGGGCGGATATCATTGATGTGGGAGGAGAGTCCACACGGCCCGGACATAAAGAAGTGAGCGGGGAAGAAGAACTGGCGCGGGTGCTGCCGGTGGTGGAAAGGCTGAAGTGCCTTACAGCTGTTCCTGTTTCCGTGGATACCTATAAAGCCAGTGTAGCGAAGGCATGTCTTGAAGCCGGGGCATCCCTGATAAACGATGTATGGGGTCTTCAGCGGGAACCGGAGATTGCCACAGTGGCGGCACATTATGGGGTACCGGTGGTAGCCATGCACAATCAGGAAGGCACCGTTTATTCCATGGATATCATGGAGGCCATGAAGACGTTTTTTGAAAAAACCCTAGAGATTGCCTTTAAGGCTGGCGTTTCCCAGGAGAATATAATTCTTGATCCGGGAATCGGATTCGGAAAAACGGTGGAACAGAACATTGAGGTCATGGGCAGGCTTTCTGAATTGAAAACATTGGGGTACCCCATATTGCTGGGCACATCGAGAAAATCGATCATTGGTCGCATTCTGGATCTTCCCCCTGATCAGCGGGTGGAGGGCACCATTGCCACTACGGTCCTTGGAATCCAGCAGGGTGTTGATATCGTAAGGGTTCATGATGTTATGCAGAACAGGCGGGCTGCATTGGTGGCCGATGCCATTGTCAGGGGGTATGCACCGTGGACAGCATCCGTTTAAAAAATATGCGATTCTTTGGCCGTCATGGGCTGTTCCAAGAGGAAGCGGCACTGGGTCAGCGCTTTGAGGTGGATCTCGAAGTACGTTTGGATCTTACCCCCGCCGGTATGTCCGACCGAATGGAGGACTCCGTGCATTACGGTGAGCTCTATGAAACCGTCCGGCACATCGTTGAGGACCAGCGCATGAATCTTATCGAGGCCCTGGGCCATCGGATTGCTCTTGAAATCCTGAACCAGGATTCGCGCATTAAAGAGGTCGTCATCACAGTCCGTAAGCCGGGGGCGCCTATACCCGGTATTTTAGACTGTGCGGAAATATCGGTAACACGGCATGCATGATATCTATTTGGGTCTTGGCAGCAATTTGGGAGACCGTTTTCTACTGATGAAAGCGGCCGTTGCATTTCTGATAAGCTCCGGACACTTTCAGAATGTTCGCGTGTCGGCGCTCTATGAAACCGCTCCTGTAGGCTATACGGATCAGCCGCCGTTCCTCAACGCAGTCTTCCGGGGCGAAACAGACCTTTCAGCCCAGGGGCTTCTGGAACTTTGCCGATCCGTGGAAAGTCATCTGGAGCGGGTTCGTGTGATCCGGTGGGGCCCAAGAACCATCGATGCCGACGTCCTGCTGGTGGGGACACAGCAGGTTAATGAGCCGGAGCTGCAGATACCCCATCCCCGTATGTTCGAAAGAAGTTTTGTCCTTATTCCCCTGATGGAGGTATGCACACCGGAGATATCGGCATTCTACAACCTGCCGAATTATTTGGAAAAGCTGTCCGAGCAGGGTATCAGAAAGCTGGAGTCCTATGAAGCGAATACTGAATGGTATGCAAAGGAAAGTGACCTATAAAGGGTTAAGCGTTGGAATGGATTCAAGGCCCATACTCATTGCGGGCCCCTGTTCGGTGGAAAGCCGTGAACAGGTGATAGAAACCGCCCTAGCGCTGAAGGAAATCGGAATGGATGTACTCCGAGGGGGTGTTTTTAAACCCAGGACCAGTCCCTTCGATTTTCAGGGCCTGGGTCTTAAGGGCCTGGAGTATCTGCGGGAAGCGGGGGACTTGGCCGGAGTGCCTGTGGTCACAGAAGTTACGGATGTATCCCTGCTGGAGCCCGTCGCGGAGCTGGCCGACATTATTCAGATCGGTTCCCGCAATATGTATCACTATGCCCTGCTTAAGGAAGTAGGGAAACTAAATAAGCCGGTGCTGCTGAAGCGCGGCATGAGCGCCACCATCAAGGAATGGACCATGGCGGCAGAGTACATCGCTCAAAGCGGAAACACGAATATCATCCTGTGCGAGCGGGGAATCCGCACCTATGAGACCCATACCCGTAATACCCTGGATCTGTCTGCGGTGCCCTTAATGAAGACCGAAACCGGCCTTCCCGTATTGGTGGACCCAAGCCATGGAACAGGTCGCAGGGAGCTGATTCTTCCCATGTCCCGGGCAGCGTTGGCATGTGGGGCCGACGGTTTGATGATTGAGGCACATATCCGTCCTGCAGAAGCACTGTGTGACGGGCCGCAGTCCCTGAGTCCTGAGCAGTACCGCCAGTTGGTTCAAGGGATTCAAATATTCTATCAGGAGGGCCGTTTTGAATAACACCCCATCGTTTCCAATGAAGCTGCTTCGCAGCCTCTATGACATCAGCTATTATGCGGAGGTTCTGAAGCATAAGACCTCCAAAGCCGTCACGTTTGCACTATTGATTGCGTTGTTCTTTGGAAGCCTTTCAATGATCCGCCCACTGGTGGAATGGAACCGTACCATTGACAGCATTATTCAGGATATTCACCTGCATCTTTCTCCCTTCACCATATCAGAGGGGGTACTTACCAGCACCTCAAAGTCACCCTATGCTCTGAATATGAACGGGCTGGCGGTTGTTGTGGATCCGGCTTCAGAAGAAACAACTCTCCAGGCCGGTGCTGATTTCGGGTTTTATTTTACTAAAACAAAAATGATTATACGGAATGGCCTCAATAAAGGGACCGACATTACTTATAAGGATTTTCTCAAAGAGGATTTTGGAAAGGAAGATCTTAAAGGCTTAGTGTCAACAATGAAACTGGGAGGATGGTTTCTAATCCCCCTGGGCGGTCTTTATGGTATCGTGATGGTATTTATCAGCGCCACCATTACCATGTTTTTCGGGAGGGTTGTTTACGCCTTTTCAAGGAAAGCGCTCAGTTATCGTGACAGCTTTGTGGTTGCCATCCATGCACAGGTTCTGACAGCCATTTTATATCTGCTGTCTTCCATATTCCTTGTGACAATGCCCCTTTTCTATCCCCTCTGCCTGATGATGATGGGGCTGTATTACATCAATCTGGCCCGGTGGGAGGATGCGGATCATAGTTGATCCGCGAGTTGGTTTACATAACAACCTGTTTTTTACAGTAATATGACAGATTGTACCCCAGGCTTGCTTCGGCCTGTGTGGCCGTGTATAGTGAACATAAGGGTTAGCCCTTAAACAAACGAAAGGAGGCTGTGTTATATGAAAACCACTTTGATCATCACTGCAGTTAAAACTCAATGTGTCCTTATGGCACGGTCTGTGGCATTTTAGCCTGAACATCATCTGATGCACATGTTAAGCCATAGGCTCCAGTCCTATGGCTTTTTGATTGCCCATAACCGGGAAATACTCAGAAACCGTAGGATTGATCTATCAACCGACGGTTTTTTCTTTTTCTCTCAAGGAGGACTCTTTATGTCACTGAACAACTTCAAGCTTCGCATAGGCTCTATGGATATACATATCAATGTCAACCGAAACGAAGACAGGCACAGGGAACGCATTCGCAAGAATTTCGAACAGGACCAGCGAATACGTGAGATACAGGAATACAGAAATCATATTAAGCATAATTCCATTGTGTAGCAATGAAGGGGCCGCTTCCAGCAGAAGCGGCCCCTTTTCCTTATACCTTCTGATTAATGTGCGAGGTTCCTTCAGTCACTGGAGAGGCAGCCGTTTTCCTGGTCTGGGAATGTCCGGTAGGGATCTGTATCCTGCTGATATAGACAAACGCCTGTTCAAAGAGGAGGATTGCCGGGCGAAATTGGGATTCGAAGAAATCGCTGTTTTCCCGAACGCTTTTTCGAAAGAGATGGGCATCGAATTCCAGTTGATTGACACCGACTATACGGATTCCAATCTGTTCAAAATTAAATTGCTGACGGGCTAAGGTGTCACCCAGGGTTTCGGAATGACGGGTTTGATAGGCACGATCGAAGGTAAGGATGCATGCGGTGGTCTGATTGAATTGTTTGACCAGTTCTTTTATCAGTCCCATAAAAAACTCGGGATCCTTTAAGTAGTTGCGCATCAGGTCCTTGTATTTCTTTTTTTGTTCTTCCAGATTTCGATAGGCATTTTGCAGGTTATCCAGATGACGGGTGAGGATATCCACGTCGAACAGAAGGTTAGGCTTTTGATTGTTGAGCTGATTGACGGCAGGACGAATGGGCTCAACCGCGTCGATAACGGAAGCCTTAGGGGAGTAGCGAAGGGTTTTAAGGTATTTATTCCGTGCCTCATCTTTTCCAATGGGTGATGCTTTACGGATGCCGTCCATGGCAATTCCTCCTGTTCTTATCCAGTATATCGGCAGAAGCGTTGGGAACTTTAACCATGGAAAAGAGATTAAACTGCACACTGATCCGGGAGTATCGTACGATTACGGAATTATAAGCCCCAGGCCTTGCGGTTAAAGCCATATAAAAGGGCATATAGGATTCCTCAAAATATAATTTTGCATAGCCATGTATAGTGTTAAATAAATAGCAATTAAAAATGTTTATAGATCAACGGCTGCAGCTGTTTAAATTGGATAGAACAACGAAAGCCATACCGGGCGTTCGCTCTTATACTGATAATGGATTAACGGCTACTTACATTGCTATTGCAGATGTGGGTGGTATAATGAAGGTGCAGGTGAGATACCTGCGAATCATCATATAAGGGGATGATTCCACCACAAGGGTACGAGAGTATGAACATGCTGGTTGATACTGGAAACGTAAAAGGGGATGGTTCCACCGGGCATGCAGAGAGTGGCGTGTAATTTCAGATTTGATGATTCGAATATTTTCCAGTAAGACTGATTCGGTTTGAGAACAGCTTTACAGGCAATTGATTTGAATGGCGTCGAATTTTAGAATAGCTTTTGCGGCAAGAACGAAATCGAAGTACGCACAAAGTAAGAAAGTTGTTTTCTGCGGAAGAAACGCATGACAGAGCAAAACGTGTTACAAAAGGACTTAGGAACAAGAAACAGTACAAGAAACAGTAACAAGAGTTAATGATTATGAATTAAGATGATTTGGAAAGACGATTTACAGATTGGTTACGCGGTTTTAACTTGTGGATGGTTTCGGAACCTTATGCAAGGCGGAAGATTAAAAGAATGTTTTATGGTTTAACGGTTTGCGCAGTAAAGGCCGGTCCCGATAGGGGCCGGCCTGTTTCATGGGATGCTATTTAAAGCTGTCGATGTTCAGATCGTCGATATAAACGGAGGCGTTGCTTTTTACTGAAACGGTGATTCGATCTACCGGGGTTTTGGACTCTACGGTGAATTGACGCATTTCCCACTCCTTGGATGCCACTGGATTATGGGTGAATTCCTTGACAAATACCTTGGAATTCTTACTGTAACCTGTGAAATCCATGGAAACTGCCGCTGTATTGTCGCCGGCAATCCAAAGTGATACCATGCCGTTATTGTTCAGGCTAAGGCCACTAACTTCCAACATTTCCGGTGTTTTACCCGGATTTATTTTGAGAGAATAGGATCCTGTTCGAAAAAAAACGGTATCCATTTGTGTCCGATCAGCAGAAAAACTGATTTTCAACTGATCCATCTCCTCGCCTCCAGCTATGGGCTTAGTTGGCGCATCCGTAGCGGGAGGAGGGGCGGCCGCATTGCTCTTCTGAGTGCTGTCCAGTGTCTTTTTTAAAAGGGGACTCCAGCGGCCGCTGTTGTCCATTACACGGAGGGTGACCCGGTATGTCCCGGCATCCTCCAACGGGAAGGTGAGATCCTGTGTGTCATAGCGGGCAATCAGGTTGCCGTCCAGATACACCAGCCACTCTGAACGTTTAAAGGTTTCCCCTGTACTGAAGGTAGAGGTGTTTTTAAGATGCCATACACCATTCTCCAGACTTCCCGAAAAACCGGCGACGGGATCTTTGCTGGGGAAAAGCAAGTCCGATGATGCCCACAGTACCAATACAATCAACAACACGACAGCCATAAGCCAAGGCCATTTTTTCTTTTTTTCAGGCTGTTCTTCTTCTTCGATGGGCATTTCTGCCTGCTGCTTGTCTCTGTTGAAGAAAAGTTCCAGATTTTTTTCCATGTCCGAATCAACGGCATCCAACTGTTGAAGTATTGGCAAGACAACGCTGGGTTCTTTCTCTGAAGAATCAGACGGGTTCATGGCAATTTCATCTGTATCCATGGTGACAGGGAACTCGTCAACGGGAGAATCCCAGATACTCGGTACAGGGTCGGGGTCATGGCTGATTTCTGAATCAGGTTCCTGCTCCTCATCAACAGGCAGTTCTGTTTCAGCATCCATTTCATCGGGCATAAGAACAACATTGCCGGAAACTGGCTCCTGGGGGATATCCTCCTGATCCAGATAATAGTCGTACAGGTATACCTTTTGAAATTCCTCATAGATCCCCTGCAGGGAACACATATCCTCTGTGCCGCCCTTTAGTCGGTCCATAAAGCTGATCAGAGCAGGACTGGCATCTTGAACATTGCCAATCAGTTTTCCGATGATTCTGAGGATTTTTTTCTGAACCTTTGAGAAAGGAACACTTTCAGGATAGTCGGCATCATCCGTTTTAAAAACCAGCAGCTCATTGTAAAGCAATTGATCTTCCCATACAATGATCTGATCTTCATCGATCAGGATATCCTGCATCCAAGGCCGGAAGGCGGTATAGGAGACCATATCCTTAAGGAATCCGTAGCAAAGGTTAATGCGGTTGCCAAAGGGCAGAGTTCGGCTGGAAAGGTATTTGATGATCGGCATTCCTTTATGGTAGGTGGTGACCAGCTGGCAGCTGGTGTCATCCTCAGAATGGGCTTTCAGGCTTATGAGGCCGTCAAAAATCGAATCCGCTAATTCTCGCGTGAACAGAGGGCTCCAAATGATTTCGTTTATAACAACGATATCGTCGGGATTATCCGCAGAAGAACCCAGCATAAGGCTCTGCAGCGGGTTCTTTTCAAACACATCCAGTATCCTGTACTGGGCATCAATCAGGTGCATCCTATCACCTCCATGGTAATCGCACATATGGTCTACATTCTCTTTAAGTTGCATAAATCCTGCCGGTAAAAAAAAAACAATGAAAAATGGACGCGGTTTCTTTATACTTAGAGAGAAAACGTGGTAATGTAGCCTTACAGGAGGTTCGGTATGCCGCACAAGGAACTGCTAAAACAACTGGAAATAGAAAAACAGCGGCGGGGGATAAGCTCCGGTACCGGAGACTATTCCAATGGGAAGGGGTTGCCTTCAAAGGAACACCGATTCGCCTGGGAATACGAGCTTGAAGCATACAGGGCCCAGAAAAACAAGATAAAATGGCTTGCTGCTGGGGCCTTTTGCGGGGTGTTGAGCCTGATGCTGGAAATCATCCTTCACTGGGAGGGTTTAAAGGGACTTATTGGATTATGGTCTCCGAAATAGGGTTGGAATAGGCAGTAGGAACGATGTGAAAAATCCGTGGTGAGAAAATTTAGCGAAAGTCGCTTTTATAGTGAATCAGTGGGTATAGTATGAATAACAAACGCGAAAGGGGTGCCGCATATGTCGAAACATTTCTTCTACGACTATAAAGAAGACCTGATTAAAAAATTGAATGTCAAGTATGCGAAGGAACTTGCAGAGCTGCATCATGAACAGCAGGAAAAGGCATTGCTGGATCAGGCTGAAGAAGACGTAAGAGCCTATTTTCGGATTGTACACAACGAAATGAAGGATCTGATTTTGGCCTCTCGTGGAGCTATTGCTTACGATGAAGGGGATGAGATCATCCTCACCCTTACAATTCACAAGAACTTTATCCGCTTCATCCGTACGTCAAAATCCATTGAGGTAAAGATCGGCAAATACAACAAGGAAGAAGACCTGGTGGAATCCCTGATTGTCGGGTATATCGTTCCCGGTGAAAAAAGTTGCAAAATCAAGAAACTTGGAAAAATCCATGAAGGGGGTAGCTTTGATGAGAACACCCTGGCCTCCTTTATGCGTGAAGCCTTTGGACAGCCAGAATAGTCAGTGGCACCCCACAGCACTCTAAAAAACGGCCTTGTGCCGTTTTTTCATTTTCTCGGCATCGGAGGTTTTATGTTATCATGGATGGATAAAGGGGTGAACCAAATGATTACAGACGAGGATTTCAAGCCGAAAAGACCGAATTCCAGAAGGACGATGCTCCTGCTGATCTGCTGTTTCCTAGTTGCTTTCCTATTGTTCATGGTGGATGGCCGGGGGATAATGGAGCGGGTCGGAGCGGAATTCGGAATCATGTCAGACAGCCTGGTTGAGGACATGGTCAGCAATATTGAATACAACTATTACTATGAGGATATATTCGATACCGATACGTATCGTGAGCTTCGTGCAGAATTAACCGATAGACCCTTGAAATCCTACAGGGATTTCGAAAATTACGTTTACGGTTTATCGGATTTATCCGGAGATACATACACCTATTTTTATTATGATTCTGTTGTGGACAGTCGCCGCGACTATTCAGAGGTGAATGACTATGACTATGTGGACGATTTCTCCACCTTTGAGAAGGAGGGGGTGCCGGTCATCCAGTTTCATCAATTCGCCTATCAAACCGGTGAGCGGGTTATCGATGCATTGAAAGAAATCCAGAAGAACGGTAAACGGGTGGTGGTATTCGATCTGACAGATAACCCCGGCGGTATGATTGACCAGTGTGTTCAGGTGTGTGACAGCCTGCTCCCCGGAACGGTTATTTTTGAGGAGGAGTACAACGACCTCAGCCGATATCAATATGTGTCGGATCCACAAATGATGAATTTCGATAAAATTGTCATTCTGTTGAATGAAGAGAGCGCCTCCTGCTCGGAAATAATGGCCCTTACATTGAAAGAGCACCTAAAGGATAAGGTGCTGCTGGTGGGTTCAGAAACCTATGGAAAGAAAGTGACTCAAAGCGTGGATCAGGATGATCGTCTGCATTACTCCTTATATCTGGTTACGGCAAAATGGTCCGTGAACGGGAAAACGACGGATGATCTCAACGGGTATCTGATTCCATGGCGAAATAAGAACCTAAAGGGCTTTGAAGACACCTTCAGGGAGGCCCATGCAGTGATAGACAGGGAAGGACTGATACAGTGACGGCGGAAGACAGATGGAATGAGCTGACAACGGATAGCCTTACTGAAACGGATGCCCGGAGGATATGTACCTGGCATTATCCTCCTCCTTACGATGTTTACAATTATGCCGACTGGGATACGGTCGTGAACTGCGATTGGGATCTTTCAAAACCTGAAAAACGGGCAACAGAATACATTGCCTTCAAATATCTTAACGGATTAATGGCCTTTGGCCGAATTTCCTGCGCAGGGGAATATGCCCTCATAGGAATCGGACTGAGGCCGGATTTCTGTGACAGAGGCATTGGCCCCAGGGTCATGATGCACTTAGTCGGCTTAGCTCGGGAGCGACATCCCCAGCTGACCCCTGCTCTGGAGGTGCGTACCTTCAACAGCCGAGCCATCAGATGCTACCGCAAATGCGGTTTTATCCCACATAAACGGTATGTACGAAACACCTGCACAGGTAAGGATGCCTTTTATCTGATGGTATACCACGGACTCACAGAGGCTACCGGAATAGATCCAGAGTGAGATCCCTGTCTTCGATAATCCATTTTCCATTCACAAGAGTCCGCAGTTTCTCCAGTTTTTCAGTCCAAAACTCAGCATATGCCCGGCGCAGGTCATCTCCCGCTTCGGAATCTTCAAACTCGTGCTGGAGCAGGTGAATTTCGGAACAGTACTCTGTTTTGGATGTGCATTTCATCAGTTGAATTTCCAAGATGAAGCCTGGGGATTCGACAGTACCAAAGATATTGTTGAAGGCTACCGTCACCTTCCTTTCCCGTTGAATTTCCTCAAAATGCCAGTGCCAGCAGTCTTCCGGCGTTTTTACTCCGGCAAGTAGTTGTCCGGAATGATCCGTAGCCTCTTCCGCATGGTCGCAAAGCCATCGGGAAAGCTGTTCGGGATGGGTGAATAAACGTGTAGCCCGTCCAAGATCGGTGTTCAATCGTACAGACATATGTATGAATGTCTTCATTTGTGCCTCCTGAATCGATTTCAAGATGTTACGGTTTCAGTATTCAGTATCTGCATGAACTTGTCAATGGAGGGCCCGGGAAGATTTTACGAAATATTCACACACTGATTTTTACAGCTGTACTGAAAAATCAGATTAAACGCTATAATGAGGTATGGAGGAAAACGATGAATCAACTGATGACCACCCATGATACGGTTTTGATAAACGGAGCGACCGAATCGGCACAGAAGCTGCCGCCCATCCCTGGGGATACCCCGGTTGTTTATGAAGTGATCCGTTTGATGTCGGGCATTCCCCTGTTCGTGGAGGCCCATTTGGAAAGGTTGAATCAATCCTTTCATATTGCGGGTTTTCCAGCTACCTTGGATGCTGCTTCTGTTAAAAGAGCCATACACAAGCTGGCAAAGGTCTGTGCCGTCGAAGACCAGAACCTGCGGATCAATGCGTGGCGAAGGGGAGACAGTATTTTCTGGGAAGGTTTTTTTGTAGAAAGCCGATATCCTGATCCATCTGTTTACAAAACGGGGGTCGAGACAGGGCTTCTTCGTATGGAACGGCATCATCCCAACGCAAAAATTTGGCAGGGAGAGTTGAAAGATATCGTGGCGGTTCAGTGTGAGAAAAGAAGCCTCTATGAAATGATTCTGGTGGATTCCGAAGGGTTTCTTTCAGAGGGAAGCCGATCGAACCTGTTTTTCACTCAGGGAAATACCCTGATAACCGCCCCGGACAGGAAAGTGCTGGGAGGGATCACACGGCAGATGCTGCTGGAGCTGATAGCCCAGAACGGCATTCCGCTGATTAAACGGGACATATCGGAATTACAGCTGGAAGACTTTGACGGTGCATTTATTACCGGAACATCTATCCATCTTCTTCCGGTGAGTCAGATTGACTGTTGGCAACGACCGTCATCCGAGCAACCGATGATTCGAAATCTGATGGAGCAGTTTGAAGCGCTGGTAAGCGCATATAAATCAGCCTATCACGCTGATTACCTTAAGGAGGGCCTTGAATGGAACGCGTAGTGGAACGATTTCTTAAGTATGTGGCAGTGGATACCCGAGCGGATGAAAAAAGCGGGATGACACCCAGCTCACCGGGTCAAATGGATCTTGCACATCTCATAGCGGAAGAATTAAAGATCCTGGGCCTCCAGGACGTATCGATTGACACCAACGGATATGTGACCGCCACTTTGCCGGGGAATGCGGAGGGGCCGGTCATCGGTTTGATTGCCCATATGGACACCAGCCCGGATTTTTCCGGTGCCAACGTGAAGCCCCGTATCATCGAAAAATATAATGGCGGGCCCATTGAACTGAGTTCAGGCATTGTTATGACCCCTGAGATGTTTCCGGAGCTTCCGGATTATACGGGCCAGGATCTGATTGTAACCGACGGCACCACACTTCTTGGCGCCGACAACAAGGCGGGGATTGCCGAAATTGTAACCGCCTGCGAGTATCTTCTGGCCCATCCTGAAATTCCAAGATGCACTGCGCGAATTTGTTTCACGCCGGATGAAGAGATTGGCGAAGGGGCGGATCATTTCGATGTAAAAGCGTTTGCTGCAGATTTCGCCTATACCCTGGACGGAGGGCAGATTGGGGAACTGGAGTACGAAAATTTCAACGCAGCTTCCGTGTCCATCCGTATCCAAGGCATCAATATTCATCCGGGAACAGCTAAAAACAAGATGAAGAATGCGGTTCTCATCGGCCATGAAATCATGGAGATGCTCCCCCCGGCAGAAACTCCCGGGCACACGGAGGGGTATGAAGGGTTCTTTCATGTTACAGAATTCGCCGGCGTGGTGGAACACGCCACAATGAAAATGATCATTCGGGACCACGATATGCAGATGTTCACCCTCCGGAAGGCGGCTATCCATCGGATTGTCCGGTACCTGAACGACAAATACGGAGAGGGAACACTGACCCTGGAGATGAAAGACTCTTACTTCAACATGCGGGATCAAGTGCTGCCGGTCTATCATATTATTGAAAATGCCAAAGCGGTGATGGAGTCCATTGGGGTGAAGCCCATCATCAAGGCTATTCGGGGCGGAACAGACGGGGCCCGGCTATCCTTTATGGGGCTGCCGACTCCCAATATCTTCACCGGAGGCCACAATTTCCACGGGAAATACGAGTACATTTGCGTCCAATCCATGCTGAAGGCAGTTGAAACGGCAGTAGGGATACTGAATATCTATACAAGAAAGTAAGACCTTTAGAAACGGGTGATAAAGCTAAACTATTTTAGCCACGGATAACACGGATCTTCACGGATTTATCGTTAAAGTGTTCTATATTACGAAAATTTGATTCTGTACTCTCACTCGTAGGATTGTCTATTTGAAATACAGAATCATCCCCCCATTTTATCCGTGAGATTCCGTGTTATCCGTGGCAAAAGATTTATCGCTACGCTTCTACAAGCGTCAGTCATTCGATGAAAAGAAGGAAATCCATGAACACGAACTCACTGCTTCACGGTCCCATTGTCAAGGCACTGGTGAAGCTGGCCCTCCCCATTATGGGGACGGCTTTTCTTCAGATGGCCTACAATATGACCGATATGATTTGGCTTGGTCACCTCAGCAGTAATGCCGTTGCATCCTCCGGGACGGCAGGCTTCTTTATGTGGTTTGGGATGGGATTGGTGCTGATCAGTAAGATTGGCACAGAGATCGGAGTCTCTCAGTCCATCGGCCGCGGCGAAATGGAAACCGCAAAGACCTTTGTCCGGAATGCCATTCAACTGAATATCTTCCTGTCGGTGGTTTTTGGCCTGTTTCTTTACCTGTTCAGAGTACCGCTTATTGAGTTTTTTCGATTGGGAGATGCAGGGGTCATAAGGGATGCCGTTGTCTATCTTGCCATTGTGGCTCTGGGTATGCCCTTTGCCTTGATAAACCCGGTTTTTTCGTCGGTTTATAATGGTTACGGCAACAGCCGCACACCCTTCTTGATCAATACGGTCGGCCTTATTTTTAATATCGTGGTGGATCCACTCCTGATTTTCGGCATTGGCCCCTTTCCGGTCATGGGAGTGGCAGGGGCCGCGTGGGCAACCATACTGGCGCAGCTTATCGTGACACTGATATTTGTCCAGCGCATGTTTATACAACATGAACCCCTGGGAAGGATCCACCTGTTCCATGGACCCGATTGGGCCATCATGCGCCGGATTACGGGCTACGGTCTTCCGGTTGCCATACAAAGCGGTATGTTCACAATCTTTTCAATTCTCATCGCCCGCATTATCTCCCAATGGGGGCCTCTACCCATTGCTGTGCAGAAGGTGGGCTCACAGATTGAGTCTATTTCTTGGATGACAGCCAACGGGTTTGCAACAGCTCTTGCCACCTTTGTGGGTCAGAATTATGGGGCAGGGCAGTGGAAGCGGATCATAAAGGGATACTTCGCAGCCATAGGCCTGATGTCTTGCATCGGAATTGCAGCAACGGTTCTTTTGGTGTTTGCCGGAGCACCGATATTTTCCCTGTTTATTCCTGAAGCGCAAGCCATAGCGGCGGGGGCGGTGTATCTTAAAATACTGGGATACTCCCAGCTTTTCATGTGCATTGAGATCACGACGGCAGGGGCATTCAACGGCCTTGGAAAAACCCTGCCACCGGCAGTCAGCAGCATCTTACTGACCGGTGCCAGGGTGCCGGCAGCTCTGATTTTGTCCTCGCCGGTATTATTGGGTCTGGAGGGGGTTTGGTGGAGTATAAGCATCAGCAGCATCATCAAAGGGTTGGTCATAATCGCCATGTTTGTCTGGTTCATTGGCCGGATCCCTGAGGTGCAGGCCCTTAAAAAAACAGCGGATGCAGAATTGTAATTAAATTGTAAACCCTCTTGTGCCAAGCATGGGATATACTCAGTATGAGTCCGGATAGTACAGGATTCGAGATTAGTAAGGAAAGAGAGGACGGTCCCATGCTTAAGAAGATTGCATTGCTAGCTATAGCCAGTGTATTGGCATTGAGCGTTTCCGCCTGCGTACCCAAAAAACCGGCAGCTCCGGTGGTGGAAAACACCGATGCGGTGCAGAAGGAACAAATCATAAAAGAGGCCAAGGCGTTGGTAAGTCAGAACGAGGAACCGGAAAAAATGGTGGCGTTCCTGCAGGCCAATGTGCAAAAGGCCGGCATCAATGGCGCGGAAGTCATGATATCAGGCCTGGAGCAGCTTCAGGAAAGTCACCTTTCCGAATACTCGGACCTACTTCTGACAGAAACCAATCAGAAAATTCTGATGGAAACCGTCAAGGACCTGAACAATCCTGATACCTATGAAAGTATTGAAAATACAGAGCTTTCTGCTCTGCTGGGCAAGCTAAAAAAAAGCGGCTATCGCTTTGAGAATTTTGAAGGCTCCTGGTATCCCATATTGGATTACAGCAGCTACCGTCAGTATTCCGAATACCTCAGTGACGAACTGAAGGAGTATGTTGAACTGATGGCAACGGAGAGTGACAAGGTCACCATGAAGGATGCCGCCATCGTCATCGACCTTGCGGATTTGTCAAAGCGGCTTGTTTTGGCAGAAAATTACATTGTTAAAAATGGTGGTGCTCCCAGAATCGACCGAGTGAAGGAAATCTACGCCGGGTATCTGTGGAACTTTATCGGAGGAGCCAATAACACACCCATCTATGATTATGAAACAAAGGCCATCCATCAGGAAGTCCGTGATGCCTATGAGAAGTTCAGCCGGGAAAACCCAGACCTGGTCAGCACGAAAGCCGTACGCAATTGGCTTGAAATCCTAAGAGAAGGCAAATTCACCTTTGATGAGAACACCATGTACCAGTCCCTGGACAACATTTACGGTGAAACACTCAAAGACCTTGGGATAGAAGCCGACTACAAATAACCTATAACCGCCGATTCTTTTTAAAGGAATCGGCGGTTGTTTGTGAACTATATACAAAGGTGCGCCCGTGCACTTTATAAACTGTGCAAAATTGGCAGGGAAATGGTCATATCCGGTAGTGAAATGTTACGAAAAAGTAGTGGACATTAAAACAATTACAAACTTGCTAAACAGTCAATTTTTGGGGTTGTCAGAACCGAAAAGGGAGTGGTATACTTTAACCACGAACTAAGCAATACGTAATTTTTTACCAGTTACATAGAGTAAACCTTTGGCAAACCATCTGAAAGGATGGGACGCAAAGCTCGAAGTCTAACGCCTAACGGCAATGACGGTTCAGCTGCTCTGGAAATCCAGGGCAGCTTTTCTGGTTTTTGAATACTGATGTTTGAAAACTGAAAAGGTTTAGCACTAGGCAAACCATCCGAAAGGATGGGACGCAAAGCTCGAAGTCTAAGGCCCTGCTGCGGCTATGACGGTTCGGTTGCTCTGATAATTCAGGGCGTTTTTTAGTTTTTGAAGCGGATTGATCAAAACAAACTGCACCGATTGTCACCTGATGGGTGATGTCATATAGAAAGTAAGATCTTGTATAGTTATCAAGCGTACATTTATTCCATTGATGAAATGAAATCAAACAGAAACACAAGGAGGAAGACATGAAAAAACAAACAAAACGTTTTTTAGCAAAGATCATGACCATCGTCATGCTTTGCAGTTTGATTACTTTTCCGGTTAATGCAACTGTAAGTGATGGCGCTGTTACTATTGATAAAACTGCCACAGAACTAAATCTTGATGATCGGACAGGAACGGTTGAGCTGAATGTAAAAGGTAATATTACCGATAAACCAGTGGATGTGGTTTTGGTGCTGGACGTATCGAACAGTATGAACAAAAATGACAGACTTCAGGCTTTGAAGAATGCTTCAAATGCGTTTGTTGACAGAGTGCTGTTTACGGGAAACCCGGGCAACCGAATCGGTATTGTTGCATACAGTACAGAGGTTAAAACACAGCTGGCATTCAATGCGGATAAAGGATCTGTAAAGAGCGCCATTGAATCTCTTTATGATGACAAGGATACAAATATGCAAGGCGGACTGTTCCTTGGAAAAGCACTTCTGGGAGAAGCGAAAAGCGGTTCTGAAAAAGCACTGGTGTTTATGTCGGATGGCAAGCCGAATGAATACCTTCGACGTGGTAATTATTCTAAATGGGAGTATGACTATCGTATCGCTAATCCAGTTATTGATGGGAAACCGGTGATTGAATACTGGGCAAGTGGTACGTCTAATGGGTGGAAAACTTCTCAATACAACAACAGCGTAGTAAACGATTCAGACAATGCAGATGACCGTGCTATAGCCGAAGCTGCTCTAATAGCGAACAGTGGAGTTCCAATTTACTCGGTGGGCTTGGCAACGGACTCCGTTGCTGATGCGGTGTTGCGATCCATTGGTTCATCGGGTGGATATTATAAATCACCTACCAATGATGACCTTGACGATATGTTCAGAAAAATTAGTGAGCGGGTCAGCGTAGTAGGAACAAATGTATCGGTTACAGACACCGTACCGGATTATTTAGAAGTTATTGAAAATAGTTTTAAGATTAATGGAGCATTGGCGCCTGCTGGTGCTGTAAGCCAAAGCGGAAATGTAATTACATGGAATCTGAATAAGATTACAAGAGCTACGGATATTTTGACGTACGAGGTTAGAGCGAAATCGACAAACCACAAATATGGTCGTCTTAACACCAATGTTGAAGCTGTTTTGAACTATACTCCGGCAGGGGCAACTACCCCTGCGGCACCTTTGAAGTTCCCTGTTCCCAATATTTATGTACGGCCTTATAGCTCAGATTTCAGCTATACGGCGACTGCTGGGGAACCCAAAACCATAGCGGTGGAGGAGTTTGTACTGGATACGTCTGTAAATGAGTATGTTAACAATTCTGGCGGTCTGCACACCTTCGATTCTTTGGATTATACAATAATTGATGACTCGAATTTACATGGAACTCTTACAAAGAATGCAGATGGCTCATTTGTGTACACTGCAGATGAAACCTATTCCGGTGATGCAACGTTTACGTATAAAACCAATACTGTTGGCAAGTTTGGTGAGATTCAAACGACATTGTCCAGTGATATAAAAACGGTTACGTTTGCCGTTGTACCGCCAACCAAATATGGTTTGACGGTCACTGCACCAGAAAACAGCTATACGTTGGCATCAAACCCCAGCCAAACGGGTTCACCGTATAAAGCGGGAACTATAGTAACGGCAGTTGCCAAAGATATAACAGGCAAGGTTTTTACAGGCTGGAGTGGCGATGTTGATTCCGATTATTCTGAGGGCAGCAAAACAGCTACTGTTACGATGAATGACCATAAGGCCATTACGGCCACGTATACACCACAGAAGGTTACTTTGAACGTGACAGAAGTGGGTGGACATGTTACAAGGAACCCAGACAATACAAATGGAATCTACGACTACGGAACAACAGTTGAGTTAGAAGCTACCCCAAACCCGGGATATACGTTTACCGGTTGGTCTGGTGAAGGTCTTTCAGGAAGTGAAACCCAAAATTCAATTTTAATGAATGGAAACAAAAATATTACAGCAACATTTGAAAAACAAGACGTGACCTTAACCTTGAGTGGTGTCAATGGGACACTTGTACCTTTAGTACCCCATGTGGGAGCATACAAATATGGTGATGTGGTGGAGCTGGTGCGAACACCTGCAGATAACTATCATTTTGACAAATGGACGGGAGATTCCGTTACGGAGTTAGACGGCAAATTCACAATTACTTTGAATGGAAGTAAAAATGTTAAAGCATGGTTCGCGCCGGATGCCTACACCTTAACTTATGGTGTAGTGGGCATGGGAACAGCAGACTCTATCAGCGTTGCGACGACGATTCCTACGGTCGAGGGAGAATATGTACATGGCTCCGTAGTTACACTGACCGCAACAGATCAACCAGGAATTTCTAAATTTGAAGGATGGGCTAGAGATAAAGACGGCACACAACTTCTTACAAAAGAGGATGGAGCAGAAGGGAACGTACTGACTGTAACCATGACTGGTCCATATACAGTGTATGCACTAATCACTCCTTTGCATAACCTGTCGGTCACCAATACAGGCAATGGAAGTGGTTCTGTAAAACTTAATGATGCGGTATTTACAGATGGAAAATTCGTTGAAGGTACTACGGTTACCCTTTCAGCACAGGCTGCTGAAGACTCCGAGTTTATCGGATGGAATGGTGGAACTGATACAACGGCTCTCTCAGTAGTGATGGATGGGAAAAAGGACGTTACAGCAGAATTCAGATTGAAGCAGTACACACTTTCCCTTGGGACATCTGGGGAAGGGATGATCGACAAAGTAACTAAAAAGTATGATCACGGTTCAGAGGTAACGGTTACTGCAACACCAAATGATAACAACCAGTTTATCGGATGGTATGAAGGCACTCTATCCGCGGGCTCAACGGTTCCCACCTATGGCAGTGAGCCAGTCACTAAAAATGAAGAATTGAAAGTTACCATGCTCAGCAATAAGATATACGAAGCGCGTTTTGCTTTGAATCAGCATACCATTACAACCGGTAAAACTGGTGTTGGAAGTGGCACTGTAACTGGCGGCGGCACCTTTGATTATGGTTCAAAGGCCACTCTTACAGCTGAAGCCGCTGAAGGGAGTAGATTCAACGGCTGGACAATTACAAAGATAATAACGGGCGAAAAAATTACTCAAGCAGATTCTACGATCGATGTTATTGTGGATGCAAATAAAAAGGCAGTTGCAGAATTTGTAAGCACTTACGAGTTGACTGTACTTGTAACGGGGAACGATGGAATGGAAGGTTCTGTAACAACCATTACAGACAAAGCGCCAATCAACGGCCGCTATGACCATGATTCCGCAGTAACCTTAACGGCTCACCCAAAAGAAGGTTGGGATTTTAAAGAGTGGATAGGGGTTGACAGTTCCAACGGAGAAACGGCTAGCGTAAGAATGACATCATCAAAAGATGTAGAAGCTGTATTTGAGCTGGAACAGTACATCTTGACATTAACACCGATTGACAAAGAATTTGGACGGATTGACGTAAGCTCGCAACCCAATAAAGACGGCAAGTATATTCGCAGTTCAGATCCAATGACCGTATTAGCGATTCCAAAAACAGGATACGAATTTGTATCTTGGGAGGGAACTGATAAAGACAGTGCCGGTGTAAATGACAGCGGAACGCACTACGCTAAAGTGACAATGACTGGAGATCGAGAAGTTAAGGCGCATTTTGCCCTTAAAACCTATACTCTGACTCATAAGTCTTTTGATGGTAATGGAACGACATCAGCCGGTATTGTTCCTGAGACAGGATCTGAAATTAAAGGGAAATACACACACGGATCAAAGATTATCGTCAAAGCCATCCCTAATCCAGGTTACCATCTGTCAAAGTGGATTGGTGATGACCAAAGTACTGTTGAAGAAATTAATATTGAAATGCTGAAAGATATGGAAGTTATTGCAGTGTTTGAAAAGGATGCGCCGGTTCTGTTCCCGCTGTCCATAACCACCGTGGGATCCGGTATGGTTTCAACTAGCGTGGCTCAAGGACTTGGAGGCTATCCAACCGGTACTGAAGTGGTTGTAACGGCTACGCCAGCCTCAGGATGGCAGTTTGCTGGGTGGAGCGGCAGTTCTGGAAGTAGTTCGCAATCCATTACTATGCTGATGGACAGCACCAAAGTTCTCACCGCCACCTTCACTGAAATCCCCGCACCACCGGTTACACCTCCCACGGAGCAAACTATAACCCGCGATAAAGCGGATCCCCCAGTAACAAATATTCCCCAAGAACGCGTTCCTTTGGGATTGCCTGCAGTTCCTGCAGTAAAGGAAGAGCCGGTCGTAGCCCTTCCTGAAGAGCTCATCCCGATGGGCGTACCCGTACTGCCTAAAACAGGCGAAACCTCTAGCTTGTTCTTCTATCTGCTTGGTTTGGGTCTGGTTGGCGCAGGGATTCTGGGCTTTAGAAAAAAAGAAATGAATTAGTACTGAATTGATGCGGGAGTGCGGTTTTTAACCGCCTCCCGTTTTTTCGTAGTTGGTATCTGTTTTCACTCAAGGAGAACGCACAATGCTTAAAGCGACAGGAAGCTCGTATATGCTGAAAAAAAGGCGCAGGCGAAGGTGGTCGCTGCCTCTGCTCCTGATGCTGGTTGGCTTTGGGGTTATGGCTTACCCAACAGCCTCCCGGGCGTATTTCGATTATCAGCAAAGCCAGGTTTTAGCCGGGTGGGAACAGGTAATGGATAGTGATGTCCCTGCTGTTCAGAGCGTGGCATCGGAGGATACTGTAATCCCTGAGGAGCCGGTGCCGTTGGGGACCCCCACAACAGCATCCGTTACTGAGCCGGCTGCATCAGCGGAGGTTCAAAGTGCTGCTGATAAAAAACTGAAGGCAAAGGAGCTGCTGATTCAGGAGCATGCCCTTGGGGTTCTGGTGATTGATCAGATTGAGATGAAGCTGCCGGTGTTGGACGATGCCACCAAGTACAATCTCAGCATCGCCCCCTCTAAGGTAAAAGGGACTGGGAATCCGGATACCGTCGGCAATTTCTCCATCGCAGGGCACCGGAGTAAGGCCTGGGGCCGTAATTTCAACCGGTTGGACGAACTGAACGTAGGAAGTGTCGCGGAGTTTCAGCTGCCGGACAAAACACTGAAATACCAGGTGACGGCCAAGAACTATGTGGATCCCTCTGCGGTAGAGGTTTTGGCTGGCCATGGATTTAAGGAAATGACCCTGATTACCTGCCATCCCATGGATAATCCAACCTGCCGGCTGATAGTGACCTTACAGCAAATTGAGTAGCAACAGGAGCTCTGATCGTGGGGCTCCTTTTCTAATGATTGCGTATCGTGGTACAATAGATAAACGGTTTAGAAGTGCGGTGATATCCCAGTGCTTTTCATCGGTTTTTATCCGTGGCAAAGGGTTTTATGGGTTATGTATTTTATCACCGGAACTTTAGATGAAGGAGAAACAAATCATGGATATGCGCTATGCCAGAACTGCAAAATTGATTGGAGTGGAAGGTGTTGATGCCCTTAAAGGGTCCCATGTGGCGGTATTTGGCCTTGGGGGTGTTGGCAGCTATACGGTGGAGGCTTTGGTTCGTGCCGGGATCGGCACTTTGAGCCTGTTTGATTATGATACGGTTGATATCAGCAATATCAACCGGCAGATACCGGCCCTGACCAGCACCATGGGAGCACTGAAAACGGAAGTTCTCAAGGCAAGGATCGCGGATATTGACCCGTCGGTGGTTGTATATGTGCATTCGATCCGGGTAGACGGAGATAATATTCCCGGAATACTGGATGCGGGATTCGACTATGTGGTGGATGCCATCGACATGGTGACCTCCAAGATTGCCCTGATTGAACAGTGTCAGCAGCGGGGAATCCCCATTGTATCCAGCATGGGAACAGGAAACAAGCTGGACCCTTCTCAACTGAAAATAACAGATATACATAAAACCCATACCTGCCCCCTGGCCAAGGTGATGCGGCAGGAGCTGAAGAGCAGAGGGGTTAAGAAGCAGACGGTAGTATTCTCAACGGAGCAGCCCATCAAACCCCTTACCTATGAATGGGAGCCTGAACCCGTAGGGCGCCGTGAAATACCGGGAAGTATTTCCTTTGTCCCTTCCACTGCAGGGCTGCTTTTGGCTGCACACGTTGTTAATACACTGTTACAAAGGCTGTTGAAGCATTGATTAATTGTATGAATTGTTATACAATAATCCTGAGAAAATCCTGTTTTATGGGAGGTAATCATTGAAAAAAATCATTGCATTGCTGATATGCACATGGTTATTAATTCCGGCTGCGGTGTTCGCAGAGGGGTCCTTTGTGGATGGATCAATACTGAAAAAGAGCTTCAAGGGTCCTGAAGTAAGGCTTTTGCAGCAGTCACTTAAACTGGCGGGTACATTTGAAGCGGTTGAAACCACCGAGAATTTCGGCGATGCGACGGAAAAAGCCCTTAAGGATTTTCAAGCCTCACAGGATTTGAATGCAGATGGGGTGGCAGGCAAAGGAACCATCGCAAAACTAACGGAAAAAGGTTTTGCCCCGGTGATGGACGGGAAATCATATAAATCAGGAAATACCTATGCAGAGCTCCCCGTTCTGCAGGCGGCTCTCCATAGCGAAGGACTCTTTAGTGCCGAATTCAGCACCCGTTTTGGTCCGGCAACCTTAGAAGGGGTCAAGGCCTTCCAGACGAAATATGGCCTTACAGCGGACGGTGTTGCAGGGAAAGGAACCCTGGATAAATTGAGGGATCTTGGTTACATATGCGACCCCATGCAGAAAGAAACGATTTCGGAGGGGGAGCCTGCGGTTGCAGGTAAAGCCCCGGAGGTGGTTTCCAGAAGCGCGGGGGGCCGTACGGGGATACCGATTAACTGGTATGACATCAAACCCAAATTCAGTGCAGGAAAAACAACCCTAACCATTGAAGATTTCCGTACAGGGGTTCAGTTTGATGTTCAGGTGTCCTATGCGGCAACCGTTCACGCGGATATTGAAACCCTGTCAAAGCAGGACAGCGATACGGTTAAAAAGCTTTGGGGCGCATACTCCTGGGATCGGCGACCGGTACTGGTTCATTTCAAGGGCGAGATCTATGCCGCATCCATGAATGGCATGCCCCATGCCGGTCTTGACGGCGAACCGGAAGGGGTCACGGTCAGCGGCCGTTCAGGCGGCTTCGGAAAAGGCTATAACTTTGATGATATCAAAGGCAATGGAATCGACGGTCACTTCTGCCTGCATTTTGTGGGGAGCAGAACCCATGGCAGTAATCAGATAGATGACAAACACCAGGCCAATATTCGGATTGCTGCGGGTTTGTAGTACAATTAATCGATCATCAAGGTCTGTCATCGCGGATGTTTAAACCCTCCCCGGTGACGGACTTTTTATTGCCCGGAGTGGGGAATATCCAATTTCTTGTGAATCTAAACAGACGGATCTGAACCGTTAAGAAATTCTTAAACGAGGCTTAAAGGCTTACAGCCTTGTTTGAACCAAGCCCCCGTGTTAACCTTTAATTAAGAAAACGAATATGAGGTGAGAAAAATGGATAATCGAATTTATCGATCCAGAGAAACAAAAATGCTGGCGGGTGTGTGTGGCGGCATTGCGGATATGTTCAATATCGATCCAACCCTGGTGAGGCTAGTGGCAGTTGCTTTGACAATCTTTTCAGGATTTACGTTTCTTCTTGTGTATTTTCTGTGTGCCATCATCATCCCTCTGGAGCCTTCGCCGGGATACATCCTTCGGCGGCATCAGCAGCCTGCGGCACCAGCCAAAACAGGTGACAGCCGCCCTGTAGATCCGGTTCCGCAGAATGAAACCAAGTACGAAGAGGTACAACCGGATGAATTCATTCCCGTAAAGAAGGGTGAAGAAGTGGTGATTTTGACTGAAAGGCCGGAGTCTTCCTCTGTAGAGCGACAGGAATACAGGAACGATGAAACGGTAATCAATTCAAAGGCTGATAAATATTGAAGGGAAGGTATGAGGTATGAATAAAAGATTGTACAGATCACGAACGGACACCTTCCTCAGCGGCGTGTGCGGTGGTATTGCAGATTATTTCAATTTTGATGTATCCCTGGTGCGGATTGCATGGGTAATTGCCACCCTGGCCACCGGCGGTCTTGGACTGATCGCCTATATCATTGCAGCGGTAGTTGTGCCGCTGGAACCAATCGGAGGTGTAGAAGGAATGGGCACTGAACAGCAAAGTAATCATGAACCGGGCTCGAAAACACAGGAAACATCGTCACATAATGAAGCTTGCTACACATCTGATTCTGGAAAGTGCAGCAATGGCCCGGGGATCACCCGAAAATATATCGGTTTGTTCCTGATTCTCTTTGGGGTGTTCTTTATGGTGAGGCGGTATATCCCGGAGATTGATTTTGGAATGCTGTGGGCAGCCTGTCTGGTAATTGTTGGCGTAGGCCTTATGGTGAAAAGGGGGTAAGGTCATGAAAAATCATGGCCATATCTATTCCGGCTTTGTACTTGTAACGATTGGAATACTGTTGATGCTGGGGAACATGGGCATCATCTCCTGGTCAATACTTGGAGGATTCAGCCGCATCTGGCCGCTGATTCTGGTAGCCGTAGGCCTCAATATGTTCTTCAACAATCACGTAGCGGTTAAGATGCTCACCTTCACGGGGCTGATTGTGGCACTGGTCATCGCAGGTCTTGCCTTTCCGAAGAACGATGATTGGAATATCCATTTTGATATGGACCCTTCATCCGGTAATGAAAAGGCAATAAGAAAGGAATACCCCATGGAATCCGGTATTTCTTCCGCAGAACTGAACCTTAAGGTGCCTGCGGGGGCGATCAAGATCCGGGGACAGGAAGAGAATCTTTTAAATGCACGTTATCCGGGATATGATGCAAAAGATACCGTTGTTACAGCGGATGGAGGACGTCGAAAACTCTTCACCCTGGATGGGGGAAAGCTGGTTATTGGATTTAATGATTCGGAACATTTTATGGATTACAGCTATGAACTGAATAACAACATCCCATGGGATGTGAGCATAGATGCCGGTGCGACGGATGCGGATCTGGATTTTAGAGATACCATTCTCAAGAATCTTGAGCTGAATTCCGGCGCCGGAGATATCGAGCTGAAAATAGGCAAGATAGACAAAAAAGCCATTGTCGCAGCGGATGTGAAGGCCTCGGATTTTAGAATTTCAATACCTGAGGATGTAGGCTACAAAGCAGTGATAAGAGGTGCTATCAAGGATGTTACCATCAGCAGCCATGACTATGTCAGAGAGGGCGATGTGTACACCAGTGTCAATTACGATACGGCAAATCAGAAGGTGGATATGAATCTGGATGTGGGTGTTGGCGATATAACCATTGATAGAGAGTGATCCGAGTGAAGCGTTCCATATAGAATTCATATGGAACGCTTGCTATTTTTTTGTCAAAAGCAATTGACAGGTATCTTCTGCGTTAGCTATTATGGAAAAGAGATATAAAAAACTATTTTGCGATAAAGATGTTCTTTTTATGATTGGATATATTTTTTTCAGGATTGAAAACACTATATACTGGGGGCCGGTTTATGAAAAACGTTAAAACATTAACGAGTATGAAAGAAATTAAAGCGTTCTCGGATCCATATCGCATGATGATTATGAAGCAGTACTATAAACTGGCGCGGCCCGCAACGGTAAAGCAGATTGCCGATGAAATGAACGAGGTTCCCGCTAAGGTGCACTACCATGTGAAGAAGCTGGAATCCGTGGGAATTTTAAAGCTTAAGCATACAAAGGAAATCAACGGTATCATTGCAAAGTTCTACGAACCAACCGCCCAAACGTTCAAGGTGTTCAATCAGGAAATTGGGGATATTTCCTTTAATAATCAGTTTTCCGGTGATTACGGCGAAATAAATGAAATTTTCGAATCGACTCAAAAGCTTTTTTTAGAGCGCTGTAATGACCGATACTGCAACAATGAAGCCATTCTTCTTAAAGAGGATATTCTGCTTACGGCAGATGAATACGAAGAGTTGTTCGTGGAGTTAAACCGCAAGGTGAATGAGCTTCGGGCCCGGTCTGAAAACAGTGAAGGAAATCGTTACCGATTTATGGCGGCCGTAGTTGCAAATGAATAAATACGGTGTTTGACCCGATTCTATATGGGAATATAACAATCAGGGATGCAGCGAATTAAGACTCGGGTATTCTTGACGATAGCCCAATTGAACGGGGGTAACGCCATGAATGATTATCAGCACAATATTCAACTGGAACGGAACTCGAAGAGCTATGGTTTTTTAAAGGGATCCATCGATGATTATCTTTGGTTCGCTTTAGTTCATAAGGATTCTGTGGATTACGGCATCGATGCGGTTACCCTGAACAAAGGGATGGGGCGCATTACACGTCTATGCATCTTTCGGGAAGAGAGACAGTTCGACGGCAATCCGTTTATGCCCTCCATGACGGTGAAGCGCACCGTGTATGTAAATTTTCACCGGGAGTGGAGTGTGATGAATCCCCAATACCGCCCCTTGGTGGAGGAACTGGTGAAATATCTGGAACGCCGTTATTCGTTTCATATCGTGCGGTAGTCGGTAAGCAATCGTTGACAGCGCCCGGGGAACTGACTATAATCCCGTCTTTGACACTTTGAAGAGAAAAAAAGCTTGTAACCCCTTGCAA
>CAZYQI010000013.1:0-85798 GCA_964649745.1 uncultured Peptostreptococcaceae bacterium | reverse complement strand
TCCTGAGCCAGGATCAAACTCTTCAGTTTAATCCGGTTTCAGTCATTGCTGACTAATAATTTTACTGCTTTAATTTCGTCTTGGATTGTTCAGTTTTCAATCTCCAGTTATTCACATCAACGCGGCCTGTACACTCATTTTCAAGCGACTGTCTCGCGGCGACTTAGTTATAATACCATCTGGCCGGGGGTGCCGTCAAGGGTTTTTCTCATTTTCTTTTAAAACCATCAAACCGTTCAAAACACAGGGTTTAGCCTCTTTGCTCCACATAAACCGGTGAATAAAGCTTGTTTTTCTTTTCTTTTCCGAACGGTAACTTAAAAAAACGGGTTCTCATTTTTACATGAGAACCCCGCTTTAGCAAGGGCTACGCCCCTAGATACGCCTTTTTCACTTCTTCATTGACCAATAACTCCTGCCCGGAACCTTCCAGAACAACGTTCCCGGTTTCAAGAACATAGGCGTAATCCGAAACCTCCAGGGCCGCCTTGGCATTCTGCTCAATCAGCAGTATGGTTACCCCCCGTCGATTGATCTCTTTAATAATAGAGAAGATATCCTTTACAATGAGGGGCGCAAGGCCCAGGGACGGCTCATCCATCATCATGACCTTCGGCACCGTCATCAGACCCCTGCCAACGGCCAGCATCTGCTGCTCACCCCCGGACATGGTACCCGCCTTCTGCCATTCTCTTTCCTTCAGTCTTGGAAACAGCTCATACACCCACTGCATATCCTTTAAAATCTGATCTTTGTCATTTCGGCAGTAAGCCCCAAGGATGAGATTTTCCTTCACTGTCAGGTTGGGAAAAATTCTCCGCCCTTCCGGAACCAGAACGATTCCGCTTTTTACGATATCGGTGGTCTTTTGGCCTGTAATATCCTTATCCCTATAAAGGACCTTGCCTTCCCGTGGCTTCTCAAGGCCCATGATGGTACGCAGGGTGGTGCTCTTTCCTGCACCGTTTGCCCCGATGAGACTTATTATCTTCCCCTCCGGGACATGCATGGATACGCCGCGGAGGGCGTGGATTCCACCGTAGTATACATTCAAATCGTTTATTTTCAGCATGGCTACTCCACTCCCAGATAGGCTTCAATAACTTTAGGGTTATTTTGTATCTCTGAGGGGTTCCCTTCCGCGATGGTAACCCCATAATCCAGCACGTAGATATGCTCGCAGATCCCCATGACCACCTTCATGTGGTGTTCTATCATCAGGATGGAAAGATCGAACCGATCCCTTATCTCATGGATAAATCCCATAAGATCATGGGATTCCTGGGGATTCATCCCGGCTGCCGGTTCGTCCAACAGAAGTATCTTGGGATCCGTAGCCAGGGCTCTGGCAATTTCCAGTTTGCGCTGCTTGCCATAGGGCAGGTTCGTTGACAGCTCGTCCTTCAGATCCACCAATCCCACGGCATCCAAAAGCGCCATGGACTTTTCATGAAAGGCTTTTTCTTCTTTCATGTAGCTGGGAGTTCGGCATACAGCGGAAAACAAACCGGATTTGATTCGGAGATGGTTGGCAATCATGACATTGTCAAGAACCGTCAGTTCCTTGAAAAGGCGGATGTTCTGAAAGGTTCTGGCGATCCCCAGGGATGTGATCTCATGGGGCTTGCTTCCGGTGATGTCCCTTCCCTCGGAAGAAACCGATCCTCCTGTGGGACGGTATACCCCTGTTATCATATTGAAGGCCGTGGTCTTACCTGCTCCATTGGGGCCTATGAGACCAACGATCTGATTTTTTTTCACTTCCAGACTTAATTCCGACACGGCTGTGAGGCCGCCGAAACACATGGTGATCTTATCTGTTTTCAGTATCGACATGGCATCACATCCTTTTAAGCACTTTTCTTCATGCCGGTCTTTTTAAAGTAACGTCCGCTCAATAATTTGTCCCAACTGAATTCCGCCTGACCCATGAGGCCTTTGGGATAGAAGAGGATAACAGCCATAAGCATTACTGAGAACACCACCATCCGCAGACCCGGTATCGCCGGGGTTTCCATAAAGCCCAGGTTGATGGCCTGATCCAGGAACCGCATCTGTTCCATCAAAACCGTTACAACGATTGCTGAGATGACATTTCCCGTTGTGCTGCCAATTCCTCCTAATACAACGATGAGGAGAATGTTGAACGTCAGCACGAAACGGAACATCATAGGGTCGATGGTGCCGATGAGATGAGCCAACAGACCGCCGCCCAGTCCCGCTAAGGCACAGCCGATGACAAATGCCATGGTCTTATGTTTGAATATGTTGATTCCCATTGCTTCTGCCGCTATCTCATCCTCGCGGATAGCCTTCAATGCCCGACCGTAGCTGCTTTTTATAAGAAAAATCATAAAGATGATGGTGGCAATGGCAAGGCCCCAGCTCCACCACACATTGGTGTAGTTGCTGATCCCCTTAAGGCCCAGGGCTCCATTAGAGATATTCTGGGTATTGGTCAGAACAACGCGGATAATTTCGCTGAAACCCAGGGTGGCAATGGCCAGATAGTCATCCTTCAGGCGAAGGATCGGAGCTCCTATAATCCAGGCCAAAAGGCCCGCAGCCAAGGTACCCATTAAAAGCGCCACCGGAAAACCCACGGGCTCCGGCAGGGACAGTTTTAAAAGAGGTTCGTAGATCGGCTCCAGAAAGAAGTTCATCTGTTTCTGCTGCTGTGTCAGGGTAAACAGCACCGAAACATATGCTCCAATGGCCATAAAACCTGCGTGTCCAAGGGAAAACAAACCCGTAAATCCATTAATGAGATTCATGCTGAGAGCCAGGATGATGTATATCCCGCAAAGATTCAAAATCCTCATTTTGTAATTATCCATTGTCGCATCGGCAAAGGCCAGGCCAGCTAACGTTATTGCCAGAAGGACACCATAGAGTATCAGATCCCGTTTCTGAATCTTCATATGTTACACCTTCTCCGTCATATTTTGACCCATGAGACCATTGGGTTTCACCAGCAGGATCACAATCAGCAGGACAAACGCAAAGGCGTCACGATATCCGGTGAGGGCCGGGAAAAACGCGACCAGCAGAATTTCCGAAAGACCCAGCAGAAATCCACCCAGTACAGCACCACGGATATCTCCGATACCGCCCACAACTGCAGCGATAAAGCACTTCAGACCCGGCATCAGGCCCATGGTAGGAAGCAGCTGCGTGTATTTGAACGCATACATAATCCCTCCCAGACAGGCAAGGGCGGATCCTATTCCGAAGGTGATGGATATGATCTTGTTTACATCGATAGCCATTAATCGGGAGGCTTCATAGTCCTTTGATACGGCACGCATGGCCATCCCTGTTTTTGTCTTGTTGATAATGAACATAAGAATTGCCAGCAGAATTAATGTGAAAATCGGAATGTAGAACGTTATGCTGACAATTGAAATATTGCCGATATGTACAATATTGCTGAAGATATCCGGTACAGGGAAGGCTTTGGGTCTGCCCCCAAAAACAACGACTCCCAGGTTTTGAAGAAGAAAAGAAACGCCGATCGCAGAGATCATGACTGAAATCCTAGGTTGATTCCGAAGCGGAGAATACGCCAGCTTTTCTACCATGATGCCGAAAATGACGGTAGCAATGATCGCAATAATGACAGCTGCATACCATGGCATCGACAAAAATGTAGATGTCATCAGGTAGAAGGCTGCATACGTACCCACCATGAAAATTTCTCCATGGGCAAAATTGATCAGGCGAAGAATCCCGTATACCATGGTGTAGCCAATGGCCAGAAGTGCGTAAAGACTTCCAAGGGATATGCCGTTTGCCATATGCTGCAAAAAGACTTCAAAAGTCATGTTTTTTCCCCCAAAAGAGAATTCGATCATACGTGTAAAATTTGGTTGTCTAAGCCGAAAATGATGTGCAGGCATAGCGCCTACACATCATTTGGAGAGCTTCGGAAACTCTATTTCTTAATAGGCTCAACCGTTGTCAGGTATACGGACTTTCCACCCTCAACTTTTTTGATTACAGCGGATTTAACAGCATCGCCGTTCTCATCCAGGGTGATGGTTCCTGCTGCGGCCGGGAAGTCCTTCGTGGCCGCAATGGCATCACGGATTGCCTTGGGATCAGCAGAATTTGCGCGTTTGATTGCGTCATAGATAACCATGTACGCATCAAAGCCTAGGGCTGTAAAGGTTGACGGCTCTCCCTCGCCCTTTTCCTTTGCATAAGCGTCTATGAACTGTTTGCTCAGCTCAGTGGAATAGGCTTTTGCATCATAGTGTGTGGAGAAAACAGCACCGTTGACCGCATCACCGCCAACAGACAGAAATTCCGGAACATCCCAGGTATCGCCGCCAAGGAAAGGAATGGCAATGCCCTGTTCTTTTGCCTGCTTGATCAGCATGGCGGACTCTGTAAAGTTACCCGGCGCAAAGATGACATCCGGTTTTTTCGCAGCAACGTTTTGCAGTTGTGCTGAGAAGTCGTTGTCACCGGTGTTATAGCTGGAAACCTCCACGATGGCGTTCGCATCGCCGGTAAGCTGTACAAATGCATCGGTAAAGAACTTCGCCAGACCAACAGAATAGTCGTTGGATACTTCCTGGATGATGGCCGCTTTCTTGGCTTTCAGTTCATTGAAAGCGTAGTTGGCCATTACAGTGCCTTGGAATGGATCGATAAAGCAGACACGGAAGTAGTAATCGTTCCCGAAGGTGACCAACGGGTTTGTGCAGGAAGCGCCGACTACCGGCACTTGAGCTTCTTGAGCGATAGGACCGGCAGCCATGGAAAGAGAGCTTCCATAGGAACCGATCATGGCAACAACCTTCTCTTTTTCAATCAGTCGGGTTGCGGCATTGGCAGCTTCAACCTTATCGGATTTATTATCTACAACCACGAGTTCGATTTTCTTGCCAAGGATTTCCGGGAACAGCTTGTTGGCCAACTGCGCCCCTTCCACTTCCATGGCTCCACCGGCAGCATTGGCCCCCGTCATCGGCTCGAATACCCCAATCTTGATTACATCTCCTTCAGCAGCAGCCGGTTCAGCAGCGGCCGGTTCAGCGGCCTTTGGAGCACACCCCGTAAATCCAAATACACCTACCACGAGAACAAACACCAAAAACAAAGCCAGTCTTCTTTTCATCATCTTTCCCCCTTGATGGTTGAGTGATTGCATGTTCCATAAGCACAAGAAATGTTACAATTACTTAACATGGCTTATCCACATTTTAGTTCCTTGTCAGGAAAATGTCAAGGATTGAACGGTTTGAGGCCCATTGTATACTGTATTTCGTTTCAAACCTTTTAATTCCTAAACTTTAAGTACGGTTTTTTGTTTCTGTTTTTATTAATCTTCCCATCATGCGGTTTGCAAAAGTAGAAGACACCGATTGTGTTATAATAAGTGCAAACCGACTGCAAAAGGAGCTCTCACTATGAAAAGAATATTTTCCGGTGTCCAACCGACCGGTCAGATACATTTGGGGAATTTCGTTACCATGAAGCGACATGTAGCTGCCCAGGACGACTTTTCCTGCATCTACTGCGTTGTGGATATGCACAGCATCACGGTTCCACAGGATCCGGAAGAGTTGAGAAAGCACTCCCGGGATTTGGCTGCCCTCTATATTGCCATGGGACTGAATCCTGAAAAGGCGACGCTTTTCATCCAATCCCAAGTCAGTGCTCACGCTGAGCTGGCCTGGCTTTTACAGTGCAACTGCTACATGGGTGAGCTGAGCCGTATGACGCAGTTCAAGGATAAAAGCGCAGGACAGGCGGCAGTAACCACCGGCCTCTTCACGTACCCGGTCCTTATGGCCGCAGATATACTGGTTTATGATACCGACTGCGTTCCTGTGGGAGACGACCAGAAGCAGCACATCGAACTGACCCGGGACATTGCAATCCGATTCAACAACCGCTTCGGCGACACCTTTATCGTTCCGGATCCCATGATTGCCGAACAAGGGGCCCGAATCATGTCTCTGGATGACCCTGGGAAGAAGATGAGCAAGAGTAATCCCAATCCCTTATCCAAAATCTGTGTTCTGGATTCTCCTGAGCAGATTAAGAAGGCTCTGATGAAGTCCACGACCGACAGTGAAGGCAATGTCCGATACGACTTTGAAAACAAACCCGGGGTCTCCAACCTGCTGGAGATCCATCACCTGCTTTCCGGGGTTTCCATTTCGGAGCTGGAGGAACGTTATCTTGGAACCGGTTACGGACAGTTTAAAAAGGACCTTGTGGAAATTACGGTGGAAGCCTTGCGTCCGGTTCAGGATAGATATCATCAGATTACACAGTCCGGCGAAATCGATGACATCCTCAAGGCCGGTGCAGAAAAAGCCCGACATTATGCAGACGGCGTGGTTCGACGGGTTAAGGACAAACTTGGCATGGTCCAATACTAAGGTAAAAAAATCCTCTGAATTTTAAATTCAGAGGATTTTTATATTTCAGAAAGCCGTTTATACTCTTTTTTGAATTTCTTGAGGATTTTCTTTTCCATACGGGAAATGGTCATCTGTGAAACGCCCAGATCCTCCGCCACATGAACCTGCGTGTGATTGGAAAAAAAGCGGTCTTTGATGATCTTCACCTCAACGGGGTTCAGTTTATCCATGCAGTTCTGGATAAAATCCTGATTTTCAATGATTTCAAAATACTTATCATCTTCTCCGATGATATCCATCAATTGAATATCCTTGTCATCTCCTGTGGAATCATAGCTGATATCCAAGGATTTCGGTGTGTAGACCTGACTGGCTTCCATCGCCTCGATAACCTGCTCTGATGAGCAATTGAGATATTCGGCGATATCCTCGATCCTCGGCACACATTGCATTTCTTGCTGAAGCCGGGCTTTGGCAACGTTGACCTTTTTTGAGAGCTCCTGAATACGACGCGGAACTCTAACCGACCAGCCCTTGTCACGAAAATACTTCTTAATTTCTCCGATGATGGTCGGTGTGGCAAAACTGGAGAATTCAAATCCTCTGTCCACATCAAACCGCTCAATCGCATAGATAAGGCCCAGGGATGCCACCTGGTATATATCCTCGTAGTCGATGCCTTTATTGATATATTTCTTAGACAGGATCTCCGTGATATAGAGGTATCTCTTTATCAGCTCGTTCCGTATCGTGATATCACGGCTGTCTTTATAGAGCAAAAACAGCGCCTTGCTCTCCAAGTCCTCAAACGGAACTATTTCAGAGGGCAATGCTATTTCAAAATCTATGTCTGCATCCACACTCATCTAATCAACCCCTAAATCAGTACCGCCGAGTATACGTTCTTCGGCCTACTGTAATTCTTTTACCAGGCGGATCGTTGTTCCGTTATTTTCTACAGGGATAAAGTCAACCTCATCCATTAGGGTTTTCATTATGAAAATCCCAAGGCCGTTTTCCTTCAATTCTCCCAGCTCCGGAGCCTGGTACTCATCCATATCAAAACCGTTTCCGTTGTCACGAACCTCTATGATCATGCGTCCGGCCTGAATCTCGAACTGAATTTCAAAGACCTCTTCCGGACTTTTTCCGTGAAGAACCGCATTATTGCAGGCTTCGCCTACCGCAACCTTGATATCCTCAACATCATCGATGTTGAATCCCATCTGGTTCGCGATGACAGAAGCCGTCAGCCTTGCTATGCTGACATACTCCGGCTTGCCGGGGAGGGAGATTTTAATCTGTTCCATCATAACCTTCCACCTTCTTAATCCGCTTATTTGTCGCTTAGAATGAATATCTTGTCCAGACCCGTGATGTTCATGAGCTTGGAGATGTTATTCTGAGCACCGATGATGTAGACGTTGTTTTCATTCTTCTTGACGCGTTTCAGGACCCCAATGAGGACACCCAATCCTGTACTGTCGATATAAATAAGCTTTTCACAGTTGATTTTTAGGTCTGTTTCCTTTTCATTAAGCAGTGTATTCAATGTGTCTTTAAGACTCCCTGAAGTATGGATATCCACTTCGCCAGATATCTCCACAATCCAACAGTTGTCCTGTTCTTCGAAATTCTTCTTGATTTTGAGTGCCACTACCGGCTACCCCCTTTGACGGTTTGCCTGAGGCTTAGCTCCTGCATTCCAGTTTAAAAACAAATTCCAGTATCTTTATTCTAGTCATTTTTATTCGCTTCCACAAGAGCTTAGCGAAGAAAGGAAAAAAAAATGGAATCCGCAAGGGATTCGCAGGAGAATAAAAATAAAGGGGGTATTGATTGTATACCCCCTTTATTGCAAGAATAACATCTTATTTTTAAATACTGTCCACCGATCCATCGTGATTCTTGACCCGGGTTAATACCGTATTGGAGAAAAACGCCTTTGCGGTTTCCGGTGATACGCTGTACACCTCATTTTCAAAGGTTACAGAAACTCCATTCTGACACTGTCCCATGCAGAATTGGGCCTTCAGCTCAACCACCTCATGTAGCGAATCTTCCTCCAGCATTTGTTGGAAGCACTGAATAATATTATAGGACCCTTTCAGATGACACGCGCTTCCAATGCAGACATTCAGTTCTATCATGATGACTCCTCCTGATGATCACGTGTATAGGAAACGTGCAGCAGTTCGTGGACGCGTCCTTTTAAAAGTCCGCCATATAAGGCCATCATCAGGGGATTTTCCTCCGAACGTTTGATGCTGCAAAGCTTATCTGCCGCATAGAGCATCCTGCCACGCTCTCCCTTTTCACTGTCCGGGACATAGGGTTGACCCGCGCCACTGATACAGCCGCCGGGGCAAGCCATAACCTCTACAAAGTCATAGTGCTCACCGCTCTTGATCTTTTCTACCAGCTTCGAAGCATTATTCAGGCCACTGACCACGGCGATGCGAATCGGACGTTCCCCCAACATGACTGTTGTTTCCTTAACCCCTTCCATGCCTCGAATGCCTTTAAATGCGATGGTCCCCAGTGATGTCAGTGTTTTGTCTGAAGAAAGCCGACGCAGTACCGCCTCCGATACACCCCCGGTAACGCCAAAAATGACACCGGCTCCTGTTTGCGTGTTGAAAGGGGAATCCACTGCCTCTGCTTCTAGCTCCGAAAACACAATTCCGGATTCCCGAATCATCTGTATCAATTCTTGGGTTGTAATAACATAATCAACGCTTGGAACCCCGTTGAGCTTAAACTCAGACCGTGCCGCTTCATATTTTTTTGCTGTGCAGGGCATGATTGCCACATGAACCACCCGTCGGCTGGAGGAGGCATACTGCGTTTTAATCACCGATGCAAACATCTGCATTGGGGAACGGCAGGTGGAAACATGGGGTAAAAGCTCCGGATATTTGTTTTCACAATAGTTTACCCATGCCGGACAGCAAGAGGTAAACAATGGGTACTTCTTCGTTTCTTCATTTGCGCTGTCCAGTCTTCGTAACAGCTCATTGGACTCCTCCAGCACAGTCAGGTCGGCTCCGGTGGATGTATCGAAAATATCGTCAAATCCCATACGCCTCAGGGCTGCAACTATTTTTCCCATTGCGTTATCATTCTCGGAAATTCCCAATTGGTTGCCCAGAGCAACACGGACTGCCGGTGCGATCTGCACGGTTACCTTGGCGTTCTTGTCGTCCAGTTCCTTCCACAAACGTTGTGTGTCATTCCGTACAACAATCGCACCGGTGGGGCATACAGCGGCACACTGTCCACATCCAACACAGTCTGAATCTGCCAAGGGTTCGTCAAAGGCCGTGCTGATGGTCATTTTTGAACCCCGGTGAGCAAAATCTATGGCTCCAACGTTTTGTATTTCATTGCACATCCGCACACAGTCGCCGCAGAGAATGCACTTGTTCTGATCCTTGCTGATGCAAAGGGACGAAGTGTCAGCCTTTGGTACCTGTGCCGTATTCGGGAATCGAACCCCTTCGATATTGAAACGTACTGCCAAATCCTGAAGCTTACAGCTGCCGTTATTTCCGCAAGTGGTGCAGTCTCGGCAATGATTGGCCAGTAACAGCTCCAGTATCATCTTTCTGTATTTTCGAAGACGCTCCGTGTTTGTCCGGATCTCCATTCCTGCCCGAGGCTGTGCTGAACATGCCGCATCCAGCTCTCCCCACTGGTTTTCTACCATACACATTCGGCAGGCGCCGTATATGGAAAGATCGGAATGGTAACAAAAGGTCGGCAGCTTGATTCCCACCTTTCGGATCAGTTCCAAAAGATTCTTTTCGTTTTCTATCTCGACAGGAATCCCGTCAATCGTCATGTATTCCTTCTTCTCCATGAGCTATACCTCCTTGATTGCGTGGAACGGGCAGGCGGTAAGACAGGCTCCACATTTAATACAGGTTTCAGGATTGATGATAAACGGCTCCTTCACCTTGCCCGATATGGCGCCAACAGGACAAACTTTGGTGCATTTGGTGCAGCCTTTACATAGCTCTGGAGCAATCGTGATGGACTTCAACTTTTGACACGCACCCGCAGGGCAGCGCTTATCATAAATGTGTGCCTCATACTCCTCACGGAAGGAATGGATGGTGCTCACCACCGGGGAAGGGGCTGTCTTCCCAAGCCCGCAGAGTGCGGTTGATGAAATCACATCTGCCAATTCCAGCAATATTTCAATGTCGCCGTCTTTGCCCTCGCCGGCGACGATTCGATTTAATATTTCCAACATTCGCCTTGTTCCCTCGCGACACGGGACACACTTCCCACAGGATTCATTCTGTGTGAAATTCATGAAGAATCGGGCAACCTCCACCATACACGTGCTGTCATCCATAACGACGAGACCGCCGGAGCCTATCATGGCTCCCGCTTTTTTCAACGAATCAAAATCAAGAGGCAGGTCCATATGTGCCTTTGTGAGACAGCCTCCCGAAGGACCTCCGATCTGAACGGCCTTGAACTCGGCGCCATCCCGCATGCCGCCGCCGATATCAAAGATAATCTCCCTGAGGGGAGTCCCCATGGGGACCTCGATCAACCCTGTGTTGACAATGTTTCCTGTCAGGGCAAACGCCTTGGTACCCGGGCTGTTCTCCGGCCCGATGCTTTTATACCACAATGCGCCGTTCTGGATAATGAGAGGAACATTCGCAAAGGTTTCCACATTGTTAAGAACGGTGGGCATATCAAACAGGCCGTTTTCCACCGTTCGCGGTGGCTTAACCCTTGGCATACCACGCTTTCCTTCAATTGATGCTGTCAGGGCACTGCCTTCTCCACAAACGAACGCCCCAGCTCCGCGGTTAATCTTCATATGAAACGAGAATCCGCTTCCAAGAATATCGTTCCCCAGCAAGCCATACTCTTCAGCCTGTCGGATGGCGGTTCGCAGGCGTTCCACCGCCATTGGATATTCAGCGCGGACATAGACATATCCCTCCGTAGCGCCACAGGCCAACCCCGCGATCATCATTCCTTCAAGCATACGATGGGGATCGCCCTCCATGATGCTGCGATCCATAAACGCACCGGGATCCCCTTCATCTCCGTTGCATACAATATATTTCTGTTCTCTGTTCTGACGCTTGACCTGTGACCATTTGCGCCCTGTGGGGAATCCACCGCCCCCTCTTCCCCGAAGATTTGCTTCTGTAACCTCCTGGATGATGGCGTCCTTATCCATATCGAACAACGCCTTCTCAAAGGCCAAGTATCCACCTACGGCAATATATTCCTGAATTGAGTTGGCATCGATTATCCCACAGTGTTCCAAAACCGTACGGGTTTGTTTTTTATAGAAGGGGATCTCCTCCTGTTTTTTGAAAATATCCCCGTTGTTCTGAAATGCAAGACGACTTATATGGTTGCCCTTTACGATGGTCTCTTCAATTATTTCATCACAGTCCTCAAGCCTTACTTTTGTGTACAGATATCCTTGGGGCTCAATGCGCAGTAATGCCCCCATTTCGCAGAATCCGTGGCATCCGCACTTTTTAAGACTAACCCCATCGTGGTCGTGACAGGATTCAGACATTTCGACGGTACAGGTAATTTTACGCTGGTTCATTACTGCCTGCAAGCGTTCGAAAATCTCTAAAGATCCGCTTGAAATGCACCCTGTACCGGCACAGACCAGTATCTTTTTCGTTTCAGACTTCGCCGCCTTTTCACACGCGCGGCGAAATGCTGTGAGGTCTTGGCGATTATTCAGCACTGGCATCTTCCTCCTTAAGGATTTGCAGCAGTTCACTGGCTTTGTCCGGTGTCATCGCTGGATACACCTTATCGTTAACGGTGATAACCGGAGCCAAACCGCATGCTCCCAGACACGATACCGTTTCCACTGTGAACAGCAGGTCATCCGTCGTAACCTTATACTCTGACAGGCTGAGATCCGACCGCAGGCGATCCAGGATCGGAATAGACTTCCGCACATGACAGGCAGTCCCGTCACAGACTTTCACTATGTACTTCCCCTTTGGCACCAGAGAAAAATTCTCATAAAAGGTTGCCACTGAATAGATTTTAGACCGGCTGATGTTTAAAGCTTCCGCCAGGTATGCAAAAACCTCTTTCGGAAGATAACGGTAATGCTCTTGAACGTCTTGCAGAATTGCAATTATTGCGCTGGGCTTGCATTGGTGGTCCGCTACAATCTTATCCAAGACCGGTGTTTCCATTTCCATGTTCATTGCACTTACTCCCTTCGCTTAAAAATTGACTGCTCATACGCATGAATTCGCCGAATTGACCGCACCTTCTGTTTCTTGTATTCTTCTCAATCTTTTGACACTCCTAAGATCAGTCTATTCATGCACCTGTATTATGTATAATGTATATTTTTAATATCGATATATATTTATCGATATATCAATATCGATAAATCCACATATTACGAGCATTTGAAAGAATAGCGCCTCAAACGATGAAACTCCGCTTGAGGCGCTATTTTACTTATCACATCTTTGTCTTGGTTACTTCTTGATTGAGTACTTTCAAAAAAGAATCTTCCAGACTATTGGTTAAATAGCCCCGTGGAAAGATTAGTACGTCTTTGCAACGATTCTCTAAGTCGCGGCAGGACTTTTGCACCAGATTATTTTGGGCCAGTATCTCTGGGGGAACGAATGCTGACCACATGAATGTGTCTGAATTTCCCATCAGCAGCTCAATCTGGCTGCTTCTATCGAAAACGCGGATCTTTTTACCGTTAACAGAACCGCAAAGCCTGCATTGCCCCTTAATCGACGGATTCGACATGACGCAGCCACCGTAGGATACCTCAATCAATGATTCCAAGTCCCCCATTTCAATCCATTCTCTCTCTGCCAAGGGATTGGAACGAGACATTAAAATGCGGCTTTCAAATTCCTGCAAAACCTGGTATTGGAGACTTTTTTCTGCTAACAGCTGCATGAAATAGGCCTCGCACTGGACGGGATAACGAATGATTCCAATGTGCCGCCCATCCTCAACAACGTTGCTGATCGCTTTAAACGAATCGGTTTCTCTGAAAGAAAGCTCCATCTCCTGCCCAGCGTCCAATCCTCTTACAAAAGCAGAAAAAGCATTTGCGAAGCGCCAGCAATGGGGAACAGAAACCGAAAGACGCTGGATACCGTTTGATTTGAGGCTATAACAGGTTTCAACAGCTTCAATCTGCTCCATAATCCGTTTGATTTCACCGATGAATTTCTCTCCACTGACGGTGGCGCTTACCCCTCTGGAGGTTCGTTTAAAAATCCGTATGCCAAGAGACAGTTCCAGTTCTTTAATGGACTTGCTCAGGTTAGGTTGCCCCATGAACAGGTTTTCGGCCGCCTGGGAAATAGAACCCGTCTTTTCAACCTCTAAAACATAGCGCATCTGCTGTATATTCACGTGCCGACAACTCCCTCCACCCTTGCCAGATGCTGTGACAGCAAGGCCAGTGAACCCGCCATGTTTTCATTGTGGACATAGATATCCTTACCAACCGTCAGGTGAACCGGTGCAAAATTCCATATCACCTTTATACCGCTTTCCGTCAATGCGTCACACGCCATCTGAGCGCTGGAGCTGGGAACAGTAATGATACCAATTCGAATGCTCAAACGTCGGCAGAGATTCGGGAGCTTTTCCATCGGGTAAATCTTATTACCGAAATTTTTCTTTCCAACGCAGTCATCCTGATTGTCAAACGCTGCGACAATGCGGACACCATACTCTTTAAACCCTTCATATGACATAAGCGCTGATCCCAGATATCCGGCTCCTACCAGCACGGCATCCTGTGCATTGTCGTACCCCAGATAATGTCCAATATCACGAACCAATTCGGTTAGGTTAAATCCTGTTCGTGGTGTTCCGCCACTTTTGCTGACTGCTGAAAGATCCTTGCGCACCTGAACTTCGTTAAGGCCCATCCGTTTGGCAATGGCAGGAGCAGACACCTTTTCCACTCCCTCGTCACACAGCAGCTTCAGGTAACTGTAATACTGGGGAAGCCGTCGCAGAGCTTGAATAGACATTGGAACCCCGACTTCCTTTTCATTGTGTCTTTGCATAGGCAGCCCAATCCTTTCGAGGTCAAACTCACAGAAATAATTCGCTATTTTTTTATCAATATAAATATATCGATTTCCTTCCGTTTCGTCAATCAATAAAACCCGGAACCGCGACAATCCTAAAAGGTATCGCGTTTCCGGGTTTTTCAACAATCTGACAGCTCCGTTGAGTGCCTTACAATTCTGTTTTCTCTACTGACTCGTTCCCTTCTTCCTCGTCCGAATCCTCTTCCTTGTCTACCACCTTGGCGACCGAAACGATCCTGCCTTCGTTTTCCAGACGCATCAGTCGGACACCGCTGGTGGAACGTCCTGAAACGGATATCTCGTTGACGCGGATTCGAATGATAATGCTCTCTGAATTGATCAGCAGGATATCATCATCATCCTGAACAACCCGTGCTCCGCACAGTTGACCGGTCTTTTCGGTTATCTGGTAGGTTAGGATTCCCTTTCCGCCCCTGGTCTGGATACGGTATTCTTCAAGCTTCGTCCGCTTTCCATAGCCATTTTCGCTGATAACCAGAAGTTTTCCGCCCTCTTGAACAAGCTCCAGGGCAACTACGCTGTCATCCGGTTCAAGCTGAATGCCGCGAACTCCGGTGGCCAGTCTTCCCATATCCCTGACATCCGATTCCTTGAACCGGATTGATTTCCCATTACGGGTCACAAGCATGATTTCATCATTTCCTGTTGTCAGACGGACATTGATCAGCTCATCCCCTTCATTGAGGTTCACCGCGATGATTCCGGTCTTTCGGGAGGTATCGAACTTGGACAGCTCCGATTTCTTGATAACCCCTTCCCGGGTTGCCATGATCAAGTATCCTTCGTTGAAGCCTGTAATCGGAATAATGGCTGTGATGCACTCCTCCTGATCCAAGGGCAGCAGATTGACAATGGGAGTTCCCTTGGCAATCCTTCCTGCCTCCGGTACCTGGTAGGCCTTCAGCTGATAAACCTTCCCTTTGTTGGAGAAGCACAGCAGCGTATCATGGGTCCCTGTGGTGAAGATATGTTCCACAAAATCCTCTTCGCGGGTTGTAAGACCTGTCTTGCCTCTTCCTCCGCGCTTCTGGATCTGATAGGTGCTCACCGGAACCCGTTTAATATAGCCGTGATGGGTAAGGGTTATGGTCACTTCATGCTTTTCAATCATATCTTCGATTTCAATTTCATCATAATCGAAGGTAATCTTGGATCTGCGTTCATCCGCGTAATTGGTCTTGATACGGATAAGATCATCCCGGATGATTCCCATGAGAAGGGTCTCATCAGCCAGTATGTTTCTCAGCTCACCGATGAATGCCATGACCGCATTGAGCTCCTGTTCGATCTTTTCCCGTTCCAATCCCTGCAAACGGCGTAGACGCATATCGACGATGGACTTCGCCTGGACATCCGACAGCCCGAAACGCTCCATCAGTCTTGCTTCCGCATCATTGTAGGCACTTCGGATGATTCGGATGACCTCGTCGATGTTATCCAATGCGATTTTAAGACCTTCGAGGATATGGGCCCGATCCAGTGCTTTATTGAGATCGAAGGTCACCCTTCGGGTTTCAACTATTTTCTGATGCTGAAGATATTCATAGACCATTTCCCGGAGGTTCAGGAGCCGGGGCTGCCCATCCACAAGGCTGATCATATTGATGCCGAAGGAATCCTGAAGCTGCGTATGCTTATACAGCTGGTTCAGCATCACGCTGGGGTTCACGTCTTTTCTCAGTTCGATGACCACCCGTATTCCTTCACGGTTACTCTCATCCCTGAGATCCGTAATTCCATCCAGTTTCTTATCGCGGACCAGATCTGCGATGTCTTCCAGCATTTTAGATTTATTAACCATGTATGGAATTTCGGAGATGATGATGGCCATTTTCCCTCGGCCAATTTCTTCCATAGTGGCCACAGATCGAATGATGACGCGGCCTCTGCCGGTTCGATACGCCTGGGTATAGCTATGCCTGCCAAGTATTTCAGCACCGGTTGGAAAGTCAGGTGCCTGGATTTTCAAGATCATATCATCCACGGTGGCTTCAGGATTATCAATCAGACAGACGATGGTGTCCACGACATTGCCCAGGTTATGGGGCGGTATGGAGGTGGCCATGCCTACAGCGATACCACTGGATCCATTGACCAGAAGATACGGGAATCGCGCAGGAAGAACCATAGGTTCCTTCAGGGTATCATCAAAGTTGGATGTCCAGTCCACCGTTTCTTTGTCAATATCCTTCAAAAGCTCAGCTGTCAGAGGGGTCATACGGGCTTCCGTATAACGCATGGCTGCTGCACTGTCCCCGTCAATGGAACCGAAGTTTCCATGACCGTCGATCATCGTATGACGCAGGGAAAAGGGCTGCGCCATACGAACCATGGCATTATAAACCGAGCTGTCGCCGTGGGGATGGTATTTACCAAGAACTTCACCGACGATACGGGCAGATTTCCGATGCTGCTTGTCATGGGTAAACCCAAGGTCATGCATGGCATAAAGAATACGCCTGTGTACGGGCTTAAGACCATCTCTGACATCCGGAAGCGCTCGGCTGACAATGACACTCATGGCATAATCTATATACGAGCGTTTCATCTCGTCTCTTATATCAATATCTATTACGCGTTCATCCTGCACTTTATCACCCCTTAAATGTCCAGATTCGTAACGTATCTGGCGTTTTTCTCGATGAATTCTCTTCTTGGCTCAACCTTGTCACCCATAAGCATTGAAAATATCATATCCGCTTCCACGGCATCATCAATCTGCACCTTTTTCACTGTCCGGGTCTCCGGATTCATCGTGGTATCCCAAAGCTGTTCAGGATTCATTTCCCCCAGACCTTTATAGCGCTGCAGATCCACCTTTCCCGTGGTTTCCATTTTCTTGGCAAGCTCCGCATCGGAATACACATAATCGATCTGCTTGCCCTTTTGGAGCTTGTAAAGCGGCGGCATCGCAATGTAGACATACCCGTCTTCAATCAGCTGCCGCATATAGCGGAACATGAAGGTCAGCAGCAGCGTCCGGATATGGGCGCCGTCCACGTCGGCGTCGGTCATGATGACGATCTTATGATAACGCAGCTTCTCAATATCAAACTCGTCGCCGATACCGCAGCCGAAGGCTGTAATCATGGCCCTTATTTCTGCGGAACTGAATATTCGCGAAAGGTTGGCTTTTTCGACGTTCAATATTTTACCCCGAAGAGGAAGTATTGCCTGGATATTTCTGTCCCTTCCCTGCTTTGCGGATCCGCCGGCGGAATCCCCTTCCACCAGGTATATCTCTGTATTGATGGGATTCCTGTCTGAACAGTCCGCCAGTTTGCCCGGAAGGGTGAGGCCGTCCAGAAGACCCTTTCTCCGTGTCAGTTCCCGGGCCTTTCTTGCAGCTTCCCTGGCTTTTGCGGAACGAAGACATTTCTCAATGATTATTTTTGACTCGTTGGGGTTTTCCTCAAGGAACGACAGAATCATATCCGCAGCTACCGTTTCAACAATTCCCCTGACTTCGCTGTTCCCAAGCTTTGTTTTTGTCTGCCCCTCAAACTGCGGCTCACCGAGCTTTACAGAAAGAACGGCGGTAAGACCTTCCCTTACGTCCTCTCCCTGAAGATTTTCATCTTTTTCCTTGAGAATCTTGTATTTACGGGCATAATCGTTCATCACCCGTGTAAGGGCGGATCGGAATCCGCTCAGATGGGAACCGCCTTCATGAGTGCTTATATTGTTGGCAAAGGTAAACACATTGTCTTGATAGCTTTCGGTATAATGCATGGCTATCTCAACGTTCATGTCGTCCTTGTCCGTGTCACAGTAAATAACGGTTTCATGAATAGGCTTTCTATTCTTGTTCAAGTAAAGGACAAATTCTCGGATGCCCCCCTCGTAATGGAACATGTGAGATTCTCCGGACCGCTCATCATTGAACGTTATGGATACTCCCTTATTGAGAAATGCCAGTTCTCGGAACCGGTATTCAAGGGTTTCTGCATTGAAATCCAGCTCGTCGAAAATCTGTGGGTCCGGTTTGAATGTTGTCTTCGATCCTGTTTCTGTTGATTCGCCGATGATACTCAAGGGCGAAACGGTTTTTCCCCTGTTGAATTCAATGCTGTACTTTTTTCCGTTACGGTTGACCTCCACACGCATCCATTCAGAAAGGGCGTTGACAACAGAGGCTCCGACTCCGTGGAGTCCACCGGATACCTTATATCCTCCGCCTCCAAATTTTCCTCCTGCGTGAAGGATGGTATGGATGACCTCAACGGCGGGTTTTTGTAGCTTCTGATGCATGTCTACCGGCATCCCCCGACCGTTGTCCGTTACGGAAACAGTATTGTCCGAGTGGATAGTCACCTCGATTTTTGAACAGTATCCCGCCAAGGTTTCATCGATACTGTTATCCACAATTTCATACACCATATGGTGAAGACCTCTGGGACCTGTCGTGCCAATGTACATGCCGGGCCGTTTCCTTACAGCCTCCAACCCTTCAAGCACCTGTATCTGATCGGCATTATAACCCTGAGTGCTGTTCATTCTTCATTCCTCCTGATTCCTTTTCATTGCTTAAAAAACCCTGCACAACGTTATATCGTCTGGCTCTTTCTATCATTTCCGGCTCCAGATTGGCTGTATCCGTTGATGTCATGATTATCTGTGTATTATTCAAGCTGCTGAGCAGCGCATTTTGTCTTGCCGGATCCAGTTCAGACATCACATCATCCAGAAGGACAATGGGGTATCTGCCGGTTTCACTCTTTATGATTTCAATGCCTGAAAGCTTCAACGCAAGCGCGGCAGAACGATGCTGACCCTGGGACCCGTAATCCCTCAGCACAAGATCGTTCACCTTGAGTATAAAATCGTCCCGATGGGGTCCCACTGAAGTGGTGCCCCTCTGGATGTCGGAATTAATCTGTGCCTCAAGCTTTTCTTTCATACCCGATGCTATTTTATCACAGCTTAAACCCAATGCGTCATCTCCATGGGACAAATAATGTACACTGAGTTCCTCTTTACGGTCAGAAATCTCATAATGAAGCCGACGACTTATTTTACTTATATTTCCAATAAATTCAAATCTTTTTCGTATGATTTCTGCTCCATACCGGCAAAGCTGTTCATCCCAATTCACCAGGGTGTCCTTTTGAGAACTATTGAACTGCAGCATTTTCAATAGTTTATTTCTTTGCTTCAGGGTTTTATTGTATTTGACCAATGAATGGTAGTAGGAAGGATTTATCAGTGAAATCTCCCGATCCAGGAATTTTCTTCTTTCCTGAGGTCCCTCCTTCACCAGGCGAAGGTCATCCGGCGAAAAAACAATGACCAGAGCCTTTCCTATGAGATCTCCATAGGTTTGAAGCGGTACCTTGTTCACCCTTATTTCCTTGGCGCTGTTTTTTAAAACGGTAAGATCAAGAATCGTATGATGACTCATTTCTTCCAGCTCAATATGCACCCGCGCATAATCCTTCTGGAACTGAATCATATCCCTGTCATCATTGGTTCTGAATGATCTCCCCGTACAGGCAGAATAGATGGCCTCCAAAACATTGGTTTTCCCCTGAGCATTTTCTCCGATAATCATATTTAAGCCGGGCTCGAAACTGCAGTCCAGTTTTTCATAATTTCTGAAGTTTTGTACTCGGAGTTTTTTTATGATCATATCGGTTTTGCGGCCCTCTTTTTACTCAACAGTTATAATTATTTCTTCATTTCCGGGAATATTGCACGTTACCGTCATGCCTGGCCTTATCTTTTTGCCCCTCTGCATTTCCTTCACGCCATCCAAAGAGATGAATCCTTCTGAAATAAAATAACTGGCCTCTCCTCCACTGCTCGTAACACTGGCGTATTTAAGCAATTGATCCAATTTTATAAAAGGGGTGCTCAGGGTAACCTTTTGTTTAGACATCTTTTTTCCTCCACACAACAAAGGGAAAATCAAGGCTTTCTCAATCGGAAAGCCTTGATTGTTCAGTTCAAACTGATTATTTAGCGTTAACTGTTGGGCATGCGTACCGGCAAAACAAGGTACAGGTACGAATCTGAATCTACTGGCTTCATGATGCAAGGACTGACCGGCGTGGTCATTTCAAGAACCACCGAATCACTTTCCATTATTTTCAGGGCATCCAGCATGTATCTTGGATTAAACCCTATTTCGATGTCCTCACCTTCCAGTTCAATCCTCAATTCTTCCCTGACACTTCCAATTTCTACATTGGAGCGTATGGTCATAAGATCATCCTTGATGGTGAATCTTACGGAGCTGTTCTTGCCTTCTCTGGCCATGAGGGAGGCCCTCTCAATGGCATTGGTTAAATCTGTAACATTGGTAACAATCAGGGATTTTTTTTCCTTTGGTATGATCTGTCCATATTTGATGAATTCGCCCTCAAGAAGTCTGGATACAATCCGTATGTCATCAATTTCAAACAATATGTGTCTCTCAGACATAGATATTTTTACTTGTTCATCATTTTCCCCTGTCATCAGCCGGCTGAGTTCAGAGAGTGTCTTCCCCGGAATGACAGCTCTTTTCGTTATGGATGGATCTATTTCAGCCTTTCGCAGTGCCAATCGATAGCCATCGATGGCCACCATAGACATTTCTCCCTTTTCTGCTTCCACAAGCACACCGGTAAGTATGGGTCTTGCTTCATCCTGAGATATGGCGAATATGGTTTGTCTGATCATGCTTCTGAATAACTCTTGACCCAATGTAAAGGATTCTGAATCCTCCACCTGAGGAAGTTCAGGAAATTCAACTCCGGACTGTCCTAACAGGTTAAAGCTGGAATGTTCGCAATCTATAGAAACCTGATGCGATTCGTCAACTGTGAAATTAAGACGTGTCTCCGGGAGTTTACGGACAATTTCTCCAAATATCCGCGAAGAAACAACAACAGAACCATGTTCTTCAATCATGGCAGGGATCCGGGCTTCAATTCCTAAGTTAAGGTCGTTGCCGGTGAGTTTTAGAAATTCACCGGCCGTTTCGATAAGTATGCCCTTAAGAATGGGTAATGTGGTTTTAACGGATACCGCCTTCTGAACACTATTGAGACCTTCTGTCAAATCCCGTTGATTGCATGAGAATTTCATTGTATCCCTCCGTTCGGACGATGTTGGTACTATATATATTCTTTAATTATTTAGTAATAATAGTAGTAGGGGCTGTTGATTTGTTCATAACTAAGCGGAGCCTTTGGTGCAAGATGGGTTGGTATGTTGACGGGCCTGTTGATAATGTGTGCGGCGGAAGGATACTTATCCACAAGGCCCTGGGTGATAAGTTATCAACAGGCGGCAGTGCAAGTTATTAACAGGAAATTGTGATTAATCTCCCTGAATGTCTTTCTTTATTTTTTCAACACGTTTTCTAAAATCGTCAGAAGCATTGATATCGTTGGTAATTTTGTCATAGGCATGAATGACGGTGGTATGATCTCTACCCCCAAATTCTTCACCGATTCTCGGAAGAGACATGTCGGTCAGCTCCCGGCAAAGAAACATGGCAATCTGGCGGGGATAAGAAATAGAACGGGATCTGCGCTTTGAATCAAATTCGCGGACGTTGATATTGAAGTACTGAGCAACAACTTCCTTTATAATAGTAGCACTCAGTTGCTTGGGAGCACTGTTTGAAATGATGTCTTTAAGTGCTTCGGACGCCAATTCAATGCTTATATCCTGATTCGTAAGGGACGAGTAGGCGATAATGCGGTTCAATGCCCCTTCCAGCTCTCGGATATTTGATTTGATTTTCTTGGCGACAAAGTGAAGAAGATCGTTAGGAAGCTCAATTTTTTCGGTTTCTGCTTTTTTCCTCAAAATAGCAATCCGTGTTTCAAAATCAGGAACCTGAATATCCGTGATAAGACCCCATTCAAAACGGGAACGGAGGCGATCCTCCAATGTGGGGATATCTCGGGGAGGGCGGTCACTGGAAAGAATAATCTGTTTATTTGCTTCATAGAGCGCATTAAAGGTATGGAAAAATTCTTCCTGGGTACGTTCTTTGCCGGCAATAAACTGGATATCATCCACCATAAGGACATCCACAGTCCTGTATTTGTTACGGAATTCTTCATTTTTATCATCTTTAATGGAGTTGATCAGCTCATTGGTGAATTTTTCGGAGGAAACGTATACCACCTTCGCATTGGCGTTGTTGTTGAGTACATAGTGGCCAATGGCATGCATAAGGTGAGTTTTTCCCAGCCCTACTCCCCCATAAATGAAAAGAGGGTTGTATGCTTTTGCCGGTGATTCCGATACAGCCAACGAGGCTGCATGAGCCAGACGATTGCTGTTTCCTATAACAAATTCATTGAACACATACTTTGGATTGAGCTGAGGGGGCTCAAAATCCGAATTGTTGACCATGGCAGCGGCGTCTATGTAGTCTTGAGCACTGGAGGGCAGGATGAGTTCCACACGATAGTTTTTCGAGGTTGCCTGTTTTAAGGCATTGATGATGAGCCCCGTGTATCGGGATTCCAGAATATCCTTGTTGAAGCTGTTGGGAACAGTAAGGATAAAGAGGTCATCCTGAATGGAAAACGGCTCAAGGGTTTTAAGCCATGTGTTGTAGCTGACTTCGGGCAATTCGGCATGAATAATTTTTAAGGCTCTTTCCCAGATATCATGAATGGTGCTGCTCAAAACGGGCCCTCCTACAGTTCACCTGTTTATCCACAGGAGATGAGTAATAGTGTTGATAATATTAAAAAACGATCCCTTATTCAGAAGACCGGGTGGTGAAGAATAAAGACAATAAATCCCCGAATCCAGTTATCAACAGAAAGAAACTGACCCTTAACCTATGCAGGCAAGTCAGCCAATTAGGACACACATTGGGTTAAAAAATGTGGATATCCACATCTCTATCCACATTGTCCGTTCGTTTATGTTAAATCATAGGATTAGAGATATTATCCACAGGCATGGTACTATCATAGCAGAATAGAGGTGCAAATTCAATTGAAGTAGAATAAATTATCCACAGGCTTTATTGCTTGAAAAAACTCGCTTTTTCTTTTCTGAATTCTTGGATTGAATCATACATTATAAAGGAAATGTTTTGCCAGGGTGAGTTATTATTGACAGTGGGTATGCGAGAAGTTATAATTACAGAGCAGACTTTTCAGGACGAACAATGACTGTTCAATAGAATCTTGATTTAAGGAGGTGTTTCAATACAATGAATAAGTGTACTTATCAACCAAAGAAGCGACAACGTAAGGTTGAGCATGGCTTCCGAAAACGCATGAAAACAAAATCAGGCCGGAATGTTCTCAGAGCACGCCGTCGAAAAGGAAGAAAAGCTTTGACCGCATAAGACCGCAAATTGTGGTCTTTTTTACAATCGTTGAAAAAACGGAGAAGCATGTTGAAACAGGCTGAGAAGTTAAAGAAGAACGAAGATTTCAAGAAGATTTATTCAAGGGGGAAATCCGTTGTCACGCCTTACCTTGTTCTATACTTTATGCGGAACGGCACCGGTCAGAACCGATTGGGAATTTCCGTGAGTAAAAAAGTAGGGAACAGTGTTGTAAGAAATCGTGCAAAAAGACTGATTAGAGAAGCCTTTCGGCTGACGCCCCTTACTCTGAAAAGCGGTCTGGATATGGTCCTTATCGCAAGAGTACGGATGAACCAGGCAGATTTTAAAACCACTGAAAAGCATATGAACCAGGTGTTGAACAAAGTGAGGAAGGATGTGCAATGAAGCATCTGCTTATCCTATTGATCCGTATATATAGAGTAGTTTTGTCGCCGTTAAAAGGCGGTCCCACGTGCCGATTCTATCCATCCTGTTCAGAGTACGCCCTTCAGGCACTGACGCGATATGGAGCGGTAAAAGGAACTGCCCTAGCCATATGGCGGCTTTTGCGGTGCAATCCTTTCAATCCTGGCGGATATGATCCCTTAAAATAACTGGATGTATTTAGGAGGAAAATTGTGAAGATATTTGCGGAACTGATGGGTCCGGTGCTGGGATATATTTTCAGTGTAGTAGGCAATTATGCATTAGCGATTGTACTCTTTACCATTCTGATCAAACTGCTCCTTATGCCACTTACCTATAAGCAGATTCTTGCGACTAAAGAGATGCAGAAGATTCAGCCGGAGCTTAAGAAGCTTCAGGATAAGTATCATAATGATAAAGAAACATTGAACATCAAGACAATGGAGCTTTACAAGGAACACAAGGTTAATCCATTTGCCAGCTGTTTGCCTATATTGATGCAAATGCCAATCCTTTTGGGCATGTATGAAGCCATGCGTGTACCAATGACTTATGTTTTTAACAATGATGCGATACGGGAATTGGGAAAAACAGCAATCAGCACGCCTTTTTTCTGGATGCAGAACCTGACCGTACCGGATACGATGTACAATCTGATGCAGGCTTCAGAGTTTTACAAAACCATGCCGGGAGTCCTGCCCATCATTGCAGCAATACTGACCTACTTGCAGACAAAGACCATGAACACCGGTGGGCAGTCGATGGATAATCCCACGATGCGCACGATGACGATAATGATGCCATTGATGATTCTGTATTTCGGGATCACGATGTCAGCGGGTCTCACACTCTACTGGGTCGTGAGTACGCTGTTCCAGATTGTTCAGCAGCTGATGTTGACGCGGCTGACAAAGGAGGTAGAAGTTAAATGAGAGTCGTTGAAATAATCGGTAAAAATGCAGAGGACGCAATAGCACAGGCATTGGTACAGTTGAAAACCACCCGTGATAAAGTTGAAATCGAGATTTTTGAAGATACCTCAAAAGGGATATTCAGCATCTTCAAGAGCAAGGAAGTTAAGGTAAAGGTAACGGTGAACGAAGAAGATCCAGAGACCCGAGCCGTTGATTTCCTTGGAAAAGTTTTTGAAAAAATGAATCTGGATGCGGAAATTAAGGCGGTTATGGATGATAAAACCCTCAATGTGACCATAGAAGGGAAAGATATGGCCCTATTGATCGGACGGAGGGGACAGACACTGGATTCCCTCCAATACCTGGTGAGCCTTGTGGTTAACAAGGATCATGAGGATTACATCCGTGTAATGCTTGATACTGAAAACTACCGAGGGAAAAGGGAAGAAACACTGGTAAAACTTGCTCACAAGCTTGCTCATAAGGCAAAGCAATATCGCAAGGACATCACCCTTGAGCCAATGAATCCCTATGAGAGACGTATCATTCATTCCGCACTGCAGAATAATTCTTATGTCAGCACACGAAGTGAAGGGGACGAGCCTTTCAGAAAAGTGGTCATATCGCTGAATAAGAGTGCGGCCCAGCATTCTGGAAGTTCAAACCGACCCAGAAGGGCGCCCAGACAATCTTAGCAGAACGACTGTTAGAAGCCCAGTGAAAACTGGGCTTTTCTATTATAGCTTGAATCCGCAGAACGGATTGAAAGAAGGTTATCATGGATACCATTTGCGCAATTTCAACAGCTGCAGGGGAGTCTGCCATCGGTATTATCCGAATTTCAGGGGAAGAGGCGGAAGCAGTTGTACGGAAGATGTTCCGGTTCCATAAGGAAACGGTAGAGCAACTGATGCCCTGGCGATTCTATTATGGACATATCGTTGCAGGGGATCATCTTCTGGATGAAGGTCTGCTGGTGCTTTTCAAGGGACCGAAATCCTATACCCGGGAGGATATGGCGGAGATACACTGCCATGGAGGCACGGTAGCCCTGCGCCGCGTATTCAAGGCTGTGCTGGATGCAGGATGCCGGCAGGCAGAACCCGGAGAGTTTACGAAACGGGCCTTCCTGAATGGCCGTCTGGATCTTAGTCAGGCGGAATCCATCATGGATATGATTCAGGCAAAGACCGATCTGGCTTTTGATACGGCGATGCTTCAATTATCGGGTAATCTCTCCAAGGTAATCAACGGTCTGCGGGCAGAGCTGCTGAGAATGATAACCCATCTGGCGGTCAATATCGATTATCCGGAAGAGGATATCATAGAGATCACGTATGAAGAAATCGCACCGCAGGTGGCGTTGATGCGGGAACAGCTGGAATCCCTGATCCGTGACGCAGGAAGAGGCCGGATCATACGGGAGGGGCTGAAGGTGGCGTTGATCGGCCGGCCAAACGTTGGAAAGAGCTCCCTTATGAATGCTCTCCTGCAGGAAGAGCGTGCCATTGTGACGGAAATTCCGGGAACTACCCGTGATGTGATTGAGGAGTATCTGAATGTCCGTGGGATTCCGGTAAGACTGATGGATACGGCAGGCATAAGAGAAACAAATGATCTTGTAGAGAAAATAGGTGTTGAGAGGACTCGGGCCAGATATCGGGATGCAGATCTGATCCTGACGGTATTGGACGTTTCGGAGCCCCTTACCGCCGATGACAGGGAATTGCTTGAACAGGTGGCGGAGAAACCGGCGATTGTGATATTGAACAAATCGGATCTTGACCAAAAGATCAGTGAAGCTGAGATCCGTGCCATGGTGCCAAGGGCGAAGATCATCAAGACATCTGCAACGAATGAAATAGGGCTTTCCATGCTGGAGGCAGCGATTGAAGAAGCGGTGAACACCAACAGCGTCAATCCATCCGGTTTTAGCTTTATAACCAATGTGAGGCATCTGAGTATCCTTGAAGAAGGATTGAAGCTTTTGGAGGATGTTACGGGCTCCATTGAGGAACGGCAACCCTATGATCTGATTGAAATGGATTTAAGGGGACTGTTTGATATATTGGGTAGAATTACTGGAGATACGTTGTCGGAGGATCTGATTGAGTCTGTTTTCAGTCAGTTTTGTCTGGGCAAATAAGGAGATATGATGGAAACCTATCAAGCGGGAACTTTTGATGTCATCGTCATAGGAGCCGGTCATGCAGGATGTGAAGCGGGATTGGCGGCAGCCAGGATGGGCATGCGGACCCTGATGTTCACAATCAACATCGATTCCATCGCCATGATGCCTTGCAATCCTTCCATAGGGGGAACCGGGAAGGGTCATCTGGTTAAAGAGATAGACGCCTTGGGCGGCGAGATGGGAATCAACATTGACAAGGCAATGATCCAGTGTAAAATGCTCAATACCGCAAAAGGACCGGCCGTTCATTCCCTGCGAGCTCAGGCGGACAAGCACCGCTACCACACAGAGATGAAGCGGACGATAGAAAACACGGAGAACCTGTGGATCAGGCAGGCAGAGGTTGTAAAGATCACTGTTGAAGACGGCAGGATATCCGGTGTACTGACCCGCACCGGGGGAAATTATCAGGCGAAGTGTGTCGTTATCGCTGCCGGCACCTATCTCGGAGGAAAGGTATTCATCGGCCACAACAGCTTCACATCCGGGCCCAACGGGCTGGCTCCCAGTATGGAACTGACCCAGGACCTCAAGTCCTTGGGACTGGACATGAGGCGTTTCAAGACGGGAACCCCGGCGAGAATCAATGCACGCAGCATGAACTATGACCTGTTAATTGAGCAGCCAGGGGATCCGGAGGTGATTCCGTTCTCCTTTATGAACGATTCCCTTGATATCAGGCAGGTTTCCTGCTGGCTTACCTATACCAATGAAGAGACCCATACGCTTATACGCCAGAATATCCACAAATCCGCCATGTACAGCGGACAGATAGAAGGAACGGGGCCGAGATATTGCCCCTCCATTGAAGACAAGATAAACCGGTTTGCAGATAAGGAACGTCATCAGCTTTTCCTTGAGCCGGAGGGGCTGGAGACCAATGAGGTATATGTTCAGGGGATGTCCACCAGCCTTCCGGAGGATGTGCAGCTGGGATTCATGAGCACCATAAGGGGCCTTGAGAATGTAGAAATCATGCGGCCGGCATATGCCATTGAATATGACAGTGTCGATCCGCTGCTGTTGACCCACGGCATGGAACTCAAATCAATCCAGGGCCTTTTCTGTGCCGGCCAGTTCAACGGCACCTCGGGATATGAAGAAGCGGCCTCACAGGGCTTAATTGCAGGAATCAATGCAGCGCGGAAGATCCAGGGAATGGCACCGTTTACATTGTCACGAAGTGACGGGTATATGGGGGTGCTTATTGACGACCTGGTAACAAAGGGGACCAATGAACCGTACCGAATCATGACATCCCGATGCGAATACAGGCTGCTTTTGAGACAGGACAATGCCGATCTGCGGCTTACAGAGAAGGGCCGGGAGATAGGTCTGGTTACAGACGAGCGCTATGTTCGATTTAGAGAGAAATGCACTGCGGTTGAGATAGAAAAAGAGCGCCTTAGAAACACAAAGATCAAAGCGCCGTTAATCAATGGAATTCTAGAATCCTTGGGAAGCAACCCGGTAAGGGAATCCATGTCCCTGGAGGAGCTGCTTAAGCGTCCCGAACTGAACTATTCTCTTCTGGAGCCCGTTGACGAAGAGAGGCCGGTTATTCACCGGGAAATAAAGCTCTTGGTTGAAACCGAGATCAAGTATGCCGGATACATTAAGAAGCAGTTGGCTGAGGTTGAGCGTTTTGAAGGACTTGAGCGAATGAAAATACCGATGGATACGGATTATGAATCCATAATGAATCTGCGGACAGAGGCCCGGCAAAAGCTGATGAAAATCAGGCCTGAATCTGTTGGTCAGGCATCCCGGATATCCGGTGTATCCCCAGCGGACATATCCGTCCTCATGGTGGCACTGGAGCAATCAAGAAGGAAGGTGAAAAGAGATGCCTGATATCCTGCGCATACAGGCGCATAAGATGGGAATAGAAATAGACGGCCTCATGGAAGAGCAGTTCCGTGTCTATCAGGAGCTACTGCTGGAATGGAACGGGCGAATGAACCTTACGGCAATAACAGATCCGGTGGATATCCAGAATAAGCATTTCCTTGATTCCTTGACCTGTATTATTCCTTTGAGCATGGATCCCGGAAGACTGATTGATATAGGGACCGGAGCTGGTTTTCCAGGTATACCCATTAAGATTGCAAAGCCTGGGATTGAAGTCACTCTATTGGATTCTCTGAACAAGCGGATCACGTTCCTCAACGAAGTGATCACCCGATTAGGACTTAAAGGAGTAACTGCCGTTCACGGAAGAGCGGAGGAGTTCGCCCGTAAAACTAACTACCGTGAAAGTTATGACTATGCGTTTGCCAGAGCGGTGGCAAAGCTTAACGTGCTATGTGAGTATTGTCTGCCCTATGTCAAGATTGGTGGTGTTTTCATCAGCCAGAAGGGTGCAGACTATGAAGCGGAGATTGCCGCATCAAAGGAAGCGCTTAAGAAGCTGGGGGGAAAGGTAGAAGACATCCTTCCGGTTGCAATTCCGGATACAGACTTTCAGAGAACCCTGATTATCGTACGCAAGACACAAGCTACACCGGAAACGTATCCACGGGCATTTGCTAAAATTGAAAAGAACCCACTTTAGGCCTGTAAATAACATAATATGTAAAAACAAAAAGAAAAAGTGTGCAGCTTTTTCTTTTTTCATGTAAGATGAAACTAGTATACTGAAGGGGTGAATTCATGGGAAAAGTAATAACAATCTTCAATCAAAAGGGTGGAGTCGGAAAGACAACGACAAATGTGAATCTTAGTGCCTGTCTTGCCTTGCTCGGAAAACGGGTATTGGTTGTAGATAATGATCCGCAGGGGAATACCACCAGCGGTTTGGGTGTTGAAAAGGGCGGGGAAAGAAATATTTATGAGGCCCTGCTGGGCATACGCTCCCCTGGAGACTCTGTGGTGCCTACTTCTATTGAAGGATTGGATATCATTCCTTCAGATATGCAGCTGGCAGGTGCAGAGATCGAAATGATTGAGCTTGAAGGGCGTGAGCAACGGCTCAAGGAAATTGTCAATGACCTTAGAGATTCCTACGATTATATCCTCATTGACTGTCCGCCATCCCTTGGGATGCTTACGATCAATGCTCTAGTGGCTGCCGACAGCGTGCTGATTCCGATTCAATGCGAATACTATGCATTGGAGGGGGTAAGCCAACTGATGAGCACGTATCAACTGGTCAAACAGTCCATAAATACGGAACTTGAGATCCAAGGTGTGCTTTTGACGATGTATGACGGTCGTACGAACCTGTCTATCCAGGTACAAGATGAGGTTAAAAAGTACTTTGGAGATCAGGTGTATCACTCCGTTATACCAAGAAGCGTACGATTAGCGGAAGCTCCAAGTTTCGGTATGCCCATCATCACTTACGACCCACGCTCAAAAGGCGCAATGTCCTACATGGCATTGGCACATGAGTTTCTCAAATTGGAGGAATAGAGCATGAATAAACAGCAACGAGGACTTGGAAAGGGTCTTGGGGCACTGATTACCCATAGTGAGCAGGTTGTTTCACGTGAAACATCCGGTGTACGGAAGGTTAACATCAACCTGATCAAACCCAATCGAGATCAGCCGAGAAAGTATTTTGATGAAGAGCGGATTCAAATATTATCTGAGTCGATAAAGGAGCATGGGGTTCTGCAGCCTATTATCCTCAAGACCATTGATAACGGTTATGAAATCGTTGCCGGAGAGCGAAGATGGCGTGCTTCCCGTATGGCGGGACTAAAGGAAATACCGGCAGTGGTTAAGGATCTTGAAAATGATCAATTAGTTCAGATATCGTTGATCGAAAACCTTCAGCGGGAAGATTTGAACCAAATTGAAGAGGCGTTGGCCTATAATTCACTGATAGAAGAATACGGGTACACTCAGGACAAGGTTTCTAAGGTGGTCGGTAAGAGCAGATCACATATCGCGAACATCATTCGTTTGCTTGCGCTTCCGGAAGATATTAAGCATCAGATTGCCAAAGATGAAATTTCGGGGGGGCATGGCCGTGCATTGGCAACGGTGCATGATCCTGTGCTTCAGAGGAAACTGACGGAGCGGATCATCCGTGAGGAGCTCAGTGTACGTGATATTGAAAAAATTGTCGCGTCTTTGAACGGAAGCAAAGGCAAAGCAAGCCCTGCCAGCAAGCATATTGCTGATTATGGGGATATCGAGAAGCGACTGAATGATAGATTTTCTTCGCCGATACGAATTAAAAGCGGCAAGAAGAAGGGCAAAATAGAGATTGAATTCTTCAATGAAGATGATCTGGAAAGGATTATCTGCATGCTTTGCAACGACTAACGACATATGATTGTTTCACGTGAAACATAAAGAGGCTCTATGCGCAGATCTTTTTTTGTATTGAATCCCGCGTCAGGTAGCAAGCAAGGAATGAAAATTCGCGGCACAATTGATGATTTATGGACACAAAACGGAATTTGGCACGAGATATATGTTACAAAGGATCATGGAGATATTGCGTCAGCAGTGAAAACTGCGATAGCAAAAAATGCAACAGAGATAATTATAGTTGGTGGAGACGGAACACTTTTAGCAGTTGTGAACGCGTTGGAAGGCGTTGCCATACCCATAGGGATTATTCCTTGTGGAACCGGGAATGATTTTGCCAGAACACAGGGATTGCCTATGCAGGTGGAAGCCGCTCTTTTTAATGTGCTGGGATGGAACATAAAAAGGCCTGTAGACATTGGAAGGAGTTCCGGATCATATTTTCTTAATGTGGCCAGCATAGGCATCGATGCTTCAATAGTAAAGAGAACGGGTCAGATCAGAAAATGGGCAAGAGGCCCTGCGGTATACTTTCTGTCCAGTCTTATTGAGATAGTGAACTACAAGCCGTTGGTTATTTCATTATGTATCGATGGTATCGAATATGAGCGAACAATTGAATTGGTCGCTGTTGCCAACGGGTGCTATTATGGTGGAGGTATGAAAATCGCGCCTATGGCAAATCCGACAGATGGTGTTTACGATGTAGTACTTGCCAACAAAATGAGCCGGCTGCGGCTGATCCAACTACTTCCCAAGCTTTATACTGGCAGTCATATTGGAGAGCCGGAAATCGAAATATTTCACGGTCGAAATATCAAAATCAGTGCTCTGAAAAACACCCCCATTAATCTGGATGGCGAGCTCACCGAGGGGAATCATTTGATCGTTAACGCGAGCGATAGCAAAATTGATATAGTTACCAAAATATAACATTGCATCACCCTTTCATTTCCCCTTTGGTCTTACGAAAACAGGACACTTGATACATTCGATCATAAACACACAAAAGTCGCACAGAGGTCAAATTTGAGGCAAATACAAGGATGGCTTCTCTGAGGCAACGCTGAAAGGCGCCATAAGAGGATCCTTCGATAAGACGGAATGACGGTATTTGAAAATATGCCCAAAAGATAGTAAACCCTCAGAAAACGGTTCGAAAAATACGAATGCAATGTCCACGTATGCGATGCGGTCGGAGGTAGTTGGTAATGTTCAATATGTACGAGGACAGTAAAATAAAAGAGGCGTGGCGTCTGTTCACAACGAAGGGGATGCTTCGGCGTGAAGTCTTAAGGCCTGAGATCGCTCTTTCATGGGCCCGTTGTCAGGTCTTGGGTCTGACTCCGACGAAAATCAAGGATATCCCGGTGTCTCCGGAAGAGTATCATTTGGCAAGAAACAATGCCCAAGCCTTGATTCAGGCTTCCGCAGCATATTTTGAAAATTTCATGGCAGTCAGCGGCTACGAGAATGTCAATCTGGCATTGGCGGATGGTCGAGGACTTGTTCTGGTGGACTGGATACAGAAGTACGACAGCTTTGCCTATCGGCAGGGGATTTCTGTGATGGAGGAGCGCCTGGGTACCAATGGTGCCGCTTTAGCCGTTCAGCAGCGAGCCTCGTATGCTGTAATCGGGGCGGAACATTTCATTGAAGGCCTTCAGAGCATCCAATCAATCGGTATTCCTGTAATCGGTCAAAACAACGTCCTTCTGGCTCTTATTACCGCCGTCATACCGATTGACCGTGATTGCTCAGAGGTTATTGAACGGTTGGAACACCTGGCGTCGCTGATAACAGGCTCCATGCAGATACATAATTCCCATCAGGCGGTGGTACAGCTTAAAGATCATTACGCAGCAGCGCTGGACGCCCTACCGGAAGCGGTGATCTGTTTTGACAGATACGGGCAGGTGCTGCATGGGAACAAGGCAGCAGAACAGCTTTATGCTCATAAGATACTGGAGCTTTCAAAATTCAATATCCGAGAGTTGATCCGGATGGATCAGCCGATACAGCTGGAAGCATTGCTTAATGGAAAGTGCAAAGAACGGATTTTGGAAGGATATTATGACGGGCAGGAAGGACTTGAACCTGCTGTATTGGAGTGTGTTTCGTTCAACGAAACCGGCGGTGTAAAGATGGGCATGGTGAAGCTGTCCGGCTTGAATAGATTCAGAAAACAGGTAAATCAATGGGTTGGTATGAAACCCGTTTTCCAGATGAGTGATATCGTGGGCCGATCGGATGCAATACTTGAAATACGGAGACAGGTAAGATTGGCTGCACAGTCTGATTTCCCCTGTCTGATCACAGGTGAAACCGGAACAGGTAAAAAGATGCTGGCTCAGGTGATCCATACGGAAAGCGGCCGTAGAGAAGGGCCTTACTACTATCTGGACTGCGCATCTGTTCCCCGACGTGCCTTGGAAGCGGAGATTTTCGGACATGTAAGCACAGATGAAAGCAGCTCTGAGGCCGGACGTATGGGTATTCTTGAACTGGCTGAAGGGGGGACACTTCATCTGGACAACATTGGAGAGCTTCCGCTTCAAATGCAGGGTAAGCTCTTGAAATACATTGATACGGGTGAATTCAAAAAAACAGGGTCCGAGCAAATGAGAAATACAAAAGTGCGCTTGCTGGCCAGCAGTAGAGGGGATCTTCTTTATTCAGTCCAGCGGGGGCTTTTTCGTCAGGAACTCTTGAATCGCCTGCTGTTCAACAGGGTTGAAACCGTTCCTTTAAGGCATCGCAAGGAAGACTTACAGCTGTTGGTGGACTATCTGATGAAGGAAATCCTTTATCCCAAGGACCCTGCATCACTGAGGAGAAGACCCTCGTTTTATGACCGTTTGATCCGATATGACTGGCCGGGGAATGTGAGGGAGCTTCAGCGTGTGATTCAGCTGATACTTTACAGGAACCATGGAGAGACGGTCCTCGAGGACCATCATGTCATAAGCATCGAAGGGGAACTGTTTGCGCCGGTAAAAGAAGAAGAATCATTGAATTTGGAACGATTAGAGCATGAAGCAATAGTGAAAGCGATTGAGATTTCAGGTGAAAATCTTTCTCAGACCGCTAAGCTTCTTGGTATTGGAAGAAGCACACTTTACCGAAAAATGGAGCGGTATGGGGTAAAGGTGTACCATAATGAGACGACGGAAGCCCCGATTTCGGAGGCGCAGTCACAAATGATACAATTGGTAACACCCTAAATTGGATGTATCATAGTGAAACAACGAATTCCAGTCGTATAATGTGCACCATAGTGAGACGCCGGATGTGCCACTATGGTGTTTTATTTTGGCACAGTCAAACCTTACTTGGGGATCAAAACCGAAAATCGGGCCAAGAATGTGAATTTTAGCGATACGAACTGGTGCATTTGACGGAACCAGTGGGGAAAAGCGTAGAGCTAATTACAGGATGAAAACCAGTGATTTGAACAGATATATAGCCATGTTGTAAACTATTAAATTGATAAAAGGATGGTAAGGATTCTGCGGTATAAATATAGTGGCTGTAAAACCCCGTTGGAATCTTTCTATTTATGAGATTGAACGGAATCTGCAAAACAGGTATTATTTCATTTCCGTGCGAATTGAGGACATAAGAATGGGGAGGTTTGGGACACACGCGGGACATCATGGGTTATAATCGCTCCGGCATCTTACACAAGATTGGAAAACGCGAGCTGATAAAATGACCATGAAACGTTTATATTCAAACATATTTATGATTTACTGTAAAGTTGTAAACGCCATCAATGAATTGCTTTTGATTCTTTAAAGAATAGGGTATACTAGTCATGAAGATGTTCCTGTCAGCAAAGGGGTCAATTGTTATCGTACTGCGCTTATATACAGCAAGTATCGGATTAACAGTAAATTAACTGTTTTTAGGAGGCGAGATGTGTATAGGATAGCCAAGCTCGCAGAAATACTGAATGTAGCCACGGTGCGGATCCATGAGAAATTGATTCTTTATAAAACAGAGCTGTCAGAACACACCCATAAGGAAAAAGGTGTAACATATATATCGGATCAGGGGCTTTTAATACTGAAACATGCCTTTGAGGAAGAACGATTGGCGGCGGCGAAGCTCACCTATACAACAGGAGAGAGGGATGAGGCCGCTGATTTAAAGCGTGAGCAGGAAGGTTCACTCTCGGAAATGGATCGCAGGGAGCTGGAGCTCCTGAATCTTAAGGATCGAATCAATCAGAGCCGCAGTGAGCTTCACCGACTGAATCTGGAAAGCCGAAAACTGGACGAGGCCATCACTCACTATATGGGTATTCTAAAAGAGGATATGGATAAGCGAATCCGCGAGGAAGATCAACTGGAAGGCACATTGCGGCTTAGAAAACAAGCAGAGTCAGTGGGAAGCCAAATCGAATTTTTTTCTGGTAATGACAGAAAGTGAAAGGTGATTAGATGCACAGGGTCATAGAAGTGGCAAGGCTCCTTGGTGTCAGTAAAGTCACCGTTTATAAAAAAATGGAATTGCACAAGAAGGAACTGAAGCCCCATATCCGGTATCGCAGCAATATTGCGTATATTGAGGATACGGGAGTGGATATTCTGAGAAAGGCGTTAAACATATCCGTAAATGAGGGCATGAATTCTGAAGGACCGATAGAGAGAGAGAGTCATGGCTCATCAGAGCTGAAAGAAGAGCTGGACGCCGCGCAATCCATGGTTTTACAGGCGTGTGATCTTCACTGCTCAGACCTTCTTCAACAATTGGAGAATTATAGCCATATGATAAAGGTCAGAAAAGAAGAGAACGAGCGAAAGGAACATCAGCTGAAAATGCTGCAGCGTCTTGTCAAGTGGAACAAGTCCAGTGCTTCTTTTGTAGAAAGAATGCACGAGGCCTTGATTCAAATAGGTGAATAAAAGGTGGCTTTGTTTCATCTTTTTATTTATAATAAGTAAGGGTTTGAACTTTGATGCAGGGGTGAGAACCCCATTTATGGGAGGGTTGTCAATTGGCAACGAAAAAGAACATCTTTGAAAAACTTGGTTTAGTTGAACCTGTAGAAGAAGAGGTTGTTGATTTTTCAGAATTAGATGATTTTGTCCCTGCGCCCGTTGAGTTTGAAGAAGAACAGGTTCAAAAAATCGAGGAAAAGCTGGATGTGCTGATTGAATCCTATGAGCGTGACAAGCTGATGACGGTCGAGGATGTTTACAGGAAGGCCAATCTGAATCGCGATATCAAAGAAACGGTCTTTATGGTAGATGTATTAATGAAGGCTCTTCCGGAAAATCTGCCATCGGATATTAAGCGTGAATCTGTGAACAATATCATGAAGGCTGCTGAAATGAAGGTTGAAGATCTCCTGAACGACGCTTATCAGAGAATCGATGCCTTGAATAACGTACTTGAGCAGACAGTTCAGGTTACGGAGCAGGTGAACGCAAAGAATGAAGGAACCATACGAGAGCTTGAAAAAAGAATTGATGAGCTCCGGAGAGATATTCAGGGACGATTGAAGTTCCAGGAAAGTCAGAATTCTGCGTTGGAGTATGAGATCCAGAAGGTAATCAATATCGTTGAATTCATCAAAGGGAAAAAATAATGCCTAAGGACGTGACGGCATGAAGTATCGACTGACTGTCAAGGGCCAGGTTGCGTTGGCGACGTTCCTGATCCTTCTTTCTTTTGTGGCGGTGCCATTGCTGTTTCCCGGCACTGAGCCGAGCTCAGCAGCCATCCCTGCGCCAGGGGCTGAAAGTACGGAGCCAACTGCACCTCAATCCGTTGTAGAAGTTCAGGAACCGTTAACGGAGGATCAATTGAAGGAGCTCTCCGCGGTGATTTATTTCGATCCGAATCAATGGGAGATACAGGCCAAAGAAATCGGGAAAATATCTGAAATAACCGGGCTTCTGAATGAAAACGCGGAGATTAAGCTTGTTGTTGAAGGGAATATCAACGGAATAAACGGTTCAGGGGACACTGATTTCGGAAAAGACCTTTCTCAGAAAAGAGCGGAGGTTGTTGCACAGGTACTTATCGGAAAAGGGATTGAGGAATCAAGGATAACGATTAAGAGCAATGGAAGCAGCAATCCTGCCACCACGGACCCCGAAAAGATATGGATGAACATGCGTACCCATGTATATGTTGAAGGATTCAAAGGAGATACCCCCTAAATCAATAAACGCACCCGTAGCTCAGTAGGATAGAGCGATCGCCTCCTAAGCGATAGGCCGAAGGTTCGAATCCTTTCGGGTGCGCCATTTAAATTAGTCAGGTGAGCTGTTTAATAGGAACAGTGTAAAGCTTGTTAATTAATAGAATTAGGAAAATTGATTTACAACAAAGTTAACAACAATCGCTAATGCTAAGTTCTATCAATGAATACACAGTGTTTTATACACAAAAGAGGCCGCGAAACACTTAACAAACAAAAGAATTGCAAATCAGAGACAAGTTTGCTAGAATTGTCGAGGTGCACCTTGGAAGATCAGTTTAATCATTTTATGGGTGTAGCATTGGAAGAAGCCGGGAAAGCCGCCCTTATGGGTGAAGTTCCAATCGGTGCGGTGATCGTAAGGGATGATGTCATTATCGGCAGGGGCTATAACCGACGTGAAACGGATAAGGACCCTACAGCCCATGCGGAAATTATTGCGATTAGAGAGGCTTCGAAGTATTTAGGTGGCTGGCGCTTGACAGGCTGTGATATCTATGTTACTATTGAACCCTGTCCGATGTGCGCCGGTGCCATCGTGATGGCCCGTCTGGACAAACTGGTGTACGGTTCTTCCGATCACAAGGCGGGAGCCGTGGAATCTCTTTATACGATACCGACAGACTCCCGTTTGAATCACCGGATGGAAGTACACGGCGGAGTTCGGACTGAGGAGTGCAGCGCAATCATCAGCAATTTCTTTAAATGCTTGAGAAAAAAAAGGCAGTACGAGTAACACCAATATGGAGAGCTGTCCGAGTGGCTAAGGGGCACGCCTGGAAAGCGTGTAAGGCTTAACGGCCCCGCGGGTTCGAGTCCCGCGCTCTCCGCCAAAACAATGCGCCGGCCCTTTTAGGGCCGGCGTAAAACGCAGAGCAGGATTTCTTTGGGTCCCGCGCAATGGAAGTCTGTGAACCCCGCCAGATCCTGACGGAAGCAACGGTAAGCAGTCCCTTCCATGTGCCGCGGGGGTTCCTGAAAAAAGCCTGCTTTGCGTTTTTTGTCGTGTTATAATAGTGTCAAAGCGGGGCGGATTATGGAGGTTGTATGGCATACACAGCTTTGTACAGAAAATGGCGACCGGTCTCTTTCAGTGAAATCGTGGGTCAGGAAGCGATCATTCAGACCCTGCTGAACCAAATACAATCCGGGCGAATTGCTCATGCTTATCTTTTTTGCGGAACACGGGGCACTGGTAAGACAACCACCGCAAAGATATTCTCCAGGGCAGTCAACTGCCTGAGTACGGAGGGGGATATCCCCTGTAATGCATGTGTCAATTGCTTAAGTATTCTGGAAGAGTCCAATATGGATGTTTTCGAAATGGATGCTGCGTCCAACAACGGCGTGGATGATATCCGGGAACTGCGTGAGCATGTAAAATACCCGCCTGCCAATGGCCGTTATAAAGTGTATATAATTGACGAGGTTCATATGCTTTCCAAGGGAGCCTTTAATGCGTTGCTTAAAACCCTGGAAGAGCCCCCCGCGCACATCATTTTTATTCTTGCTACAACTGAACCCCATAAGATTCCCCCGACGATTCATTCCAGATGTCAGCGGTTTGATTTTAAAAGGGTTAGCTATGAGTCGGTTACAAATGTGTTGGAAGAAATATGTATTAAGGAAGGCCGCCCATGCGAGGCGGAAGCCCTGAGACTTATTGTCCAGTGCTCGGAAGGGGCTATGCGAGATGCCCTGAGTATACTGGACCGTTGTCTTTCTTTTGAGGAGGGGGCCCTGACCCATGAACGGGTTTTGGGCATCCTAGGCATGTCTGGAGATCAGTTCCTTGTGAGATTGACCGAATCTCTTCTGGATGCCAATCCGGATGCTCTCCTCCAGGATATCGCCTATGCCGTATCCGAGGGAAAGGACTTGAATCAACTGATACGGGAGACGGTTGAGTTTTTTCGGAAGCTTTTGCTGGTCCAGGTTTCCAAGAACCCGGAGCAGCTGCTGGATGTTTCAAAGGAAACTCAGGGAACCCTGGCCGCGTTGGCTAACCGCGCGGGAACACCACGATTGATGAACTGGCTTTCCCAGTTCTCAAAATTAGAGGGTGAAGCAAAATGGACCCCTCATCCCAGAGCACTTATGGAAATGACGCTGATAAGACTGATATATGATAGTGGCGCAGAATCCAGCGATATCCTGGTGCACCGGGTAGAAGAACTGGAAAGGCGTATTCAGGGGATCGAAGCAGGCGCGTGGATAAAGGCGGAACCGAAGGCAGCGATGACTGCCCCTCCCGCGAATCCGACGGTTACAAAACCGGTTGATGTTAAACCGGCAGTGGTTTCTGCCCCAACGGATAAGCCTGCGGTGGTCAGAACCGATAATGTTGAATTGCAAGCCTTCGCGCAAAATTGGCCGGCAATCCTTTCTGCCCTGAAAAAGATTCGAATTTCTACCTATGCGCTTATGGTAGAGGGTGAACTGCTGGATTTTAAGTCCCCTGTTCTAACGGTTTCTTTTAAAGAGCAATTTGAGTTCCATCGTATGGCCATGGATAAGGAAGAGAACCGAAGCCATGTGGAGCAGGCAATTGAGCAGCAGATGGGCTTGAAGGTACGGTTGAGCTGTATTCAACAGGCGGGGGAACCCCCTGTATCCATAGGTTCCTCAGAGCTGGTCTCGGAGGTCAGGGATTTTTTCAAAGGGTACGAAGATAAGATAACGATAAATTCAAAGGAGGACTAATATGAAAGGCAAAATGCAGGGTGGAATTCCAGGGAACATGGGTCAGATGATGAAACAGGTTCAAAAGATGCAGCGGGATATGGAAAAGACCCAACAGGAACTGGAAGGAAGAACCTATGAGTCCTCTGCAGGGGGCGGTGCAATCCATGTCAAGGTGACAGGGAAAAAGGTGCTTACCGAAATTAAACTGGACCCCAGCATTGTGGACCCGGATGATGTGGAGATGCTGCAGGACCTCATCATGGTTGCAGTAAATGAAGCCATGAAGAATGCAGAGGATGAAATCGCCCGTGAAATGGGGAAAATAACCGGTGGCATGAACCTTCCCGGAATGTTCTAGCATAGAAAACAATGAGGAGAAGCCATGCAACTTTATCCAGCTTCAATTGAACGGCTTATCGAGTCGCTTTCCCGGCTTCCCGGAATAGGAAAGAAAACGGCCCAAAGGCTGGCCTTCCATATGGTGAATGCCAGAAGCCGAGATCCACAGGAGCTGGCTGAGGCAATACTGGATGCGCGGGCGAAAATACGTTACTGCAGTATATGCGGCAATTATACGGATGTTGATCCCTGCGGTATCTGCACCAGTGCGTCCAGAGATTCGGGGCTGCTGTGCGTTGTTGAGGATCCCAGGGATGTGGCGGCCATGGAACGTACACGGGAGTATAAAGGGGTATACCATGTACTTCATGGCGCCATTTCGCCTCTGGATGGTGTAGGCCCTGAGGATATCCGGGTTAAAGAGCTTCTGGGAAGGCTGGCGGACAATCCCGATGTCAGGGAAATCATCATGGCGACCAACCCTACGATTGAGGGAGAAGCAACTGCCATGTACATTTCAAGACTGGTAAAACCCCTGGGTATCGCCATCTCGCGAATCGCCCATGGTATACCGGTGGGCGGGGATCTTGAATATGCGGACGAAGTTACCCTGGCCAAGGCCTTGGAAGGCAGACGTGAACTGTGATAATAACATCCTCATAAGGGGATGTTATTTTTTTTTGAGCACATGGGTATCGGCATTATTTGCTATAATAAAGAGGTAGTCACATGCTAACCGGAGGATTTTCAATGGATGCGAAGGATCTAACACTGGACGAGCTAAAAGGCCGGCTGGCAGAAAAAGAAGAGGAGATCAACGATCTGCAGCAAGCCCTTGCGAAGGCCGGAAAAGAATGTGGCGCAGAAAAGGCAAAGTCAGAATTCATCGCCAACACATCTCACGAAATACGGACGCCCATGAACGGCATTATCGGTATGATTCAGGTGCTGGAGCACACCAGTCTGGACGATAAGCAGCGGGAGCTGCTGCATTATATGCGGACAGCTTCCGAACAGTTACTGAAGGTTGTAGATGGCATGCTTACGCTTTCAAACATAGAACGTGAGACATTGCAAGTGATCGAAGAAGAATTCAGCGTGCTGGAATTTGTAAAGAATACCGTTAGTTCCAAGGAAAAGATGGCAATCCAGAAAGGGCTGACCCTGGACTACACGATCGGGAATCATGTTCCGGAGGTCATTGTACTGGATAAGTACAGACTTAGCCAAATCGTATCAAACATTATCGACAATGCGATCAAGTTTTCAAGGATAGGCAGTGTTGAATTGCAATGCGATTCTGAACTGTCGGAGGATCATAAGAGGATATTGGTTCTCCGGATTACAGATACAGGAATCGGGATCCCAGAAGGGAAGCTCAGTCATATTTTCGACGTTTTTAATCAGGTGGACGGTTCCAGCACCAGGGAATACGGTGGCGTCGGTTTAGGGCTTAGTGTTTCAAAGCGATTGACAGAGCTTATGGGAGGATCCATCAGTGCAGAAAGTCATGTGGGAAGCGGAACCTCTGTCATCGTTAAAATCCCTGTGAGAAATTGCGAATCAGAGCCTTCGTTCAACAAACAGGAAGAAGCGGAGACCGGCCCGTATTCTGCAGGCAAGAAGACAGAGGAAAGAAAAAGGATACTTGTGGCAGAAGACGAGGTTCTTGGGCGGATAACGATGAAGTTCATGCTCAAAGACCGTTACGAGGTTATTTTTGCAAAGAACGGCAGACAAGCCGTGGATCTGTATTTTGAGCATCAGCCGGATCTGGTTTTCATGGATATCATGATGCCGGTCATCAACGGTTTTGAAGCCTTCGATGAAATTGAAAAGAAAACATCCGGAAAACGGGTACCGATTATCGCATGTACAGCCAAGGTCATTAAGACAGAAAAGGAATATCTGGTAAGCTATGGCTTCGACGACTACATATCCAAGCCTATTGACATGAAACGACTGCAGCAACTGATTGAGAAGCATTTGAACGGAAACAGCTGATGGGAGGAATGTATGTGAGAAAGGAAAGCCTGGTGCTCCAATACCGGGAATTACAGAAACAGGAGGCCCGAACGCTCCATGAGAACTCAACGTCTCTCCTGGACCCATCCTTAAAAAAATTGAATGAATTGATTGAAGACAAGACGAATATGGATCTGTTGCTTGAAATCACGAAGGCAATAGAACCTTTTCTCACTGGATATCTGAAGCACTATACCCCGTTTCGCCAACGGGAGGAGCGTAGACGGCAAATTTTGGACGGTATAGGTATCGCTTTTCCCGAAGAAATATTCGCATTGCCGACGGCAACCATCGACAAGTATGTAAATGGAACGATACAGAAAAGTGGACTTTTCGTTTCATTCACAGGGGGAGTTGGCGCCATTGGAGGGATAGCAATATCAATGATGGAACTTCCGCTACTCATGAAAACTGCGATTGAAACCCTGGAATACGCCTGTGAGGCGTATGGAAACGATCCGCAGAACTATTTTGAGAAGCTCTATCTCCTTATGCTGGTTCCTTTTGCTTTAACACCTGAGGCCGAGGGACGGCAACTGGTTTATGGAAAGATGAAACTGATAGAGAATTGGATTAGGCAACAGGATATTTCCCTGATGGACCGTGAGGAATATTATCCCCCCCAGGAGGCGGCGGCTTTTTGTTCGGCACACATTGCAAGGGCTCTTGTGGCGAACCGCCTATTACAGGCGCTTCCGTTGGCAGGCGCATTCTTAGGTGCTTCGATGAATTTCGATTTTGTAAATCGAATGGGTAAACAAGGGCAGCGCATATATAAACGAAGATACCTGGAGAAACGTCTGGGTCTGTCAGTGTAGAGAGGAAAACAAATGAAGAAAATCAGATGTATCGCAACTGCAGCTTTCGGGATCGAAAGCGTTCTTGCATATGAGGTAAAGGCCCTGGGATTTGAGGGGGTAGAAGTTTTCAACGGGTATGTGGAATACGATGCAGATCTGCAGGGAATATGCCGATCCAATCTATGGTTAAGAACCGCCGAGCGGGTCTTTATCAAAATGGGTTCCTTCAAAGCAGAATCCTTTGAGGAGTTGTTTCAAGGAGTGAAAAAACTTCCCTGGGGGGATTGGCTGAACGGGGAAAGCGAGTTCCCCGTGAATGGGAAATCCGTAAAGAGCAAGCTTTTCAGTGTGTCCGACTGTCAGGCGATAACAAAGAAAGCCATTGTGGAGTGCATGAAATCCTCTACAGGGATTGAATGGTTCCCTGAGAAAGGACCGAAACTGCCCATAACTGTAGCCTTGCTCAAAGACGAAGCGACTCTGATGATCGATACAAGCGGAGAGGGCTTGCATCGGCGGGGATACAGGGCAAAAGGGAACGAGGCCCCTTTGAAGGAAACTCTGGCCTCCGCCCTGGTTCAGCTTTCACGGTGGCGGCCTGACCAAAGGCTTACAGACCCGTTTTGCGGGTCCGGTACGATAGTGATTGAAGCGGCTATGCTGGCGCGAAACATCGCCCCGGGACTGAATCGGAAATTTATCTCAGAAACATGGCCGGGGATCCCCGCTGAGCTGTGGAAAGCAGAGCGAAAGGCGGCTTATGGAGCCATCCGGACAGAGGTTGAGCTGAAAATAACAGGAACGGACAAGGATCCTCAAGCCATTCGAACGGCAAAAAACAATGCGGAGGAAGCCGGTGTGGAAGATTGCATCGTCTTTGAAACCAGAGATGTAGCCATGTTAACGGGTGAGGACACCGGCGGTGTTATTGTTACCAATCCCCCTTACGGAGAGCGGATGGGTGAAATGGATGAAGTGCGTGAACTCTATGCCTTGTTAGGGCGAAGAATGAAAACGATGGAAACCTGGTCATTGAATGCCATAACGGCCTATGAGGATTTTGAAAAGAGTTATGGGAAAAAGGCTGCAAAAAACAGGAAAATTTACAATGGTCGCATCAAATGCTACTTTTATCAATATCCAGGCACGAGGGGGGCGCGGAAGGAGATTCCGGTTGGCTGACGAACTGATCTCCCTGTTTATGCTTCCCCAAAACACACCGCTGATGATTGCGCTGGTGGGCGCCGGGGGAAAGACGACAACCATGCTTGCCCTGGCAAAAGCATATGCAGCGGCAGGGAAGCGGGTTTTGATTACCACAACTACGCGGATCTATGTTCCGTCGGAAGCCGCGATTGATCGTCTGGTCATTCTTCCTGAAAAGCTGGATTGGGCAGCGGAGGAAGGAACCATAACGGCCATGGGGGCCGCAACAGAGAAAAACGGAAAGCTTGTGGGATTATCCTCTGACCAGATTGAAGAAATATACGCATCCAATGGGTTTGACATCCTGCTGATTGAAGCCGATGGGGCCAGCGGACGATCGATAAAGGCACCGGAGGAACATGAACCGGTGATACCGGGCGGTTGCACCCATGTGATTGGAATTATCGGCATGGATGCTTTTGGACAGCCCATGGATGAGATATGGGTGCATCGGTTGGAACGGTTTCTGGCAATTACCGGGGGCGAGAGGAACCAAAGGATTGACGGGTATGCCATTAAGAAGCTGATTGGCTCCCCAGAGGGACTGTTCAAGAATGCGCCATTCAGCGCATTGCGCATACTTCTGCTTAATAAATGTACAGATCATCAACAGAGAGAAGCTGCTGAAGCATTGATTTCAGAATGTCTTAAAAGGGGTATTGGAGATCTGAGCCTGGGGGTGTGTCTGTGATTCAGATTGTCATAATGGCATCCGGTTACTCCCGGAGGATGGGCACCGACAAGCTTTGTGCCGATCTTATGGGGAAACCGGTAATCCAATGGGTCATCGATGCGGCGGTAGGAACCGGGGTCAAGAGCATATACGTGGTTTACAGAGAGTCCCCTGTTGCAGATATTGCAAGATGTTCTGGAATAACAGCACTTTACAACCCCTGGTCATTTCTAGGTCAGAGTGCTACGGTGAGGGTTGCTGCCGAAAGCTTGCTTCCCGGCAAGCCCATCCTGTTTATTCCGGGAGACCAGCCTCTGATAACACAGGAGAGTCTTTTGCGTATGATGGCTGGATATCGGGAAAGCAGACCGGACATTGTATGCGCATCCTGGAACGGCAAGAGGACCATGCCAACACTGTTTTCCGGTTCCATGACGCAACAGCTTATGATGCTGGAAGGTGACAAGGGAGGGAGTCCTCTTATTGAGTCCGGCCGCTATCGGATCGCTTATCAGGAACTTTCATTCGAAGAAGAAAAATGGGATATTGATACATTGGAAGACATGAAAAGGGTTGCGATGTGGTGTGAAGGCATAGGGGAGACAGGAAGAAAAGATGGAAAAAAAGCGCCCGGCAAAACAAAGAAAACAAGCTTCCAGAAGGATTAGACAGCTAAGGTTACTGCTTTTAATCGGGTTGGTGGCAGGCAGCATCTATTATCGTATTCCCCTGATGAATCATGTACAGGGATGGCTTCCCATCAACCAGACCAAGGTCTCTACAGCGGAATCGAGACTCTCCATCCCTTCGGAAGAGGAGCGAACCGCCGTACGAAAAGGGATCTTATATCTTTTAAGCGGGAAGCAGCTCATTGCAGTAAAAGCAGATGGCACCACCTTGTGGAAAAAGGAACTGAATGAAGCGGCTGTCTCTGTTATGCCTTCCTATGACGGGGTATTCATAAAAACAGAGAAAAACCGTATCCTTCTACGCTATTCCGCTCTTGGGAAGCGTATGAGCGATATCCCTGTTCCCGGATCTTTCACGGGCGTTCATGAAAGCTCAAAAGGAATTCTTTTTGAAGATAGAGGGCTTAAACAATATACCTGGACCGATATTTCAGGAAATGTGCAGGGATCCCAGCAGCTTCAGGACGAAGAAGTTTTAAAGGCCGTTGTTGATCCGGAAAGCGGTGAAGTGGTTATTGCAACCCTCAAGGCTGACGGCGCAACGCTTGAATCCTCCCTGCAACGGTACGATGCCGGCGGGCGGCTCATAGGCGCCAGAACCTTCAAGGATGCGGTACTCTTGGATATGCAATTTATGGACTCTCAGCTGGTAGTTGTTCTGGACGACAGGATCATAAGTCTGGATCAGCAGATGGAGGATCACTGGCTGGTTAAGGAACCTGCCCGATATCAGGGTTCCAGCTTTGGAGAAAGTTTTTTCTGGATTAACCGCGTACAGGAAGATCAGATGTTGCAATGCTACAGTAAAGAAGGCAAAGTGATGATATCCCTGCCTCTGAAAGAAACAATGACCCTGATGGAAGCCGGCAATGATAATCAGATTGCGGTGGTTTCCGACCAGCGGGTCCGGGTTTATTCTCAAAGTGGTGATCTGGAGTCGGACATGGCGCTCCACAAGGTTCCCCAGAGGCTGAAGTGGCTAAGTTCGAAGTTGCTGCTGGTTTTTTACGGAGATTCTGCAGGTATTGAAAATATTGGGGCGAGGGATAAGCTGTGAAAATAATCGATCTTGCCGTAATCGGCGTGATGCTGTTCTTCGCAGTTCGAGGCGGAAACCGTGGTTTCTGGCTGACAACAGCCAGAATGTTCGGAGTTGTTGCTGCCCTTGTCGTAACCTGGACACTGCATCCGGCACTTAAACTCTGGCTACGGGGCGAGCCGAAGCTGGTGACGGGGCTTCAACAAAAGCTGTTGGGACCGTTTCTCGAAACCGTGTCGCCAAAGGATGCTCAGGGAGTACTTGCTCAGCTGGCGGATGTGCTGAACAGCTCAGAGCTCCCAGGACTCATAAAGAGAATGCTGCTGACGTCGGGAGATCCCTCCGCAGGTGTTTTGGTGACCCTTAACGAAGCAACGCTGTCATTTCTCAGTTTTACAGCACTGTTGGTAATCAGCCTCCTTGTCATACAGACCGGGTCATTCATTCTGGACCGCCTGTTCAAGCTACCGGGTCTAAGCCTTCTCAATCGTTTGGCAGGTGCCGTTCTTGGGATGTCGGAAGGCATCGTCATGATGTGGGTGGCACTGACGGTTTTTACCCCGTGGATAGGCTTCAGACCCGAGGGAGCCCTTGCCACAGCCATTCGAAACAGCCAGCTTACCGCCTGGCTCTACCAGCATAACTATCTGCTTGTATTGATAGACTTAAAATTCCAATAGGAGGACGCTATGGTACGAAAAATTGAAGTGGATGCCCGGGGCATGGAATGCCCGAAGCCAGTAGTTTTCACCAAAAGGGCAATTGAAGAGAACCGTGGAAGCATCATCACCAGCATTGTAGATAATGAAACCGCCCGGGAGAACATATTGAAATTCGCAAAAAGCCAGAATATGGAGACAACCGTTATGGAACAGGGCGGAACGTGGTATATCGATCTTTACCAGCAGGTGATGGTGCCTTCCAATGAAGCACTGGTGGATAAGAAGCCGGAGCTTCAGGACCTGGTCATTCTGATTGGGAGCCCTTATTTTGGTGAGGGAGAACGGGATCTGGGTGAGATCCTTATGAGAGGCTACATGTATACCCTTACGGAGTCGAAGCCCTACCCCAAGGCCCTTCTTTTTGCCAACAGCGGTGTTCGGCTAACCCTGGACGAATCCCCCGTTCTGGAGCATTTGCGGAAGCTGGAGTCGGAGGGGGTTCAAATCCTCTCTTGTGGGACCTGTCTGGATTTCTATAAAGTGAAGGATAAGCTTTCTGTGGGCGGAGTAGGCAATATGTACGCAATTGTCGAACTTATGAACGGCGCACGGAACAGCATCAGGTTATAGCCATGACAGCTTATTATCTGATTACATTTGAATCCACCCATCTTGCCATGCAGGCAGAACGGCTGCTGAAGCAAACATACAAGACGACAGTTATTCCGACACCCAGGGATCTGACCGCCAGCTGCGGTCTTTCATTGATGCTGGATACCGCAACGGAAGATTCTGCCCTGGCAGACTTGAAGTCCCGGGGTGTTGAGGGGATGCATCTTTTTCGGGTGACGCGCAGTGAAACCGGTACGCGCCATTACCAAGAGCTGGATTGGGGGATCTGAGATGCCGCTGGATATACAGATAGGGGATGTTGTGGAAACCAGGAAGCCCCACCCCTGCGGTGGTACACGCTTTCAAATAGTGCGGACAGGGATGGATTTCAGAATGGTCTGCCTTACCTGCCAGAAGGAGATATGGGTTACACGCCCCAAGCTTGAGAAGCGGATCAAAAAGCATTTCAGGCAGGGGGAGCCCGTGAATCGTTAGAATATACAAAAAATTTTGAACATGTATTGGTTATTTTGAAATCCGATAACGCAGTGCTATAATTGCCCCAGGCAAACCTTTTCCTAATCATTATCCTGGAGGTGTAACACATGGCACTTAAGTTTGCGGAAAGAATGGAAGGCATCAAGGCGTCTGAGATCAGAGAGCTCCTGAAGCTGACGGCCCGGCCTGAGATCATCTCATTCGCAGGGGGCCTTCCGGCCCCGGAGCTGTTTCCGGTGGAAGAAATGAAGGTTATCAGCGTGAAGGTGCTGGAGGACATGGGTCAGGAATCCCTGCAGTACAGCACCACGGAAGGCTATCAGCCCCTACGGGAAAAAATAGCCCAGCGCATGAAGAAGGTCGGCATTTCAGCGGATCCGGACCACGTTCTCATCACCAACGGCTCCCAACAGGGACTTGATTTTTCAGGCAGGGTTTTTCTGAACCCCGGCGACATTGTTTTCTGTGAGAGCCCAAGCTATCTGGGTGCCATCAATGCATTTAAAGCCTACCAATGTGATTTCGTGGAGGTTCCCACCGACAACCAGGGGATGGACATGGAGGCCCTTGAAAGAGCCATTCAGGAAAATTCCAGAGGTCGGATGATCTACGTGATACCGGATTTTCAGAACCCAACCGGGCGTACATGGTCCTTGGAAAGGCGGAAAAAGCTCGTTGAGCTGGCAAACCGGTACAACCTGCCGATCATTGAGGATAATCCCTATGGCGAGCTCCGCTTCGAGGGTGAATTCCTGCCAGCCATCAAATCATTGGATACCGAAGACCGCGTCATCTTTCTCGGCACCTTCTCCAAAACCTTTTGCCCTGGCCTTCGGATCGGCTGGGTTTATGCCTGCGACGAGGTCTTGAACAAATTCATCATGGTCAAACAGGGAGCGGATCTTCAAAGCAACAGCATGTCCCAAAGAGAGTTGAACCTATTTTTGGAAACCTATGATCTGGACAGGCATATCGCAAGGATACGGCAGGTGTACCACCGACGCCGGGATCTGATGCTGGACACCATGGAAAGGGAGTTCCCGAAATCCGTCAGCTACACCGTTCCGGAGGGGGGACTTTTCACATGGTGCGTTATGCCGGAGCACCTCAACGCCCGGGACATCATGGAAAAGGCCTTGGAAAAGCATGTTGCATTTGTTCCGGGAGGCTCGTTCTTTCCCAACGGGGGGCATGAGAACACCTGGCGGATGAACTATTCAAACATGCCGGAGGATAAGATCGTTGAAGGCATTAAAAGGCTCGGTGAAGTTCTGCATAAGGAGCTGGGTGAATAGAAGAAACACAAAAAGAGTTGCACAGGCGCGGGGGCAGTGATATAATGAGTCGTTGATTTGCGAAAGCAATCTCCTTGCTCCTTCGGGGGCCATTAGAAATGTCCATAGGGAGGTGTAAACACATGAGAAAGTATGAAAGCCTTTTTATTCTCCGACCAGATCTTGAAGAGTCCAAGCGCGTTGAGCTGATTGAAAAGTTCAAAGCCATCGTTAATGCGGATGGTGAGATCGGAACAGTCGAAGAGTGGGGTATGCGGAAACTGGCGTATGAAATCGAGAAATTCCGAGAAGGATACTATGTCCTTTTCAATTTCAAGGCCAATACAACGCTGCCTGCAGAGCTTGAGCGTAACTTCAAGATTTTGGATGAAGTGGTTCGTTACGTTGTTATCAACCGTGAAGAGAAGTAGTCCGGGAGGTTCCCAATGAACTGTGTTGTTATGGTGGGAAGACTTACCCGTGACCCGGAACTCCGCTTTATCGCTGGTAGCGGTAAGGCAGTAGCTACTTTCGCCATCGCAGTGGACAGACCCTTTGCAAAAGAGAAGACGGCAGATTTCTTCAACGTTGTGGTATGGGGCAAGCCTGCTGAGAATGCAGCGAACTACCTGGCAAAAGGCAGGCAGGTCGCGGTGAAAGGCTATCTTCAAAGCCGGTCCTACGAGGATAAAACCGGACAAAAGCGGTATGTGACTGAGATCGTGGCAGATAATGTTGAGTTCATCGGAGGTGCAGGCGATCGTAAAGAGCGCCCGGCCAGCGATTCAGGCCTTGACAGTTTTGGAGAGGACTTCTCCACTGACGGATTCCAGTCTATTGAAGACGACGATGACATCCCATTTTAGAAAGGAGGAAATCATATGGCAATGATTAAACGAAGAAAACGTAAGAAGGTTTGTAACTTCTGTGTAGACAAAACGGATTTCATTGATTATAAAGATATTCGTAAGCTTTCCCGCTACCTTACCGATCGAGGGAAGATCCTTCCCCGCCGTGTAACAGGGAACTGTGCAAAGCATCAGCGTGCAATGACCATGGCTGTGAAGCGGTCACGAATCGTAGCACTTCTTCCATTTGTAAACGATTAAGTCCCAAAAGAGAAGTGATTCTGTCACTTCTCTTTTTTATTTCATGGACTTTTATTCCTCAAAACAGCCAATTGTGAAGCGCCCGGGTACATGATGGTGTATAATGGGGTCAGTGGAGAACAAGGGAGGACTCAGGAATGAATCCGAGCCGAATCATTAAACTTCTTACGCCCAATAACCGGGTTTATCTTTGGATCATATTTGTTTTCGATGCCATATTGTTCACTCAGAGTCTTGCTCTGGGGGCGGCGGGTCTTTTGGTGCTGCTCTATCTGGTTTATTATAACTGGCATTCTACCAGGGATCGCAATAAGAAATGGGCCATGTACATTGATTCTCTTTCCAGTGAAATCGATACGGCATCCCGATACGCACTTCTGAATGTTCCGATTCCTCTTTGTCTGGTGGATTTTGACGGGAACCTGTCCTGGCATAATTCGCGGTTTGCTGAACTTATGGAGTTTCGCGATGCTCTGGATCTGAATCTGACAGAAATGGTTCCGGGGATCGACCTGGCCCGTTTGATTGAAGACCGAAATTACGAGCAGGAGCTGCGGGTGGGTGACCGGGTGTACCGTGTCCTCAGTAATCTTATTAAAATGGATGACCCGAAGCACAGCGACCGTTTCATTCTGATGCTGTATTGGCTGGACATCTCACGGTACAGTCAGCTGAAGACCCTCTACACAGATGAAAAACCATTGATTGCCCTGATACAGATCGATAATTACGATGATGTTATGAACGAGACTAAGGAAGACAAACGACCTTTTGTTGTCAGTGAGATCGACCGGCGTGTCAATCTTTGGGCGACGCGAATGAACGGCCTCATCAAGAAATTTCAGAACGATCGCTACCTAGTTATTTTTGAAAACCGCTATTTGGAAAATATCGAAAGCAAACGATTCTCTCTGCTGGATGAGGTTCGGGAGATTGAAGCGGGAAACCGCATACCGGTCACTCTGAGCATTGGAGTTGGAACCATGGCCAAGAGTCTCAGTCAGCTGGAGGAGCATGCCTTTTCGGCCTTAGAGCTGGCCCTTGGGCGCGGTGGAGATCAGGCGGTGGTAAGGAAGAGCGGCGGATTTGATTTTTACGGTGGAAAAACCAAGGCAGTGGAAAAACGGAACCGTGTCAAGGCCCGAATCATCGCTCATGCATTTCGGCCGATTATCGATGAAAGCGCCCAGGTATTCATCATGGGGCATCGCTACCCGGATATGGATTCCTTCGGAGCGGCAGTGGGGGTTTACCGAACAGTGATCAACCGCGGCAAGGATGCCCATATTGTATTGGACGAAGTCAATGAAGCCATTAAGAGCATTTTTGCAAAGTTTCAGGATAACGGAACCTACAGCTTCCTTACCAGCCAAGAGGCAAAGGAACGCTTCACTGAGAAGGATCTTCTGGTTGTTGTCGATACACACCGGCCCAGCTTCACCGAATGCCCGGAACTTCTGGCCATGGCCAGCCGGGTTGTGGTGTTCGATCATCACCGGCGTGGTACGGAAATGATTGAAAACACGCTGCTGAAATATATGGAGCCCTACGCCTCCTCCACCAGTGAGCTGGTCAGTGAAATGATCCAGTACATGGAAAGTCGCGTCAAGATTGATAAAATCGAGGCAGAAGCCCTGTTGGCGGGAATTACCGTAGACACGAAGAACTTCAGTATGAAGACGGGGGTGCGGACCTTTGAGGCGGCAGCATTCTTACGGCGCTTCGAAGCCGATACAGCCATGGTACGGCAGTTGTTTCAGGATGACCTCAGTACCTTCGTAGCCAAATCCAACGTGGTGTCCAACGCTCAGATCTATCGGGAAGAGCTGGCCATTTCGGTGTGCCGGGAAGAGATGGATAACATACGGATGGTTGCAGCCCAAGGGGCGGACGCCCTTCTTAATATCCGGGGCATCACCTGCTCCTTCGTGGTGGGTCGCACCTCCGACGGGACAACGTTCATCAGCGGACGGTCCATGGGAGATATCAACGTACAGCTCATATTGGAAAAAATCGGCGGCGGCGGGCACCTCACCGTGGCCGGTGCACAGTTCTTCGATATGGAACTGGATGAAGTGGTTTCAAAGCTGAAAGCAGCCATTGATGAGTATATTGCGGAAGGAGAATAGCAAAATGAAAGTGATTCTTTTAAAGGATGTAAAGGGAACCGGAAAAAAGGGAGATGTCCTGGAAGTGAGCGACGGCCATGGCCGCAATTTTCTGATGCCGAAGGGGTTGGCGAAGCCGGCAACGGATTCCACCATCCGTGAACAGGCCCACATAAAGGCGGCCATGGACGATCGGAAATCCAAGGAGCTGGAAGAAGCCAGGGCCCAGGGGCGCCACATCGAGACCCTTACCGTGGAGCTGAAGGGCAAGGGTGGAGAGGGCGGCAAGTTGTTCGGCTCCCTGACTTCCAAGGATATTGCGGAAGGGTTGGAAAAACAACATGGAGTGGTCCTGGATAAGCGGAAAATCCAACTGGAGCACGCTATTAAGGACAAGGGTGAGAAGGTTGTCGAAATCAAGCTTTACCCCGGAGTTTCCTGCAAACTTAAAATCAATGTCACAGTTGAATAATCAAAATACAAACCGCAGATTCTCAAAGAGGAGACTGCGGTTTGTATTTTTTGTAAAGGATTACGAAATCTTAAAGCCCCCCCGGCGGGCCCCGTGCCATAATTAAGATAGTGAATAGTCTGACAACGAGGTGAGGATATGGTCAAGCAGGTGATTGAAGAACTGGAAAAGCAGTTTGTGGGCCCTCGGGATGTCCTGAAGCTCATGGTGACGGCTCTGCTCTGCGAGGGGCATGTGCTGATTGAAGATGTGCCGGGTGTGGGCAAGACAACCCTGGCAAGGGCCATGGCCTCCGTTTTCAGTTGTACGTTCAGTCGAATTCAATGTACCTCGGACCTTTTGCCCGCGGATATACTGGGCTATAGCTGGCTGGACCGGGTAAAGGGGGAGATGGTGTTCAGAAAAGGGCCTATCCACCACCAGATTATTCTGGCAGATGAAATCAACCGTGCCACGCCTAAAACCCAATCAAGTCTCTTGGAGGCGATGGAGGAGAAACAGGTCACCATTGAGGGATCAACCTATCTCATGGACACCCCCTTTTGGGTCATTGCCACCCAAAACCCTGTGGAGTTCGAAGGCACCTTTCCTCTACCCGAAGCACAGCTGGACCGATTCCTTATGCGGATATCCATTGGCTATCCCGTGGACACCTCTGCGGAGCTGAACGTAATACGTCACCGCAGGGGAGGGAATGTGGCATTTCCACAGCCGATACTCAATGTCAATACCCTGAAGGCTCTGCAGAGTGAAACAGAGAAGGTTTACATCAGCCCGGAACTGGAACGCTATATTGCAGAGATCGTTCGGACAACCCGGACCCATGAGGCGGTAAGCCTTGGGGTAAGCCCCCGGGGAACCATTGCGCTTTACCGAGCAGCCAAGGCATGGGCTTATATTGCGGAAAGAGAGTGGGTCCAGCCGGAGGACATTCAAAAGCTGGTTTTACCGGTTTTGGGGCATCGCACGATGATAAGTCCCGGTGGACGGTATCGGGGGGAAACCTCCTCAAAGGTGCTTACAGAAATCGTAAATCTTTTGCCCGTTCCCAGGGTGAACCCACATGAATCTCAACGCTAGGATAATGAGGGGCAGCGGCGTGCTGTTCCTTGTATGGGCACTGTGTACAGGTTCTCAGCTGGCGTGGAGGCTCACGTTCGCATGGGGCAGCCTGTGGGCATTGTTGTTTCTTTTACTCGTGTACTGGTCAGCAAACCTGTCTTGCTCAGTAGAGCTTCGTGCGCAGGGAGGTAAAAGCGGAGAAGACTTTGAAATCACCTACATCTTTGCAAATAACGCCCTGCTGCCAATTCCCTATTGTCGGATTTCCGTGCATCTGGAGAAGGAACTGGGTTCATTGGCGTTCGAAGGAGAGACTGCAGGGTTTTCAATCAGCGAGATTAAGGTGTTCCGGAAGGCCTTCCAATGCCCGCGACGGGGGGTATACTCTGTTGGAGGGGCAACCGTAATCATTTCGGATCCCCTGGGTGTTATGCAACAAAGAAAACAATTCGATAAGCAGGTGACGGTAGAGATCTTTCCTCATAAATATCCGGTGGAATCCCTTCTGGTCTCCGGCCGTGAGGAGGGCGGAGGGGTCCGGTGCAATTGGACAGCAGAACAGGATTACGCAAGCATACGAAGGATTCGAGAGGCGTTCCCTCAGGAATCCGTGCGTCATGTGCATTGGAAAGCCAGTGCCCGAAGTGAAGAGCTTTTGATCCGGGAATATGAAACAAGACCGCGCCTTGGAATCACCATTCTGCTAGACAGCTGTGCAGATAAATACCTCGGTGATGATGACGGCAGAGTGGAAGAACGCTGCGTAGAGGTTGCTGCAGGCCTTATCAGCCACTGGCTTGGAAAGGGATATTCGGTGGAGGTTGTTGCGGGGGGAGATGTATTGAAGCTCAACGGCATCCCGTCTATGGAGGCTGCCATGCGAGCGCTTATGATCTTTCGGCCAAAAGGGATTGAAGGGCTCTTTTACACGGCGGATAGTCTTATGAAAGGAAGGCATGGCGCCTCCGTGCTTCAGGTTATAACGCCGGAAATCGATGTGCCGGAGGCCATTTCAATACAGAAGAGCTTTGGGGTGAGGCTGTCCGTATTTTGGGTCGGTGGTCAAAACAAGGGGATTTCCGAAGACGTGGAGATCGTGGAAATTCCCGTATAACCTGGTGGAGGACGGAATGGAGCAAAAATGCGAGAGGGAAAGCGTCCCCTGGGAAGTGGCCGGGTTTTTCATGGTTTTGGCAGTTTCCCAGCTGCTGATCCGAGGGGCATGCCTGGCAGAGCCCGGGATAACCCCGTGGGCATGGTCTCTGGGATTCTTTATGGCCTTTGGGTTGACACATTTTCTGAAGTCAAAAATGGCTCCGGCCAAGGGGGCTTTAATAAGCACCGGCATACTGGTTCTGTTTTTGGGGGGAATAGCGGCTCCCAACGTGATTGAAGCCATATCACAATCGCCGGATACAGGAATGGCCACCCTTCAGAGCCTTATGCATCCCATAGGGGAATATCTTGCAGGGTCCCGAGAGGTTTTGCCGATCCCCCTGCAGGGAGTTGTTGCTAACGGAATAGGTTGCATCTGTGCGGTGATGTTTCTGTGGATCAGGCAGTGGAGTCGTCGGAATGTTATATTGGGCGCTGTCATGGTATATGGATGCATCCGCTGGAACATGTACGTTCCGGAACTGGACGGACCCCTGATGCTTCTGGCATTGGCATGGTGTTTTGCTGCGGCCATGGAAGGTGCTCCGGGGATAGGAGCTTTCTCGGTGGAAGGCGGGTACAAGAGGCGGCTGATAGTGGCACTTCTCGTCACGGCAGGGGTATTTTTCGCCTCTGGGGTGATGAGCGCCCTTTTCCCATTGGAAGCCGTAAACCGCTGGGTGGGGGGACGGATTCCTGTCCAAGAGGTATTCCGAAACGAATACACGAAACATGGTCAAACAGGTTTTACGCTGGAAAACACCCAATGGTATCCTCTGCGCAATCGATTGGGAGGGCCCGTAACCCTTGACAGGAAACCGGTGATGCAGGTTCGTACATCCCGTCCGGGTCTCTATCTCAGAGGGATGGTGAAGATCAATTACACAGGGCAGACATGGGAAGCAGATCCCATAAGCCTGGCTCCCATAACGGATCACGGGAAACTTAAGGGAACAGAACCCTTTATAATGACCATACACCCCTTCGACAACAGAGATCTTACGGTTTTTACCCCTCTGCATGCGGATTCGGTTACGTCTGAGAAGCGGAGTGTCCTTGAGGGAAGAGACGGCCTTTTCAGGCTGGGATTCCAGTGGTTTCCGGATCAACAAACCACCTATCGTGTTGAAGGTTTTTACAAGGCAGCGGAAAAGCATCCCTTAATGGAAAGCGATATCTATCTTCAGCTGCCGGAGCTTTCTTCTACCCTCAAGGAAAAAACGATTGAAATAGCCGGGAAGGGTACAGATGCTGAGAAAATGGCGAGGCTCACGGCGTGGCTCAGAGCCACGGGCATCTATCGGCTGGATGTGGAAGAACCGTCGGCGGAAAGGGACTTCGTTGAGCAGTTCGTGATGGGAAGCAGGGAGGGGTACTGCACCTATTTTTCAACGGCTCTGGCCGTCATGGGCCGAATTGTCGGAGTTCCGACACGCTATGTGGAGGGTTATCTGCTTCCCAGCGAATCCGCCGGCAGACAAACCTATACCATCACCAGTGATCGTGCCCACGCCTGGGTTGAAGCCTATCTTCCAGAGGCGGGCTGGGTTCAATATGAGCCAACGCCTGTTTTTGGGAACGGTTCCGTTGATAGGGCGGATCATTCGATAGCCTTCCAGCAAAAACAGGCGGAGCAACCGGCAGCAGGTATTCGTGAGAGTGGGCGGGAAAAGGATTCTGCGGCTATCTCCCCAATACCCGCAGCACTGTTGACCGGATTAATCCTGGTATTGATCCTGGGGGCAATCCGGATGGCGTGGGTGGAGTATTGCTGGGGAAAGGGAACCACGGGACCGGCCGCCTCCTTATGGATGCTTTATGGGTTGCTTTCCGTTTTAACCCTGCTCCTGCCGGAAATTAAAGGTCTTAAAACCCCGGCAGAAAAACTGCGTGTTGCTGCATCAAATTTTCCATTCAGTGCTCTGAGCTCCCATGATATAATAAAAGATACGAATCGGCTGCTATACGGAAGAGAAGTAATGGAGTCGGACATTTTCCGGGAACTTCTGGAAGAAGCGTGGAGGGAATACAGGGAACGGCGTGGAACCCTGAGGTACCTTTATTGCCGCTATGGTTCCCTTACCCTCTTCAACAGCTATGATTCATTGATCAGACACCGGTATTTCAGAAAGGAAGCCACTCATGGAGCGGATCAGCCGCACACCTCCCCACAACCTTGAAGCTGAACAGTCCCTGCTGGGCGCGATGATCCTTGACAAGGATGCCATCGGAGACGGCTCGGAAATAGTTAAGCCTGAGGATTTCTATAAAGAAGCCCATCGGGAAATATTTGAGGCCATTATCGACCTGTATAATGTCAATGAACCCGTTGACCTGATCACCCTCTCCAATGGCCTTGAAGCCAAGGGGGTTTTGGCCAGAATCGGCGGTATCGGGTATCTCAGCGATCTCACCTCGGCGGGGGCGGCGGCAACGAATGCCCGTTATTATGCCAAGATCGTTGAAGAAAAATCTATTTTGAGACGTCTTATCCGTGCCTCTTCTGAAATTGTTGAAAAAGGCTACGGTGCGGAAGATCCCATATCCCTGCTGGATCTCGCCGAGAGCCGGATTTTTGACATTTCCCAAAAGAGGGCGAAGGATGGATTTGTTCAGATACAAGGGGTTCTGATGAACACCTTCGATCAGATCGAAAAGCTCTATATGACCGGTAGCGCCACCACCGGGCTATCATCAGGTTTTACAGATATAGATAGAAAAACGGCAGGTCTCCAGCGCTCCGACTTAATTCTCATCGCTGCCCGCCCTTCCATGGGGAAAACCGCCTTTGCCATTAACGTTTGCCAGAATGCCGCCATGCAAAGCGGGGCAACCGTAGCAATCTTCAGCCTGGAGATGTCCAAGGAGCAACTGGTTCAACGGATGCTCAGTGCCGAAGCCCACATACCCATTCAAAACCTCCGGACAGGAAAACTGGAAACCGACGACTGGCCCAAGCTGGTGAACGCCATGGGCCCCCTGTCCAAGGCCGGTGTCTATATTGATGATACCCCTGCCATCACGGTTACCGAGATGCGGGCCAAATGCCGACGGCTGAAAATGGAAAAAGGACTTAATCTGATTATGATCGACTACCTTCAGCTCATGTCCGGCGGCGCTAAGGTAGAGAGCCGTCAACAGGAAATTTCACAGATATCCCGAAACCTGAAGGCCTTGGCCAGGGAGATGGATTGTCCTGTCATTGCCCTTTCGCAGCTTTCCCGGGCACCGGAGCTACGGGCCGATCATCGGCCCATTCTCTCAGACCTTCGTGAATCCGGAGCTATTGAGCAGGATGCCGATATCGTGATGTTCCTCTATCGGGACGAGTACTATTTTCCGGATTCAGAAAAAAAGAGTATTGGCGAAGTCATTATTGCCAAGCAGCGTAACGGTGAAACGGGAACCATCGATCTGGCATGGCTGGGTCAGTATACGAAATTCGCCAATCTTGATCGGCATCACGGTTAAGGGGTAGTTCTGTGATAAACGGAAAGAATGTGACGGTAAGGGAACTGAGGCCTGAGGATATGCCAGGATTCCTGGAATGGGGCCATCATCAGGATCTTCGGTTTCTGCACTATAATTTCCCGGATATACCGGAAGATCAGCTGATAGACTGGTACCATGCAAAAAAAGTGCCCTTCTTCCGCTGGGTATATGTTGCAAAAGATGAAAAGGATACTCTATTGGGGTATTTGACTGTGAAGCACATCCGGCGCATATGGAGGCGTGCAGAGCTTGGCATCGTATTTGATCCCGCCCGGTTGAGCGAAGGGTATGGTACGGCTTCGATGGTGGCATTCCTTCGACTATTCTTTTATGATAAAAACATGAAGGAACTCCGACTCCGGGTTGCGTCATTCAATTGCAGAGCTCAAAAGGCCTATGAAAAGGTTGGGTTTGTGGAGTATGGCATCCGTGAGGAACCGTTTGAGGAACAGGGCCGTAATTTCGATCTGATCCTGAACCATCCGGAGGATTTCAAAATGGCGGGATCGGTGCTCACAGCCAGATTTCATCTGATGCGCCTGACAAGGGAGCGCTACGAATCCCTGCACGGTAAATAAGAGTTGCCCTGTCCAGCCAACAGGGTATAATAAAAAGGAAGTCACTGCAGAACTTACTGGAGGATACCATGGAAGTAACGAAAGATATGATCATTGCCGACGTACTGATGAAAGACCGGGCTCTTGCTCCGATTTTCATGAGTCACGGGCTTCACTGCCTGGGCTGTGCCGCAGCCAATATGGAAACCATTGCCGATGCTGCCTCTGTTCATGGCATTGATGCAGATGCCCTGATCAATGATTTGAATGCCTATTTGGCTCAGAACAAAGCATAATGATGCGGCCTCCCCAGGGAGGCTGTTTTATCGGCACGATTGTCAACCAATCAAAACATTAAGGTTGACAATCGAGGGTGAATTGGGTAATCTGGAAAAAACAACTCTGGAGGACCATATGAAACCGAGAGATATGATTTTAATTGCCATGTTTGCAGCTCTGACAGCCATCGGGGCATTCATTAAGATTGAAACCCCCTTCGTACCGTTCACTCTGCAATTCCTGTTTTGTGCGTACAGCGGTGTGCTGCTGGGCTTCCGAAAGGGCCTTTACTCACAGGTCCTGTATGTGGGCATCGGCCTTATAGGACTTCCGGTATTCACCAAGGGAGGAGGGCCGGCCTATGTTCTGCAGCCTACCTTCGGATATCTGATAGGATTCATTTTCTGTGCAGGAATTATCGGGTGGCTGGTGGAAAAGAACCGCTCATTGAGCTTTGCCGGTCTGCTTTGCCCCGTGCTGGCAGGGCTGACGGTTCTGTATGCCATTGGAGTTCCCTATCTTTACGCTATTCTGAACTTTTATATGGGAAAAAATATGCCGTTTTCAGCGGCGGTGGCGGCAGGCTTCACCCCGTTCATTGTTCAGGACCTCATAATGAGCGTTCTGGTTGCCCTCAGTGCCATGAAAATCGTTCCAGTCCTGAGAAGGGCGGGGCTGATATGAGAACAAGGCCTTTACATTGACTGGCCCCTGTAAACCTGATAGACTTGTACTGTTCTTTTGTGTCGTTTTATGAATCTTAAGAAACAAGGAAAGCAGGTGTTGATATGTCCACAGTCGTTGTCGTTGGGTCTCAATGGGGGGACGAGGGTAAGGGTAAGGTTATCGACTTTCTTGCCAAGGAAGCCGATGTGGTTGTACGGGGTCAGGGAGGCAATAATGCCGGCCATACCGTGGTGGTGGGTGATAAGAAATACGCCCTGCATCTGATTCCGTCAGGAATCCTCAATCCCAGCACGGTGAATCTGATCGGGAATGGTGTTGTGTTCGATCCGGAAGGATTCTTCAAGGAAATCGACCAACTGTCCGCCAATGGAGTGGATACCAGCTCCATAAAGGTAAGTGACCGGGCGCACATTATCTTCCCCTATCATAAAGAAATCGACCGTCTTATGGAAGAAGCCAGAGGCGAGAATAAAATCGGCACCACACAAAAGGGAATTGGCCCCTGCTATATGGATAAAGTTGAACGTACAGGCCTGCGGATCTGTGATCTGATGGAAACGGAAACGTTCAAGGTAAAAGCGGGTGCTTTGATCCGACAGAAGAATGAATTCATGCAGAAGATGTACGGCGGCGCACCGATGGACGAAGCGCCCATCATTGCCCGCTACCTTGAGCTGGGTGAGCGGCTGAAGCCCTTCGTGGCAGATACTGGGGTGATCGCCCATGAGGCAGTCATGTCAGGAAAGAAGGTTCTCCTGGAAGGAGCTCAGGGAACACTCCTGGATGTAGACCTTGGAACCTATCCATACGTGACCAGCTCCCATCCCACCTCCGGAGGCTTCACCATCGGTTCCGGCATCGGACCTAACAGGATTGAAACCGTAATCGGCATCACAAAGGCCTACACCACCCGCGTGGGAAAAGGCCCCTTTGTGACGGAGCTGGAGGATGAAACAGGGAACCGCATCCGAGAAGCGGGCCATGAATATGGTACCACCACCGGACGGCCCCGCCGCTGCGGATGGCTGGATCTTGTGGTGGTGGATTACGCCTCCAGAGTCAATGGCATGACCGGCATCGCGCTGATGCTTTTGGATGTGCTGACCGGATTTGAAGAGGTTAAAATCTGCACAGCTTACAATGTGGATGGCAAGGAACAGCGGCATTTCCCGGCAAGTCTGGATCTGATGGAGCGCTGCAAGCCCGTTTACACCACTCTCCCTGGATGGACAGAGGATATCTCGGAAGTAAAGAGCTTTGATGAACTGCCGGAAGGCGCCAAGAACTATGTAAGGTTCATTGAAAACCATTTGGGTATACCTGCTCAGCTGATCTCAGTAGGCCCTCGAAGAGACCAGACAATCGTACGGGGAACATTCTTTAAATAGATTGAGAAACGCGAAGATAGAAAAACGGCAGTCATGATCACCGGGGTTCCCGCCGATCGTGACTGCCGTTTTTGTTATTTCTTAAACCTCAGGTCGTTGCCATAGAATTCTTTTGAATTGAATTGGCTCATTAAACGGGAAGAGACGCGATCGCCGTATGTCCGTATCCACTCGATGGGGGCCAGATTGGTTGAGAAAATCATTTTCTTTTGATTCATCAGCCTTGAATTCAAAATGTTGAAGAACTCAACATTTGTAAAGGTGTTGGTCATTTCAGTTCCCAGATCATCAATGATCAGCAGATCACACTCGTAGATTAAGCGATACGACGTTTCGGCATCAATGTCACTTTGGTTTCCAAATTTATAGGTACTCATGACTTCAGATATTCGAAAGGCGGTTTGATAGAGCACAGAGTAGCCATTTTCCAAAAGAGAGCGGGCGATACAACTGCAAAGAAAAGTTTTCCCCTGGCCGGTTCCGCCGTAGAAAATCAAGCTTTGAGTTGAGGGGGATTCAAAGTTATCAATGAACTCATGTGCCGTTTTTTCAATAAGCCGCATGTTCTCTTTAGGGCTTCGATCTTTACCCGGAACCGGGTTGGTTGAAAACAAATCAATATCAAACGTTCCAAAATGCTGATTTTTAAGGGCCGTTCCAAGGTTTGCATTTCGAAAGGCCCGATCGATCAGTTTTTGTCTCAAACAACGGCAAATCGATCGGCCGGTGGTGTATCCTGTATCGCGGCAATGGGGGCAGGTGTAGGTTAATTCAAGAAACTTATTGCTCAGTCCCCGTGACGCAAGGAGCGCAGAGCGTTCCTTTTGAAGTGCCTCAAATGTCGTGCGGATTTCTACGGAACCCTTCTGGGAATCTTCAGGGTGTTTCAATATCCAGCGGGCGATATCCATACTTACATGAGCAAGCTGTCGGTCAATCTCAGCGATTCTTGGAATCTGATTATACACCTCGTTGGTTCGATGTTCCAGCTCAAGCTGGGCCTGCTCGCGTATATGTGAATATTCCTGAAAAATATCTTTAGATATGTGGACCTTCATTTTTACCTCCGGCTGACGCACGATCATTTATTCCGTGATTTCATCAGTTCGTCGACTTCCGCTTCACTTAACTTTGACAGCCATCCTTCAAAGTTGTGAAAGCGGTTTGGCTTTGTAAATTTTGATTTAGGTTTTGCTTTAGGAATTTGCAAAGGGACCTCAGGGGTTTGTTTTTCAGTATTCTGTTCATACCATGTTCTTACAAGATTTTCGGTGGCATTAAGAATGCTGTGAGTGCTCCGGCCGGTCAGAGGTTTATTCAGAACTGCTTTTTCAAAGGAAAGAATAACAGTGTTCCAATCAATCTGCCATTTGTCAAGCCACCCGGTAATCCGTATGATATCGTTTGGATACAAAGAGCGATCAAGAATACGTCCCAATTCCTTAATGATTTTTTTTGTTTCTTCATTACTCATTTCTTCGGCAACCCGTATGGGGGAAGCATCTTTTGGCAGCTCCGCCGCCCCGGTGGTATCGGTTAGACGGTCGTGTCGGGGTTTGTAATGATCTTCAAGGTACAACTGGCGCAGGGAAACGAATTCAACAGAAAAACACTGAGGATTTTCAGGTTTCAAATCCGTCTTTCTGATTAATCCTTTTTCAGCCCAAAAATTCCACGCATCCAAAACTTCCGGAAGCGTAAGCCGGAGATGCTTTGCCAAGGTATCGTGGCTGAACTGGGAGTGGGTTTCCGTATCACAGGCGTAATGGTATCCAAGAAGATACACTTTCAAGGCGTTTCCGTCTGCAATAGGGAGGTACTCCGTCAGAAATATGTTTTCAATGGTGGTTGTTTCCAGCTCAAGGGCGGGAATTTGTTTTTTAAAAGCCATCGTGTCACTCCTTTATCATGCAAGGTCATTATATCAGTGTGGGGAAGGGGCAGGAAGTGGATAACAGGGATAACTCTGTGGATAACTTCTCTTTCCATGGGGATTAATGATAAAAAAATGTGGGTTAACAGTGAAAAGCCTTTAGAGGTAAGGACTTTGACCGGGTTAGGTGGGGGACACCTAAATGTGGGGTGCCATGGTTTGGGTTTTATGATATACTGGCTAAGAGCATGCGGCATTATGCCCATTGCAGAGTTACTTCAAAATTAAGGAGGATCCAATGCTAAAAAAGCAATTGGAACGCCTGAGCCGATGTCTGAAAAACCCCAGCAAAAGGGATCAATTTTCAACGGGGCAGTCGGGCAAGTCCATTGACTGGAAACGGATGGATCAGATTAAGAACACCATTGTAACGCATGGTCATACAACATACAGCAGTTTTATAAAAAATGGCAAGAGGATTCTGGAGAGGCTCCGAAAAGCAGACGGGATGAAAGCGCCTCTGAACCTTGGCAGCCTGGACTGGGTTCAGCTTATAAGGGAAAACAAGCCGGTGGCCCTGGCGGGCTCCTGTCTGATTCTGGTTTCAGCCATGGGGATTTATTGTTTTATGAATATCGACAAGAGCCTGTTTGGTCCCAAACAGGTTGATTTCATCGGCGAAAGCGCGGCTGTGAAGCAGGCTGCTGCGGTTAATCCAACCCTAAGCAATATCATGAATATTGATCCTGCCCGGCGCATTGGTGTAAGCGGGGTCAGCATAATGGCGGACGGACGCGCCGTGGGTTTCGCCTCTACCGAGGCAGAGGCCAATCAGATATTGGATGCTCTTAAGAAAGCATATACCGTGGAAGGCGCTTCAGAATCCTGGTTTGTTGAAGAGGTGGTTGTTAAGCCGGACAGACTGGACATCGTGAAATTCGATGGTGAAAGAACCCTTGAGGATGCAGTGCATCAGATTTCAAAAGGGACGACAGAAACGCAGCAGCACGTGATTCAGCAGGGTGAAAACCTCTGGTTGATTGCGAAGAAATATAAAATATCCATGGATACATTGATCTCGGCCAACCCCGACATCAATCCTGAAAAAGTGAAAATCGATCAGAAAATCAGTCTGGTAGTTCCAAGGCCGTTGATATCCGTGGCGTGTAAAGAAGTCAAGGAGTATAATGAACTGATTCCCTTCGAGGTTGCTTACGAGGAATCAAGCAACGTTTACAAAGGCGAAAGCACCGTAAAGAGAGCTGGCGTCCAGGGAGAGCGGTTCGTTAAAGCGGAGATCGTTCGGATCAACGGTAAGGAAGTGGAACGGAAGATTCTGACGGAAAAAGTAAGCAAGAACCCTATTGGCAAGATTGTTGTCAAGGGCACAAAGAACCCACCGCCGAAGATCGGCAGTGGAAAGTTCAAATGGCCCACCTCCCGGGGTGCAGTCACATCAAAATTTGGGAAACGCTGGGGCCGCATGCATGAGGGGATCGATATCGGGTTGCCTATTGGTTCCCAGGTGAAGGCGTCCGACGGCGGAAAAGTAACCTTCAGCGGCTATAAGAACGGATACGGTCTTTGTCTCATCATCAACCACGGAGGCGGCTATTCCACCCTTTACGCCCATAACAGCAAGCTTTTAGTGAAGAGCGGAGAGTCGGTCTTCCAGGGACAGGCCATCGCCAAAAGCGGAAATACAGGCAGAAGCACGGGGCCCCATCTTCATTTTGAAGTGCAGAAAAACGGGGTTCCGCAGAATCCCACCAAGTTCCTGAATCGTTGACCCTTCAGACCCGGCCATGGCCGGGTCTTTATGTATCAGGCAAGATACATAAATCCGGTTTTCCTTGCCATCCACCGCTCTAATTGGTTAAGATGGGGGTGAAGATTAAAATTTCCGCATTATCCATGAACGGAGGTAAACCCATGAACAGAAAGATATTGGTCGTTGATGACGAAAAGCCCATATCCGATATAATTGTATTCAATCTCCAGAAAGAGGGCTACGATGTAACGGTGGCGTTTGACGGTGAAGAAGCGCTTAAAGAAGCATATCAGTTTCAGCCGGACCTGATCCTGCTGGATGTCATGCTTCCCAAGCTTGACGGGTTTCAGGTGCTTCGGCGGCTGCGCGAAGCCTTCAATACCCCGGTGATTATGCTGACTGCCCGGGAAGAAGAAGTTGACAAAGTTCTGGGTCTTGAGCTGGGAGCCGATGACTACATAACCAAGCCCTTTGGCATGCGGGAACTGATGGCCAGGGTAAAAGCGAATCTCCGGCGGATAGAAATAGATGGCAATACGGAACAGTCTTCCGGCAATACCATACGCTCCAAGGAGCTTTTCATCGATCTGGACCGCTACGAGGTGAGAAAGAACGAACAGGTCATTGAGCTTACACTGCGGGAGTTTGAACTTCTTCGCTTCCTGGCTACTCAGGAAAACCAGATATTCACTCGGGAGCAGCTGCTTAAGGATGTATGGGGATATGAATATTACGGAGATATTCGCACGGTGGATGTTACCGTCCGGAGGCTTCGGGAGAAAATAGAAGATGATTCGAGCAACCCTCATTATGTTATGACCAAACGGGGCGTGGGGTATTATTTCAGGAGATCGTAAACATGTTCAGAAGCATCCGCTGGAAATTCATCATCATCTACTTTATGCTGGTATTCATTGCCATGATCATTTCCGGCGTGTTTGTCATCAAGTACTTTGATCAGTATCAAATTGACAATATTACGGCGCAGCTGGAAGATCTCTCTGACAAGATCCTTCTCCCTCAGCTTTCCGAAATACCGGTGCTGGAAGCCCAGGATACGGCGGTACAGGAGATTATTCGTCAGACCCAGGTCGTTGGTTTCAGAGAAGAGGTTTACGTTATCAGCAGCAGGGATAACCGAATCATTGCCACCAGTACCGAGAATGTCGGAAAGAATGCCTCCGAGGTTCTCGGAGGTGGTTATGCCATTCTGGCACAAAGCCTCAATGGGAAAACCGCTATCGAAACCATACCGTCCAAACAGCTTCCCACAAGAGATATGGCTGTTCCGATTCTTCACGGGGACAAACAAACCGGAGTACTTTATCTTCGCTATGATCTTAAGGATGCCGAACGCACCTTGGACCGTTCCAAGGTTATCATTATACAGGCCACGATGCTGGCGCTTACCATAACGGTTCTGCTTAGCTATGTTATCGCCAAAAGCGTCACGGAACCCATCAATGCGGTAACGGAGAAGGCATCGAAGATGGCTCAGGGGGATTTCGACCAAGCGGTGGATGTCCGATCCGATGACGAGATTGGAAAGCTGGCAGAAATGTTCAATCATCTCACAGGGAAACTGAAATCCACCCTTGGGGAGATGTCGCAGGAAAAAGGGAAGCTGGAAGCCATTTTGAATTATATGGCCGACGGCCTTATTGCGGTGGATCTGTCCGGGGCAATACTCCATATTAATCCGAAAGCGCGGGAAATATTCGGAATAGGGGATACGTCTCCACAGAGCCTTAACTATAACGCCCTTATTCAACCCGTTCATCAGGACCTGGCAATTCACTCGGTCATATCACGAAATGAAGAGTGGATCGGAAATGAGGTTATGGAGTGGAACGATTCTGTGTACGCGGCTGGTTTTGCTCCCTTTCGGGACGAGCAGAATGAGAAGGTAGGGCTGGTCTTCCTGTTCCAGGACATTACGGAGCAGCATCGGCTTGAGGTGATGCGAAGGGAATTTGTGGCCAACGTCTCCCATGAACTGAAAACGCCGCTTACCAGCATTAAGAGCTATACAGAAACACTTCTGGATGGGGCCATTGATTCGCCGGATACCGCCCGCCATTTTCTTATGGTGGTGGAGCATGAGGCCGACAGAATGACACGCTTGGTCCGGGATTTGCTGCAGCTTTCTAATTTTGATGCAAACAGCATACAGTTTGATCACGAATATCATGATTATGCCGACCTTATCAAGAAAACCGTGGCGAAGCTGGAGGTTACGGCGAAAAATAAATCCCAGCGGCTTTTCATTGAAAGTGCTCCGGCAGAGCTGGTGGGATACTTCGATTACGACCGAATCGAGCAGGTGGTCCAGAATATCATATCCAATGCCCTCAAGTACACGCCGGAGGGCGGGCAGATAGTACTGAGGATGTATGAAGAGGCTGAAAGCGTTGTGATGGAGGTTCAGGACAACGGCGTCGGCATTCCTGAGCAGGACATCAACCGGATCTTTGACCGCTTCTACCGAGTAGATAAGGCCCGGTCCCGAAACCTTGGAGGAACAGGCCTGGGACTGTCCATCGCCCAAGAAATCGTACAGGCTCACAATGGAACGATACACATCAGCAGTGTGCTTAATAGAGGAACACAGGTGCGGATCGTTATCCCTCTGGAACGTTCTTAATGTCATAGGCTTTTAAACGCGCTGTAATGGCTTTGTAATAAACCTCTGTTATACTGTTCCTATGAAGAATGCGGGAGGAACGGTCATGTACCGGAAAATCGGATTGTTGGTATGTGCGTGGACCCTTGCCTGGACCTTGGGCTGCGGTGTTTATGCGGATACCCCTACAAAAGTGAATACGGCCAACACCATAGAGATTCTGAGTCCGGAAGTGGGCTCGGAAGGGGATGTCATTTTAAAAAAGGACACACTCTTTGTGAAGGTGCGCCTTTCTGGAAAAACACCGGTATACATGAGCCTTTACCGTATCGATCCGGAATTTTATATTGGGAGTCAGCCGAAAGCCGACGTGACATTCGTTCCCAGCGGTGATTTTGATAAACTTACAGAAGATCAGAAAATGGAATACCGACGGACTATATTTTCTAAAAAGAACAAGCTGGAGGAGCCCTTCGCCGAAAGCCGCAAGGATTTTAACGAGATAGTGGCAGGTGTGAAGAAGGAATTCGGGGATGTTCCCAAAATGGAAGCGCTTAAGAGCAGCGGCGGTTTGAGCGTTCAGCAGGCGGCTCTTTATGAAAAGTACAAGAAGATCAGTGCAGAATTTTCCCTGAAGAAGAAAGAATATACCGCAGTCAAGGCGTTGTACGATAAACTTTTCACCCGCTTGGTTTCAGGGCCTTTGGAAGTGAAGCCGGCAGAGCTTTTTATGACCTATCAGACGGAGATCCCCGGTGTAAAATCAGGTGTTTATGTGTTGGCGTTCGCCGAGAAGGCGGATGGTTCTTCAATTATAAAAACCCTGGAATTCAAAGGCAGCACGTCGGAAAAAGCGGTGGAAAAAATTCTGGATGCCCTTCCTGAAAGCCGGAGCAGTATTTTCAATTAGTTGCCATGGAGGCAGTTCATGACACGAGAGCAGTTCAAATCCCTGACTCTGGTGGCCCTGTTTGGTCTTTGTACCATTCTTGTCAGTCAGATTTGGTCCGGAATATCCATTACCCGTTTGAATGCGGCCAAGGATTTTTTCACCAGTGCCTATGCAACTGAACAGTTTTCAGAACTCATCTACCCCCAAAGTTATGTGATAAACTTTGGGGGTGGTTCGCATACAGCCATGTTTTCAGACACATACGGGATCTGGCTGACCGCTAAGCCGGGAATCCTGAAAGCGTTGTCTGAAAAGGCAGAGGAAAAGCCGCTGACACAACAGGAATGGCGGGAGAAGAACCGATTCAGATCGGTACGCTTCGAATTCCCGGTTTCACTGGAGCCCAACATGCTGCTGAGGCTTTCGGGATATGAAGGGACCTATACCGGCAAGCTGACATCTGCGGATATGGTTTTAATCAGCACAGCGGAACCGGAAGCCATATACATCGGAGATCGAAAGACCGATCAGTATTACGTTCTTACAGGCGATGTCGGAGCAGTGGATTTGGAGAGTCGGATCAGAACGGTGGAACAGAGCGCAGAACCGGAATATGAAACCGTCGAAGACCATTACCGCATACAGAACGTGCTGCAGCCGGATGATACGGGGATGATCCCGGAGAACACTGTCATGGTTCCGCGGCTTGAGATTGATCCTCTTCCCATATTGAGAATCCGTGGGGAGCTTCCGGCCTACGTCGGCACGGAGCAATCTCAGGAAACGGTGAAAAACTTAGCGGATGCGGCGTTCGGGAATCAGTTTGCATTTGTAAACCGTTTGGTGGACGTCAACGGTGCCGTGGTTTTCTTGTATGGGTATGGAGAAAAGGCATTTCGCATCCATCCGAATGGAATTATGGACTATCAGGAAAAACCGGACGCCATGCTGATAAACAAAAAAAATGACCTTTTTGGCTCTCTGAACCAGGCAATCACCTTTATCGGACGGGTGGGAGGATACCCTGAAGGACTTTTTCTGACAGGCTATGAGCAAACGGAAAACAAGCAGGGATACAAATTCAGCTTTTCATACCCACTGGAGGGGATTCCGGTGGTTTCCTCTGCGGAAAAAGCTCAGGAGGAGACGCCCCAAGCCTTCGCCCCCATAGAAATTGAGGTTCAGGGTGAGCAGGTGCTGTTTTGCAAGCGACGGGTTGGTGAGGTTGAAGGTCTTTTGGATGTCACTCCCCTGTGGGACCGGGCTCTGAGTCTTGATGAAATTATCGTTAAGAATTATGAGAGGATTCTTCCGATTTATATCCGACAGTCCAAGGACAGCCTGATGGATTCGTCTATACAGTTCCGGATGCTGCAGAGCATCCGCTCGGTGCGGCTGGTGTATTGCCAAAATAATGCCGGCGATCGAATGACACCGGCATGGGAGATTGATTTCAGCGGCAAAAAGATCTACTTCAACATCTACGATGGCCGAATGATGGCTGTGTCGTCCTAGGAGGCCGGGATGAACTGGAGCAAGACAAAAACCATACTGATTATCGCACTTATCATTACCAATGCTGTGATGATTGCCTACCTTTATTCCGAGAACAGCCTTCAGGATAATCCGGCAGTCTCCGACCGCATGGTTTACCAAGATGTCATCGGAGTTCTCAAAGACCGGGGAATTGAGGTGGCGTTTTCTGAAACCCCTAGAACGGAAGGCATACAGGCCGTGGAAGCTGCTTATCAAACGTATGATAGAGAAACCCTTGGACCCCGTTTTCTTACAGGCACGCTCACCGGCAACGCCAAGGGGACGGAAGTTGTATCCGCAGCGGGGAGTCTTCGCGTGCTCAACGGCATAAAGCTCATTTACGAAAACCGGGAACTGCCGGTTTCAACAGTTCTCCCTGCGGAGGAAGAGGCTCTGGGAATGGCCAGGCGATTCCTTGCGGAGCATGGATATCCGGAAGATGAAAACACAGCCCTGACCTCTGTTCGGGTGACGGGGAAGGATATTGAGGTGATTTTTGGGCAGCAGACCAGTCACCGACATATTGAAAACGGTGTCATGCGATTGATTGTAGCCGATAAAGGGATACGATCCTTCGAACGTTCATGGCTCAACATTGTGAAGGTCAGGGAAATGACGTATGAAGTCATACCTCCGGGCCGGGCGCTGCTGAAGCTTTCGGAGCAGCTGAGCCCGGAAAGGGATTCCGATCAATCGGTCGTAATCACCGCCATGACTCTGGGCTATAAACTGGACACCGATGTACTCAACACCAACATCCTTTCAGGGGATCTTTCGCCATACTGGCGGTTCACCACCCGTTCCGGCATCACCTATTCCGTTAAAGCCCTTCAATGAACACGACAAGCAACCATCAGCGAGGTAACTATGCCTATCCATTTTTGCTCATTGGCCAGCGGCAGCAGCGGCAACAGCCAGTATATCGCCTCCGACAGCACCCGACTCCTTCTGGACGCAGGACTCAGCGGAAAATACATCGCCAGCTCTCTGGAGCATATCGGAGAATCGCTTAAGGATATACAGGCGCTTCTGATAACTCACGAGCATAGCGATCACGTAAAGGGAGCGGGTGTCATATACCGCAAAATAAAGCAGCCCATCTATGCAACCGAAGCCACTTGGCAGGCGATGCAAGGTAAGCTGGGGGAAATCGCACCGGAGCATATCCGCATCATAAGGTCGGGTGAGAGCTTCGAGATAGGAGACATTTGCGTAAAGCCCATCGAGATATCCCACGATGCGGCTGAGCCGGTGGCGTATGCCTTCAGCAATACCGGAGCCCGGATGTGCATCGCCACAGATTTAGGGCACTGCCCCGAATCTGTACAGGAAGAGTTTTTGGACTGCGACATCCTGATGCTGGAGGCCAACCATGATGTCAATATGCTGAAGGTGGGTCCGTACCCCTATTACCTGAAGCGGCGTATCCTCAGCGATGTGGGTCACTTATCCAACGAAACAGCGGCAGGGGTTATTACCCGGGCGGTACGGGAAGGCCGCGTCCGCAGCGTGCTGCTGGGGCACCTCAGCAAGGAGAATAATCTGCCGGAGCTGGCCTATGAAACCGTGGGGAGCATCGTAACCGAAGCGGGGATCAGCGTGGGCGTAGATATCAATATCGACCTTACCTACCGGGACCGGGTCGGCACGCTTTACCATATTCGAAAGTAGGCGCAACTATGCATATCTCGGTGATTACCGTAGGAAAGATAAAAGAAAAGTATCTGACAGAGGGAATTGCGGAGTATGCCAAGCGCCTAACACGGTACTGCAGACTTGATCAGATTGAAGTCCCTGATGAGAAGGCCCCTGAAACCCTCAGTGAGAAGGAAATGGAGCAGATCAAGGAGCGGGAGGGAGAACGGATCCTGTCAAAGGTACGGGATACCGCCTATGTGATTGCCCTGGCCATTGACGGAAAGCAGCAAAGCTCAGAGGAACTGTCGGAAACCATTGGAAAGCTTTCGGTGGACGGAAATTCTGAGGTGGTGTTTATCATTGGAGGATCATTGGGTCTTTCTTCAACCGTGCTGAAGCGGGCCGATAGGAAGCTCAGTTTTTCGAAGATGACCTTTCCCCATCAATTGATGAAGCTGATCCTACTGGAGCAGATTTATCGGGGATTCCGGATAGTGAAGAACGAACCGTATCATCTTTAATTCTAAACAGCCAGACTTCGCCTATAACAACAAAGTTGAGTTTGCCATCCACCTAAAAACCGGATTGTTGACCCGCGTTTCACGGATCCGGCCTACTTGTGGTATGGTTGGTTATTGAGAATGCGGTAGGCGCGGTATATCTGTTCAAACAAAATAGTCACCAAAAGCCCGGACTCCATATCATGGAGCTGATGGCCAAGTGCTCATCGAACTGAGTGGGCTTGCTCCCAATGATGATTGCCATATCTGAATGTCCGGATATGGCATATTTATTAATTTTAGCTGCAAGCTCCTCTGAGGAGATGCCTTCACCCTTGGTGGTGATCCAGATTTTATAGCTATTAAGTGAGAGGCTTTTAGACAATGCGTCCTGATTTTTTACTTCGATTAACTGAATTTTGCAGTATCGACCAAGCCGCTTCTCATACTCTTTAATGGCTTCTTTGTAGAACTTGGCGATTTTGTCGCCGAGAAGATATATTTTAAAGTTCATAAGGCACCTCACTTGAAATTATATCTAATTATAGGGTATTCGAGATACAAATGCACATATATTTGTTGAAATTACGCTAATTAAGCGTGGTGAGCAAATTTTTATAACTCCAAACGCGTAACAATATGACACTTAATATCAAGTTATTGATGTTTTTAGCGGAAAAGCGTAATATAATATTACAAACATGACGATGAACAGATGGAGGGTGTTGTTATGATCACTTTTGATATAATTGGAAAGCGCATTCAGCAGAGACGAGAAGAGATAAAGATGAGCCAAAAGGAACTTACACAGTTTCTTGAAGAAAAGGGCTTGAAGATGAGTAGAGAAACAGTGAGTAAAATTGAAAATGGTTCAAGAGCGACAAATGCTATTGAGATCAAGGTGATTTGTGAAGTGCTCAGAGCATCCGCAGAAGATATTATGAAGGAAGAAGAGGAACAAGACTTGGTAAGCTTATTCAGAAGCCGAGGGGAAATTTCTGTCGGGGCCATGAATGAAATAGGAGATATTCAGGTTTTCATAAAGGACTTGATTGCGCAAAAAAAGATTAGCCGTGGATTAATGACCTTTAGAAAAATTACTCCTTCATGGAGAAACTAGATGAAAAAAAATGATATTCATGTGGCTGAGTCTATGACAGGAAAAATAGAAAGATTGAGAATTCAAGAAGCGGCAGAGGACGTTAGAGTTAAATGGGCACGCAAAGGACTTTCGGACGTTTTTGAAATCCTTGAGAATCAATGCATTCTCATAAGAAAGCCCCTTAGCACAACAGAAATGTCCGGTTTTACGACCTATTTCAGTGACAATTTCATAGTGTTTTTAAACTCAGCATTCACATTAGGCCATGAAAGATTCTCCGCAGCTCATGAACTCGGACATCTGGTGCTTCATCATGATCGGCTAATTAAAGAAAATCTCTTATATATTGATGAAGTTATGGAAAGAGAAGCAACAATATTTGCTGCTGAGTTCCTTATGCCAATAACAGGCGTTAAAGAGGTATTCTATAAAATTGTTGCGGTTGAACCAAATCAAGTGGATTATCGTCACGTGATCAGAATGCAGCATTACTTCAACGTCAGTTACAAGGCGATGCTTAAGAGGCTGATTTACCTAGGTTTATGTGATGAAAAGCTATACGTGGAGCTTTCAGAATACTGTACGCTTGAAAACCAAGAGTTGCTTCAGAAACTCACAAAAAAAGAAGGATACGATTGCTTGCTGATAAAGGTTTCCAATGCACAGTATATGTCTAGGGAGTACGAAGAAATAATAAGAAAGAACTATGAAACCGGAAAAATAGCATTCGGAAAGCTGGAGTCGTTATTGGGGTTTGTTGGCAAAAATCCCGCTGATTTTGGCTATGAGGTGCCGGATGATGATTATTGAGGATAAGTTTGAAGCTGCGATTTCTGATACGGATATCATCATTGATTTGTTCAAAAGCGGCTGTGTTGATCTTTTATCGCTTCTCTTCAATAGAATCCATATCACCGAATTTATCTTTGATCGGGAATTAAGGAAGATAGCCGGAAGTGACTTCAATGCGATCAGGGCAATTATTGAAGATCCTCACAGCCCATTCGAGATAGTGTGGGAAAACGGGTTAGATTTCGTTACTCAAAACGCTAAGAAGGCCTTGAAAAATGAGAGACAATACATAGTTGGCCCCGGCGAACTTGACTGCGCCTGTTACGCCCATGCATCCGGAATAAATTTTGTTGTGTCAAACAATCATACGGAATTTCGGTATTTGGATGACATTGCGATTATGCTATGCCACTACCACATTTTATCGATATGTGTGTTCCATAATAAAATTTCAGAAGAAGACGCAGGAAAGATCTACAATTCAATTAATCAGATCAAATCAAAGCCATCATCGCACTCGTTCTCAAAGAAGTTGGATTTATCATGGGATTACTTTTGTGAGAACGACCTGGTGGATATACTGAAGTTGAGTCATTTGGTGGAATGATCTGAGTATGAATTGTATGGTGATGAACCCATTGGACAAAAGGGGAATAAAGGAAAAACAGGAGAAAAAGAACCAGGTTTCGCCTATAACAACAAAATTGAGTTTGCCGCCCACCTAAAAAGCGGATTATTGACCCACGTTTTACGGACCCGGCCTACTTGTGGTATGGTTGGTTATTGAGAATGCGGTAGGCGCGGTAGATCTGTTCAAACAAAATAGTCACCAAAAGCCCGGACTCCATATCCATGGTGCTGATGGCCAGTTGCTCGTCAAATTGAACGGATTCGCCCCCAATGATGATTGCCATATCTGAATGTCCGGATATGGCATATTTATTGATCTTGGCAGCCAGCTCTTCTGATGAAATACTTTCGCCCTTGGTGGTGATCCAGATTTTATAGCTATTGGGTGAGAGGCTTTTAGACAATGCGTCCTGATTTTTTACTTCGATTAACTGAATTTTGCAGTATCGGCCAAGCCGCTTTTCGTACTCTTTAATGGCTTCTTTGTAGAACTTGGCGATTTTATCGCCCAGTAGATATATTTTAAAGTTCATAAGGCACCTCACTTTGTGTCTCCATTGATTTGCTCCAGATAATATCATATCATTATTCTAAAATGTAAGACTGCTTGAAGGATCCTACGTGCGGAAATAGTACTGATGTGTCAACGTGAGCTCGCTTGAATAGGAAGAACACAATATATCAAATGGGAGAAAACGGATATGGTGCGTCAGGAAATACAAAAGTTAAATGCTCGTTTTTTACCGAAGGGCTTTGTAATTGATGATATGCCCAGCCAACCGGAAGACGCAGTCAAAACATGGGTTGGGGCATTTGAAGTTGATAAATATACTGCTTTGTTTCATATGGGCTTTTTAAAAAAAGAGAACTGGTTTTCACCCTCCATTGAATATCTCCATCATATTGCAGAAATGCTGATAAAAAAACTAAGCCAGCAGTCCGAAATTGAATTTAACAGGGAGGCTGTACAAGTTGATTTGCTGGAAGACGAGCTTTATCTTCTTAAGGAAGCGGTACCGTTTGTCATCGGTATGGAGTATGTTGACGATGCCTGGATTCAAACGGTATGGGAAGCTCTATTAGCCATTTTCAGGTTAGAAATTAAAAATTATGACGGTACAGTTGCTAGGTATTTTGCCGAATTTAACGCGAATATCAATGTAGTGGGAAGAGTATTTTTTCACTTGGTTGAGAATAAAGAAGAGCAGTTCCCCTTTGCTTTTATGGCCACTTATTCAATAAAACCTGTCAAAAGCAAAAGAGCGGTACACACACCTTTGAAAAACGCGCTGGAAGAATTTGATGGAGATGAGAAAAAATTACTTGCGCTTATTTCAACGGTAATCAAGGCTGCAGAAAAGAGCAGCTTTATTTCAGAATTACTGGAAAGCGGAGAACTGTTCTCGCCGCTGAGGCTTACGGCTAAAGAGGCACACACCATTTTAAGCGAGATGACAACGTACGAAGAAGCCGGAATTATGTGCAGAGTGCCGGATTGGTGGCGCAAAAGCAATAATTCACTTCGCATGTCGGTAACGGTTGGAGAAAAAGAGCCATCCAAGGTGGGGTTAGAAGCCATTATGGATTTTTCACCATCTCTATTTATGGGTGATGTGGGAATATCGGAGCAGGAATTAAGAACTTTTCTAAATATGGCAGAGGGGCTCATTCAGTATAAAGGCAAATGGGTTGAAATTAACAAGAAAAAATTGGAATCGGTACTTGAAGCATTTGAAAAGGCAAGAGATTTTGCAAATGAAGAAGGGCTATCTCTTGGAGATGCAATGAGACTGGAATTAAATATGAATAAGCTGTTGGATATTCCAATCAATGAGATTGATGTATCGGTATCAAATGGACAATGGTTCAGAACAATGAAGGAAAGCATGATTCATCCGGATACCATTCAAAAGATCAGCATTGAGCCTTCGTTTCATGCGACATTACGAGGTTATCAGGAAAATGGGTATCATTGGCTCAACAAAATGTCTCATTTTGGATTTGGCGCCTGTTTGGCAGATGACATGGGACTTGGCAAAACGGTTCAGATGATTGCCTTTTTAGAATATCACAGGGTTCACAATGGCGGACAGGTACTTCTGATTTTGCCGGCATCACTTATTGGGAATTGGCAGAAAGAAATCGAAAAATTTGCTCCTGAAATGTCGTATCAGATCCTGCATAAAAGTGATCTGAAAAGCCCAGAAGCGATTCAAATCAGGGACGGGGAGTTTTTATATATCACCACCTACGGAATGGCAGTCCGGTTGAAAACACTAAAGCATAGAAAATGGGACTGCCTAATTCTGGATGAAGCCCAAGCCATAAAGAATCCAGGGACCAAGCAGACAAAGGCCATCAAAGCCATTCCAGCCAAGATGCGCATAGCGATGACAGGAACGCCGATTGAAAATCGATTAAGTGACCTGTGGTCTTTATTTGATTTTCTGAATCAGGGGTTACTTGGAACAACTAAGGAATTTACTGAATTTACAAAAGGGCTTGCAGATAACACTCTTGGATACGCCAAGTTACGCAAGATGATTCAGCCATTCATGCTCAGAAGATTGAAAACAGATAAAAGCATTATTGCAGATTTGCCGGACAAACTGGAAATGAACGCTTACACTACCTTATCAAAGAAACAGATTGTCCTCTATAAACAGTTGATTGAACAGCTTTCAGAGAAGCTGAAAGAGGTGGAAGGGATTGAGCGAAAAGGGCTTGTATTAGCCAGTATTATGAAATTCAAACAAATTTGCAATCACCCGGATCACTATCTGGGCAGGGAAGAATTCAAACCGGAACATAGTGGCAAGTTTGAACAATTGAGAGAAATTTGTGAAACAATCTACGAGAAAAGAGAACGGGTTCTGGTGTTCACGCAATTCAGGGAGATGACGGAGCCGATTTCGGAGTTTTTAAGCGGCATATTTACCAGAGAAGGATTTGTGCTTCACGGGGGTACCCCTGTGAAACGGCGAAGCGAGATGGTCGAACAGTTTAACGGGGAGCATTATATACCTTATATGGTGCTGTCGCTTAAGGCTGGTGGCGTCGGACTTAATCTGACGGGGGCCAATCATGTTATCCATTTTGACAGATGGTGGAATCCGGCAGTTGAAAATCAAGCAACTGACCGAGCCTTCCGTATCGGTCAGACAAAGAATGTTATGGTACACAAATTTGTAACAAAAGGCACAATAGAAGAGAAGATTGATACGATTATTGAAGAAAAACAGAGGCTGTCAGGTGATATCTTAAGTGCTAGTGGTGAGCAGTGGATCACGGAGTACAGTAATGAAGCACTTCTGAAAATGTTTTCTTTAGGCGGTGATGTCTAATGGGTTTTTATGGATTCCCAAAGTATGAATCCGTTGCAGAAAAAAAGGCGAAGGCAAGTAATAGCCTAGAGAAACTTAAAAAGAAGGATCCAGAGATTGAGCCCGTGATCATAGAAGGCAGGACACTGGCAAGGAGTTGGTGGGGAAAGGCTTGGAATTTGAATCTTGAGAGCTATGCAGATTATGGGAACCGGATTGCAAGGGGTAAAAGCTATGTTCGCAGTAATACGGTGTTGGATTTAAAGATATTTAAGGGAAGGGTAGTGGCGAAGGTTCAGGGAAGCCGGGCCAAGCCCTATGAAGTTGAGATCAGAATTGATACTTTGAATAACAAAAGGTGGGAGCAGGTCACAGCATTGTGCAATCACAGAATCGATTCGTTGGAACAATTAGTTGAAGGAAAGTTCCCAAAGGAATTGGAGGTTTTATTTACAGAGAAAAAGTATGGCATGTTTCCATCGCCAAAAGAAATCCATTTTGATTGCAGTTGTCCTGACTGGGCCAGCATGTGCAAGCATGTTGCGGCAGTATTATATGGGATAGGTGCCAGAGTAGACAAGAATCCCATGCTTTTCTTCGAGCTAAGGGATTTGGATGGACAAGAACTGGTCAGGAAATCTATGGAGAGCAAGTTGGAAAGCATGATGAAAAACGCTGGGAATAAAAGCAGGAGAGCAATTGCTGACGAGGATATATCAGATATATTTGGGCTGTAGGAAGTCTTTTTCACATTGAAAATCCAGATGAATAAAATTGCGACTTGAGACTATACATGACAAACTGTAACCGGACGAATAAACATCTTCCGGAATTGCCCGGACGAAGGGTGGATGACAGGAATGGATGCGAAGCTGTTGCTAGGGGAATCAAAATATGTTGAGTATAAAAGGGACTACACAAAAACACTGCTGAAGTCTGTTAGTGCCTATGCCAATTACCATGACGGTCATATTTTGATTGGAATAGATGATGATCGGATGAAGTAGCTTCGTCCGGATTCTTCCGGGAAATGCGATGTATAAACACGGTACGATCTACCAGCGCTGAACCCTACCATAAGTGACTTTGCTTCACCATTCCGATCCCAACCCCCATTCTATCAGGAGGCGCTATGGCAAAGGACCGTGTATATGCAATGCCAGTGTCAGGAGTGTACCCGCTTTATGTGGCCAAGGCCCAGAAAAAAGGCCGCACGAAAGATGAAGTGGATGAAATCATCCGTTGGCTGACAGGATACAGCCAGCAGGAACTGGCGTCTCAGCTGGAGGCCCAGGTGGATTTTAGAGCCTTTTTTGCGGAAGCGCCGCAGTTGAATCCTTTGCGGGAGCTCATTAAAGGGGTGGTCTGCGGCGTTCGGGTTGAAGACATACCAGATCCGCTGATGCGGGAGATCCGATATCTGGACAAGCTCATTGATGAACTGGCGAAGGGGAAGGCCATGGAGAAAATCCTACGGGTAAAATGATCCGATTCGCCACCGGATCACTATCAGCATCCGTAGTTGAAGAGTTTTAATTGAATACGCCGAATTCTTACAGCCTCCTGCTATACTGTATAGTAGTGAGGCTGATTTTATGGTTAATAATTATTACTGTGATCGTGAAAGGAACAGGTGCTCAGATATGGAGACGTGCAAAATAAAGAGTAAGAACACAGGCATCCTTCTCATTCACGGCTTTGGCGGAAGTGTGTCAGAGGTGGAGCCCCTGGGAGCCTTCCTGCGGGAAAAGGGCTTCACGGTTCTCTTCACAAGGCTCAGCGGCCACGGCGGAAGCCGGGCGGAGCTGCGCCGGACCAGCGGGAAGGCGTGGATCGAATCGGCACAGAGGGACTTGGACGCCCTCCGGCAGGAGGCAGATCAAGTTTTTATCCTGGGCTTTTCCCTAGGGGGCTTGATTGCAGTGAATCTTGCCGTTGATAATCCGGTTGCAGGAATAGCCACCCTCAATTCACCGATTTACTGCTGGCACAAACGGCAGATTTTACGGAATACGGCACAGGATTTAAGGAGCGGAGGCAGGGCTCACATCCGCCATTATCTTGAGTCCACCGTGAAATTTCCCTGGCAAACCCTGCTGAATTTCCAGCGGGTGCTCCATACCACCAAGGGAAGGCTAAGTGAGCTCCGCTGTCCTCTTTTCATCGCCCAGGGGCTGCTGGACGACACCGCGTCTCCCCGCAGCGGGGATTATATCCTGACCCACGCAGGATCCAAGGATAAGCGGCTTTGCCGATATTCGGCCTCCGGGCACCTTATCTGTCATGAGCCGGACAGTGAAGCGCTGTTCAGGGATCTATCCGATTTTATTGAAGCGCGGCTGTAAGGCAAAGACCGGCGGCATTTGCTTCATCTTTTCCGCTGTGGTATCATTGATTCTCGTGAGCATATGAAAATACCGGAGGAAAATGCAATTGAACAATTTGCCAAGCTGCCCCAAATGCAAGTCGGAATACACCTATGAGAATGATGGGATGTTTGTGTGCCCGGAATGCGCCCATGAATGGTCGTCGCCAGTGGAAAACCTCAGCGAAGAGCTGGTGGTGAAGGATGCCAACGGCAATATCCTGAAGGACGGCGATTCAGTGACCATTATCAAAGATCTGAAGGTAAAGGGAAGCTCTTCAGCCCTGAAAATGGGTACTAAGGTCAAGGGAATACGCCTTGTGGACGGGGATCACAATATCGACTGCAAGATTGACGGATTCGGGGCCATGAGCCTGAAGTCTGAATTTGTAAAAAAATATAGTCCTGCACAAAAGCCTTGGAAATAAAAATCTCCCAGGCTTTTCATCTGAATAGGCTGTCATTTTTTTGGCTCCGGAGGTGTCTATGGCATGACGGAGTCAGCCCAAAGGGCCCTGTGCTATAATAGTCAGGTAACCGAATATGAGTGGAGGCACAACAATATGGAATTTATGGAAATCATCAAAGCTGTCATACTGGGAGTGGTGCAGGGCATAACGGAATGGCTTCCGGTCAGCAGCACCGGTCACTTGATTCTCGTGGAAGAATTTATAAAGTTCAATCTCAGTGATGTGTTCCGAAGCACCTTTATGGTGGTTATTCAGCTGGGCTCAATCATTGCAGTATTGGTGCTGTATTTCAGCAAGCTGAATCCCTTTGATAAAGGCAAGGACAAATATCAGCAGCGGGATACCCTGAACCTTTGGGTGAAAATTCTGGTGGCCTCTGTGCCGGCGGGGATTGTAGGGCTTCTCTTCGATGACGCCATCGATGCATTGTTCTACAACCCTACCACGGTATCCATCACGCTGATCCTGTATGGTGTGATTTTCATCCTGCTGGAAAACAGAAAGGCTATTCCCAAAGTAAACAGCTTCAAGGATCTCAGTTACCTGTTGGCGTTATTCATCGGGGTGTTCCAGATGCTGGCCCTGATTCCGGGGACCTCCCGTTCTGGAGCCACCATCGTGGGTTCCGTTCTTCTGGGCTGTTCACGTACCGTGGCGGCAGAGTTTTCCTTTTTCCTGGCGCTGCCGGTGATGTTCGGGGCCAGCGCCATGAAGCTTGCAAAGGCCGGCTTCGCCTTCACCGGTCTTGAATGGACAGTTCTGGGAGTGGGCTCCCTGGTGGCGTTCCTGGTATCCATGTTCGCCATCAAGTTCCTGATGAGCTACATTCAGAAGCACGATTTCAAGGCCTTTGGGTATTACAGGATTGTGCTGGGTGTAATTGTGCTGGGGTATTTTTATCTGTTGAATTAACGGCAAGAGATATAGCCACGGATAACACGGATTTACACGGAAGGGGTTTATCCACGGCTCACTCACGGGCTAACCCGTAATTTCCATCCGCGTGAATCCGTGTTCATCCGTGGCAAAGGGTTATGCTTGTCTTTTTTAGGAATCCCTTACCGGGATTTTTTTGTGTGCGGAATTCTTTTGCGGGGTATTAATTGAGCACTGGACTATTCTAAAAGCCGAAAGGAGAATGACGATGGGTCAACCGCTTAGAGTTGTTATCGCGTTGGGAGGCAATGCCCTACAGGCGCCGGGAAGCGCTGCCACGGCAGAGGCCCAGCTGGAGGTTGTGAAAGATACCTGTGAATACCTGGCGGAAATCAGCTGTCAGGGGTACGAAATCGCCATTGCCCATGGGAACGGGCCCCAGGTAGGCCGAATCCTTCTGGCATCGGAAACGGCCAGAGAGGTAACCCCGGCCATGCCCTTTGACGTTTGCGGTGCCATGAGTCAGGGGTATATCGGATACCATATCCAGCAGGGGCTTAAATACGCATTGAACAAGCGGAATAAGAATATCCCGGTGGTCAGCCTGGTGACCCAGGTGGTGGTGGAGAAGGAGGACCCGGCGTTTGCCAATCCAACCAAACCCATCGGTCCCTTCTATAATGAAGCGGATGCCAAGGTCATCATGGCGGAAAAGGGTTATGTGATGAAGGAGGATGCGGGCCGTGGCTGGCGTCGGGTGGTTCCATCCCCCATGCCCCGAAAAATTGTAGAGCTGGATTCCATCATACGGCTCTGGGATTCCACCATTGTCATTACAGTTGGCGGTGGCGGTATTCCGGTTATTGAGAAGATGGACGGTACCCTGGAAGGGGTTGCGGCGGTCATCGATAAGGACCTGGCAGCAGAGCGGCTGGCAGAGGATGTGAATGCCGATATCCTGATGATTCTTACAGAGGTGGAGCAGGTTTGCGTCAATTTTAATAAGCCCAATCAGCAGTCCCTGGCGGTCATGACCCTGGCAGAAGCGGCCCGATATGTTGAGGAAGGCCATTTCGCACCCGGCAGCATGCTGCCCAAGGTGCAGGCGGCCATGAAGTTCGTCCAGGCGAACCCCCACAAGAAGGCCATCATTACCTCCCTGAACAAGGCCGTAGAGGCCCTGGATGGCAAATCCGGCACGGTGGTTACATTCAACTGATATCCATGTAAAAAGCACTCTGGAATTCCAGGGTGCTTTGTTTTCAAGTTCTTTAGCCACGGATAACACGGATTTTCACGGAAGGTATTTTTACCATCATCCCGTTATCAGTTGCAAACAACCAAATGGAAGATTGCTGCGTTGCTGTGCCTCTCGCAATGATACCAAACCCTCATCCGTGTTATCCGTGGCTATCATGTTTCGCTTTACATCTCCACCTTCTGCCCAACGCCCTTGGCCAGGGCTGAGCGGTAGATGCGGTCGGCAGTGACGATGTCCTGAGGGGCGATGCCCACACTTTTGAATACGGTGATCTCTTTTTCCGATGTGCGGCCGGGAATCTTGCCCATAATCAACTCTCCCAGCTCACCGGTGATACGCTCCCTGCCGAATTTTCCGGCATTCATGGGGATGATGATATCACCGGCCTCTTCCTCGCAGGCGTCCCAGGCGTCAATGTAAAGCTTGTCGCAGGTGCTGATGAGGGTTTCATCCAATTCCTGCATGGACAGGGTGAAGGAACCGGAACCGTTGATATGGGCGCCGGGCTTGACTAAGGCGCCGTTGAATACAGGGGCAAAGCTGGTGGTAGCGGTTGAGATGATATCTGCGCCTTCAACCGCCTGATCAGCCGTTTCCACAGCGATAATCCGCACACTGTGGCTTTCGCCGAACTGAGTGCTCATGGCCGTTGCAAAGGCCTTACGCTGCTCGGGAGACCGGGAATACACACGGACCTCCTCCAGCTTTCGGACGGTCAGCATTGCTTCCAGCTGCCTTATGGCCTGGCCTCCGGTACCGAAGAGTGCCCCGATTTTTGCGTCGGGGAGGGCTAGCAGATCCGTGGCTGCTCCCGCTGCTGCTCCCGTTCGGAGCTGTGTCATCGAGGTTCCATCCAGGAGACAGAGTGTTTCACCTGTATGGCTGTCTAGGACCAGCATGGTGGCCGATACTACCGGGCGATTGATGTCTCTGTTCCCGGGGAAAACGGATACGATCTTGATCCCGGCTGTCTTTCTGGCGTCCACGGAGCCCGGCATGAAAAGGATACAGTCCTGTTCGTTTTCACCTAAGAGCTTTTGTCTTACCGGGGCTTCCACCAGTCCGGAAGACTGTAGTCGGAAAGCGTCCTTGGCAGCGGCGATCGCCTCTTTCATCGTAAAAAGATTCCCTATGTGGTTTGCGTTTAATAGTAGCATAGTCCACCTCCGTGACCATTATACCACCATCAGGGTTCACGGCGTGTCATGAAGTGTCGGAGGAATCCCTAGAAGGATGAAAAGAAAAAAGTTGACACACCTCAGATGGTGGTATCAATATAATAATGAAACCGAGACGCTGAAAACCCTGGAAAGGCCTGTGAGCGGATGAAAAAATGGATTCTGACCTTCCTTATGGCGGTCATTTCAATCACGATGGTTCATGGAGAAACCGGTTCTGTAAAATTTACTGACCAAGAACAGGCATGGCTCAGCCAGCATAGGTCCAAACCCATTACCATGGGTCTGGACCCTTATTTGTATTAAACGAAAACCACCCGCTATGCGGGTGGTTCAAAAAAGCTTATAGCT
>CAZYQI010000012.1:0-94699 GCA_964649745.1 uncultured Peptostreptococcaceae bacterium | reverse complement strand
TCAGCAAGGGCGTCAGTGATGCTTTCAGGGGCGTATACCTCGCGGGTCTCGGTCTCGGTCCATCCGGCCTCCGCTGCAGCTTGCCAGCATTCATCCAGCTCAGGCTTTCGTACAACGTCCGGATCCGCTGCGGGAGACACCATCTCCTGGACAGCCTTTTTAAATTCCGGATTGATGGTGGCAGGTACCCGGCCCTCAAGAGATTCTGGTTTATGCGCCGCAGCGTCCTCGCCTTTGGGTGTACTGGCCAACATCACCGCGTCATAGCCGCCCCCACAGCTGTGGCAGGTAACCATCACATTGTCCGTAAGCTGCGATTCCTTTACATACAACGTTGTATCGCAACCCGGACAGTACCGGATCTGTTTTGGCTTGGGACCTCTTCGGTTCATCATTGCTTTATCTGCGGATCCGTTCATATTCTCATACCTCCGTTTCTCTTCATCGGTCATTAGTCTACTGATGCAAGGCGGGAATAGATCTACCCGTTTTGCATATTCAATCTCTTTGGCCAGATTGGTGATTCCGGACTGGCCCATTACTCCAGTGATCATGTGATCATCTCCATTTTTCGATTCTAGCCAATTAGATCAATCCCAATAAATGTTTTACGCTTCGCTTTTAGCTGACCGTACAACTCACTAAGTCGCTGCAGTATCTGCATGAACTCAGGCAGCATTTCTTTTTGATCCGCTTCGCTCACGGTCGGAAACCACTCGCCGGCTTTGTAGTATCTGGCCAGAAGCAATCGGTATTCTTCCTCGGCATTCATATGGCCAACTCCTCGATCGTGATATGGATCCCGGGCACATCGGACCAAAACTTCTCGATCAGCTCAGACGCCACCTGGGCATCGTCATTCCAGAACCCCACATCCGTCATGCAGTCCTTCAACAGCTTCTGCAGGTTGTCCGTATCGGGCTTGGTGGCCTTATAGTCGCCGTGAGCATGTTTCCCTGAGCGCGGGAAGCACCACCTTGTTTTCAACCGCACAGGGCCACCCAGCCGCATTTCTGGCGTATGGCATCCCAGGTGCCCCATAAGTTTCTGCCGGACCGCCTTAAGCTCGGCATCCTCGTAGAACACCGGCTTACCGTTCACACATCGGGCCTTCTTCTGCTGGTGGGTCATGGTTGGCGGTTGCATCGGCATGAAGAATTCAATCTTCTTTGCTGTCATGCATGTTCCTCCACATATCCATGGTGCCGAGCAGGAAGTCCAAGCCTTCCTTGCTGCCGAGCAGTTCCTTGCGATCAATCACGAATTTTACGATATACAGTTTTTCGCCGGTCGTTTTGTCATTTACGACCTTTCCGATTTGCAGTTTGCCACTCTGGTCGAAAGTTCTAAAAAACGACTTTCCAAATTCAACCGTTTCGCTCTGTTCATTTTCCCAGTATCTATTTTCGGATTTTGTAGGTTTTGCCACCATGCTGCTCCTTTTATTTTGGAATTTCCGCTTAGTCATCGGGCGGCCGTGCTTGCTGTTCGTTGGGCGTAGCTCGTCGCCCAACAACACAGCACAGCCCATGACGATGGGTGAGCACGAAGTGTGAAGCAAATTTCTGCTGTCTTACAGACTACATAATCATATTGATTAATCTTTATTTGTATTTCTTATCGCGCGATATATATATGTATAGGGATCGCGTTTTTTTCACAGGAAGCAAAATACGCAAAACACGTTTTTTTCTTCCTAGGAAACGTAAGTGTGAAAGGAAAATTTCTGTTTTTTTCTCGCGAGAAACGACACCCGCGAAAGAAAAAAACACGTTATTTTCCTGCATCTTTTTCCGGTTTCCTACGGATGAAACTTTCTTTTCCTGAATCAGATTTATAAGTTTCGAAACCGCCGTGCTCACGGATCCGGTTCCAGACCGTTCTTTTTGTGACTCCCATTTCTTCGGATATATCCTCGATCGAAACTTCACTGCCGTCCATATACAGAGCTGAAAACGCAATCTCCAGAGCGTTTGAGCGTTCCTCTGCCTTCTGTTCCTTCGGCTTGCGCTTCTCGGCCGCCTTTGCCCAGGCTGGTTTTTCGGATTCAGGTTCCACATCCCCCAGGATCCCCGCATTATCCACCACATGAACCGGGTACCGGAACCACAGGTTAAGAGGATCAAACTTCGGAAACTCCCTCAACGTACCCTCAACGCGCCACGCAGAAGCCGCTTTCACTCTTTCTTTGGACACAATTACCGCCTCAGCCATTTCACGCATCTGAGCGCCATTCAGCGCCGTTTTCGCATGAATCCGCATCTGAGGAGCGCTGCACAGATCATCCTGGGACACCTCATCGTCATAGTAGGGTCGGTTATACTTCCGGATGACATCCGTGATCGCCCCAGCCTCGGCTTTATTGGATTCATGAATCAAGATGTCTTCCGTCAGATCAAGCTCCACCAGGTCGATGAGTGCGTCCGGATCCCGAGCGAATACTCCTGAGCCGGATGCCCGGTCCATGGATTTCTTGCCGCCCTGGTAACCTTTGCTGTGGTGATGGCAGTAAATTACCGCTGCCTCCAGATCCGTGCAAACGCGGTCGAACTGGTTACAGAAGTGAGCCATCTGATCCGCACTGTTCTCGTCGCCGGTGATGACCTTATAAATAGGGTCGATGACAATGGCCACGTATTCTTTTTTATGGGCTCTGCGGATCAACTTAGGTGCCAATTTATCCATAGGCACGGACTTACCACGCAGGTTCCAGATATCGATATTGTCGATGTTGGCAGCGTCGTAGCCGAGAGTCTGGTATACATCTTTAAAACGATGCAGACAGCTGGCCCGGTCTAGCTCAAGGTTCACATAAAGGATCCTTCCTTGGGCGCAGTTCCATCCGAACCACTTCTTTCCTTCAGCAATGGCGATACACAGCTGAATCAACGCATAGGATTTTCCGGCTTTCGAAGGTCCCGCCATCAGCATCTTGTGTCCCTGGCGTAGCAACCCATGGATCAGTGGCGGTGAAAGCGGGGGCAGGTTGTTCCAGATGTCCGTGAGCGATTCCGGATCCGGAAGGTCATCGTTCACACCCTCTATCCACTCAAACCATTCGTTCCAGTTAGGCTTGCCAATGTTGGTATCAACGATAAACTGCTTGTTTTCTCCCCTGACTATTCCCGGCATACGGGAAAGACGGGAGGGGTTGCGGTTCTGGCTGTCAATTTTCAGACCATTCTTTTGGCAAACTTTGTATAGATAATCCACCCGTTTCCGGTATTCGTCGTAGTTGGCAGCGTCGACCTTCACAATGGCATGAAGGCTCTTGTTCCCCGAATGCACCAGGCACGCGATAGGCAGCTCTAGCTGACGCAAGATTGCATTCTGCTTGTCCAGTTCCATGGTGTCGGATTCGACCAGTGCGTAACGGAATTCCGTTACATTTTCATTCTTGCAGCCCTTACCATCCATGGGATTGAAACGGATCCAGGCGCCGGCCTTGGGGTTGTAATCTCCAAGAACAGACCCCAAATCGTCCCCGCAGTTGTTCAGGCGCTGAATCAGATCCCCGGCGGTCCTGTCCCAGTTCCCCTTGGTGGGAAGGAATTTGCCGTCCTTCTCCCAAGTGGAAACAACATACCCGACATTTTCGGATGCCTCAAATAAGGTTTCGAGATACCGTATGAGCTCATTTGCCGGACCCCAGGCAGCCGGGTCATGAACCTCAGTGCCCTCCACCCAATTCTTATCAATGACAACCAGGTCATCCCTGATTTCATCGTCCCACCCCAACTCGTGACCCTCATCTCGCTCATACCTCCGGCCGTTATCCTTTGCAAGTTGCACGATCGTTCCGGCTGTAACCGGAGTGCCGGTGCCATGGAAACCGTTCCATTTCTTTTCGCACTCGCCCGGCCGATACCGGCCAGTGTCACGTCCGGACCACCGGTCCCAAACAGAAACGGCGTATCCTTCGTGCTTCAGGGCCATCCCAACATTCACCCACTCGGAATAGTCGAGCGCTGAAGGGTCGATATATGAAAGCAAATCGTTCAGATCCAATTTATCCAGCATCCGTTACATCCTCTCATACGGTATAATTCGCAGGGTTTATGTCAGGCGGTATTTTCCAACCGTTTGCCGCGATTCGATCGATAAGGCGTTTTGCGCCCTCAAATTCCCAGGTACCTACATGCTCAAACCCTCTGCCCTCTAAAAATCTGATCTGCTTCGGAGTAGTGAGTCCTTCTGACCTACGCGCATCCAGTCTCTCCAGCAGTAGTGAAGCCTTGCCGGCATTCCCCACTTCGTCCGGAAAGATTCCGAGCTTCTCCAGAGTCTTAATCTGCTTATCTGACGGCGGCGCCATTTCCCACCCGAAGCTCGGGACATAACTCGACAGATCCTCGGCCTGGATACTCATCTCAAATTGAAGCGGATCCACCAGCTTCCGTTTCCGGTGCTTCATCTCCATGAGCTTCTTGGCCAAGGCTTCTTCCCTGTCTGCTACCACGTCCGACTCGGCAGTTTTCTCTGCAGCTTCTAGGTCAACAGGGCACCCTGCAGCCTCAATATTCTCCGTCATTTTCTTAGCGACTTCCTCATTCTCGCAGATCAGATGGGCCGGATGGCATAGCTCATGGCGTTCCGTATGCCAAAGGAAGTCAAGCAGCAGAAGGTGGTCCTTTCCATCGCAGAGCCGGGTACCGCGTCCTACCATCTGACTGTACAAGCTCCTCACCTTTGTTGGCCGGAGTACGACGATGCAGTCCACCGATGGACAATCCCACCCCTCTGTCAGGAGCATCGAATTGCAGAGTACGTTGTATTTGCCATGATCAAAATCCTGCAACACTTGAGCCCTGTCCGTGGATTCCCCGTTCACCTCTGCGGCCGCAAAACCCATTTCGTTGAGGATCCGCGTGAACTTCTGGCTCGTCTTGATCAGCGGCAGGAATACCACCGTCTTTCGGTCCATACAGACCTTTGCCATCTCATCAGCAATCTGGTAGAGGTACGGATCCAATGCGGTACCGATATCGGACGCTTTATAATCGCCAGCTTGCTGGCCAACACCTGAGAGGTCAAGTTTCAAGGGAATCGTCTGAGCCTTGATGGGCACCAGATATCCCTCTTTGATTGCTTTTGGAAGGGAATACTCATACGCCAATGACTCAAAATAAGAGCCCAGGTTCCGCATATCCCCGCGGTCAGGGGTAGCTGTCACCCCGAGGATGTTCGCTTCGTCAAAGTGGCTTAGTACAGACTGGTAGGAATCACTGATGCAGTGATGAGCCTCATCGATGATGATGGTACCGAAGTGGTCGTTGCCGAACTGCTTCAGCCGTTTTTCCCGCATTAGGGTCTGCACGGATCCCACTACCACCCGGTACCAGGAGCCGAGGCTTGTGTCCTCAGCTTTTTCCCTGGCACAAATGAGTCCGGTTGATTTCTCCAACTTATCAGCAGCTTGATCCAGCAGCTCTCCCCGATGGGCCAGGACCAGGACCCTTTCGCCGGTCCTGACCCGGTCTTCAATAATCTTCGAAAATACAATGGTTTTACCGGTCCCAGTGGGAAGGACCAGGAGGGTTTTTTTAACCCCCTTATCCCACTGGGTAAGCACGGCCGCCTTTGCTTGTTCTTGATAGGGTCTTAGTTCCATGACACCCACCTAGAACTTTCCGGGAACGTACCCCGTAGCAAGATTGTCCTCTCGTGGATAAAAACGTTTGATATCGTTGGACTGCTTATCTTCGTTGTTCTCACCTTTCCATATCCGTGTTTCCACCTTACACCGGCCTTTTTCGCCAACCACCTTGTTCCAGTCCATCTTCAGCTTCTCACCCTTTTTCTTAAGACCAATGGAACTGAAGAACGCCGACAGGATCCCCTCCGTCTTGCTATGAAGGAACAGACGGTTTTGAATTGTCGTGCTACCTTCGGGCGTATCAATCTGGCAGTGGACGATAGCCATGTTGCAGGGGGGCAACCTGTCCCCGCCATCATAACGGCCTCGCTCGAAGTTAGTTACAGTGAAGTCGTAATCTCCTGGCTTCAGGAGGATAAAATCTCCACTGTCCTTTTCAATCTCATCATTCCAATCAAATTCACGTTCGATATTCTGAGTCATTTCGTTACCTCCATAGGGTTAGTTAAATGGGATGTCGTCTCGGTTGACCTTTACTGCCTCAAATACCTGTTTCCATGCGCCTACCAGCACGCCGTTCACAAAATCCAGCGGTAAATTCTCGATCGGCGTGTCCTTAGGGAAATAACCTCTTTTCCCGATAACTTCCTGAATTTCAGAAACCGTTACTTCGTTTGCCATCATCAAATCCTTCAGAGCCTTAGGCAACCCACTCGGCAAGCTGAACACCTCTTCCATTTCCGGAGCTTCCGGCGCCTCTGTGAATCCTTCTGCTTCAAGTGTTGTTTCAGTGGGAGCTGCAATCTTTGTTTCCGCGATCACTGTATGAACCGGTGCGGGAGTTTTAAAGATATGCGCAATCTGTCCAAAATCGAAGTCCAGCTTTTCCTCAAGCCCGTGCCGATTTTTCGCGTCCCACGCCGGATGATGCTGGGTGTACATGACACGCTTGCCTCCCCTGGCCTTGTTCTTTCCTTTGGCGGCACCATGGTTGTCCACGTTCACCACCAGAATCTCGTAGTTGGCAAACAGGATCATGTCCGCCCATTCTTTGGTGAGGGGGGCTGTCTTTTTCTCAAGCTTCAGCTCCCACCGGTCATATGAACCAGTTTCTTCTGGCTGTTCAAACTTTCGCATCTGGGCGTGTGCGTTGATGACAACATGGATCCCGGCGTCAATCAGCTCGGTGAGCTTGTCAAGGAATTTCCCCCACGCCTCTGCCAGTTTGGTGTACCCCTTGCCATATCCGAAATCCTCAATGCTCTTTACACCACCCTGACTGCAAACATATTCCCTGCAAAGTTTCTCCGCCCAGTCGCCAGTGTCTATGACCAGGGTCCCACATGAGCGGTTGACCTTCACCCATTCCAGCTGGTTCATCAGCATGGCCCAGCTGGATGGCTCGGGTGTTCTGGCTACATCCAGTTCTGCTGTGGATCCTTCCGTATCGATGAAAAGCGGATTCGGAAACAACGATGCGAAGGTTGATTTCCCGACGCCCTCGGGGCCGTACACGACAACCTTTTGAGCCCGCTTTTGCTTACCTCTTATGATTTCCATTAAAACTCTCCTTCCTTCCACTTCGGCGCTTCAACGGCCTCCGGATCTGTAGTCAGGGTGTTGTTCCGGATGTCATAGCCGTCAGAAATAATCACTGCGCATTCTTCTCCTGTGCTTACCCGAGTGGCAATCGCTTGTAGGCCCTCTTGTTCCAGCCATGTGCCAAATTCCTTCAGGGTGACCATGTCCATCTGTTCCAGTTTGTCCAGGAGAACAAAGCCACATTCCGGATTCAGCTTCCGGATGATTGCTGTGGACACCTTCAGTTGATCAGCGCTGCTCATGCCGTCCCACCGAAAACCGTTATAAATCAGATCGCCATCCTGAATCGACAGACCACTCAGCGGAAGATCCGCATTGTTCAGCAGATCGGTTTTTTCCTTCCGGATTCCCTCAAGTTCCAGTGAAAGTTGATTGTACTGATCTTCGTAGTCCTTGGCATCTTCCTCGGCCTTATCCTTGTCCAGATTGGCTCGTACCATTCGATTGATATCATCAACCTCCCGGATGTTTTTCTCAAGCTCCGCGGTCGATTCATCCTGAAGGTCGATGGCGGTCTTCCTGGCATCAATCGCGTTCTGTTCCGCAATTTCAAGGCGTTTCTTTGCCTCATCAAAAGCAATTTGAGCTCTGGCCAGTTCAGCGTCGTAACGTTCTTTTTGGTCGCGCTTGCGCTGATTTTCGCCGTTCTTGGCTAGTATTGCTTGTTGCTGTTTGATTAAGTCAGAAGCAGATATTGGCTCCTTGGGCGCCTCCGTGTAGTACGGCTGCTCCAAGGCATACTTCTTCTTCTGGTCCATAATCTGGCCAATGGTATGGCGCCGGTTATAGACTTCCTTTTCCTTTCGCTCCAGCTCATCCAAGACAGCCCCAACTCCGATGATGCGCAGAAGTGTAGCGGCTTTTTCTTTACTGGTCTGTGCCATGAATTTAGGCAGATCCAGGGCAAATTGTTCCACGAAGGAATCCAGTAGATTCTGCCCGGCTTTTTCGCCATTGGGATCCGTCACTTTTAAGTCGGAATTCTTTCCTTTACGCTCCACGACCAGGCCGTTGTTCATGACAATCCGGAGGGAAGGAGGGATAACCGATCCTTCCCGCTGCGGCTCCGAAGGCCGGTACTTGTTGCCACCAAGAACCCAGGCGATACTGTCCAGCACTGATGTTTTACCCTGACCATTGTTCCCGCCTATGATTGTCAGGCCATTGGCGGTCGGCTCAATCTTCACCGCTTTTACACGCTTCACATTCTCGATTTCAAGCTTATTGATCTTCATCTGCATAGTTGTCCTCCATATCGATCGCGCACTGTTCCAGAGGCGATAATTCAATCGTTGCTTTCACTGGGCCTGCACGGCGCTTTGAGCTTGGTTCATCCTCAGTCATTACACCGGCCAACCTTCCACATTCGTCGCAGTATTGGTCCAGACAATAGCCACCCGGACACTGCCGCGCCTTCTGCCACCCACTCATGACCCAAGTCTTGCAGGTGCAGCACATTTTAGGTTGCGTCCAAGTCACCTGGATCAAAGAATCCCCTCCTATTTGTCTTTTGGATTATTTTGTGTTACATTGAAGCTGACATTTTGTTTCTGCTGCCTCTTATCGGGCGGCTTTTCCTTTTTGGTCGTGGAGGTTGCCGATGACTTTACGCACCGAGTCTTGGAAAGCTCCAAGCAGTTGAATATAATCATTATCGTGTTCGTTTTCGCGTTGATTGTGTTTGATATTTTCGCCCCACCAGGCAACTCGATAGCTGTCCCATACCACGACATAGCGCCCAGGCTTGTAATTGCCAACAACCTCGACAATGTCATCCTTATATATTTCAACGCCGTCCAAATCCTTCAACCCGATGTACTGACACACAGTAGAGGTGTGAACCTGGTGCACCTTGTCTTCGATCAAGTCTTCTGTGATGTAGCTCATCGCTTTGGAATACCTGGTCAGGTCCCCATATATCCATTCGCCATTATCAATCCGCTTGCCTCGAAATTTGATATCACTTACTTCCATTTCTTATTCACCTCCCCCTTAACACCTCATCAACATTCACCTGACCGTACATACTCGCGTCACAAAGGTTCAGCCATTTCTCAGCTGCTTCACGGGTAGAAAACGCCATCTCGTGTGGGTGGTTGTTACGGTTGTCCATGGCCAGCCAGCAGTTTGTGCCCTTGGCCAGGAAGAGCCCCCTGGGCTTTTTATTGCGGAAGACGTGGTTCATCTTCGAAAGCGGAACTTCTTTGATTCTCATCAAGCCTCCTTATCCAGTGGCCCCTCAATAGCCTCCTTGGCCACCAACGCAACCAACTTCACGAACGCATCCGGATGCTCTGACTCCACAAACAGGATTCCGGTCCTCGCCTCAATACAGATTTCGCCCTCTAGGCCTGTGGTCGCTTCCACCACATGGGCCCAGGCTGCTGGCGTCATCTTGCCATCGTCACGACTGAAGACTTGCCCATCATAGTGCTGCATAACCATCAGATGTTCGGCATTCTCCAACCGATTGACAAAGGGTTCAAACTCGCCACCGCCCAGCTCCAGGCACTGCTCTTCAATCTCGAATATTGCTATCATTCATGTTCTTCCTTTCTTCTAACAATATTGATCCCGAATAGCTTTCCAGTTTTCCGATACAGAGGGCCAATTCTCTGCCAACTCTTCCAGCAGGTCTTTTTCTTCTCTCTCCCGTCGAAGCTGGGCCTCGTACAACTTTGCGTCTCTGTGCTCTTGTACGTGTTTCCTGATCAGATCGCTTATCACCATCGGCTCTAACGCATCGAGCTCCCAACATTCATGGCCGAACTCTTCTATATAACCCGCAGCTCGACTATCTGTTACCTTGGTGGGGTTTGGTGGCGGGTTATAGAGTTCGATCTGGTCCATGTTCAGGGCTAATCGTTGAAAATCAAAATAATTAGTTTCAAACGTGCGCAGCCTGTCTACAATGTCACGACTCATATCTCTACCGCTGGGGTCGTGGTCCCCCAAGTGCAACAGCACGATGTTCTGGCCGCTATCTTGTCGGCGCTTAAGCCGTTGGGCCGCTACCCACATTTCCGACTGACTGACATAACCGCGGCAGGAGAAGAAACTAACATCAAGCTGCTTGCAGACTTGGCCCACAATACCGACGAGCGCGTCCTTTTCGACCCACACCTCAACATAGTTTTCTTGACCCTTCCAGTGATCAATATGGTATGAATATGCCGCCGAATCAATCATTCCGCCGGGGGTCGACCAATGCGAATTCCCTTTCAGATTACGAGTCCTGTCTTCAATCGCCGTCCAGTCGATCAGACCCGCAAGTCTCGCATCACTGATAAGACTGCCGAGGTTTTTGTAGCTGCGTTCATTATTTGGTATGATTGCTCGGGCTACCATTTGGTAATACACTTGTCTGAGCGTTAGATTAAACCCCTGGCACTCATAATCGATGATGACATCATTAATTTTTCCGATGAGGTCCAAGCTCTCTGGTCGAAAGTTTTTTGGAACATACTCGATCTTTGGCATTCTTCAAGCCCTCACTTTGTATGGATTTCTAACATGACTGTTCAAATACCGGCACTTCGCCTGCGCGATGTACTCCGCAACAGCCGGCGCTTTCTTGGCGGCATCCCACTCGGCCTTCTCGGCCTTGTACTCCGGGCAGTGATCCCTGCAGCCTGGGTACCGCTTCGGAGCCACACAGCCGTGGCAACATTTGATATTGCACATGGCGTCACCTCGTTTTTAGAAGTTGCTCTGCTGTATTTATGGCCCGCCCTTGAGGATTGTTGAAGTCGCACACTACCTTGTGGTCAAGTGCGATTCCTATAACGCCCTGGAGTAACGAGTGTTGTGACTCTGTGAGAGCCACTGGATAAAGCAAACCGTCTTTGCAGTAAAGCACTACGAATCCATCGCTCATGCGTACCTCCTACCTGCAAAACACGTGATTACCGACTGTCAGCACCACATCATCCATCTTGCTGGCCACAAACTCTTTATTGGTGGCGGTGGAAGGGTTAAAAAAGGTGAACACATCTTGATATCTGGTTTCAATAGCTGCCTCGAACACGGCGTTGAGGTCGTAGCTGTCGAACGTGTCTGCCTGGGCGAAGGCGTTCGGTCGGTTGATGATTTCGTCCACCGTCATGCCCGGGTTCCCTTCGACCCTGTTCATAATTACTCTGGCCACCATCATCTTTCCGTGTGGTGGTTCGCCCTGTGCTTCCGCATGAACCACCTTCGCCATGGCCTTGACTTCTTCAACAGTCCATTTGATCAGGGGCATTCTGGCTCCTCCTCTGCTGGTATTGATGGTATCTGCTGCCTTAACTGCTTCCGCTTCAAGTTCCCCGACCCGACCGACCAGGTTGATGATCCGAAGGTCCTGCGTCTTGATTGTGGTGTCCTGGGCCTTGATGATTCGTGCCTGCTCGTTTATGTGGATTCCACAGGCAATCAATAGGCACCCAGTAGCGAATGCAATCACGGCCCGGATGGTGGCGAAGAGCACGGCCTTTCGGTATCGGTGGATATTGCTGCCTGCTGGGTTCATTCTATGGCCCCCTTTACAACTACGATTGACCTTGGGGATCCTGATCGTTTGACAATCATCCCTTTGCGCACCATTTTCTCGAGATAGAAGTGGACAGTGTTCGTGGATGCCAACCCTACGGCCTCGCCTATTTCGCGGACGGTCGGCGGGAATCCGTTATCGGTCGTAAAGCGAGTGATGCATCGGGCAATTTCAATTTCTTTAGCCGTGGGCTCGGTCTGGCGCTTCACTCCTTCAACCTCCTCACCATCTTGTCCAGCTCGTTGATGTGCTGATGCAGCTGGCCTTGCTCCTTCGTGGTGAGCGTGTCCCTGTAGCCGTGCGACACGCCTTCCGTGCGGACCCGTATCTCGTACAGGATAGTTTTTAGGTGTTCTTTAGACATTTGAGTCCTCCGCTTGGCCGGGGAGCCGACCGTTATCCATCATCAGAGCATGCAGTCCGACGGCCAGTTGCTGGGTGATATCTTCATCGTGCTCCCCAAGATCAATGCCGTAGCCAGCAGTGATGGCGTGAACAACCTCGTGCCACCAGGTCTCTTCCATCTTCCGCGCCGAAAAACCATCTTCCCGAATATGGATCCGTGACTCGCTATAGAAGATACAACCCGCAACTTCCTTTCCCTGTATAGTTTCCGGGTGGTCGATGACCTTCACCTTGTAAACCAAGTTTCCTACTCTCACTTTGTGATTCTTCAAATCAGTTCTCCTTTTGGTTGTTTCCATTCATGCCCTGTGATAAATTGGCAATGAAAGGAGGTGATCACGATGAACATGATTCCAGTTGTATCAAGCAACTTGTCCGCCGTAGGCTACGACCCAGCAAGCCGAACATTGCGTGTGCAGTTTAAATCCGGTTGCTACGATTACTCAGGCGTTCCTGAATCCATCTATTCAGGACTCTTGAACGCAGGATCTAAAGGCGAATACCACGCGGCTTACATCAAGACTTCATTTCCGTACAAGAAAATTGGCTAATCTGTAACGACCAATACGATGGCAGGGCCTTCACAGTTGACCTCACACATCTCGTGAGGCTCTGCCCTCTTGGTTGTTACGCCGGCACGTCTTTCAAGTTCTTCAACCAGCTCACTGGTCGGGATGTTATCGAGTTTCATTAGATCTCCTTTCTCCCGGTCCCTCCGGGCCTTGGTACTCTCTGCCGAGATCACATGACAGCTGTGACAGTTCACGTACTGCCAGCCTCACCGCAGATCATGTCCGCAGCGGGTGCAGCGGTGTTCGCGCTTACGTTTCTGCCGGCGGAGCTGGTAGCGGTTCATTCGGATACCTTCTTGCGGTCTATCCTCTTGTTCCCTGAATTTTTTAACCATTCGATAGCATTTTCAGTTGTGGCATACCAGTTTCGCCCGATTCTGAACGAAGGAAATTCTTCGGATTTGAAAAGGGCCAAGGCTGTTGTTTCCGTGAATCTGCCCCTTTGTTCACCGCCATCATCCCCGAACAGCTCTGCGAAGGTTTTCGGGGTCAAAACTTTCAAGTTTTCCATTCTAGGCCTCCTCAGCAGTATTTGATGACCATGTCCCGAACAATGCCGGTATAGATAGATTTCAAATGAGCATCCTCTTCGATGACATCTATTTTGCTAATTTTCTTGATAGCGGTCATGCTAGCGCCAATGCGGCGCATACGATCCTTCTTATTCTCCTGCCGCAGTGCGAGGTTGCAGCGGGCTTTCAATTCCAGCGCTTGATAGCTCTCACTGCGGACATCTAAGTGCGTGTCCTTGCCACCACCCCGGGCCATAACGACTGCATTCATTTTCGCTGTAATCTCACTGCGCCAGTCATCGGTTTCAACAACGGATGCAGCTTTAATTGTCTGTACATCAACGGTAAGTTGGTTCACCTGTTTTTCAATTTTCATATTTTCCTGCGCCATCATTACGATAAACTCCATGGGGCTCTTGGGGATTTGCTGCTCTTGTGGTTTAGTTTTTAGCTCCTTAATCTTAAGAATGAGCTTCCGCCGGGATACAGCGTCATATCTGGCAGCCAATTGCATCGCACCTTCTTCACCCATTTCGAATGCCTTTTGCTTTCTGTTTCGTCCATCAAGATATTCAATCGGCTGAAAAATCAGCTGATCAGAAAGTCCTGCAATTTCTAAGCTTTCAAGTTCGTCCCTGACGTCTGCAAGCACATTTTTATGGTCTTTTCCAAAATGCTCAGCAATCATTCTGGAATCCATTTTCACTTCACCATTTTCAAATCTAATCAATTCGTTCATTTCGCATTCCTCCTGTGATATACTGTTAGTAGAGTTTTTTCTTAAACGCCCCCTTGTTGTCGCAAGGGGTTCTTTCTTTTTTTGGGGAGCGTATTATTCCCCTGAATACTGCTTGTGCAAATTATCATTTGAAACTTGTTGCACGTTGCATCGTTTTGGTTTCATTTTGCAACACGGGGGCAAAAAAAATTCTCCATATCTCAGTTTCATCCATGTTGAGCACAGCTATGATGCGACACAGCTCGGTGAGTGTAAAATCGGACTTTCCGTTAACCTTGTTGCTCAAGGTATTGAAGCCTATTCCAACCTCTGCCGCAACGCTTCGATAAGAACTGCCTCTTTCTCTCATTAACCCCTTTAGTCCATCTAATGCACACCTTCTATTCTCCAAGACACCACCTCCTTCCCTGCAACGTTTGTTTCATAATGCAACTTGCGGTTAGGATATCACCACAAAAAGGGGTTGTCAATCCATACTGCAACATTTTTGCGATATTTTTTTATATTGTTGCACCATTATGCAACATACATGATATAATAGAATCGCAAAGCATATGGAGGAGGGCGGCGATTGTGGCTACAACGAGGAACGAGAAACCATCAGCTGATAAGCGCTTATTTGCACTTCATCTGAAAGAAATCATGGAAGCGCACGGAGACACAATTTATACCGTTGCAGAAGATCTCGGGTTGAGCCCCGCAACAATATCAAGGTATACCACCGGCGCTGTTTTTCCTAAAGACCCTACAATCAATGCACTTCTTAATAAATATAGGGACGTAAACGCAATGTGGTTGCTCGGGTTACCTGGATATGAAAAACACGACCCACCTACAAAATATATATCTCAACCCAATTACTTAGTTTCAGCTCAGCCTGCGTTTACTACTAAAAAAATCCCAGTACTCGGCCGTATAGCTGCCGGAATCCCCCTAACCGCAACCGAGAACATCCTTGACTTCGAAGAAATAACCGCGGAAATGGCTTCTCTAGGTGAGCACTTCGGTTTACAGGTAAGAGGCACATCCATGGCCCCCCGAATCGTCGATGGAGATGTTGTAATTATTCGCAAACAATCCGACATTGATTCCGGAGATGTTGCTGCGGTATTTATAAACGGCGAAGATGCCACATTAAAGAAAGTCATCAAAACTGAGGCGGGTATCATGCTTCAATCTTTCAATCAAGCATACGAGCCAACGTTTTACAGCAACGAGGAAATCAAAAAACTGCCGGTCGAGATATTAGGCAAAGCTGTTGAACTGAGAGGGAAATTTTAAAACAAATTCGTCAATGCTTCCATAAACGAAATAAAAAAACAGCCCCCTGTGCTACCAACACAGAGAGCTGCTTAGATACCACTGGGACAGATGCCCTGATGATACCTGCTTACACCGGTATTATATCATTCAGAGCACCTATCCTTCAATGGGTGTATTTTTTATGCCCAAAAACCAAAAGGAAGGTGAAATTTATGGCAAAGCGCACAACACGGCGCGCCAAAGGTGAGGGGTCCATAAAGCAGAAGAATGATAAGCGTTGGGAAGCGGTATTCTATGTTAACGGTAAGCCTAAGTATATCACTGGCATGGACAAAACCGATGTCATAGAACGTTGGAATAGAGCCAAGGCCGACCGCGATAACGACGACTACGTAGAGCCTTCTAAAATCAAATTGAACCAGTGGATCAAGCGCTGGCTGATTGTGTATAAGAAGAATGCCGTAGAACCAAAAACCTTCGAGGATTACAACAATATGTGGAAATTGTACATCCATGATACCATCGGGGAAATCAAGCTGCAGAAGTTGCGCGGCGATGACATCCAGAACCTCGTGAATGAAATGCATGAGAAAGAGTTTAGCGGTGCCACAATTGCACTTATGTATACCGTGATCCGCGGATCAGTGTATAAAGCATGGAGGTTGGATATCATCCGAAATCTACCTACCAAGTCTGTGGAATTGCCAAAGAGCAATAAAAAGTCTATTGTCATTTTCTCTTTGAAAGATGAAATGATTTTCACAGATAATGTGCTCAGCTATGACATGGGGGACGTATGCCTTCTAATGCTCTGGACGGGTCTTAGGCCGGGCGAAGTAATCGCATTGGAGCGCAAGGCCATCGACTACGCAAATAACGTTATACGGGTACTACGAAACGCACAGACGATACAAACGTACGACGACGATCTTAATCCCAGCGGACGAGAACGTAGGGAAAAGTGCTCGACCAAAACTGTTGCCGGTATTCGCAATGTGCCCATGTGGCCAGAAACAGAAGCACTGCTCCGATACATGGAGTCCAAAAGCAAACATATTAAATTGATTTGCTCTGACCGGAAAGGACAACCGATTAGCATTGAACGTTTAGGGAAAGCAATGGACAGGATGACGAGAGATATGGGCGTATCCGAAATAAGCCCCCATAAATTAAGGCATACATTTGCCACTCGGTGCATTGAAAACGGAATGAAACCTAAAGCATTACAGAAGATTCTAGGCCACGCGAAGATAGCTACCACCATGGACCTATACGTACACGTTTCCGATGACTTGGCACAAAGGGAGATGGAAGAGGTTAGAAAAAATCGGGCTAAATAAAAAAACCTTTGGTTAATTCCGAAGGTTTTTTTCTATTTAGCAAAGGTCCAAAATCATTACCTGACAAGTAATACAGGGGCAAATACAGGGGCAAAGTTATGCATATTGCGTGCATAACCCTGTAACACAAACATTCTAGGCCGTTATTCGTTTTAAGATTCCATTAAAAACCTTTTACATTTTGTCCATATATAAAGAAAAAAGCCGTATTGCGCGGCTTTTCGTGTGCTCATATGAAGGCTCAGTCAACCAAGGCCCCTTGAATAAGCCGTTCAACATCAGATTCTGTCGTGTTTTTTGCCAAAATCAGCTCACTGACAAGAATCTGCCGACTGTCTGAAAGCATTTTCCGCTCTCCGGTAGAAAGACCTTTTATATGATCCATATGGGTCAGGTTTCGGACAACCTGAGCCACTTCAAAAATATCCCCGCTCCGTATCTTGTCCATGTTGTCGCGGTATCTTCGATTCCAGTTTTGGTTCATTTCATCTGTTGCTTCACCTAAAACGGTAAGAACATCTGGAATCTTGTGAGGCTCAATGACTTCCCGAACACCCAGGGTCGTTACATTTCTCTCCGGCAGCATCACTTTCATATGCTTCAGAGGAAGACTCACTACCAAAAAACGCTGGTTTTCACCAAGAAATTCACGGTCCTCTATCGACTCAACGACACCGGCTCCATGCATGGGATATACAATCCTGTCACCAATCTGATACATCGAACCCCTCCTTCAGAACCATCTCATTCCATTATAGTCTACCAACCGGGGGAGTGTCAATAAAACTCGATTTTATCACAGGGCAAAAGAAATTGTCAACACGATTTTTATCATGCTTTAAGGCTTACAACTGGCGGCTCTCAGCAGATTCGTGATATAATAGTTTTTGCACGGATCTATAACACGCGAACAGGAGGTGATTCTCATGAAGGATCTGCTGTGTGATCAATTTCAAAGTGCTGTTGACGACGTTCTGATACGCAACCGCAGTATACTGGATATCATCACCAAGCTTCAGGAATCCACAGCCCTGACCAATCGGGCCGTGATCAAGACCGTCACAACATGCGGGTGCCTGACTCTGGCCGCCCACAAAACCCCATACCCAGATGAAGTAACCTTCGATCAGCTTAAGGAAATAAACGATGCCCACCTGAAGGGAACCCTCTGCCCGGCCTGTCAGGAAGTGCTTGAAAAAGAAATGGGCAACCATCTTTTTTACCTGGCCGCCCTGTGCAATCGTATGGATCTTAACCTATACGATGCCATGATCAAGGAATATAACACCATTACCACTCTGGGCAAATTCGGGATGTACTAAAGGACAGGCGATAAAGCGCTTGTCACGGATGAAACCTGCTGAAAATCAATCGAAAGCCAGCCAAACGAACACCTTGGCTGGCTTTTCTATGTGTTTCACACATTGAAGGCTGTGTTTCCCCTAGCCGCTTCCCGCTTTCTTCTGAGGCCTTCATAGATGGCCCTGGCCCGCACTTCGCCGACTCCATCCACCTCCTCCAGCTCCAGTGAATCCGCCTTCAGCATTCCCTGAAAATCGCTGTGGTGATGAATCACCTTAGCGATGACCGACTGAGGGAGCCTGGGAATATGCGCCAGTTGACGATACCCCCGCGGTGCCAGCGGTGCGTCCAACACCTCTTCCTCATCCCGATACCCCAGTACACCGGCAATCCGGGAATGGTCCAGCAGGGCTTCATCCGAAAGTGCCTCCATCAGTTCTCCGAAGAGAGCCAAGGTGAACCGATCTTCCATATTCTCATAATCCAGCACCACATTCCTGTATTCCTGATCCAGTGAAGCGCTTAGCTCCTCCAGCTGCATCCTTACCAATCGGCCTTCGTTCCCCAGCTGAATGGTGTACACCTCAATCTCATCCGCGATCCGATAAACGATCTCCATCAGCTTCACCACCAGGCATACATCCCCCAGGGTGACCTTGTCCTCCACTTCCAATCTGTTCAGGACCTTAAGGGCATCGTCAAGATACCGCCGGTATTTCTCCAGGGTTTGAAGAGCTTGGTTGGCTTTGGTCAGGAGCTTATTTTCTTCCTGAAACACATATTTGTGGGGCCCCCTGAAGAGGGTTATGACATCCCGCCGCTGGGATACCGCCACCACCGCAAGTCCCGTCTGCCGGGCAGTCCGCTCCGCAGAGCGGTGGCGTATTCCGGTTTCCGAGGTGTGTATCCCCGGATCCGGGCTCAGCTCCGCATTGGCATAGAGAATCCTTCTGGCATCGTTGCTGAGAATCACGGCTCCATCCATTTTTGCCAGCTCATAAAGAGCACTGGCGGAGAAATCGGTATTTATGGCAAAGCCCCCGGTCACCAGCCGCGCCACCTGATCATTGTAACCGATGACGATCAGCGCCCCGGTCTTCGCCCTTAAAACGTTTTCAATTCCCTGATAGAGCACCGTCCCGGGCGCCAGAAGCTTGAGTTTTTCCAGAAAATCTTCGGTATGCCTGCGAAAAGGCTTCATGGCGACACCTCCTTCAATAGGGATATCGCCTATAATACCCAATTTTGAAGGGAACTACGCAGTTGTTTTCTGGGGCTTGGGATTCAAAATACAGATCATCTCCCGAACATATGCCGGAAGGCCTCTTCCAGTGTTATTGCTCCCATCATTTCGATGCCTTTGATTCCTTTGCACTCCGCCAGGTTTCCCTGGGGCATGACTATTTTTTTGAAGCCTAGTTTTTGGGCTTCCACGACTCTTTTTTCGGCTCCGTTCACCGCACGAACCTCACCGGTCAGCCCCACCTCACCAAACACCACCATGTCGGATTCCATGGGATCGTTCCGCAAGCTGGAGGCCAGCGCCGCCATGATGGCCAGGTCCGCCGCGGGTTCTCCCAGCTCCATCCCTCCCACCACATTGATATACGCATCATGATCCTGAAAACGCATTCCAAGCCGCTTTTCAAGGACCGCAATCAGCATGGCGGACCGGTTGTAATCCACCCCCACCGCCATCCGCCTGGGGGTTCCGAAGGGAGCCGGGGCTGCCAGAGCCTGTATTTCCACCAAAATCGGACGGCTCCCTTCCACACTGCTCATGACCACACTGCCGGAGGCCTGTTCCGGGCGGTTCAACAGGAAAAGATGAGACGGATTGCTGACCTCCATAAGCCCCTCACCGGTCATTTCAAAGATCCCCACTTCGTTGGTGCTTCCGAAGCGGTTCTTCACCGCCCGGAGTACCCGAAACAGATGGTGCTTCTCGCCTTCAAAATAAAGTACCGTATCCACCATATGTTCCAGAACCTTGGGCCCTGCCAGAGCCCCCGCCTTGGTGACGTGCCCCACAATCAACACGGTGATTCCCATACCCTTTGCCAACCGCATCAGCTGGCCCGTAGCCTCACGGACCTGACTGACGCTCCCGGGAGCCGATTGGATATCTGCCTGGAATACTGTCTGAATGGAGTCGATGATAACCAGGTCCGGCTTGAGATCCGAAATGGCTGAAAAAATCAATTCCAGTTCGTTCTCCGAGATTAGGTACAGCTGCTCTCCTGCAATGCCCAGCCTGGAAGCCCGCAGCTTGGTCTGCCGAAGGGACTCCTCTCCGGATACGTACAGCACCTTCCGTTTGTTTCTGGCTACCTGATCTGCCACCTGCAAAAGCAGGGTGGATTTCCCGATGCCGGGCTCCCCGCCCACCAACACCAAAGATCCCTTTACAAGGCCTCCCCCCAGCACAAGGTCCAGTTCCCCGATCCCCGTCAGCATTCGTTCTTCCTCATTGAGGGCGATTTCATCCAGCTTGCAGGGTTTCGGGGCGCCAATTCCGCTTTCCTTCAAGGTTCCGCGGCGATCTTCATCAATCCGTTCTTCCACAATGCTGTCCCATGTGCCGCATTCAGGGCATTTTCCCATCCATTTGCTGTTGATGAATCCACACGCCTGACATACGAACTTAGTTTTCTGCTTTGCCAAAATCTGCCTCCTCAGCCCGTTCCAACCGAATTTCCGTTTCATCAGCCGTAATCAGAACCCGGCTTCCCCGGGCTATTTTCCCTGTCAGTATGGCCTCCGCCAGTTTATCCTCCACGCGCTTTGTCAGGACTCGTTTTAAAAGCCGGGCACCGTATTCCTCGCTGTAGCCCTCATTCAGCAAAAATTCCCGGGCCCTATCATCCATTTCAAGGGTCAGACTCAACGTTTCCAGTCGTTTTGCCAGTTCCTGCAAGAAGATATCCAGTATCCGCCGTACATCCTCGCGGCTCAGAGCATGGAACACCACGATTTCATCGATACGGTTCAGGAATTCAGGCCGAAAGCTCCCCTTCAACTCTTCCATGAGCCGTTCCTTCATATTCTCATAATCCTTCATTCCTTCTGAGGAACCGGTGAACCCCATGGTCTTCTGCTTCTTGATCCGTTCTGCTCCCACATTGGATGTAAGAACGATCACCGCATTGCGAAAATCCACCACCCGGCCCCTGGCATCTGTCAATCGGCCGTCATCCAGCATCTGAAGCAACAGGTTGAAAACATCAGGATGCGCTTTTTCCACTTCATCAAAGAGGATCACTGCATAAGGCTTCCGTCGTATCTTCTCTGTCAGCTGGCCCCCTTCATCATAGCCGATATAGCCGGGAGGGGATCCGATGAGCTTTGATACGGAGTGCTTCTCCATATATTCCGACATATCTACCCGAACCAGGGCATGATCATCTCCGAAGAGCGCTTCGGCCAGAGCCTTGGACAGCTCCGTCTTTCCTACTCCTGTGGGACCCAGAAAAATGAACGTGCCGATAGGGCGGTTCGGGCTTTTCAATCCCACCCGGGCTCTGCGGATTGCACGGCACACAGCCGATACCGCCTCCTCCTGTCCCACCACCCGTTGATGCAAAAGCCCCTCCATGGCCATCAGTTTTTCTGATTCCCCCATAGCCAGCCGCTTAACCGGTATCCCCGTCCAGAGTGAAACAATATGGGCAATGTCCTCCTCCGTGACCACTTCATTGGACATCCGGTTCTTCTGCCAACGGAGCTTCAACTGTTCCAGCTGCTCTTTCTTATGGCGCTCCTGATCTCGTATCCCAGCGGCCACTTCATAATTCTGGTTCAATACTGCACGGTCTTTTTGCTGCTGCAAAGACTCGATTTCCGCCTCAAGAGAATCGACCTCCTCAGGGTGCAGATTAACCTGAAGCTTGATTCTTGACGCCGCCTCGTCCATAATATCCACGGCTTTATCCGGCAGAAAACGCCCTGAAATATACCGATGGGACAACTCTGCGGCGGCCGTCAACGCATCATCGGTTATCTTCACCTTGTGATGGGCTTCATAGCGGTCCCGGAGCCCCTTCAGTATCTCAATGGTGTCTCCCACGGAGGGCTCTTCCACCATAACCGGTTGAAAACGCCGTTCCAGTGCGGCATCCTTCTCCACATGCTTCTTGTACTCATCCAGGGTGGTGGCTCCCACGGCCTGCAGTTCTCCCCGGGCCAAAGCCGGCTTCAATATGTTGGACGCGTCGATGGCTCCCTCCGCGCTGCCCGCCCCCACGATGGTATGCATTTCATCGATGAAAAGGATGATATCTCCGTCCCGCTTGATTTCCTCTACCACCCGGGTGAGCCGCTCCTCGAATTCCCCCCGGTATTTGGCTCCGGCCAATATGACTGCCATATCCAGCGAAATCACCCGTTTGTTTTTCAGAATGTCGGTTATGGTTCCCGCTGCAATCTGTTGGGCCAGCCCTTCAACCACCGCCGTTTTACCTACTCCCGGTTCTCCGATAAGGCAGGGATTGTTCTTGGTCCGCCGGCTCAGCACCTGAATAACCCTTCGAATTTCGTCCTCCCGCCCGATAACGGGGTCCAGCTTCCCCTCCCTGGCCAGGGCTGTCAGATCCCGTCCGTACCTGTTTAATAGGGAAGGCTGGGACTTATCACCAGGGCCATAGGGGGTCTCTTTCTCATCACGGACAGAATCTTTGCCCATCATTTTAACCAAGGCTTCAAAGGCGGTTTCATACGTGATGCCACTCCCCCCCGCCGCTCTGGCCGCAAAAGAATCCTGATCTCTCAGGATGCCCAGCAGCAGCTGTTCCGGTTCAATAGTACTGAGACGAAACCGTCTTGCTTCCACAAAGGCAGCCTCAAAGCTGCGTTTCGCCCTGGGGGTATACCCCTCCACTTCAACCGGCTGTTCGCCGAGCCCTACGCTGCTGATGATGGCGTTTCGAACTGTTTCATAATTCATTCCGGATTCCTTCAGAATGATATGCGCCCGGGTTCCATCCACCTGCAGAAGACCCAGCAACAGATGTTCCGTTCCGATGTAATGGTGTTTGAGGGACCTTGCCTCTTCCATGGCTTCCCCAACAATGTGCTTCGCGCTCTCAGAAAACCGCTCGAATATCGACATTTGAATTCCTCCAAAGATACAGCCTTCCCCTTTAGTCCAGTCTCTCCCGCACCCACTGAGCCCTGTAGCTGTCCCGTTCCTCCACCGCCAGCTCCCGTCCGGCAGTTTCCTGAAGAAAAGCCGGCTGAATACGGAACAGGAGCGCATCCACCTGATTGAGATCCATAACTCCAAACAACCCGGTTTCAATGCCAAGACGGAGATCCGAGAATCGGTCCAGTGCCTCTCGGGTGGTAAGCACCCGGGAATTCTTCAAGATTCCGTATGACCGCCAGATTCGGTCTTCCAATTCAAGTCCGCTGCTGCGCACTAAAAGTTCACGGGCCTTCCGTTCTTCTGAAGCAATTTGACCCGCTACATCATTCAGGGTATCAACCAGCTCCCTCTCGGAACGACCCAGGGTCTGCTGATTTGACACCTGTACCATATTGCCATACGCCTCGGACCCCTCTCCATAAAGGCCTCGAACCGCAAGACCTATCTGACTGGCCGCTTGCAGTATCCGATCCATGGCCCCGGTCAGCATAAGTGCGGGAAGATGCATCATAACCGACGCCCGGAGCCCTGTTCCGACATTGGTGGGACAGGAAGTAAGATATCCCAGACGTTCATCATAGGCATATTCCATCCGTTCATCAATGGCATCATCCGCTTCATTGGCCGCATTCCAGGCTTTGTGCAGTTGAAGGCCCGGCAACAGACTCTGGATCCGGAGATGATCCTCTTCATTCACCATGATGCTGACACTTTCATCCTGATTGAGAAGCAGCAGGCCCGGAAGCCGGCCCTTGATAAACTCTGCGCTGACCAGATGTTTTTCCAGATACAATCGTTTTTCATGAGGGGACAGCAGGGCCGTCTCCATGGCACTGTATTCACTTTGGAAGCTATCGGATCCGTTGATCACACGGGCCTTCAGTTCTGCAATCACACGGTTTGCCATCTCCCCGTTCATGGCCAGCGGAAACGGTACGAAGGAAAAATTGCGGGCCAGCCGGATTCGACTGCTCAGGACATAGGGCTTCAAAGGCCCTTCCGACTCCATCCATTTAGTCATTGCAGCCCCCGCCTTCCTCTGCAAACCGATTTTCAAGCTCCCGGATCCGATCCCGCAGCACTGCGGCATCCTCAAAGGCCTCTTGGGCGATAGCCTGCTGAAGCTCGCCTTTCAATTGCTCAATTTCCCTTTTTAGCTTAAGCGCCCCTCCCGCCCTTTTCAGAACCTTTCCGGTGTGTCGGTCCGCCCCCTGAACCCGTTTGATCAGCGGGGTCAGCTTGTCCTCAAAGGCGCGGTAGCATTCGTCGCACCCCAGTCGTCCGGTTTGCCGGAAGCGTCCGTAGTTCATTCCACACTTGGAGCAGGTTGTTGTCTTGATATAATTCACTTTTATCGGCGTACTCTGAATGGATTCAATAAGGCTTGTCAGAAAGCTGTTGGCAGCAAACGGGGTGTCAAAATCGACATTTTCCTGGGTCGTGGCACATATTTCACAGTAATGATGCTCTCTGCGGTCTCCATTGACCACTCGGGTGATGTGAACAGTTGCTTCATTGTTTTTACATCGTTCGCACGTCATAACGGCCTCCAGCTTATGGACTACCGATCTGTTTTTCCGCTAACCTATTCTTATCCTTATTATACCCCACTAAAACAGAAGCGGCACCTTTTCAGGTGCCGTAGAAATTCCTTACCCAAGGCTAAAATGAAGCAAATGCCTGAGCGATATAGATGGTTCCGTCGGAAGCTCGGACAAGGCCGATTCCGGTATCGGTATAAGGAGTGAGAATAATGTTGCGATGTTCCTCAGACTGCATCCAGGTTGCCACAGCCTTTTGGGCCGATACGGATCCTTTTATTCGCAGCAGATTTTCGCCTACCTGCTGATTGGCCATGCCATATCTGGCAAACAGCTCTTTAACATCTTCTCCTCCCGGAGAGGTATGAGAAAAATAATTACCGCTGGCCATATGCGCCGCCTTGTCTGCCGCCAAGGATACCAGTGTGCCGTTAATGTTCAGAGGACTCAGTCCTCGGGCAGTCCGTTCCTGATTCACCAGGGTCAGCAAATCAGAGGAAAACCCATCTGCCAGAACAGGCTTTTGACCCCTTGAAACAGAAACCGCAGTTTTTGAGGGATTCGCCCATTGACTGATCATTTGCAGCGCTTCTGCGTGAGTTACCGTCTGGGATGCACGAAAAGAACCGTCCGAATAACCGCTGATAAAACCTAAGGCCGAGGCCCGTTCCACCGAGGCCCGTCCCCATTGAGGAATTTGTACCTGGTCAGTAAACTTCACCGCCGAAGCTGCCTGATCCGAGCAGGCCTTGGAAAGCATCACCGCCATCTCCAGTCGTGTCACCAACTGTTCCGCCCCGATGATTCCCTTTGGATATCCAGAGACAACTCCGGCGGCAACCAGTTGCTTTAGAGCCTTCTGGGATTCTACATCCGTTTTTTCTAAGTCCGAAAATACCGTCATACAAGCTTCCGCTTCCGGCAGAGCTACAACGGACCGACCTTCCTTTTGTGCCTTCGCCCATGCCTTTACCATCAGCTGTGCAACCATCTTCCGGCTTGCAAGAGCCTCCGGTTCGAAGAGCGCACCTTCCGGCAGGATCAGCCAATTATCTTCAACCGCAGCGGCAACAGAATCATACGCCCAGTGTGTTTTGAGAACATCCGCCGGCAAAACAGCTTCTGCGTGAGCGCCAATGGCGCTCCCAGCCATAAGGGTCAGTATACATAGCATCGAAATCGTCTTTTTCACGTGTTGTACCTCCAGCGCTGAACGAACGGCAACCCATACACCTCGTTAACCTTATGTTATCACGCGCAGCTCCGGGTTTGCATTACAACCATATGACATCTGAGGAGTTATACGTGTTTGGTTGTCCATTCCTCGCAGTTCCAAACATCTGTGGCCACATCCCGATAGAATTCAGGTTCATGACAGATAATCAGGATACTGCCCTTGTAAGCAATGAGAGCCCGTTTCAATTCCTCCTTCGCGTCCACATCCAGATGGTTGGTGGGTTCATCCAGAACCAGAAGGTTGGTGTCGCGGTTAATCAGCTTGCAGAGACGGACCTTGGCCTGCTCTCCGCCGCTGAGCACCACTACCTTGCTCTCGATGTGCTTGGTGGTGAGACCGCATTTGGCAAGAGCCGCCCGTACTTCGTACTGGGTATAGGAGGGGAACTCCTGCCATATTTCTTCTATGCAGGTGTTGTAGTTGGCTTCCTTTATTTCCTGCTGATAGTACCCCGTGAAGAGGGAATCACCCAGCTTCACAGCCCCGGACAGCGGAGGGATCTGACCCAGAATGCTTCGGATCAAGGTTGTTTTTCCGATCCCATTGGCTCCCGTCAGGGCAATCTTCTGTCCCCGTTCCATATAAAGATCCAGGGGGCGGGACAGGGGGTCCTCATAACCGATCACCAGATTTTTTGCTTCAAAGATAACCTTCCCCGACACGCGGGCATCCCGGAAGTTGAATTCCGGCTTCGGCTTCTCCCGAGCCAGTTCGATGACATCCATCTTATCCAGCTTTTTCTGCCGGCTCATGGCCATGTTCCGGGTTGCAACCCGGGCTTTATTGCGTTGAACGAAATCCTTCAGCTCTGAAATTTCCTGCTGTTGCTTGCGGAAAGCCGACTCTTGCTGGGATTTCCGGGCTTCATACACCAGAAGGAAGGAATCGTAATCCCCGACAAACCGATTCAGCTCTTGGTTTTCCATATGATAGATCATATTGACCACGGCGTTGACAAAGCTCACCTCGTGGGAAATCAGGATAAAGGCGTTCTCATAGTCCAGCAGGTACCGCTTCAGCCATTCGATATGCTGCTCGTCCAGATAGTTGGTGGGCTCGTCCAGCAGCAGGATGTCCGGCTTCTCCAGCAAAAGTTTGGCCAGAAGAATCTTCGTGCGCTGGCCGCCGGAAAGCTCTGAGACATCCTTATCCAGGCCGATATCCGCAAGGCCGAGGCCCCGGGCCACCTCTTCCACCTTGGCATCTATGATGTAGAAGTCGTTGTGGTCCAGAAGGTCCTGAATGGTCCCCACTTCCTCCATCAGCTCGTTGATCTGGTCCTCGGAGGCATCCGCCATGCTGTCATAGATGGCATGAACACGGCTTTCCATCTCATACAGATAATCGAAGGCCGTTCTAAGCACATCCCGAATGGACTGACCTGCCTGAAGCTTGGCATGCTGATCCATATAGCCTACCCGGGTGTTTTTTGCCCACTCTACATTTCCGTCGTCCGGCATCAGCTTGGAGGTGATGATGTTCATGAAGGTGGATTTACCTTCTCCGTTGGCGCCGATAAGACCGATATGGTCCCCCTTCAGCAGGCGGAAGGATACATTGTTGAAGATGGCGCGGTCACCAAAGCCGTGGCTCAGGTTCGTAACAGTCAGAATACTCATAATAAGTGTCCTTTCATTAAAAAGTGGGCCTGCGGCCCACGAGTGATTTGATGAGATACTTCGTTTCTCATTATAAAGGAAGATAAATTCGGAAACAAGAGGAAGTGTCACTCCATCAACAGTCGCTCTGCCGCCTGCTTGAGTATATTCGCCTCGGCCGCCAGGCGCAGGGCTTCCTCGGCCCTCGCCTTGGGATCTTCCATTTTCTCCATAGAGGAAAAGCGTTCCCGAAGAGCATCCATCGTCCGCTTTTCCGCCTCTGAATAACTATCAAAATATTCCCCAACGTTCCCCAGCCATTCTCCCGTTTTAGCCGCACCGGTAAGGCGACGGAGATCATCGATGGACAGCACATTCTTCAGGTGACAAATGAGCATCAGCTGCATCAGCTGGTCTCTGGAGTACTTCTTGTTCTTTGGCGGCGGCAAAAGCCTGGCCTTAACGTAATTGTTCACCATGGTCTTTGTCAGAATGCTCTCCCGCTGACTTCGGCAGAACACCCCCAGGGACTCTTCGAAGAAGGTGAGCAGCTGGTCCATATATAAAAGGATTTTTGGAAACTCTCCCTTGGGGAGCCCCTGATAATCCAACAGGGCTTTCAATCGTTCCGACATGGTTTCTCCTTCCCGGCAATTCCGGCTGTTATCATTGTCAAATTTAACGCATCTTTTGTCAATTAAATCTTTACAAATTTGTCTGTCAGGAGTATCGTAATAGTAACACATAGTAATCAATACTACATAAGGCGGTGCTGATATGCTGAAAATTCGTGAACCTCTGAATGCTCTTACCCACGGAGCCGGAATCATCCTTTCTGCCCTGGGACTGATCTACCTTCTCATAAAAGCCGTGAACAACCAAAGCGGCCTCCAGTTGGCCGGAGCTCTGGTGTTCGGCATCAGCCTCATCGCCCTTTATACGGCATCCACCCTTTATCACGGGCTGCCTGTGGGTCCGCAGGTGGTTCAGATACTCCGCCGTGTGGATCACACCATGATTTATGTGCTGATTGCCGGAACCTACACCCCCATATGCCTGATTACACTCAAAGGCGTTCTCGGATGGAGTCTTTTCGGAGTGGTATGGGGCCTTGCACTGGCCGGCATCGTTCTGAAGCTGGTGTGGATGGGTGCCCCCCGCTGGCTTTCCACTCTCTTCTACGTTGCACTTGGGTGGCTGGCAGCATTCTTTATCGTACCTCTTTTCAAGGCCCTCCCTCTGTCCGGCTTCATATGGCTGCTGGTGGGCGGCCTGCTTTATACCATAGGCGCCGTATTCTATGCCACAAAGCCCCGCTGGCTGAAGGTCTGGAAATTCGGCTTCCATGAGGTGTTCCACCTGTTCATACTCCTGGGCAGTGCATCGCACTTTCTGTTGGTGAGCCGGTATGTGATAGGGTAGAGAATTGGCAATGAACAATTGACAGTTGACAATTAAGAGTGCTTCAACGCTTTACTCCCCCTGTCGCTCCGCGACATCTCCCTCTCGAGGGAGGTGGCAGCGAAGCTGACGGTGGGAGTGCGTTGATTACAAAATAAGGGCAAGATTGCCGCGTCACTTCGTTCCTCTCGATGACAATCGTACCATCTGTCATTGCGAGCCGAAGGCGCGGCAATCTTGCCCTTTTCATTTCAGCGATTCATCCCCCAAGACGCTTGACGCGCAGCACTCCGCGCATTACATCCTAATGATTCTCTTCTTCCTTCTCCTTCACCGCTTCGGCAATGATCTTCTCTGCCAGATGTACCGGCAGCTCCTCATAGCGGTCGAAGGTCATGGAGAACTGGCCTCGGGCCTGGGTCATGGAACGCAGGTCCGTGGCATATTTGAACATTTCCGCCATGGGGGCTTCTGCCACAACCTTTTGCGTACCGTTATCGCCGGGAGTCATTCCAAGAATGCGGCCTCTTCGTTTGTTCATATCGCCCATAATATCGCCCATGTAGGCATCGGGCACAACAATTTCAATATGCATCACAGGCTCCAGCAAAACAGGCTTTGCCGCCTCCAGCCCTTTCTTGAAAGCAATGTGGGCAGCGGTCTTAAATGCCATTTCGTTGGAATCTACGGGATGATACGACCCGTCGTATAGCGTGGCTTTGATATTCACAACCGGATATCCGGCAAGAACCCCCTTGTGCACAGACTCGATAAGTCCCTTTTCAACCGCAGGGATGTATTGTCTCGGAACAGAACCGCCGACCACTTCCTCTGCAAATTCAAACGCTTGCTTGGAAGGCTCAAAGCGGATGAAAACATCGCCAAATTGCCCGGCGCCGCCGGATTGTTTTTTATGACGGCCCTGCACATCGGATTTCCCTTTGATGGTTTCTCTATAGGCAATCTTCTGATCCACCAGATCCACGTCCACACCCGCATTGTTTTTAATCTTGTTCACAATGACAGAAAGCTGCATGGTTCCCTGGCCGCCAATCAAGAGCTGCTTTGTTTCTTTATTACGCTCCATTGAGAAGGAGGGATCCTCCTCAATCATCTTATGAAGAGCTGTACCGATCTTTTCTTCATCCCCCTTGGCCTTAGGCTCAACCGCCATGAAAAGACATGGTTTGGGGAAATCAATCCCCTGGTACTGGATAGGCTTCGCTTTATCGCAAAGGGTGTGCCCAGTTTCGGCGTACTGCAGCTTGGTCGTGGCGCCGATATCACCGGCGCAGAGCTCGTTCACCTCAATCTGTTCCTTTCCCCGCATAACGTAAAGATGGGCCAGCTTCTCTGTTTTCTCCCGGCTTGGATTATATACGTCCATATCCTTCTTCGCTTTGCCCGAAAGGACCTTGAACATGGATATTTTGCCGACAAAAGGGTCTACGATAGTTTTGAATATCTGGGCGGAGAACGGCTCTGAAGGATCCATCTTTCGAACGGCTTCCTTGTCGTCGGAAGGGTTCACACCCCTGCACTCACCGCCGTACACCTCATGGGGATCCGGCATATAGTCCCAAAGCACCTCCAGCAGCTGGAATATTCCGCCGCCTTTTTCGGCGCTGCCCACCAGAACCGGTACGATATCCGCATTGATAACACCTTTTCTGAGACCATCATGAATTTCCTGCTGGGTGAACTCTTCGCCATTGAAGTATTTTTCCATGAGGGCTTCATCCGTTTCTGCAACTGCCTCCAGCAGCATTTCCCGGATTGGCGCAATCTTCTCGTCATATCCGGACGGCATAGGAATTTCTTTATAGGAGCGCCCTTCGAACTCCCGGGCTTTGATGTCGATCACATTGACATATCCTTTGAAATTAGAACCGTCGCCAATGGGATAAATAAACGGCGCAATTTTCTTTCCGAAGCTGTCTTTCAAATCATTCAAAACTTTTTCTACATCTAAGTTTTCTTTGTCCATTTTGTTAATAAAGATGATCCTTGGAATACCGGCAGCTTCTGCCATATCCCAAGCCTTCTCTGTACCAACCTGAACACCGGCGGATGCATCCACTAGGATAACCGCCCCACTGGCCGCCTTCATGGCCCCTCGGACTTCACCCACAAAATCAAAATACCCCGGCGTATCCAGGAGATTGAATTTGTGATCTTCATGCTCAATAGGGATGAGCGATGTGCCAATTGTGAACTTTCGATAAATTTCTTCTTTATCGAAATCGGCCACGGTGTTGCCATCATCCACCTTACCCATACGCTTTGTAACGCCCAGACCAAACAAGATGGATTCGCACAGGGAGGTCTTCCCGGTTCCACCGTGACCCATCAATACAATGTTGCGGATTTTGTCAACTGAATAGTTTTTCATGTTGATCCTCCTCGATTGAGTGTGATGTGTGGTGCCTGAAACAGCGTGCTTTTTCAAAATTCCTACACTTACGCCTTGTATTAAATTCGATACGTGAATGTAAATTCCTCTCGCCCGCCAAATTATTTTTCGGGCGATGCCACCCCAATTATGATGAAAAATATCTTTTATGCTTGCATTGCCGTTGTGTAGGGTACTAATTTTGCACAGACTTTATCCCCACAGGAGGACATCATGGTCCTTGACAACCGAACTATACTCTACCTGTCCATCGCTATCATCGCAGTAATTTCAGCGCTTCTTCCCTTCAGCAGCAGTTATTCCGGGACACGCAACGAGCGTCTGTGGGAGGGCAGCAATCTTAGTTTATTGGCCGGTTTCCTGTTGCTTTCAACCCAGGGTTACCTTTCTCCCTGGCTTTCAGTGGTACCTGCCAACATGTTGATCCTTCTTTCCTTCATCCTCATTGCAGCTACGGTCACCGAATCCGTCGGAAGCCATTTCCCCTGGAAGTTTTTTATCATTTTTCTGTCCGTGATATCCGGATTCATTTTCTGGTTCTCAATCGTTAGTCCACAAACTTGGATCCGCATAGAAGTGGTTTCCATCTCCGCTGTCACCATCTGTGCCTTTGCCGCAATGCAGCTGATCAGGGCCGGGCGCGAAGCCCCCGGACGAGGTGCCGGCAGCCTTTCCACAGCCTTCTACATCTTAGGTGCCGCCAATCTGTCCCGGGTGTTTCTGATGTCCCCGGAAATCACCTCGGTATTTAACGACTTTGCCACTACGGTAACCTTCTTATCAACCCTGGCCGCCTTTCTGGCATGGAATTTCGGTATGTTCGACCATCAGGTCAGACGATACTCCGCTGAACGCAACGAAAAGATGCACCTTTTGGAAAACAGGAACAGAGAACTGGACTTTCTCTTCGGTATCCACGAAAAACTGGCAGGGAATCTGGAGATTCCCGAGCTGGTCCACAGCGCTTTGAATATGATACAAAAGGTCCTCGGATGCGAGGCTGTCGGAATCTCTATCTATAATCCCGAAACAGATTCCATACGTCTTGAGGCCAGCTATGGCCTTCCCCCTGAATTCGTTGAAAAGGTACGTGAAATAGCCCCGGGGCAGGAGGCTACCGGAATAGCCTACCAGAATGAAAAAGCCATCTTCGTGGACCTATGCGCCTCCCAGGAATCGCCGCTTCACAAGATGATGGCCGCCGCCGGTTACTGCCAGCACGCCAGCATCCCCATGCGCAGCGGAGGCAAGGTATTGGGTATACTTAACGTTGCGAAAAACGCCAGTTCCCCATACCACGAAAGAGAAGTACAACTGTTGGAATCCGCCGCATCCATTCTCGGCTCCGCTCTGAACACAGCTGATCATTATACAAAAGCTGTACACGAATTAGAACAGCGAACTCTCTATGAAAATGAATTGGAGATATTTTTCAACACCTCCCTGGATTTGCTCTGCATTATGGATATGGACGGACGGTTCCGAAAAATCAGTTCCCGTTGGACCCAGGCGTTGGGATGGAGCGAGGAAGAACTGTTACGAATGTCGCTGGAAGAAACTGTTTTCCACGAAGACATCCAGGCCAGCCGCGAAGTTATTCGTACCCTTAAAATGGGCGGGAGTGTCGTAGGCTTTATCAATCGTTACATTGCGTGGGATAACAGCCTCCGTTGGCTTGAATGGAACGCTTATGGAAATTCAGATATGGGAGTCATCATTGCCGCCGCAAGAGACATCACCGACCGCAAACTGAATGAAGCGGCGCTCCTTGCCGCAAGCCATACCATCGAACAAAAAAATTCCGATCTCACTGAAATGATGGAACAATTGAAGCACGCCGCCATTACAGACTCACTTACCGGCCTCTACAACCGCCGCTACATTATGGAACGGATTCATGAACAGACCCATCGCTTTCATCGTGAAAGCGAGCCCTTCTCCTTCATTATCGGCGATATCGATCGATTCAAACTTTTCAACGACACTTACGGACACGACTGCGGCGATTTTGTACTGATCAAGGTCGCAGAGACTCTGCAGACCGGGTGCCGCGAATCAGATATCCTCTGCCGCTGGGGAGGCGAGGAATTTCTCATCCTGCTTCCCGGTACAGGGCTGGGTGAAGCCTGTTCTGTGGCCGAGCGCATCCGCGAGCTGCTGGAGCAATCGACATTCGAATATCATGACATTCCCTGCCGCGCAACCATGACCTTTGGAGTCGAAGAATTCGATCAGTATCTCGGGGTAGATCTGAGCATTCAAAGGGCTGACCAGATGCTTTTAAGGGGCAAGGAAAACGGCCGAAACCGTGTGGAATGCGGCTATAGAAAGAAGTAGAGCGGCAGGAGTCGAAATTCCGCCGCTCTACTTTTTATTCCACTCATTACTCCGCGGTAGCCACACCCTTTGCCACATCCGCCAATGAGATGCATGCATCCATGCTCATTTTCCGGAGCCTTGCATATGCCACCTGTTCCGTGCAACCGTTCCGACGAATCAGAAGTTCCTTGGCTCGGAGGATCCACTCCCGATCCGTGGGCGTTCTTCGTATGCCCATGCACCCACTCCTTATCTATGCAATTCCCTGATCCATCATGGCGCGGGCAACCTTCATGAACCCTGCGATATTGGCCCCCGCCACAAGATTCGTCCCATACCCGAACTGCCGGGCAGCCGCACTGGCGTTACGATAAATTTCACTCATGATCCCCTTCAACCGTTCATCCACTTCCTCAAAGGACCAGGATAACCCCATGCTGTTCTGACTCATCTCCAACCCGGACGTTGCCACTCCCCCTGCGTTGGCCGCTTTCCCCGGTCCGAATACTACCCGATTATCCAAAAATACCTTTACTGCCTTCGGAGTGCAGGGCATGTTAGCACCCTCCCCTACAGAGATACATCCGTTGCCTACCAAAACGCTCGCCGCTTTTTCATCCAGTTCGTTCTGGGTGGCACAGGGCAGGGCGATGTCGCAGGGTATTGTCCAAATGCCTCCACAACCCTCTTTGTATACCGCCTCTGTATGGATCTTCACATATTCGGAAATCCGTCCCCTCTTGACCTCCTTGATCTCCCTGACCAATTCCACATCAATCCCATTGACGTCATGGATGTAGCCGTCGGAATCACACATGGCCACAACCCTGGCGCCGAGCTGTGCAGCCTTTTGAGCCGCGTAGATCGCCACATTTCCGGATCCTGAAATAACTGTCACGGCGCCGTCAAATCCTCTTCCCAGCATATCCCTCATGGCCGCTTCCATGAAATAACACAATCCATAACCGGTCGCCTCCGTCCTTGCAAGACTTCCGCCGTACGCCAGTCCCTTTCCGGTCATCACCCCGGAAAACTCGTTGTGGATTTTTCGATACATGCCGTACATATAACCGATCTCTCGACTGCCGACACCTATATCTCCCGCAGGTACATCGGTTATTTCACCGATATGCCGGGCAAGCTCACACATAAAGCTTTGACAGAAACGCATGATTTCGCCATCCGACCGCCCTTTGGGGTTAAAATCGCTGCCACCTTTACCCCCACCGATGGGCAAGCCCGTCAGCGAGTTCTTGAAAATCTGTTCGAATCCCAGAAATTTCACCACCCCCAGATTCACCGAGGGATGGAAGCGCAACCCCCCTTTATACGGGCCAATGGCACTGTTGAACTGTACCCGATAGCCCCGGTTCACCTGGACCCCCCCCCGATCATCCACCCAAGTGACGCGAAAAATGATTTGCCGTTCCGGTTCTATGATCCGATTAAAGATTCCGGCCTTCACCATTTCGGGATGTTTTTCCGCTACCGGTTCCAGGGTCTCCATTACTTCGTTCACTGCTTGTAAAAATTCCGGCTCGTTGGCGTTATGCTTCGTTGCTCTCTCTATCACATGTCCAAGTTTTTTCATCTTCCAGCCTCCTGTACTCTCTTTTGGGGTACTAAAAAAGTCCGCAGTCGGGTTCGGTACCATCCCCCGTCTGCAGACTTCGTTGCCTGTCAGATACCTTTTTACGAATCAGAATTTTCTGAATCTTTATTGGTAGTATAATGTTCGTTTTTGCAGCTGTCAATTTAAAAATACGCAAAAACGTTTTCCTTTTTTTCTGAACCCTTCTGTTTTCAACATGCAAAAACCGCAACGCTTAAAAATGTTGCGGTTTTTGCATGTTTGTTTTTGTATTCCTGCATTTTTCGTCCTATTCCCCTACCACACCGCAGCAGGGTATCACTTCAAGACCCGCACTCCGCCACGCGGCAATCAGCCGGTTGATCCCAATGGAGTCACTGGGCATATGACCTGCCACCACCACGTTTCCAATCCCCTGTTCTTCAACCGCCTTTTTCACATCCTCTGCCACATGCATGCAGACGATGGTTCCCACCCCGGCTTCAAAATATGCCTTGAACACCTCCGGACCGCCGCCGGTCCCTCCTGCCATGAGAACGGCGATTTTTCCGGCATAGTCATTATCGCCACCCACACGAATTACGGGCTTCACCAGGGATGCCGAATATTCCGGAAGAGCGTTCAACGCATCCAACAACTCCTTAAGGGTTGCCTTGGGGCGGTCTGTAAACCAACCTTCCAGATAACTCTGAAGGAATTTTTCTGTAATGATATCTGCCGGCATATGTACATTCATATATCCCAGCCCTAATAACCGGGCCGTCGATCCTGCCCGGTCATGATTGGCCACATGATGGTTCAGTTCCACCTGAGCCATCCGTTTCTTAAGCATCTTCTGCGCCTTGTTGATGGGCACACCGAACTCCACCATCTTATCAATTTGCCGTAGCATGACGTTGTGAAAATTCACCACTGCGGAGCCAGCATGGGGATGATGGCTGATCACTGCATCACAGCCAAGCTCTTTGGCCAGCAACACCTCCGTCCCCTCCAAATCGACACCTGCCAGAACCTTTTTTACACCACTCTTCTCAACGAATACACCACTGTCCTCCGGCAAGGTATCCAGTCCGGCTTCCCGCAGGGCGATATCCAGTATTTCCTGTGTTGTCATTAAACCCTCCGTAATTTGTTAATAATATTCCCATTAAGCGCGGCAATCTTGCCTTTATTACAGCACCATCACGATTCCCTTGTCCGCACTTTCCATGGCCAGTTCGATGATGCGCATCACATCCGCCGCCTGATGGGCTGTGACCGCCGGTTTGCCGCCCTCATTGATGGCTTTATATACACTGCGGTAATACTCCCTGTAATCCCCCGGCTGGGCTACTACGGTTCCCCGAAAGGTTACGCCCTCCACCATTGTGTGGAGGATACCTGCATCCGCTTCCGGCTCAATTCCCCAATCGGCATGCTCCTTCGGCTGCTGCCCCGCTTTTAGGGCGTCCTCCTGAACATCGAGGCCATATTTTACAAAGGACCCTCGATCTCCATGAAGAATGAACCGTGGCCCTGGCTCCCGAACGAGAGAACTGGATTTAAGGGTTACCTTAAGCCCGTCATAGTCGAGAATGAGTTCAAAACTATCCACAGCCTCCCCTTTAGGCCGTTGGATGCGCAAGTCTGCGAAAACCTGTTGGGGCATGCCGAAAAGTGTAAGGGCCTGATCAACGAGGTGGGACCCAAGGTCGTACAGGAGCCCCGTTCCCGGCGCTGCCGCTTCCCGCCAGGCACCCGCCTTAGGAACCGGACGAAAACGGTCGTAGTGGGATTCAAACTCCGCCAGGTTGCCCAACAATCCACCGTTGATTATCCGGCCCACTGTTAGAAAATCACCATCCCAACGGCGGTTATGATACACACTGAGCATAAGTCCCTTCTTCTCGGCCAGCTCTGCCAGAGAATCCGCTTCCGCAGCCGTGATGGTGAAGGGTTTTTCAACAACCACATGCTTTCCCCGTTCCAGAGCCTTGGCGGCCAAATCGTAATGAAGGGTATTGGGCACCGCCACCACCACCAGATCCACATCCGGCGCATCCAGAATTTCATCGGCAGAAGCCGCAATCCTTACAGAGGGGTCTTGCCCCGCAATCATTGCAATCGCCTCAACATTCCCCGTCATGATCCAAGTGATGCGGAAGCCTTCCACACTGCGAATCACCGGTGCGTGAAAAACCCTGCCCGAAAGCCCGTAGCCCAATAGTCCTACATTGATGGTTCTCATGGCGCCTCCTCCAATTATCTGATGCCGCTGTCCGAAAGTTCCCGCCCCTACAATACACAGCTCTATTATACCCCTTATACACGCTTTCAAAAACGCTGTTTCTCTGTGATATAATGGGGTAACATATACAACAAAAAGGAGCATTCCCATGCCAAAATCACTTAAAGAATCCCTGTTTGAGAATATTCTCCATATCCTACAGCTGGCACAGCCCAACGGATGGCAAAAGCTTCTGCTGTATGGCGAGGTGGACGAGGAACAGTGTTATTCCTTTTTCTACAGCTATCCCAAAGGTGCTGCCCAGCCGATTTTCTGCAACGACCTTCCTGAAAAAGAAAATATGGACCCCGAACAGCTGGCCGATCTCCTGGATGAGCTGGACGACTGCCTGATCAGCCTGTGGGAAGAGGTTGAAAGCCTGGGCGAAGACCCCTGGACCACGGTGACCATCACCTTTGATGAAAACGGGACGCACCGGACACACTACAGCAAGGCCGACCTGAAGAAGGGCGATGTTGAAACCCGTCGAAAAGCATGGGAGAAAGAGAACATAAAATAGCACAACGGAAAGAGCCCCCGGTCCTTGAACTGGGGGCTCTTTCCGTTGCGCTATTTTCATTCACTCACTATTACAGCTGCTTCTTTCCCAATTCCAGGCGTCGCAGCACATATCAATCAAGGTGCGGCTTGCACGCCATCCCAGCTCCCGCTCCGCCTTCGACACATCTGCGTAGCAAACTGCTACATCCCCGGGACGGCGGGGCACAACAGCATACGGAATGGACAACCCCGTCGCCATTTCAAATGCATTGATAACCTCCAGAACACTGTAGCCGGTCCCTGTACCGAGGTTGAAAACGCTGAACGAAGACAGTTCCATCAATTTTTCCAGAGCCCTCACATGACCTTCGGCAAGATCCATCACATGAATATAATCACGAATTCCCGTTCCATCCGATGTTGGGTAGTCCCCGCCATACACACTGAGCTTCTCCAGTTTCCCTGCAGCCACCTGGGTGATATACGGTATAAGATTATTCGGAACACCTGCCGGACGCTCACCGATAAAACCACTGGGATGGGCCCCGATAGGGTTAAAATAGCGAAGCAGCATCACCTTCCACGATGGATCCGAGATGGATATATCCCTTAATATATCCTCAATCATAACCTTTGTGCGTCCGTAGGGATTTGTCGTACTCACCGGAGACGCTTCCGCAATCGGAATATTTTCAGCCGCACCGTATACCGTGGCACTGGAGCTGAATACAATATTCCTCACACCGGACCGCTCCATGGCTTCGCAGAGAGTGACGGTTCCAGACACGTTATTCCCATAGTAGGCCACCGGCATACGCACAGACTCCCCAACTGCTTTAAGGCCAGCCATGTGGATAACCGCATCATAACGACCCTCGGCAAATATCCGGTCCAAGGCCTCCCTGTTCCGAATATCCGCCTCATAAAACCTGCAGGTTTCCCCTGTGATTTCTGAAATCCTATCCAGCACCCGGATGTCGGAGTTGCTTAGGTTGTCCACTATGGTCACACTATGCCCCCGCTCCAGAAGAGCGACAGCCGTATGGCTTCCGACAAAACCCGTTCCACCTGCCAGAAGAATATTCATCTTTGTCTCACCGCTCCAGTACTGTTCTCATATAGTTTAATAGCGGCTGACGAAGCTCTTCCCGCTTCAGAGCATAGTCGATGGTGGCTTCGAGATAGCCCATCTTATCCCCCACGTCGTAACGCCGACCGTTGAATACCCGGGCATAAACCGTGTCTTCCTGGGCCAGACGGTTGAGGGCATCGGTGAGCTGGATTTCGCCACCCTTCCCCGGAGCTGTGTTTTCAAGGATTTCAAACACCTTGGGGCTTATGATGTATCGGCCAAGAATTGCCACATTGGAGGGTGACTCCCCAGGGGAAGGCTTCTCAACCAGCGCCTTTACGCTGTATGTGTTTGAATTGAGGCTCTCGCCGTTCACGATCCCATATTTCTGCGTTTCAGAATCCGGCACCTCCTGAACACCCAGAATCGTGCCTTTATACTCGTTATAGGCATCCATCAACTGTCCGATGCAAGGCTGCTCCGCATCAACAATGTCATCACCCAACAGAACTGCGAAGGGCTCATTGCCAACGAACGCCTTCCCGCAGAGTATGGCGTGACCGAGTCCTTTCGCTTCCATTTGACGCACATAATGGATCCGTACCAGCTCAGAGATATCCCGAATTTCTTTCAGAAGCTCCGTCTTTCCGCTCCGTTCCAACAAAAGCTCCAGCTCAATGGACCTGTCAAAATGATCTTCAATGGCATGTTTGTTTCGGTTGGTCACAATCAGGATCTCTTCAATGCCGGCCTTTATGGCTTCTTCAATAATATACTGAAGCGCCGGCTTATCCACAACGGGTATCATTTCTTTGGGCTGCGCTTTGGTCGCCGGTAGAAAGCGGGTTCCGAAGCCTGCGGCAGGAATGATTGCTTTTCTTATCTTCATGTTTCACCTCTATGAACAGTCGTTTGTCCGGTATAAAATCCCTTCCTAATCAATTGAATCATATTGGAACAGGTATTTCAACCATCCTGTAAACCCATCATTTCCCTTGAATTTTTGTCCTCATGGACGCAATGCGCTGTGGGTCGTAGCCTGCCGCCTCCGATTTCAGCAAGGCTTGAACCGCTTCATCGTATTTTTCCTGGTCGAACAGCACCAGGCTTAAGAAATAATTCCCAAAGCCGGGATCGATGACCGCCATCTCCCTGCTGTATTTCTCTGCAACCACATAGTCTCCCTGCAGGGCAGCGCTTCGCACCACATAGTACAGGATGTCGCCTTGCACCACGCTGCCGGCAGAAAGCTCCTTTAGCCGACCAATGCCGTACACCTGCATTTCCTGCCACTGCTCAGCCGCTTCCATATCCATCAGAGTGGCGATATAGGATTGCTCCACGTTCAGCGGTTTGGTCATCCCATACCAGGAGGCCGCTCCGGCAAGAAGGGCAAGAACCAGGGCCGAAACCATCCGGGAGTTCACTGCAAACCTTTCAATTCTTGGAATGAGAATCCCTGTGGTCAAGAATCCCCCGACCAGCCCCCCCAGGTGTCCGAAATTATCGATTCCCGAAGCAGAGAATCCGTAAGCCAGGTTCAGCACGGCCAAGACCAGTATGTCCTTCCCGAATCCCGACCGGATGAATTCCGGGTTGTTAACACCCAGAAAGAGCATGGCTCCCAAGAGGCCGAAAATAGCCCCGGAAGCCCCCACTGCCGGGTATGCAGAGAAACAGAAGCTCCCCAGGCTACCCATAATACCGGCAGCAAAGTAGATGACCATAAACCGCTTTCGGCCGAACACATTCTCCGTAATGGTGCCAATGGCGTTCAGAGAAAAGCAGTTGATCAGCAGATGGGCGATGCCTCCATGGAGAAACATCGGCGTCACCAGCCGCCAGTATTCTCCGTTCACGATATTACCGTTGATTTTCGCCCCGTAACGCAGCGTAAGATCACCGTAGACACCGGTATCAAAACCGGCCATTACCATTAAAATGCCGTATACGGCAACATTGATTCCGATAAGGATGTAGGATAGAATGGGTTTTTTCATTGAGAACCTCTTTGCATCGTTAGTAAGGGCGTTGTCATTGCGAGCTCAGCGTGTCAAGCCTGCCCTCTATCTATAATGATTGCTATGCTACTGGCAGTGGGAAATCCGTGCTACTGAGCCTTATAAGCCTTCCAGAACGGGCCTTCCTTATCGATAACGTCCTCCAGCTTGACCCAGGGAACCGTGAAGCTTGGTTGTCCCGCGGCATAGGGTGCAATTTCGTAGGCCTGATAGATAATTTCAAGCCCCCCCTCCTGGAGCCGGAAATTGTGATCTCCGGAAACGGGTTCGATGGCCTCAGGTTTCACGACCTCTGCCAATTCCCCCCGGGGAATCAGTACTTTGATTTCCTGGCTGAGAATGACATCCGACCCATGGTCCGGATAAAAAAGATCCAGAAGAAGGTAGCGCTCCCCTGTTTGAAGATCAAAATACCAGATATCGGTCCACGGGGTTCCATGAGCCGCCCCCATGGTATACGCATATCCCTCTGACTGAATCTCCAGAAGGTTGCCGATCACCCTTTCTCCGAACGTAAGGTTCATATCCGAAGGGTATTCCGGGTCCGCTGAAAGATTTTCATAGGGATTGACCATCAGAGCCCTTATCTCCCCGTTGATCCTGGCTTCCACCGCCCCGTTAACCAAGCCGCTGACCACAGGGTATTCAATGAAGGTAAACCGGTCAAACCGTTTGGATTCGGTTTTTACGGTAACCCCGTTGTAAGACTGGGTGCGTTCCTGTTCCCAAATAAGCTTGCCATCGGGCAAATAGTAGCGGACACGGTTGTCCACATCTGCGCGGATGATCTCCCCCTGTTTTGAAAGGGTTCCCACACCCGGAACTGAGAATCCGGAGAGGGCAGGCCCTCCACTGCGGTGAATCAAAAATGTATTCCTCCCGTCAGAGGCGCTGAGCACATCCTTTTCGAAGATGGTAAGGTTATAGTATTTTTCTGGAGTCAGCAGCTTTCCCGAACCATCCATAACAGCTGCCTTCTGGAAGGATACCGCCTGATAGCTCTGAAGAGATGTGCTTTTTACCGCCCCATAGAGACCTTCACCCAAATATTCCAGCCCTCCGTATTCCATCGGCACAACGAATTCGCCCTTTGCGTTCACGATCCCGTTAAGGGGCCCTTCTCCACCAAACTGGCCGACAATCGCAAGACCTTCATGGAATTCACCCACCTCGTCCATCTCTGCCTCAAGAATGACTGCATTTCGGGAGTCCACATAGCCGTAACGCGTAGCCCCTTCCGCATTGGCCATACCATGAACATAGAAGCCTTCCCCTGCGCTCCACATGGTTTCGCGGGCATACTCCTGAAGCGTCTTTCCGGACGCATCGATCAGGAGATACCTCCCCTCAGAGTTCTTCACCAACGCCTTTCCATCTTGGAATTCGCCGGCCTCCAGGTATTGTGGGGCAATGACGTCCTTGCCTGTTTTGTCTGCATACCCGAAAAGTCCCTCCGGATTTTGAATCCCGATACGACCTTCCCGATAATAACCGACGATTCCCGTACGGGTGAAAAGAACATGGCCGGCAGTATCCAACACATCGTATTCCTGTCCGTCAACCACCGCAACCGCAAGGCCTTCATTGTACCCTAATATGCCCTCGTACTTAGGCTCCAGTATGACCGTTCCCTTCCCGTCAAGCAGTCCCGCCTTCCCGTCACGGGTGACAATTGCCACCCCATCTTTGGAAAATGGCTCGACATAATCCCAGTTTGGAGCTACCACAAATTCTCCACGCTGATCGATATAACCCCACTTTGTTTCACCGTCCACTTGGGCGGAGGCTGGATAAAGTTCGACAGCAGCCCTTTCCGATTCCGGTTGCCCTGCCGTACAGGCGGTTGCAAAAAGTATCATCAGAATCAGGATCAATCGTCTCTTTGCCATAGCTCTCTCCCTAAGGTAAAAAAGCCGATTCCCTTATGAAATCGGCGCTGTTTAAAAGCAATGCTCTCCTGCCAGCTGAGATGCCTGAAGCTTGACGGTACGCAGAAAATCCTTCACGCTTTCCGCATCACCGATGGCCATGGTTTCATCTACAAAATGGGTCAGGTTGTCCATCCGGTATCGGCTGATCAGCTCACGGGTCCTCAGGATCTGAGGCGGATTCATGCTCAGCTCCTGTATGCCCATTCCCAGCCAGAGGGGCACCAGCTTCTGTACCGAAGCCGCCTCACCGCACATGCTCACCCATATGCCTGCCTTACGTCCGTTTTCCACAGCCAGCCGAATAAGGCGCAGTACCGACGGCTGATACGGGGTAAGCAGTGCTGCCAGCTTGGGATTGGTGCGATCTGCAGACAGGGTGTACTGGTAAAGGTCATTGGTTCCTATGCTGAAAAAATCCACTTCTCTGGCAAGGATATCAGAAATCATAGCCGCAGAGGGCACCTCGATAAGGATACCCACTTCAATCCGTTCAGCCACAGGGAGCCCTCTGCGCTGCACATGCTCCACCGCTTCCTGCAGCATGGCCTTGGCCCGCCTCAGCTCCTCCAGGGTTGCCACCATGGGAAACATGATTTTGAGCCTGCCATGAGCACTGGCTCTGGCCAAGGCTCTCAGCTGTGTCAGAAAAAGGTCCCTGGCTTCCAGGCAGTATCGAAGGGATCGGAATCCTAAAAACGGATTCTGTTCTTCCTGAAGTTGAAGGTACGGCAGTCGCTTGTCGCCTCCGATATCCAAGGTTCGGATGGTAACGGCCTTATCGGAATATGCCTTCACAATGGCACTATAGGCCTCGTATTGTTCTTCTTCATCCGGTGCCGAGTCGCGGTCCATATAGAGATACTCTGTGCGGTACAGCCCCACACTCTCGCCGTCATTCCTTCGAACCGCTTCCAGATCCAGCGGGGAACCGATGTTGCAGGTCAGTTCAATGACATGCCCATCTGCAGTAAGGGTGGGCACACCGGTGAGATATTCCAGTCTGGCCCTGATCAGATTTTCCGAATTCATTCGTTCCGTGAATACCTTAAGAATCCCCGGATCAGGGCTGAGATGAAATTCGCCGGTATGCCCATCCATGGCAACAATGTCACCTTCGCTCAGTTTATCAAAAAGAGGGCCCGCGCCGACCACCGCGGGAATTTCCATGGAACGGGCCAGTATGGCCGCATGGGTGGTGGGCCCGCCGGTTTCCGTAATAATGCCGACAATGTTCCCCTCACGTATATGGCCCATTTCTGCAGGAGTTAGATCGTGGGCAACCAAAATAGAAGGCTCTGAAATATCCTTGGGATTAAAGGGCTCCTGGTTTTGGAGCAGCAACAGCAGCTGTTCACCGATTTCCCGCACATCCGCCGCCCGGGCGATCAGATAGGGGTCTTCCATGCTTTCGAATATGCGGGCAAAATCCTCCACCGTGCGTTCCACTGCCCAACAGGCATTAGCGCTTTTCTTTCGGATGCGTTCTTCCACCCTTGCATGAAAATCCGGATCGTTAAGAATCATCAACTGGGCCTCGAAAATACTGGCCCCCTCATGCCCCACTTCCGCATGATGTCTGGCAGCCAGGGCGACCACCAGTTTTCTTGCCCGGCTCAGGCATTCTTCCAGCCTTGACAGCTCCGGCCCTGTATCCCGCGCCAGCTCTTTGGAAACCGGGCTCACCTCGGGCTTTATGATCACTTTTCCAACTGCTATACCAAAGGAAGCTGCAACGCCTCTCATAGGAACCTCCAGATAGTTCTTCTCACTCTCCATTATAGTCCAATTCCAGAAATAAACCAGTGGGGGCCGCGGGCAAACGTTTGCAGAATGCGTGCGGCAATCACCGGCTCAACCATGATTGCGCAGCAGTGATACCAAATAACGGAACTGCAAAATACGAAAGACAAGACCGCCGCATCTTCTCATTTCCGGGAGACCACTGTTGGGCCTGTCCTTTCGAGCCGAGTGCGGCAATCTTGCCTTTATCCGGTGCCTAACAGTTCTAAGACTCCCGCCTCTTAAGCAGGAGTGGAGAACTGTAGATACCCTGGATCCGTTCAACTAAGCTTCACTTCATCCGTCTGTTCCTATTCCCCGATCACCCTGTCCAATACTAGGTTGTATCCTCCGGGGCCGTGATGCAGGCATTTGCTTATCCGGCTTATGGTCGCCGTGCTTACGCCGGTGGTGTCCTCAATCTGATTATAGGTCATGTTCTCCCGCAGCATTCGGGCTACCTTAAGACGCTGGGAGATTGACTGGAGTTCCTTGATTGTGCAGATATCCTCAAAGAAACGATAGCATTCCTCAACCGTTTCCAGAGTGAGAATCCCTTCATACAATTCCTCAATCAGTTCATCTTTAAACGACGATGAATAGGGCATCGCTGCAACCTCCTAAATTAATAAAGGACATGTTATCCCATGCGGTGGATGGCCGGAAGCCGGCGAAGGGAGAGGATTTACTTTCGCAGCTCTCTTTTCATGATCTTGCCGGTTGCATTCTTGGGCAACGCATCCATAACCGTTATTTCCTTAGGCAGCTTGAAATTCGCCAGGTTTTCCTGCAGATATCGGATCAGGGCTTTCCTGTCATATTCCGCTCCCTCTTTCAGGACAACGAAGGCACAGGGCACCTCTCCCCGAAGCTTATCCGGAACCCCGATGACGGCGGCCTCCTGTATGCCCGGGTATTGGTACAGCACTTCCTCCACCTCCCGGGGATAAACATTGAGGCCCCCAACGATGATGATATCCTTCAGGCGATCCACAATGTAAATATATCCATCCTCATCAATCCGGGCCATATCTCCTGTGTGAAGCCATCCATCCGCAATGGCCGCCGCGGTAGCCTCCGGTTGATTGTAATAACCCAGCATCACATTGGGACCTCTGGTAACCAGCTCCCCCACTTCTCCGACAGGAAGAACCTTGCCCTCCGGGCTCTCAATACGTACCTCCACATCCACAAGGGGAATACCGATGGACGTCGGACGAACGCTTCCGATACGGTTTACCGTTACCACGGGGGATGCCTCTGACAATCCGTATCCCTCCACAATATCGATTCCGAACTTCTGCTTGAAACTGGCGATGATCTCTCCAGGCAACGAGGCCCCCCCAGACACGAAAATCCGCACCTTCTCGTATAGTTCACCGGAGCCCAGGGACAGATAGTAACCAAACATCGTCGGTACGCCGCAGACGATGGTAACCCCCTCTTCCTGAATGGTTTTTATGGCATCCTTCGGCTGGAACGCTTCCATTATCACAATCCTCGCCCCCAGCATCAGGGCGTCGGTTACGTTCACCGTCCAGGCAAAGCTGTGGAACATCGGCAGTACACAGAGAAAACGGTCCTCCGGCGAAAGATGCAGCGCTTCAATGATGCCCTTGGCGTTGTTCAACAGATTCCCGTGAGAAAGCACGGCACCCTTGGGGTTCCCCGTTGTTCCTGATGTGTAAATGATGGCACAGGGGCCGTCTTCATGGGTCTGAGCAGAGGGCGCTTCAGGGAAAGCCTTGCGTTCTACCGCTTCCATAATGTCCGGTATCAGCAGCTGTCGGATTTCAGACCCCACGGCCAAGGGTTGAATGGCAATCAGATGTTTCATCCCTGCATCGTCGGCAATAAAGGAAACCTCTCTGGGCGTAAGGGTTCTGTTCAGCGGAACGATAACCGCTCCCAGGCTGACCACCCCAAAATACGCCATCACGAATTCCGGACAATTCTTGCAGTAAAGGCCTACATTGTCGCCAGGTCGGATGCCTGCGTAATGGAAATAGTCCCTGAACTGACGCACCTTCTCGCGGAATTCTCCGTAGGTTAAGGTTTGACCATGGTCACTGAAAAGAATCCGGTTTTCGTCGTGTTTCTCATATATTTGGTGTATTAGCATGCCTTCGCTCCGTTTCTGAATTTGTTGTAGGTCATTAAATTTTAGCCCTCCTGCCCTTCACAGTCTTTTCCGTCTGGTCCGCAGCAGGGTCTCTACAATATCGTTTATTACGACCATCCCCAGTAATTTTCGGTTTTTATCCACCACCGGAACCGCCAAAAGACTGTATTTAGAAATGATTTCATTCAGTATATCCAGCCTGTCCGTATCCTGGACAAAGAGGATATTCTTGTTCATAATCTGGTTCAGCTTCACATCCGGCTCCGATATGATGATGTCCCGCAGGGATACAGTGGATATCAGCCGCTCCTCTGAATCCACTACATAGAGGTAATAGATCATGTCCGACTCCGGCTTCATCTGCCGCAGCTGTTCGATGGTTTCTCCCACGGTGTGATTCTCAAAAAAGCTGAAAAGATCCGTAGACATCAGGCTGCCAACGGTATTATCGGGATACTCCATCAGTTCCCGCACATCTTCTGAGGATTCCATGTCCATTTCGTTCAGAAGCTCTTCCGCCTTGGCCTCGTGAAGCTCGTCCAAAAGGTCGGCCACCTCATCTGCTGGCATTTTTTCCAGAAGATCGGCCGCTTTCTCCACCGACAGACTCTCGATCATGCTTATCTGTGCATCCGTCTCCAGCTCTTCCAGCACATCGGCCGCCTGTTCATCATCCAGAGATGCGAACAGCTCCATCTGGGCAGGTCCGTCCAGATCTTCAATGATATCCGCCAGATCCGCCGGATGCAGCCGCACCAGATTGGAGCTTTCCTTGGCTATGCGGATTGCGGCGTGTTCGGAATCCACAGCCTCCACCTCATCCCACGGGATAAGCTGAGCCGGAATGGCACTGCCCAACAGCTTGGCTCCCTGTTTTGCCAAACGGTCGAGCCCCCAGCGTCGCAGAACGCCTTCGAAGCCTACATCCACCGCTGTGATATAGGCGGACTCCCCGGAAAACGCCATTTTGAAGTCAACCACCTTCACCATCCTGCGCCCCTGAATATCCACCAGCTTCCGGTCCAGTACCCGCTGTCTCAGGAACACGGTCTTTTCCGCTTCCAGGACAGCTTCCTGCAAATCGTTACAGAGCAGCGCCAACGCTCCGTCCCGTTCCTCTAAAACACACCCCGAAAAATGCACTGTATGCCGCTGGCCGTGCCGTTTAAGCACAACAGCCGCCACCTTGGGCCGCGCCCTGTCCATGGCCACTGCAATATCCACTATTTTCCCCAGGGCGTTTCCCGACGCATCAAACCCAGGCTTTCCAATAAGTTGGCTGAAAAAACAGGTTGAAATAGCCGTCATCTTATTCCTCCGCTATCCTATCTCCCGGCGTATCCGGTTCACTGTTTCATGCACTCTGCCCACCTGAAGACAAAAGCTCTCCAGACGAGATTCTATCACCTGGGGAAACGCGCTGCCGTCTGTTTCGATGCTGAGGAACGGCAAGGCCGGATGATGCGCCATCACACGGTCCACCAGGTGTTTTTCCAAAGCGATTTCTGATTTTTGTTTGTTGAGCTGTTCTGTGATAATTGCTTCCGATATTCGGGCCGGCATACAGCCAAAGGGTCCCAGAGCCAAAACCCCGTCCACATGCTCTATAATTTCCGTAAGGGCTGCACCCACCGTAAGGACCGTTTCCCCCGTAAGTCTTGGGGACACCAATCCCTGTACTGATTCTATCATATGCGCCACATCTGCGGTATGGGAGATATAGAAATCCGACCCTTCCAATAACCCTTTAATTTTTGTTTCGAAGGGGTTCTTGAAGAATTCCTGTATCGTGACCCGGACACGGTCCTTCCAATGGGCTTTTACCACCAGGCTGTTCTTCACAATATAGTCGCAGTAATGGAGCCACTCGGTCACCGGAGCCGTCCTCACCCAGAAACCGTTAAGGCTGAGTCGCTCCACCAGATTCTTGCGGGAGAAGTTATCTCTTCTTACATAAATTTCGCCTATCAGGGCAATGGAGGGCAGTTGAGACAGCTCGCCCTTTCTGGGAATTCCCCGGAGGGCAATGCTGGTCTTTTGAAGGGCTTTCTTTAAGCCATTCCATGAATCCCGCTCCATACTGGTACATAGCTCTTCTTCTGCTCTTTTGTATATCTCCAGCGCGGATTCCGTATCTACCGACAGCGCCAACAGGGCGCTGTAGATTTCCTCCATGACATCGGATATAATAACCGATTGCCAGGCCCGAAGGGCAAAGCGGGTTCCAAATCCGGCATAGCTGTTTTCAGAAGAAAGGGACAGCAGGGCGATATTGGACAGAGACAGTTTGCCAATCAGCTCCTGCATCATAACACTGTACTGACCGAACCGGCAGGGACCGGAGGTCTCCGGCATGAAGTAAACCAGCACCTCCTGATGATCCCAGGACTCTTCCACATAACGAAGCAGACTCCCCACCGTCAGGATTAACGGAAGGCATTCCTTGCAGGAGGCATATCCCCTGCCAAGCTTCAGCTCCTTTTCACCCGGGGCAGGCAACGCCTCCGCCTGAACCCCAACACTGCGCAGAGAAGCCGCCAACAGCCGGGCTCCCAAGTCCCCCATGGTGGGCATCAACACCCGAACCCTGGGACTCTTAAGGGGCAATCGGTTCATTTCTGAATCCACCACAACAGCATTTCCATTTTCCATCTCAACCCGGGCAGGACAGAAAGCCCTTTCTTCGGCTACAACGGACCCCTTATTGATTTCAAGATAGCTGCCCACAACATCAATAAACGCCTCGATACGGGTATCAATGCCGGCGTCTGCCGAATGGGAATCCAACTCCAGGGTAAGGCTTGGCTTCGATCCCATGACATCACGGAAATAATTCAACAGAAAGGAGTCTGGTCCGCAGCTGAAATTTGTGATATACGCCCCAAAAAGCTGCGGGTGCCGTTCCGTATAGCGGGCCGCTTTCATGATGGTCTGTCCCATGGCCCAGTACATATTGCTCAACGACAGCTCCGGTTCCAGAGGAAGAAAATCCTGTGGAATGACCCGAAAGCCCCTAGATACAAACTTACGTGGGATACTCATGTTTCCCAATTGACAGAACGCATTATAGGGACGACCGAAAACAACAATGGCCACTTCCGAAGAATTGGCTTCCACCTCTTCCAGTACCCGTTTCCCAATACGGCTGAACTCCTGTAACAGGGCCGCCTGCGCGGCAAGACCGATCTCAAATGCCCTTCGCCCGTCCTCGCTACTATGGCCCAGATCAACAGCCACTTCAACAAATACATCCCTTCCCGCTTCATACCCCAAAGCGAAATCCATTACCGGAGAAAGGAACTTCAGCTGTTTCATCTCCTGAAAGGCTGCTTTAAGATAATAGGGTTCTGCCTGTACAAAAGGACAGGTCACACGGGCAGGGTCACCACCGGGAACAGGCATGGCCTTGATGTGGGGCATAAACAGAATATCCGGCTTCTTGTCCAAAAGGTTCTGAAATGTTCCATGGGCCAATTCCACCGGATAGCAGAAGGCCGCTCCTCTTCTATCGCAGCCATCGGGGTCCACCCCGTCGCTGAGAACCACTTCATATCCCAGGCTTTTAAAGAACCCATGATACAAGGGGAACAGGGTGTTGGTCATAAGGGACCGATTGATCCCCACCCGCAGCCCATTGACAACAGCCGATTCCATCAGCCGACGGATTCCAAAAGTTTCAAAAACCAACTTCTCCCGTAGTGCCACCAGCTCAAAGGCTTCGATATCCACCTCCGGCTGTCGCTTCAGAAGATTATAGTATTTATTGCAGGCACCGCCAAAGGGATATGCCTTCTCCATGATCCGTATCCTATTGATGGTACACTTTCGGTCGCAGCCTTCCTTTCCTCCGTTGCATACGAAGGAAGATTCATACGAAACGGTACGTCCCGCAAGCTCTGCAAGGTTGAATTCCATTTCTTCCAGAATCCCCGAATCCAGCTTTCCCTTTGTTTCAAGAGCGACTCCATATGCCCCCATAAGGCCCGGCTCCGGCGGCACGATGATTTCCTTCCCTGTCAGTGCCGCCATAGCCATAGGGACCGCCTTGTTGTAGCAAACGCCCCCCTGCATGAAAATCTTGCGTCCTAAGGCCCGGTTTCCCTTGACCCGGTTCATGTAGTTGAGACAGATTGAATAGACCAGTCCTGCCGCTATATCATGCTTCTCAAGGCCGCTCTGGATGGCTGTCTTGATATCACTGCCAATGAAGGCCGCGCACTGGTCATTGAAGTTCGGGGGGCAAAGTCCTTTCATGGCGAAATCCCCAATGGCTTCCGTCGCCAGATTCAAGGATTCCATGGCCGCTTCTTCAAGAAAAGAGCCCGTGCCTGCAGAACAGGCCTCGTTCATGGCATAATCCGATGCAACGCCGTTGGTGAGGAAGGTGTATTTGGCATCCTGCCCGCCGATTTCGAAGATGGTATCCACCTTGGGGTCAAAATAAGCGGCAGCTTTGGCATGGGCAATAATTTCATTGATTACAGCCGGGGTCAGGGCATGGAGGCCCGCTATCTGACGGCCAGACCCCGTCACGCCAAGGCCAACGACCGTCACCGGAACGCTTGTCTGGGTTACAATCTCTGCATAGCAACGCTTTGCAGCACCAATAGGGTCTCCGTTGGTTCGCAGGTAGCAACTGGCCAGGATGGCACAGTCACTCCGGCGCATCAGCACTGCCTTTGTCGTGGTGGAGCCTACATCGAGACCCACCACACAAACATCCCCCGAAACCGGCACGCCCCGTTCCTGTTCCTTGAAGTCTACCATATGGCTATGGAGGTTCAATGGAGTAAGATAGGTGAACCCTTGATCCGAATCCGTAAAGAGGTCTTTTTCGAAATCAATGGGATCGGTTTCATTTTCCTGTGCCCACAGTGCGGCTCCCAAGGCTTCCGCACAGCGTCCGTGCTCGGGCACGGCCACACTAAGGCCCGAATCCTTTAGAAAACCAATCATAACAGAATTTGACGAGCTGCCGCCAACCACCATCACCTGTTGATCTTCCAGACTTTTAAGAAGCTCTGTTATTTTTCCTGCCATCATCTCGCAGAGCCCCGCTACTACGCTTTCCTTACTGGCCCCCTTGTTCAGGGCATGGGTGCAGTCACTTTTACAAAAAACGCTGCACCGTCCCGCTACCTTATAGGAATTCTTTCGGTCTGCCACTGCCACCGCTTCGTCCACACTAAGATCCATACGCTTCAGCTGTTGAAGAAAGAACTCTCCCGTTCCGGAGGCACACTTATTTCCCGTATAGACATCCACAATCCTGCCCTTCCGGTCCAACCGGTACACCATGAAGGTCTCTCCCCCTGCACTGACCACCACCTGAGCCCGGTTTCCTTTAGAGGAATAGTAGCCATATACCGCTTCAATGGCTTCCGGTTCCGATAAGGTTGTGGCCTTCAACAGGTGCCTCAGTTTTCGACCGGTTACGGCAATGCGGTCAGCCGATCGGATTGAGGGTTCCGAAAAGAGCTTTTTCAGGACTTCTCTTGGATTTCCTTCATGGGCCACAGAACGGCTCTCCGCTATTTCAAGGCCCTTGGAATCCTTTTTAACCACTGCCATTGTTATCGTGGAAGCACCAATGCAGATGCCGATTGTATTCAAAGCCATCACCCCGTCGCTTATTCGTGCATGTCCTTTAAGCCCCATCACAGCCGGAGCTGTTTTCATTCTATCAATTTACAGAAAACGCCACAAGTTAAGGCTACATTAGAAACGCCAACTACCATTTGTTCATACCATTTCCGCCACCGTGGCAAACAAAAAACAGCCCGGTTCGACCGGACTGTCCGCACATTCCTTATTCATCATCCTTCACATCTTCATAGTGTGTTACTTCCACGACATCCTGCTTATTGAAACCATTTCCGTTATCTTCAAAGGGGTTTTCCCGATCGGGTTCCTTTTCACTTCCCTGGAATTCGTACATACCCCCTCCGGTACGCCGCGCCCGTTTCCGTTTCTCCAGCCAGTACCAGAATCCAAAGGTGACCACCAGTGCCAAACCCAAGGGAGTTGTGAACAGCAGTCTGCCGAAGAAAAACAGAATAGAAAAGAAGATAAAGATGAAAAGCAGGCCAATGAGGCAGCCAAAGCTATTGTCAGCGCGATAAATTCGCATGAATGTCATCCTTTCGATGTATGTTAATGCCATTATAGCATGCAGTTGTGAGGGGTTCGTGAAGTAATTCTTGGGTTTTTATTAAATGAATCCACGCTCATTACTTTTTCAGCAATCCGTATCCCCCATAGATTGGTTTGGTTTCCGACACGGTGATCACGGCGTTTTCTTGCTTGGATTTGATCAGGGTCACGGCATCCTTAACCCGCTTTCGTTGGGTGAACAGGAACAGCATGTGACGGGACCTGCTCATTCCGGTGCCTTCTACCATGGTTACCGCAAAGTCGTTGGCCCGTAAATGCTCCGCCAATTCTTCCCCATGCTCGTCCTTTACAATGACCACAATTTCTGAAAGACCTATCCCAATCATCTCTTCGAGGATGCTTCCGAAATAATTGCCCAGCGCAAAACCCAGAGAATAGAACACTGCTTTTAAGGGATCCGCTGCAATGCCTGTCAGCACGTTGGCGGCAATGTATATCCAAAGCATCACCTCAAAAAAACCGATGACGGCTCCTATCCTGCGTTCACCCTTCGTTATCAGAACGGTTCGGACAGTTGACAGAGAAACCTCGAAGATTTTGGCGAAAAGAATCAGTGCATAAATCATGGGTGGGTTCCTTTCTGGATACGACATTGAAGGCCGCTTGAAAAACGGTATTCCGCTTTCTAAGTGTACCGCACTTTCATACCCCATTCCACTGGTTTAATAAAGCTTTAATAAACCTTAATGTATTGATAATAAATAAACGAAGCCGGTATCCCTTATTGGATTCCGGCTTCGCTGCGGCAAACCTGCCCCCTGCTCCCTTAACCTTCCTATGAATACCGTGCGAAGACATAAAAATGTTTCCACAATCCGGCATTAAACTACGCGCCCTTGGCAGCCTTGGCGGTTTCCCTCATGACGATGATGTTTCTTGTCAGGACGCTGACAATGACGATGGCCCCACCGCAAAGAGCAAAGAAGCTGGGCTTTTCACCTGCAAAAATGAACACCCATACCGGATTCAGCAGGGGCTCCAGTACGGCGATCAATATGGCCTCCAGCGCGGAAACGTGCTTGATGGCCAGGGCATAAAGAATGTATGAGAACCCCAGTTGGAACACGCCTAAAAGGACAATCCCAAAGAGGCTTCGTGCATCCGGCACCGAGCCCAGCATAAAGGGAATAGCCACAAGAAAGGTCAACACATTGCCCAGCAGGGCCGTTTCTATAGGAGAACCATGCTTTTGAAATCGGAGGGCGATGGTAAGGCAGGCCAGACAAAAGCCGCTGAGAACCCCCAGCATATTCCCTAAGGTGCTGCCGCCTCCTACATTATCGATAAAAAACAGCGCCATTCCGCCAAATACAAACACAATGGCCGTCCAATCAAACCAGTGGGTTTTTTCTTTTAATATCCATATCCCTAAAATCGCCACAAACACCGGTGCGGTGTATTGCAAAAGGATGGCATTGGCGGAGGTGGTCAGCTTGTTGGCGGCTACAAAAAGGATCACCGTCGCCGCGTAGGCAACCGCGCCTCCCACCTGCGCCTTGGACCATGTAAATTTCGGCTTTCTCAGATACAGCAGCACGATCCATGCCGCGATGAAGCTCCGGCTTCCCGCAATGGCCACAGGGTTCCAATCCACCAGCTTGATCAGTATGCCCCCGCTGCTCCACAGCACCGATGCCGCCACCAAAAAAAGAATCGCCTTGGTGCGGTCATTTTTAAAAAGTGATCTCATTAGCGTATTCCTTTCGTGCTCCTCACTCCGGAATTTCTGAAAATACATTTGTCGCATTTCAGTCATGCCCTATCAATCTATCAGATACCGGTCAAAATGTACGGTGAAATTTTAAAAATGCCCGGATATATTCCTAAACTGACGTTGATTGAATCAAGCACGATTTATCAACATGACCTGAATCACACCGTCCAGTGCTTCCGTGTTATCCACACCACCGCTGTAATAGAGGACAGGGTAAAGGTTGCCAGTATGGCGATTCCCCTGAAGGCCACCGCCAGACCGAAGGCATCCCCCACCAATCCGACCACTGGGAACAGACAGATCATCAGGAAGGAAAAGAGCATGCTTTGGAAGGAGAGGATGGTCGCTCGCTGAGAGCTGGGAATCAAGCGATTGATATAGTCGGAGGTGGCGACGAACAGCACCCCTTCCACTATGGCTAAATAAACGAAGCCCACCGCCAAAAAACGCGGGGTCGCCACCATCCAGAAGCCTGCAATAGCAAAAATCGGAACCCCCATCAGGAGATTCTGGCAGCCGAAGCATTTGTCCAACCGATGGGCCTGGGTGGCGATGAGGGCCCCACCCAGAGCCCCTGCCGCCAATACCATGGCCACCTGGAATTCCGTGTGCCCCAGCCCCTTCATGTGGTTCTGGATATAGAAGAACTCCGTGGTGTAAAAAAGGCTGAACACCTCTATGGCAACGATGAGGAACCCCACCTTCCGATCCCTGGCCAGCACCGATACACTGAGACGAAGCTGTTCCATGGCAAGGCGAAAGCCGGTATGCTCCGACTCCACCCTGCCGACGCTGGGCTCCCTGAAGCTGAAGCAGTGGAAAAAGGTGAGAAGAGCCACAACAAAGGCTACCTTGTAGACAAGAACATAGTCGGTCTGGGCAAGATACCCCCCCAGCAGAAGTCCGAAGGTTCGGGCTACTTGGAAGCACATCTCCCGGATCCCCACGGTCTTCATATAGGAGCCCTCATCCCCAACCTCCTTAAGGCTGTCGTAAATCAGAGCATCCCCCGCCCCGGACTCCAGATTATTGCCAATGGCAGAAAGAGCGAAGCACAGGGCAAACATCCAAAGATCGGTGGAGAATATCATACTCGCCGTTGCCGCAACCGACAGGGCCCGCCCTAAAAGACGACTGGTACGGCGACCATACAGATCGGCAATGATACCCGTGGGCACCTCCATGGCAAAAGAGGTGAGGTGATAGATGGCCTCCATGATGCCTATCTGGAACAGATTCAGCCCCTTAAAGGCAAGATAGAGCATCCAAACGCCATTGGTCAGATCAAAATTGTTTAGAAGAATGAAGAGATAGTTCTTCCCAACATTTTGCCTTAACTGGCGCTGCCGGATAAGATGATTAGTCGTCTTTGTATGAGAATGGCTCGTTTGATTCATAGTGGGTTCCTCCAGATTAAAATGCCATGATAACCCTATCACGAGAAAATAAAAGCCCCGGCGAAAAGACCGGGGCAATTCTCACAAGAGCCACAGGCAAGATCACGTCCTGTTTATCAGAAGTGCGAGAAAGTCATTCGGTGCTGTTTACGTCGTATATCCTGATTTTGGGCATACCGATCCCGTTGGAGGCCCAATTTGGGTGATCCACAACGGTCCATTACCGGTATGCACAGAGTCATAGGATTATTGACGTAAGCGTTCCGCACAAGACTTTCCTCCTTTTTCAATCTGGTATCACATTTACTGTAGCACGGGGCTTCCATTTTGACAACCCCGGCAAAGAACGGTCAGGCAATACTCTCTCCCTGCTGCCGTTCTGTTAAATGTTTGAGCTCATGGAATATAAAAAATCCTGTAATGACACTGGCAATCAGGTCTGAAACCGGTCCGGCCATTAAAACCCCGTCCAGGCCGAAGAACCGGGGGAGAATCAGCAGGGCCGGTATCAGCACCAGCACCTGCCGTGACAAGCTGAGGAATGCCGCATGCTTGGGCTTGCCGATGGCCTGAAAATAATTGGCGGATACAACCTGAAACCCAATGATGGGAAGGAAGACAAGAAAAAATGTAACCGATCGAGCGCCCAAGTCAATAAGGGCGGCGTCCTGGGAATTGAAAAGACTCACAATCTCCCGGGGAAACAGCCGTGTGACGAGAAATCCCACCGTTACGATGGCCGTGGCACTGATAATACCCAGCTTCAGCGCTTCTCTCACCCTGCCAAACTTCCGGGCGCCGTAGTTGTAGCCGATGATGGGCTGAACGCCCTGGTTAATGCCGAATATCGGCATCAGAAACAGCACGGAAACACTGTTGACAACCCCCATGGCCGATACAGCCACATCCCCCCCATAGGTGGTGAGAGCTCGGTTCATAATGACCGTGAGAAGTCCTGCTGCCAGCTGCATAGCAAAGGGCGCGGAGCCGATGGCCATTATGTTGAGAACGATATCCGACTTCAGCTTCAGGTAGCGCATACGAATCTTAAGATAACTGCTGCCGCTCAAGAAGTAGTGCAGTACCCAAATGGCTGAGACCAGCTGAGCCAGAATGGTGGCTAAGGCCGCTCCTTTCATCCCCCAGTGGAAAACAAAGATGAATAGAGGATCCAGCACGGTGTTGATCAGAGCCCCGATCAGCATGGTAACCATGGCGGTCCGGGGGCGGCCTTCCGCCCGGATAAAGTTGTTCATGCCGAAGCCGATGGTCTGAAAAACCGTTCCCAGCAGAATGATGACGGTATAATCCCTGGCATAGGGAAGCACGGCCGCACTGGCCCCCATGACCCTTAGCAGGGGATCGATGAAAACCAGCCCCCCTACGGTTACCACCAGTGAGATGAGAATCATCAGTGTCACGGCATTGCCCATGATCTGCTCGGCTTCCTCCGGTTTCTTCTCCCCCAGCCGGATGGAGATCAGGGAATTGGCGCCGATGCCGATGAGCATCCCGCAGGCCATGATAAAGAGCATCAGTGGAAAGGCGATAGTGATCCCCGCAATACCCAGGGACCCGACACCATTTCCGATGAATATCCGGTCCACGACATTATAAAGTGCATTGACCAACATCCCGATGATGGCCGGGACGGAGAATTTCAGCAATAGCTTTGATACCTTTTCCTCGCCTAATTGTTTTGAATAATCCAATGAACTAGTCCTTCTTTCCTTTTTTTCTGCATCCGCTCCCGCGGGCCTTATCTGCCATTTTTTCCAATATATCCATAGCCGCACTGACTGCCTCCGGCTCCAGATCCTCCGTAAGATACGTTGTCCACCTTTCAAGGGCCTGATGGATCTCCGCTCCACGGTCCGCCGCTTTCGCCGTGACAAACACCCGCTTTGAACGTTTGTCCTGCGCGTCGGCCTCCCGCCGCACATAACCCTTTTCCTCCAAGGATTTAAGAGCACGGGCCGTGGCCCCCTTATCGATGAGAACCCTTGCCGACAGGTCCTCTTGAGTAATGCCATCCACATGAAGGAGGTTGATGAGAAAAATATGCTCCGATGAGCCGATATCCAAATCCTTAAGTGCATTGTTCAGATACATCTGAGCCTGCCGATTCAGTATCGAAATTAGTCTTCCAATGCTTCTGCTTCCCATGGAAATCCTCCGGAGGTATGGTAATAATCACGAAATATAGTTGCCATGACTACGATATTTTACCTCATATTAGTTGCCGTGTCAACTATATGGTTCCATCACAAATCCCCCGCAACATTCTTATTTTGCCTTGACGCAGCCTTGCAATAATCTCCTTTGCCCATGTCTCTTTCAGACGAAAAAAGCGTCCCGTTGAGAGAAACTCTCACGAGACGCCTTAAGCGTTCACTCTCTATAAAAAATCCCTGCTCATTACTCCGAGCCGCATTCACTCATTCAATGAGCCGCTTCCCAAAACCGCTTAAGCACTGCCGCCACTTGAGCTCGAGTGGCGCTTCCACCGGGCAGCAGCTGGTTGCCGCTGCCCATAAGCAGGCCCGTGTTCACGGCCCAGCCCAGTGCCGGAGCCGCGTATTCGGAAATGCTGCCGCTGTCGGCGTATTCCCGAATGGCCATGCCGCCTTGGGTGGTGTCCTGTTTTTTATACTGGGCGTATCGGAACAGCATGGCTGCCAGTTGTTCCCGGGTGATGCTCTGCTGGGGAGCGAAGCGGTCGGCGCTTTGCCCGCTGACAATGCCCTCCTTCGCCGCCCAGGCTACGGCCTGTGTGTAATATTCCCCGGTGGGCACATCGGCAAAGGCCGCCGTTCCTGAAGGAGCAGGCTTGCCCTCCATGCGCCAGAGGATGGTCACAATCATGGCCCGGGTGGTGTTGGCCTGAGGACTGAAGCTATGGGCATCGGTACCCGCCATAAGTCCCTTTTCAGTCACGTACTGCACGGCCCCGCTGAACCAGTCGTCAGCCTTCACATCGGCGAAGCCCATGGAGACGGAGCCTGTCCCGGGTTGAACAGTCGCCTGCTTAAGGCCGATCATATAGAGGGAGAAGTGATTCACTTTGAAGGTAACACGGCCCGTGGCCCCATCGTAGCTGCAGGGGACCTCCGTGAGGGTGCCGTAAGAAGCCAGGAACCAGATGCCCACCCGGTCGGGGTCTTCTCCCTGCTTCAGGGTATAGGGCAGGGTCACGGCGACGCTGCCTCCGAACTGGCTGATGGTTTTCCCTTCCGAGGTGACAGTTAAAGAATGCACCATCCGACCGGGGTGGCTGACCTGATACTGGGCGGATACATCCTGCATGGTTGCCTGAATGCTGCCCCCAGCCTGGCTGGCGATGCCCTTCAGGGCCTCGGCGTCGAATACCAGACTGGCATCTGCCGAGCCTTTGACCGTAAGAGTGCCCCCTTTGGAAGCCAGCTGCTTCAGGTCGGTTTGAGAAAGGTCTTTTCCACTGTTGATGCTGCTGGAAGGAGCCGTTGGCTGGTTGTAACCGCCTCCGCCGCCTCCGGAGGATACGGGGGCCGCTGTCTTGGCCGGAATCACTGCCGCTATCTCAGTGGTATCAGCAGTTGTATTGTTTTCTGCTTTGGTAACCGTCAGCACCACCTTCACTGTTACTGCCGCCACAGGAGGAGCGATGGTTCCGTTGGCGGCCAGCACGGCGGCATCCGGCAGCACGCTCTTGATGGTCACCGTAAAACCCGAAGGTACGGTGGGCAGGGTGATGCTGACGGCATCCTTGGCGGGAGGGGTGATGCTTGTTACCAGGGCCGCCACCTGTTCCGCCGTGAAATCGGCGCCTGTCCATGTTTTGCTTTCAGAATCCGGTGCCGAGGCAAAGGTCGTGGCGGTGGCGGCATAGGCCGCCTCAAAGGTGTGCGCGGTGTCCAGGGCAATGCCTGTGAATTCCGGCAATACCTGCCACGGGCCCTGATCTGCTCGGTAAACGAAGCTGCCGTTATCCCCCATGTTCACGGTGGCCGTCACCTTGAAGCCGGTGCCAAGGGTTCCGGCAACCGAGGCGATGGCCGGGGCCGCCGTTCTGACCGGTATGGTCACCGCTGTGCCCGCACTCTCCGATGCACCGTTTGGAACTGCCTTGGTGCGGATGTAAAGGGTCTGCCCCGGGTAATCGGCAATGTTGCCGCCGCTGGCAATGGCGGCACCGGTGAAATTCGAGGCCGTGTTCATTTCGTAAAGGGTTCCGTCGAAGGCGGCGGTTTCTGCCCCGTAGTTCAGGGTAACCACGGTATCCGTCGGTGCCGCTGAACGGGTATGGAGGGTTGCGCCGTGGCTGATGGCCGAAGCCAAATGGGTTGCCGTCTCCTTGATGCGTATATGGAACGCGTAGCCCGAAGCGGGAGACAGACCGCTGAAAACAGGGCTGTCCTGCCATTGTTCTGCATCCTGCTGATATTCCGCTCCAGCTATGCTGGCCAGGGTGATGCTGTTGGTGGATGCCGAACTGATAACAGGTGCCAACGGCGCTGCCGGGCCGGCGGCCTTGGATACTGTCGTCGTGGCCTGACTGACCAATGCTCCGTCATAACCAGTAGCTGTCACGGTCACGGTAAGGATGGCTCCGATGTCGTCAGTCCCCAGGGTGTAGGTGCTCCCTGTACCGACATCAGTGGTTGTGCTGCTCAACGTGCGCTTCCACTGATAGGCCATTACGGCCCCTGGCTGGACGCCATTCACCTGCACGGTAAGAGGTTGACCATATGCGGCGTTTCCGGCGATGGCTGCCGCGCCCTCCAGGGTTCCCACAAAGGGGGATTCGGCTGTAAGCAATGCCCCCGCTTCATAGTTGGAGGTTTCCTTCAGTCGAACCTTCACCGTACCGGACACATTGCCTACATTCAAGACAATGGCTGCGCCGTCAACCGCTGCATCGGGAGGTGTGAGCGCCGTCCAGCCGGTTCCGTCGAAGCTGTATTCATACTGTTCCAAATTTCCGTGACCGTTCACCGGGGTGAAGGCCAAGGTATTGGCGGTGTCCTCCACCACTCCGTCAGTGGGAGCCGGAAGACCGGAAGTCTTGGTGATGGTAAGGGTGGCATCCCTTTGGGCTGCGGTACATTCTGCGCTTTTGGCGATAACGGCCCGCCCATAGTAGGTGCCCACATTGACCGGGGCCACTGTGGAGCCGTCGGTTCCCGCAGTTCGATCCGCTTCTGTGGGGTAATACGTATAGACCACCGTTTCCCCTGTGCCCAAAGCCGGGGTGATTGCGGCCGCTTCCAGGGCAATGCCTCCGCCGGCGTAGGCAGCGGTTTTATCCGCCAGGATGAAGCTGCGGGCATCGATCAAGCGGTAGGTTCCGCACTGTACATCCGTATCCAGGGCGAATGCATTAAAGGTTTCTCCCATCATCAGCCTGCCCACATTGGGCAGCGATACACCATCCGGTTCCTTCTGGATGACAGGTTGCCCCTTTCCCGGCGTATATCCTTCCGCCTTAAGGGTAAGGGTCGAATCGGAAGCCACGGAGGCCCCGTTGGAGAATGTCAGACAACGTAATGCACTGGTTAACACAAGGGTTCCAGTACCGGATAGAACACCGCTGTCAATACCAAATTCCTCAGAATGAGTCAGCGTACCGTTAACCGCATAATTCCTCGCTTTAAAAATAGCAGCCCTCACGACACCGGCGGTGTCAACGGTGATCTTACTGAAGTCCTGAATCCTTCCACAGTCAAGGGTTCCCTTCACTGTGATTTGGGAGCCGGTGGGTTTCCCGTTAAGAAACACATTGGGCGCTGTCACGGTTCCCTCGATTGTCACGCGGCAGGGATCACCGCTGCTGTTTGTCGCAATAAATGGCCCATATTCAAAGGTGATATCCATAAGGGTTGCATCAGCATTCAAGTAGATATCATACCCCGAAAGGGTGTGCCCATGGCCGTCCAAGGTGTAGGGGACCGATGGCATTGTTCCAATAGTTGAAGAGTTAACATCCTTCAAAAGGGTGATGACGCCCCCCGTCAGCACTGCCTTCGAGGCTTCGTTCCAAGAGGCGTAGCGCGTGGCGGTCTGGCCGTTGGTCACCTCTGCTAAGGCGGGGGCCAGGGTGTAGTGGTATTGATTGTTTGCGGTATCCGCCGCCCCGGTTAGCATCAGGTCTCCGAAGGCGGTGTGGAACAGCAGCCTTTCGATGTTGGCCACCTTGTCAGGATTCGCCCCCACAGTGGGAATACTCACGGCCATAAGGTCGCCCTGTGCCGGGGTGTAGAAATCTGTTTTCAGAGTAAGGGCCGCATCCGACGCCACGGCGGCTCCGTTCAGGAACTGCAAGCGGCTGCCGGTAAACTCTCCTGAACAAACAAGGTCTCCGGTTCCGGAAAGACTTCCGCCGTTAACCTGTGTATATAGCCGGAACGTAATACTGCCGTTGTTCACGATATTTTTTGCACCTATATTGCTCAGTATGGCTGCGGTGCCGCCGGTGTCGATCTGCAGGGAGTCTACCCCGACAAGACTGGCGCATTCCAGTTGCCCCTTCACAACCACCGCGCTGCCCGGCAGGCCGCTTCCGGAAATGCCGTTGTCGCCAAGCCGCACCTTCCCTTCAAGGGTTAGGGGGTAGCCACTGGCGCCGTTTCCGGTTATCAGTGTGGTATTGTCAAAACCGGACATCCCCAAGCCCATGTTTTTCAGGGTCAGGTTTGCCTGCATATGCACTGTATTGCTGCCCGGGGTGAGCATGTTGAGATCCGTTCCCCCGTCAATGGTACAAGGCACCGCGGGAAGGGTATCCCCCGGCCGCATGGTCACCTCTTCCAAAAGGGTGATGGTGCCTCCCTCCTGTACGGCGGCAGCCGCTGCTGCCCAGGTGGTATGGTAGGAAGACGCTTCTCCGTTTTTAACCATTAAAGGTATTGGCACCGCCGTCAGATTGTTGCTGCCACTATTGGAAACAGTGCCGGAGGCGCTATATTTTTTTGTACCGTCAGATATAAGGAGTTGGTGCTCACCTGCTGCCAGCCACAAAAATAAGTCGGTACCGTTCTTTGCCTTTGTCGCTATTTCAGCACCTCCGTCAAGTTTATACGTCATCGGCGTATAGTTGCCACCTATACCTGTTGGAACACTGACATAAACCCGGTACAGAGGGATTGTACCATCAAGGGTAGGTTGTATATCCCTTAAATCTGGGGCATACATGGCGCCGGATGATATTATCAAAGTTCCACCAACTCCGCCTTTTATATACTCAGTCGACTCTAAATAGCCATTGGTAAGCTGAATAGCAACTTTACCGTTGGTCCCACTTTCTGCATCGCCTCGTTCTCCATACGTAATGGTATTTGCAATAAATGAAGCTCCGCTTACTTCAAGGATTACCTCACCGCCATCCCCCGGGTTGGCACAAACCATCCTTTCTTCCAGCATATTGTAATGTTGTTTCCTTGGACTTCCTGAACCGCCGGTAATATTATACGCTTTTACAAAAGATCCTTCCCCTGCAGTAATGTTTACATCGTAGCCTCTGATTCCAGGCTTATCTTGCGCGTCCTCATCGCTAAGAGTAACTTCAGGTGTGCCGGGCATGACTTCCACCGAATCCAAAATGGAACCGTCGACGATGATGATGGTGATATCCGATCCAGTGGATGTGATGTTGGTATTCACCTTCAAGGTGCCCCCATCGGTGATGGTGAGGGTTGGATTGCTATTCTTAAAAACTAGATTGGGAACCGTATAAGTCGCTCCCTTTGCAATGCTGATGGTCGTGTTTTCAGTGATCTCCAGATCGCTGCCGGAACTGGCGGTCTCGTTGATGTTGATTTCCGCCGCGCTGACGGTGATGGTAGCTGCCGGTATAAGCCCCAGCACCATGGTGACAATCAGTAATAACGATAGCAGGCGATGCCGTTTTCTTTTCATGGATGATTCCGCTCCTTTTGCCTGTTAACTTGGCCCGTTGGGGGTTGTTTAAGTCGTGGCGTACTCTTGTGATAGGGTACCACGTTTCGCCCGTTCCTCCCACCGACATGGCACGAACGGGCGCGAAAGGGCATGAACGGGAACGTGGCATAAAAAAAGATGCATCGCATAAAACGATCCATCTCTCAAGCCGATTCTAATCTGTACTGCCTAAAACCCCGTTCGTTACAGCGCCCCGGGAAGCATGACCGAAGCGCGGAAAACGCCTCCGTTATGCTCCAGCCTCGCCACCCCGCCGTATTTTCGGGCCACGGCCTGTACCGATGTGGTACCGATGCCCCGGCCCATGCGCTTAGAGGACAGGAAATAGCCTTCCTCTTGAAGAATGCCTTCTTCAAAGCTGTTGTCCACAGTGATTATCAGCCGTGTACCCGCCATGGCTGCATTGACGGTGATGAACCGACGGGTTTCTCTTTGACGGCGGCAGGCCTCCAGAGCGTTCTCCAGCAAGTTGCCGAAGACAATGCACAGGTCCGCGTCCAAAACACCGGTCTTGGCGGGGAGATTCAGTACCATATCCACCTGAGTGTCCTGTTCCATCGCTTGCTGATGATAATAGCTCACAAGGGCATTCAGGGCTGGATTTGCACAGAAGAAAAGGCTGGTTTCCGCTGGAATGGTTCGCTCCAGTTGGTCCAGGTACCCCAGCAACTTTTGGCTTTCGCCGGTTTCAAGAAAGGTTCTGAACACAGACAGATGGTGTCGCAGGTCATGATGATTTCGCCGGGTCGCTTCAATATGTTCCTCCAGCATGTGATAATGGTCCCGTTCCAGAACCAGCTGGCGGTCGGTCATCATCATGTTCTCCCTGAGTGCTGCATTTTCAGCCGTCTTACGTAACGTTTCACCCACGATGAGACTGTAGAAAATCATACAGGCAAAGCACAGCAATCGAATGATTAGGTAGAAGGGAGACGATACCTCCTCCAGCTTCAACTCCCAGGTGGCAAAAAAGGTCCCTCCGAAGATTAGAAACGGAACCGGCCAAATAATGTTCCACAAGGTGCTGTCGGTAATCTGCAGGGTAGGAACAATTCTTCGATCGATAAACCGGAGCATAAAGGGAAAGAACAGCAGAATCTGTAGCAGAATCACCAGAATAGACACGGCGTGGGGCAGGTTTCTTGCAACCTCCGGGAAAAACCGGGCCTCTATGAAAAGGGCGTTGGTCCAAAAGAGCCCCGCCACCGCAAAGGTCAGCAACCATACATAAAGCTGTTTGAAGAAATACTCCCGCACCAAGGTGAAGGACAGAAGTGCGAAAAAGATGACAAAGCTCATGCGATACAGCTGCGTCAACGCTTCGTTCCAAAAAGGCTGCGCCGCCAGCCAGGCAAACGTCACCGCTTCTGCGCTGAGCAGCACCACGTATAGGGTCACCAAGGCCCGGGCAGAGATTCGAAGGCTGGTGCGGAAAGGGTAGTAGCGCAGCAGAGCAAATGGCCCCAAATACACCAACATATAAAGGATGTTCAGCAAATGGTTCATGGGCATTTCGGCTCCGTTTCACGGATTTGAGTGACGGCAGACTTGACCGAAAGACCTCCATCCCGGCGCCGCACCGCATCGAACACATACTGGATGTAAGCATCCTTGGTCTTTTGCCGCCCGTTCTTGCGGATAGGAATGCACGCGCCGTTCTCCAGCACAAAATCCGATTCCTCCATTTCCGTTATATACCGCATGTTCACAATATAGCAGCGATGGCAGGGCAAAAAAGATGCTTCTTCAAGCAGGACGGCCAGTTCTCCCAGGGTGATGCGAGTTTTCAGGGCGCCTTCCAGGGTGTGGATCAGCACGGTTTTTCCGTAAACTTCGGCGTAGAGAATATCCCCCATGCGCACCCGCACATTCCGTCGATCCACCATGATTTCAATCTGCTTCATCGCCTCACCAATCAACCGTCGGCAGCGGCTAAGTACCGCTTCAACCCCTTCCCGAGTCACCGGTTTGATTAAGTAATGGATAGCCCCCACATCAAAGCCTTCGGCTCTGAACCCTGGACTGGAAGTGGCAAATACAAGAACGCAGTCCGGATCCTTTTCGCGAATCCGAAAAGCGGTTTCCACGCCGGATATCCCGTCCATATAGATATCAAGAAATATCAATTGAAAGGCACCTTTAGAAAAGGCACAAAGAAGTTCCTCTCCGCTTCGGAACGGAACGATTTCAACATTCAACAAAAGCCTGTGGGTATAACTTGTCAGGTATTCGGACAGTTTTTCCCGATCTGTGGCTTGGTCATCGCAAACCGCTATTTTCAAAGCTGTCGTCTCCTTTACTCCAAATTCTTCGTAACCCGCACACGTTCCATTGAGGCGATACCGCCCTAGCTTTCAATCCACCTCGTCGGGTGCCGGGCATCACTTAAAAAATCATGAATGATTTGCGATGTCCTGATCTTCATATAGCCGGTGGTGGTTCCGTCGCTGCAGCCGTACCACTCCGCAGAAGCCACATCCCTATCGAAAACCACTTGAATCCGGCACGCCTTGTCCAACAGCACGCCAAATACCGTGGCTGCACCGATTTTCACTCCCAGCATGCTTTCCATCAGCTCCGCCGGTGCGAAGGACACCCGGGCAATACCCAGTGCATTGCTGAAATCCTTGGATTTGAAGGCCTTGTCTGCCGTGGTAACAAATAAGTAGAACTCCGTCTGTTGGCGGTTGCACAGGAACAGGGTTTTCACCATTTGCATATCCAGCTTGTGATTGATCTGGATACAGTCCTCCATGGTGATGGCCTCGTCTGTATCCACGCGTTCAAAAGGAATCCGGAGCTTCGCAAGAGCTTGGTAGGTCAATTCCTGCAGTGGGGTTGTGAAGGTTTCCGGGGCTGTGTTTAGGATGCCGCTGACTCGGAACATGGTTATCCACCCTTTCTGACTGAGATGCTGTCAGTAACAGTATAGCACTGCAGAAGCGAAGCAATACACCCTCATGTATATCATGATATACATGAGGGTGTTGAATGAATACACAGGAGCCATCACTCTAACTCAATTCCCAATAGCGTTGCACTGATGGTTTTATGTGTTTTCACGTCGTGATTATTGCATATTTTCGCGTATTTTGCGGGGCGATCTTTAAGTGTTTGTAAAAGTGGAGTCAATTTGGAGTCAGAGATTCGGCGCTACGGAGTTCCTTCTCAATCACTTCGATTGCCCACAGTGGCATATTCAAAAGCCACTCTTCCTTTTTGTAATCCACCATGGCTGTTCGAACCGAAATTTCCGGCACATATTTATCATAATAGGTTTTTAGACTCTTGGCTTTCAGGTTGGTTTCGGCCTTCACTTCTATAGGAACAATTTTCTCACCTGTGTCGATCAAGAAATCCAGTTCGGCGCTGCCGCGATCATTGGTCCAGTAATAGGTTTCAATCGGACTTAATGTTTTCAGTTGTTGAAGAACATATTGTTCCGTCAAGGCTCCTTTGAACTCCTTGAACAATTCATTTCCATGCAAAAGAACTGATTGATTGAGCCGAACCATGCACGACAAGAGACCCACATCGAGTATAAAAAGCTTGAACGCCTTAAGATCTTCATAAGCCTTGAGTGGTAAATTGGGTGCAGATACATTATGAACCTTGTGGATTACTCCACAGTCCACCAGCCAAAGCATAGCCATTTCGAATTCCTTGGCTCTGGACCCCTCTTTTACAAGTCCGTAGATGAATTTCTTGTTTTCCTTGGATAACTGCGACGGAATGCTGTTCCATAGCATACGAATCTTCGGTACCACATCATTGGGAGCATGCTTGGAAAAATCCTGTTCATAGGCCATCAAAATCTGCTGCTGAATATGACGGGCTTCATTAAAATCGCGGTTCTGGGCAAAATTCGCTACCACTTCCGGCATGCCACCTACATAATAATAGTATTTAAGAAGTTCAATGTATTCTTGTTTAAAGGTTGTGGCCAAATCGAAGCTTCTTTCGTCCAACAATGTTACAAACTGTTCCTTCCCCATGGCTCGGATGAATTCCCCGAAAGACAAGGGATACAAATCCATGAATTCCACCTTTCCTACTGGGAACGAGGTTCCCTGATGCAGCGCAACCCCCAACAGGGAACCCGCGCATAGGATTTGATACTCCGGGGCGTTTTCATAGAAATACTTCAGGGCAGTCAGCGCCTTCGGCGTCTCTTGTATTTCATCAAAGATCAGAAGGGTATCCCCAGGGGTTATTTTGTGCCCGCAGTAAAGTTCAAGACCCATAATAATCCGATCTATTTTCATGTCGGATGAAAACAGCTCCTTCATCTGTTGGTTGTTGTCAAAACTCACATACACCGTTTTTCCATAAGCCGTTTCCCCAAATTTTTTCATCAGCCACGTTTTCCCAACCTGACGTGCCCCTCGGATCACCAACGGTTTTCTGTTCGTTTTATTTTTCCAACGCTGTAAATCGTTCATGGCATTCCGGTACATAGCATCACCTCTAACACCATTTTAAAGCGTCACTACATTTTATTCAATGATATTTGCATTTTAATCACATTTTATCGTACGAAAAAAGTGACACCCTGTGTCAGAATAGCGGTTTCGGAGGAATATAATGGAAAGCATCGGGATAAAGCATTGGGGATGGTTCCTTTTGCTTCTTCAGAATACAGTTTTGCTCCATACCCCCTTCAGATTTGTTCGTTTGGGTTTCTCCTCTCCCATTACGGGTATAAACCGGTCAGCATATTCACTGGTGCAAAACACTAAGCAATTGCGGTAATTACGAAGAAATGGCAGGAGCTAAGAACTTGGATAATTTAAACACACTGAATATATCCGACAAAACTCTGATTAGGAATATGTCTTACACTGAAAGTCCTCATATTGAGATCCTTAAAGTGGATGTGTCTTTAGTCGAGAATCCTGAACAACTTCAACGGCTTGCCGATTTGCAAAACATAAAATCCGTTACCATCCAAGCCAACAGCACTGTTTTTTCTTCCTCTCAGCTTGGCAGTGTGAAAGAATCGATTATGATCCGGCATCCAGAAGCCACTGTTAAAATTTCAACCTGTTAGAGGGATGATGCGTCCAATATAAGCGCACGAAAAAAGCCCGCTTTGAGAGTGGGCTTTTTTCGTGTCGGGGAAAGTGGCGTCAATTTGGAGTCAGGAATTCCATCGTCACTAGGTGGATAGGTGGTGCCTGACCCCCATAATTTCCCCGAACTGAGTGAACCGATAGTCCCCTGACTTCCGTTGCTCATCAAAGGATTCTTCCGCCAGCCCAGCACCCATGATTCCTTCTACACGGCTGATCAGGCTTTTACGCTGCGAATTCGTCAACTCCTGCGAAAGCAATGCAAGGTCAATATCTTCAGAGAAACGATGCAAATCCAGATACGCCTTTGTCAAAGAAGTTCCGCCTTTAAAAACAAACTGTGTATTCTGTTCCCATTGGGATAATTTCCATAGCGCTACCGTCACCCAATAGTCCTTTTCAACAATTCGCCCATTTATGCCAAAGTGGTCTGCTGTCAATTCAATGGCTGCTCTGAAATCATTAGTGTCTTGATGCAGGTGCATAGTAGTTCCCCCATTCCTTGTTCCCTAGAAACACTTCGGGATGGACATCCAACCGCGTCTTCTTTCCTTTAGACACCTCAGTCTTTAACCCATTGACCAGAACATCAAAATAAGGCTCGTTCTTGATGGTTCTTTCTGCGATCAACCCGGCCAGCACCTGAACCCCTTTGGGGTAATGTACCGCCTGCTGAATCACTTCAACGCGGTCTAACGGACTCATTCGCCGCTCGAAAATCTCCATCAGTTTCTGTAGAACCATTTCCGGATTGGTATCCGGAATCTGATGAAGCTGATCCAGTACATCCAGGAACTGCAGGGCAGTTACGGTCTTTTCTGTTGCAATCCCTTTTGCTTTAATAACCAGAAGGTCCAAGGTTTCATCAACCTTCTTTTGCCGGATTCCCATCATGGCAATCCACGTACCCTTCGGAAGCTGCGTGGTCAATCCCCACTGGTTCCAGATCAGAGGACCGGTGACATACCCCTGCAAAGTGCCGTCCTTGTAGAGATACTTCTGCTCAACCAGGGCATCCTTATCAATCCCTAACTGCCCCAAACGGGTTTTCAGCGGCTTATAGTAGATCCCCTTATCAAAGCGGGCAATCTGACCTTTCTTAGCCATGCGGTATAGTGCCATATCCACAGCATAGATATTGGGGAATTCTTTTAACAGGTTTCGCACCAAAATTGGTTGCCGTGGGGCTATTTGTTCTATTTTGTTTTGCAGGGTTCCTGTACGCATGGTATCACTTCGCTTTCATATTCATATAATATAACTCAAATTGCAAAATGCCTTTGTAATAAGAGAAAAATTCAAATTACCGTTTACACGTTTATTATAACACATCGTAATTAACCCCCGCTTGATCTTCAATAAAAAAGTCCTACCCGAGATTTTCTCTGAGTAGGACAATTGGCTTTATCTCATTGACTCCATTTTGACTCCAAAACAAGTTAAAAATACAGACACCTCACGCAATATACTGCCACTATCAAGCACCACAGCACACTATATGCAACAGGTGACACATTTTTAACTATTCTTTCACTCCAACTCAATAGTCCCCGGCGGTTTCCCCGTGCAATCATAAAACACGCGGTTGACGCCTTTGACCTCATTGACGATTCGGGTGGTTACCTTGCCCAGCAGCTCCCAGGGAAGCTCGGCGCTTTCGGCTGTCATGAAATCGGAGGTGGTGACGGCTCTTAGGACCACGGCGTAGTCGTAGGTTCTGAAATCTCCCATTACCCCTACGGAGCGCATGTTGGTCAGGGCTGCGAAGTACTGGTTGATGTCCTTATCAACACCGGCTTTGGCGACTTCCTCCCGATAGATGGCGTCGGCTTCCTGAACGATCTTGACCTTTTCAGCCGTAACTTCACCGATGATGCGGATACCCAGACCGGGGCCGGGGAAGGGCTGACGGAATACCAGCTCTTTGGGGATGTTCAGTTCAAGGCCGGCTTTACGCACCTCGTCTTTGAAGAGCATGCGAAGGGGCTCGATGATTTCCTTGAAATCCACACAATCCGGCAGGCCCCCCACGTTGTGGTGGGACTTGATGACGGCGGAGGTTCCGAGGCCGCTTTCGATGATATCCGGATAGATGGTTCCCTGAACCAGGAAATCCACCGCTCCGATTTTCTGCGCTTCTTCTTCAAATACACGGATGAATTCTTCGCCGATGATCTTACGCTTGGCTTCCGGTTCCTCGACACCTTTGAGCTTGGCATAAAACCGCTCCTGAGCGTTGACCCGGATAAAGTTCAGGTTGTAGCTGCCCTCGGGGCCGAAAATGGCCTCCACCTCATCCCCTTCGTTCTTGCGAAGGAGACCGTGGTCTACAAACACACAGGTGAGCTGACTTCCCACTGCCTTTGACAAGAGCACCGCAGCAACAGAGGAATCCACTCCTCCGGAAAGGGCACACAGCACTTTGCCGTTTCCGACCTTTTCTTTTATGTCTTTGATGGCCGTTTCTACAAAGGAATCCATCTTCCAGTCACCCTTGCAGCCGCAGACATCCTTTACGAAGGCTCCCAGCATTTTGGTTCCTTCCTGGGTATGGTTCACTTCGGGATGGTGCTGCATGGCGTAGAGGTTCTTGGCCGTGTTTTCCATGGCCGCCACCGGGCAAACCGGAGTGGAGGCTGTAACGACAAAACCTTCCGGCACCTGGGAGATGTAGTCGGTATGACTCATCCAGCAGATGGTTTTCTCCGATACGTCCTTGAACAGAACGGATTTCCGGTCAACGGTCACTTCCGTTCTTCCGTACTCCGATACCGGTGCGGTTTCCACCTTGCCGCCCAATTGGTGGGCCAGCAGCTGGGCGCCGTAACACAGGCCCAGAATGGGAATTCCCATTTGATACAGCTCCGGCTGACACTGAGGGGAGTCTTCCCCGTAAACGCTGTTGGGTCCTCCTGTAAGAATGATGCCCTTGGGGTTGATCCTCTTTATCTCTTCAAGGGACAGCGTGTAGGGATGCACTTCACAATAAACGTTCAGCTCTCTTACTCTTCTTGCGATCAGCTGATTGTACTGACCGCCAAAGTCCAAGACGATGATTTTTTCCTGCTGCATGATCGGCCTCTTTCGCTTTGTTTATTCAGTGGAATGTCGATTTAATAACGAATGGACAAATATTTTTGCCACGGATAACACGGATTTACACAGACAGGCGGGTTATTCATTATCTCCCTCTCGAGGGGGATGTCACGTAGTGACAGGGGGAGTATGCAAGTAACACTCCCACCGTCACCTTCGGTGCCACCTCCCTCATGAGGGAGGTCAATATAAGACCTTCCGTGCCCATCCGTGTTATCCGTGGCTAATATAATTTAGTTTAGCGAGGTATATTCGTCGTATCCTTCAGGATAACGTCGTGGGCGCCGCCCTCTACGATGCTGGTGGCGGAAACGAGGGTTATCTTGCCTTTTTCCTGAAGCTCCGGAATCGTAAGGGCTCCGCAGTTGCACATGGTGGATTTCACCTTGCTCAGGGAGAGCTGCACGTTATCCTTCAGGCTTCCGGCATAGGGAACGTAGGAATCCACGCCTTCCTCGAACTTAAGGCCGCCTTCGCCGCCAAGATCATAGCGCTGCCAGTTCCTCGCCCGGTTGGAGCCTTCGCCCCAATATTCTTTCACGTAGGTTCCGTTGATGTTCAGTTTGTTGGTGGGGGATTCGTCAAAACGGGAGAAGTACCGCCCCAGCATGATGAAATCCGAGCCCATGGCCAAGGCCAGGGTCATATGGTAATCATAGACGATCCCGCCGTCGGAACAGATGGGGACGTAGATGCCGGTTTCTTTGTAATATACATTGCGCGCTGCGGCCACCTCGATGGTTGCCGTGGCCTGGCCTCTTCCGATGCCCTTTTGTTCCCTTGTGATACAGATGGAGCCGCCGCCGATGCCTATCTTGATGAAGTCCGCACCTGCATCCGCCAGATAGCGGAAGCCCTCCTCGTCTACGACGTTTCCTGCACCGATCTTCACGGCGTCGCCGTATTTGGCTCTTACAAAGTCGATGGTTTCCTTCTGCCATTCTGAAAAGCCTTCGGAAGAGTCAATACAGAGTACGTCCGCACCCGCCGCCACAAGGGCCGGAATCCGCTCTTCGTAATCCCGGGTATTGATACCGGCTCCGACGATGTAGCGTTTGTCAGCGTCGAGAAGTTCATTGGGATTTTCCTTATGGCTGTCGTAGTCCTTGCGGAATACGAAATGGGTCAACCTCTGATTCTTGTCGATAACAGGAAGGGCATTCAGCTTATGCTCCCAAAGCATGTCGTTGGCTTCGGAAAGGGTACAGCCATCCTCAGCGTACACCATGGCCTCGAAGGGGGTCATGAACTCGGAGATCCGCGTATCTAGGGACATTCTGCTAACCCGGTAGTCCCGACTGGTCACGATTCCCAGAATCTTGCCTTCAGCCGTTCCATCATCTGTGATGGCCGCGGTGGAATGACCGCTTCTGTTCTTGAGTTCCAATAGATCCTTCAAGGTCTGATCCGGTCGGAGATTGGAATCGCTTTTTACGAATCCCGCCTTGTGGCTCTTGACTCTCCGAACCATGGCCGCCTGACTCTCGATGGACTGGGACCCAAAGATAAAAGAAATCCCGCCTTCTTTCGCAAGCGCCACTGCCATCCGATCGTCGGATACAGACTGCATGATTGCGGATACCAGCGGAATATTCATGACAATGGGCGATTTCTCACCCTTCTTGAATTTTACCACCGGAGTCTTCAGGCTCACGTTGTCCGGTGTGCACGCTTTTGATGAAAAACCCGGCACCAACAGATACTCGTTAAATGTTCTGGACGGTTCATTGAAATACTGTGCCATTTCTCCTCCTGTTTTCTTTCCCTTCCGGCAGACTTTCCCCACTAAACAAATTATACTGCAAATCACTCCCACAGATTCTATCAATCTCAGATTTACTGTTTTGGCGCCATGGGAGTAACACAAAAGACACACCCGTGAAATGGGTGTGCCTTTATTCGACAAAGAGCACCCGTTCCACTCATAGACGGGTGATTTACGGTTACCCGGTAGAAACGATCGGCCCATATTGCCGAACATATATGAGGGAAAAGCAATGGAATGTTCAAACCTATTAATACAATAGACTATAGGAATGCCCTTTGCTTGTCAAGAATCCTCCCACCGGGAAAACCTTTCTACGGATAAGTTATTCTATTCTGAATATTCTCATATATTTTAAAATTCCCGATTGCTCCGTACTCCTTGAATGAATTTTGCCAAAGGAAGATCAAATTCATGGAGCTGCTCCACCATACTCCGCACAACACGGTTTATCAGTCGAAGTTCTGTTCCCGGAGTGGCGCCCTGCATGAGGTAATAGGCTTTCAAGGCATCCACTTCTCTGGCCAGTTCTCGGTGCGCCGCCACATGGGCCTCGTAGTTGGGCGCCTGATAATCTCTGTGCATCCGCTCCTCATCAGAAAAATGAGTTCGGGCGTAAAGGCTGAAGAAGTCCAGTGTTTCCTGAATCACTTCGGCTCCGCGGTTCTGATTGATTGCCGCCATAAGAACATCAAGTCTTTGAAAGAGCTCTCTATGCTCCGCGTCAATTTGTGCGTTGCCGGTTATGATATCTTCACCCCAGTTGGGAATGTACATTGTCGCACCTCCTTCGTTGGTATTTGATACCCACATTGATTCGCCCTTCTTTTCACTGGGTGTATTCAGTTACAATTTTCTGCCAGGTCCCATCCTGCTTCATTTCCTTTAATGTTCGATTAAATGTTTCCACAAGAGCCGGATCCACGACACGCTTTTTTGAAAAGGCCAGATACAGCATTTCCTGTTCTGTAAAGGGCGGTGCGAGTTCAACAATCTCATCTTCCAGATTGTCTTTCTTGAGGTAATAACGGGTAGTATCCCGATTATCGATAAAAACATCCGTGCGTCCAGCCATAAGCTTGAGTATATTGGTGGGGCAGTCCTCTGCCTCGCTCACATCCAGGGTTCCGTCTTCTTTTCCCTGCTTGAAGGCATCGCCGTAAATATAACCGATGATGGTGCCCAGGCGATACCCTTTCAGTGATTGAACCGTTCCATCATAGCGTATGGAACTGCCGGTCCTGACAAACAACGACTGCACGCTGACTGCCAGAGGTTCCATGGCATAGGTCATATACGCGGACCGTTCTTCAATGTAAAAGGAGCTGAACATGGCATCAACGGCACCATCCTCCGTACTTTTCAAAACTCTGGACCACGGCAGCACTTTTATCTCAACAGAGTAGCCCATCCTCTTGAAGGCTTCCTTCACAATATCCACAGACATACCTTTCAGTTCACCGTTCTCCTCATATTGATAGGGAATATAGACATCGGCCCCCAGAACGATTCTTTTTTCTGTATCCACAGCGCTCTTCGGAGGGGGCGGATCACTCAACACCCGGTCTGGCGGGTTTTTCATGCACCCCAATGCAGCAGCTGACAAAAGCAGACAGGCAACGGCCAGAAGCTTGATACGCCTTTTCTTCATCGGGTTACCGCCTTCCAGGTTCAATCGGAATGAGTAGCACAAATCGTGTTCCCTGGCCGGGCTCACTGAAGCATTCTATCTCGCCTCCCAATGTCTGTGTCACCGTGGTATATACCAAATGCAGGCCAAGGCCCATGCCTCCTTCAGCCCCTCTTTTGGTTGTGAAGAAGGGGTCAAAGATGTTTTCACGAACTGTAGAAACCATGCCCATGCCATCATCTTCAAAAGCAATCCTCAATGTATCTTCTTTCAGGCTTACATCAAGGGTCATTGTGCCCGGGAGCCCGGTTGTGAAACCATGAAGAATACTGTTGTTGATAAGATTGGTAACAATTTGGGCGAATGCCCCCGGGTAGCTTCGTATTTTTACGTTATCTGAGCAGCTCACAGTGATGGGATATGGGCCTTTCTTTAAAAGTGGCTCCAGGCTCCCAATGAGTTCCTTCAAGTAATCCTTAAGATCGAACAGCTGCTTTTCATCTGTAATCTGGTCGGCGGATATCCGTTTAAAGCTCTTAATCAGCTGGTCCGTACGTTCCAAATTATTTTCGATGATATGCAGGATTTCATCCTGTTCGCTAAAAAACTCTGTCAGTTCCCTTCGGCTCAGGGATCCGCCGTCATATTTTTTCCTAAGAGCCTTCATCTCTCTTGCCAAATAGGATACGCTTGTAATCACGATGCCCACCGGAGTGTTTATCTCGTGAGCCATCCCCGATATCATGCTTCCAAGGGAGGCCAGCTTTTCAGACTGAACAAGCTTCTGCTGCGCACGCTTCAGATTGTTCAGCGCCTCAGAAAGCTCGATATTCGTGGCCTGGAGCTCTTGATTGGCCGCCAGATAATCCTCCGTGCGTTCCACAATCCGCTGTTCCAGATATTCGTTGGCGTCCTGCAGGGCCTGCGCCGCCTTTTTCAGCTCTGTTATGTCGCTCCATAGCAGCAGCATAAAAGGTTCTGATGCGATTTCAATAATTTCTGCAGAAAGCTTCCCGGTTAGCAGTTCTTTTGATTTTGTGAGCCAACGGGCTTCGAAATCAAGAACCCGCTGCCCTTTAAAGATGCGAGCATACAGCTCATCACGCATGTCGCTGGTTTCCCACAGCCCAAATCCTATGGAGGTCTGCTCAATGACTTCCTCTGCAGAATATCCGAAATTATTGTAAAACGAATCGCTGACTTCAACAATTCTGCGGTCTGAGAGACGGACCAACGCGATAACCTCTGCAGAATACCTGAAGGCCTTGGAGAATTTTTCCTCTGACTGCAGCAGGGCCCCCCTGGCCTTCTTTTTTTCTTCAATCTCACGATTCAGCGCCGTGTTTTGAAAGGCCAGCATTTCATTCTTCTGTGACAGCAGCAATGCTGCTTCCTCCCGCTCTTTGATGAGGAGCGAGAGACTTTCTGCCATTCGGTTGAATTTATCAGCCAGTCTCCCTACTTCATTTTCCGTTTCAACAACAATCCGCTTATCAAGATTCCCTTTTGCAATCTCCTCTGTCCCCTTCTCCAGGGCGGCTATGGGGCGGGTTACAAAACGGGATACTGCTGATATCATCACTCCCGACAATAAAACAAGGGCCAGGGCCTGCCATATGGCCTGCATCACCGCGGTCTCCATCTGTTTCCGTCTGAAATACGAAGTGACACCCACCGTAACCGTGCCAATTCGCTCATTCTGATAAATCACAGGGCTTTCATACACGCTTCTGTAGATCTCCCGATAGGTCTCCCCGGTCTTTATATTCTCATAAAGCGTTTCTCCGGTGTTGCCCCTGATCGCAATCCTCTCAATTTCTTCATCGCGGAGAAGGGCCTTACCGATTTCGTCCATTGTATGTGTGTTATAGTTCCACAAGGCGTTGGATAAGGATAACGCCGCCAGTTCTGTCATGGCCGTCAGCTTTGTTTCCAACGCCCGCTCATGATTACGGGTTGCTTGAAGATAATCGGCAACCTCTGTGAAGAAGGTTGCTGTGAATACAATAATGATCAATGGGATCATCATCTGCCTGCGGATGGATATTCTGCGTAAAAAATTTAAGTGTGGCCCCACCAGCGATTCACCTCTCCATCCTCATTGTTAATTGAGCGATTAGTCTTTCGTTACTACATTATCATCTCCTGCAGTTTATACCCCGCAGAAAAATAAAGAAACCGCCCTTTACAGGACGGTTTCTGACTTTCGAAAGGATTATTTAGACGCGCATGTACTACATCATGCCCATGCCGCCGCCCATGCCACCCATGGGAGGCATACCGCCGGCATCTTTTTCTTTGATTTCAACAACCGCCGCCTCCGTAGTGAGGAACATGGCGGAAATGGATGCCGCGTTCTGAAGGGCGCTTCGGGTAACCTTGGTGGGATCCACGATGCCGTTGGCCTTCATATCGACATAGGTTCCGTTCAGTGCATCAAAGCCAATACCGAAGGCGCTGGATTTGACTTTTTCTGATACCACGGAGCCCTCAACACCTGCATTGATGGCGATCTGACGAACCGGTTCCTCCAGTGAACGGAGAACGATGGTTGCACCGGTCTTTTCATCGCCGCTCAGCTGCTCAACGAGCTTGGCAACCGCCGGGATGGAGTTGATATATGCCGTGCCGCCGCCGGGAACGATTCCTTCTTCAACAGCTGCCCGGGTTGCATTCAGCGCGTCTTCAATACGGAGTTTGCGCTCTTTCAATTCAACCTCCGTTGCAGCACCGACCTTGATCAGTGCAACACCTCCGCTGAGTTTTGCCAAACGCTCCTGCAGCTTTTCACGATCGAAATCGGAAGTGGTATCTTCGATCTGCTTCTTGATCTGACCGATACGGTGTTTGATATCTTCTTCTCTTCCGTGTCCGGAAACGATGGTTGTATTCTCTTTCGTGATTTTAACGGAATGAGCGGAGCCCAGCATGCTGAGTTCAGCTGTTTTCAGGTCGTAGCCCAGCTCTTCAGTGATTACCTGTCCACCGGTAACAATGGCGATATCCTGCAGCATGGCTTTTCTTCGGTCACCGAAGCCCGGAGCCTTTACCGCCACGCACTCAAAGGTGCCGCGGAGCTTGTTCACAACCAGAGTGGCCAGAGCTTCCCCTTCAATGTCTTCGGCAATGATCATCAAACGGCGGCCTGCCTGTACCACTTTTTCGAGGATTGGGAGCAGTTCCTGAATGTTGGAGATTTTTTTCTCTGTGATAAGGATCAGCGGGCTCTCTACGTTGGCTTCCATCTTATCCGGATCCGTTACCATGTAAGGAGAGATGTAGCCGCGGTCAAACTGCATGCCTTCAACCACTTCCAGCTCTGTCAGCATGGATTTGGATTCTTCAACGGTGATAACCCCGTCCTTACCCACCTTATCCATTGCATCGGCAATCAGGGCACCAATACCGGCATCCGCAGCGGAAATCGACGCAACCTCAGCAATTTCCTTCTTGCTGTCTACCATGGTGGATATCTTCTTGATTTCTTCAACCGCCACCTCAACCGCCTGCTCGATTCCTTTTTTAAGGATCATGGGGTTGGCGCCGGCCGCTACGTTCTTAAGGCCCTCACGGATGATGGCCTGTGCCAGCAGGGTTGCAGTGGTGGTACCGTCGCCGGCTACATCATTGGTCTTTGTGGCAACTTCCTTGACCAGCTGAGCACCCATGTTCTCATAGGCGTCTTCCAGTTCGATTTCCTTGGCGATGGTCACGCCGTCATTGGTGATCAGGGGAGAACCGAATTTTTTCTCCAGAATAACATTGCGGCCCTTGGGACCCAATGTAACCTTAACCGTATCCGCCAGCTTGTTTACGCCGGTTTCTAATTTCTTGCGGACATCGCCGCTATGCATGATTTCTTTAGCCATATTCTATTTCCTCCTTGTTAGTGTTTGATGAATGCTTCACTTATTTTACGACTTTACCTAGGCAACAACCGCCAGAATATCTTCCTGCTTCAGGATCGTGTATTCCTGACCGTCAATTTTCACCTCTGTACCGGAGTATTTGGAGATGAGGACATTATCCCCTACCTTTAACTCCATCTCAATATCCTTTGTTCCGGGGCCAACAGCAACTACTTCCGCCATTTGCGGTTTCTCTTGAGCCTGACCCGGCAGCACGATTCCGCTTTTGGTTTTCTCTTCCGCTTCGAACTTCTTGATAACAACTCTACTTCCCAGTGGTTTGATCTGCATGTTAGATCCTCCTTATGATTTGCTTTCCTATACGTTCGAGGTTGTAATTAGCACTCTCTTTTAACGAGTGCTAACACTATCACTATAGAATATCCTCTCTGGAAATGCAAGAGGATTTTCTAAAAAACCCCTATAAATCATACAGCTCCTGGGTCCATTTGATTGCTTCAAAATAGGCATCGAACAACATATCGTCCGTCATGGCCCTTCCAATCCGGGGGAGCCTTTCCAGGGCAGACCAGTCTCCCCGCTCATACATCACCATCAGATCCAACCCTTTTCTCAGGACATTGCTGTCACCCAGCAGCGCCCGTTTAATATCGGTATCCAGAGGCAACTCCTCAAGAATTTCTCGAAGAGGACGGTCCATGATCACATCGATCATAGAGAAGATTCCAATCAAAAAAAACTCGGTTTTCCGACTCCCAAGCTTCACCTTGGCCGCCAGGCTTTCCAGCGCCCTGGCACGGACCAGGGACGACCTGACCAGCTCATCCGGCTTGCCATCCCCGGCGTCCCGCATCATGATGAGGGCTGTCCATTTCCGTACTTCTTTCATCCCCAGGCGTACTAAAGCCTGATGAATGGAGGTGATGCGCTGCTGCCCGTAGTATGCTGCGGAATTCACCAGCTTCAGCAGCTTGTAGGCAAGAGCCAGATCACTTTCAATGGCCGCAGAAATGCCGACAAAATCCGGTTCTGCCGCTCCCAGTTCCTCCAATATCCGCACATAGGACAGCTTGATGCTCTGCACATCTTTGGAGGCCACAACGGAGGGCTTCGAAAAGAAATATCCCTGAAAATAAGTATATCCCAATCGGGATGCCAGCTCAAACTGCTCCTTGGTTTCCACCTTCTCTGCCAGAAGGCGGACCTTGCCCCCCATGAAGCGCTGGGCAATCCGGGCTACAGAGGATAAATCGCTGTGTACGAAATCCACCTTGATGATATCCGCCAGCGATACGATGTCCTCATACTCATAGCTTTCAATGTAGTCGTCCAGTGCAATGGTATAGCCGGCTGATTTCAGCTTCCGTAGCGCATCCAGCAGCACCGGGTCCGATTCCACCGTTTCCAGCACCTCCACCACAAGACTTTCAGGAGGAAGCACGGAGGCGGTTTCGTCCAGAAGAAGGTTTCGCGTGAAGTTGACGAAGGCCTTTTTTCGGTCCGTTAACGTCTCAAGGCCAATGGCGACCAGCCCGTTCACCAGTACGCTGGCCGTTGCAGCATCGTCATCCGACAGCGCCGAGTTGGCCTTCCCGCTCCTGTAAAGCAGTTCATAGGCCACAACATTCATACGTTTATCGAAAATGGGCTGTCTGGCAATAAATATATCCATGGATGCGATCCTCGCGATTTTTTTTTGACAACTACACCTGATATCCCAACGACTCACTGATACCCCTAAGTGTAATCATTACACAAGAATTAGAACCACCTCCGGAGATTTGTTCCCCTAGAACAGCATTTGGATGCCGTACCATGCCAGGGGTACAAATACCGCCGGCAGCAGATTTCCAACCTTTATTCGGGCAATCTCTAAAATGTTGACGCCGATGGCCGCGATCAGAAGGCCGCCGGCAGCAGACATCTGAGAAACCACCTCCGGAACAAGAAGCGGTTTCAAGAAAGAGGCACAGAGCGCGATCCCCCCCTGATAGAGAAAAACGGGAACAGATGATGCCAACACCCCTACACCCAACGTTGATGCAAAGACCATGGAAAGCACCCCATCCAACACAGCCTTGGCAAAAAGGATATCATGCTTGCCTTCCAGCCCCCCTTGCAACCCCCCCATAATAGCCATGGAGCCCACACAGTATATAAGGCTTGCCGTTACAAACCCTTTGCTGAAATTCCCTCCAAGTTTATCAAATCGCTTCTGTATGTTATTCCCCAGATCCTCCAACTTTTGTTCAATGTCCACAGCCTCCCCCAGACACCCCCCGATAACCAGAGAGAAAATGATCAGGAGTGTATCCTCACCCTTCATTCCCATGGCACCCTGTAATCCAATGAGGAAAATGGAAAGCCCTAATCCTTGCATCAATATTTTGTTAAAACGCTCCGGCAGACCGCTTTTTAACAGAAGGCCTGTGGCTCCTCCGACGATGATGGCCAGCGCATTGACAATCGAACCTGTGAACATGTCATTAATCCCCCCACTTCAGATAACGGGCCGAATAGAACAGAACCTGCTGCACGTACCCGATGGTATCACTGCACCGAGAGTCACAAATGCAGTGCATGATCTTCCGGTCCTCCGGCTTACCTCTGTCCAACAACTCCAGTGTTTTACGGATCCAGGTATCCACAGGAAACGCGTCCAAACGGCCAATTCCAAACAACAGAACACAGTCCGCCACCTTCGGCCCTACCCCGGGCAGCTCCAGCAGGTTCTTCCTTATTTGCGGGGTTGTCCCCAACAGGAAATCTTCTTCCGACCACTGTCCCGAAACAAAGCCCTGAGCCAGCTTTACAATGTAGGCTGCACGATAGCCGAATTTCATAGTGCGCAACTCTGACTCCGTGAGCCGGGCCACCGCTACGGGGTCCGGGAAGCCGTAACACCCGTCTCCCAGGGGCTCACCGACAGCCTGGCAGAGCCTGTCAATCATGCCCTGGATCCGGGGGATATTATTGTTGGCACTGAGAATAAAGGAAACCACTGTTTCCCAAAAGGGTTGCTTCAGTATCCGTATGCCCCGCCCCATCTCCAGGGCTGCGTCCAGCCTGGGATCCAGCCCTTTATAACAGATTTCCATTGCTTTGTAATCACGTCCAAGGTCCAGATATTCCTCCCAAAATCCGCGAAACTCCTCTTCTGAACAGCCTTCCAAAAGCCAGCCGTCTTCCGTGTGCTTTATGGTGGCTAAACGGGAACCGACAACGCCTTTCCAAAGGCCGTCTGAAAAACGCCACCGAAAGCATTGACCGCATTCCAGTGTTTTGTCTATATCCATCTGCTCCGAGGGGGCCATAAGGATCCCACCGGCGTCCGCTTTCCATTTTATTGTGGTGTTATCCATTGTTGTCTCCACCTATCATCGGAATACCCGTACCGTTTAACGCATCAGATTACAACAGGAATCACTTCGCTATAAATACGAATCACAATCGTTCCCGCGTTGATTGTTTAAGAACTTTCAGATTCGGCAGTAGGCCTTAGGGTTTTTCGCCTCAGCCCCCATGTTGTCCCCAACTGAACCAGTAAAAGCACCGGAATAGACCACAGGATTGCATGATTGGACCACTGGATCGCGATTGCGGCGCCGATCATTGGCGATACGATCCACCCCAAGCTGCTTACTGTGCCCTGTATGCCGAACATGGCTCCGCGTTTTTCCTGAGGCGTCTTTTCCGCCGTCATGGACATGACCATGGGCTCTATACCGCCAAGCACGAAATAGAGAAGGCTGTATAATCCACCGAAAATCCAGAGATTCCCGGCAAAACATAATCCAAGCGCAACGACGATTCCACAAAGACACATCAAACGCATCAACCGACTTTTCTCGTGCCGATCCCCAAGTTGAGAAAGAGTTAGTCCTGCCACAGCCGTTGCCAACCCTGCCGCGCCGTTGATGTAACCGGTTATCGAGGCCGCGCCGGTTCCTGAGGGAAGGGCACTCTGGATATAGAGGGGCATGTAAGGCGAAAATGTGGAACGTGCCACCCGCATGATGAAAATCATCAGCAGCAGGTTAATGATGAGCGGGGTGAAGAGGCCTCCAGATACGCCGATTTTCGTCTTTTCCTTGGGAACGCCATAGGTTGAAGGATCTTCAACAAGGGTTCGCTGAACCAAAAAAAAGCCGCACAGCATTAAGAGTCCTCCCGCGAAAAAGCTGAACCGAAATCCCATGGTTTCCGCCATCCATCCGCCCAGAACCGGCCCAAGCGAAAATCCGACGAAGTTGGAGGATGACAGGAACCCCAGTGCGAAGGACATTTTTTCCTTGGGGGTTTCTGATGCTACAAAGGCATTGGTGGCCGTGATGGTTCCCGTGAAAGCCCCCTGAGCCAAGCGCAGCCCAATCAACTGCCAAACGTTGGCAGATAAGCCCATGCCCCCAATAACAAAGGTCGCGGCCAACATCGCCCTGAGAATCATTAATTTCCTGCCCCATCGGTCCGCAGCCAACCCCCATATGGGTGCCATGACCGCCATGGATACCGCCGGAGCCGCATTGACAATGCCTGTATAGAGATTCAGCTGTACGGGATCCGTTATCCCCAGTTCTTGTATGAAAAACGGCAGAAAGGGCAGCCCGAACCCAAAGCTCATCATGGAGATGACCTGTGAGAACCAGAGGATATTGAGATTTTTCTGCCACCGTTCCATTCTGCACCACTTCCCAAATTCATTGCGCGACAGTGCTGTTCCTATTTCAACTCTTCAATTATAGTCTTCTTCTAATAATCGGGCAAGGCGCTATGCAAATAAGAAATCAAGACACCTCCCGCTTACAGGAGGTGTCTTGATTAAACATAGGTAGTCACTTTAGGCTCTAAAAAGAATATTTCACAACCGGAGTCCGTGCTGCCAGCACTTCGTCTATACGGCGTACCGGCGTATGCATTGGGGAATCGTGGAGCAACTGAGGATTGGTCGCTGCCTCCTCGGAAATCTGAATCATCTTTTCAATAAATATATCCAGAGTCTCGAGGCTTTCCGTTTCCGTAGGTTCGATCATGATCGCCTGATCCACGATCAGCGGGAAGTAGATGGTCGGCGGGTGATAGCCCAGGTCCAGCAGGCGTTTGGCTACATCAAGGGTCGGTACGCCGCTGGTATTGACACCGGCCAGAACGGTTTCGTGCATACAAATACCCGGGTACGGAACATTATAATGATTTTTAAGCCGTTCCAATACATAATTGGCATTCAGCACGGCCATCCGACTGGCTTCTTCCAAGCCATCGGAGCCCATGGTCAGGATGTAGGCGTATGCTCTGACCAGTACCAGAAAGTTTCCATAAAAGCCCTTGATGCGTCCGATGCTGTCCGGACGGTTGTAGTTCAGTCTGTACGATTCGCCGGTTTTTTCCACCACAGGCACCGGCAGGAATTCTGCCAGGCGTTCCTTACAGCCAACCGGACCGCTGCCGGGACCACCGCCGCCATGGGGGGTGGAGAAGGTTTTATGAAGGTTCACGTGCATCACGTCAAAGCCCATGTCTCCGGGGCGTGTGATCCCCATGATGGCGTTTAGGTTAGCGCCGTCATAGTACAGGAGTCCGCCGGCTTCATGGACCAAACGGGCAACCTCTTTGATGTTTTTTTCAAACAATCCGATGGTGCTGGGATTTGTCAGCATCAGCCCTGCCACGGTGTCGTCCAATACCGCTTTAAGCGCCTCCAGATCCACCGATCCGTCCGCAGCGGATTTGATTTCCACCACTTCATATCCCACCACCGCAGCAGTGGCTGGATTTGTGCCGTGGGCCGCATCCGGTACGATGATGCGGTGCCGTTTCATATCGCCCCGTTTCTCGTGGTAGGCCTTGATCAGCATAAGCCCCGTCATCTCACCGTGGGCCCCCGCTGCGGGCTGCAGGGTGAAGCTGTCCATGCCAGTGATTCCAATCAGCTGTTCCTGAAGCCCGTACATGACGGCCAGAGCCCCCTGGACCGAGATTTCCGGCTGCAGCGGATGAATTTCGCCGAATCCGCTCATCCGAGCCGCTTCCTCATTGAGCTTCGGATTATACTTCATGGTGCATGAACCTAACGGATAGAATCCGGTATCCACGCCGTAGTTCTTGTTGGAAAGCAGCGTGTAGTGCCGAACCGCGTCGCCCTCCGTTATTTCCGGCAAACGGGCAGGATTTCCCCGCAGGGAATCCGCTCCCAGGGCTGCCGCCGGGTCAACGGCAGGTACATCCAGTTCAGGCAGCCTCGAGCCTCTCCGCCCGGATCTGCTGACTTCAAATATCAGTTTATCGTAATTTTTCATGGCTACGCCTCCACAATGGACTTGAGGGCAGCAACCAGCCCGTCGATTTCGGCCCGCGTGCGTTTCTCAGTGGTGCAGAAAATCATGGATGTTCCCATCTCCGGATACTCGCCTTCAAGACCAAAGCCTCCGATAAATCCACGGTTCAGCAGTTCTTGGGTGATGGCGGCGGAATCCTTAGGCAGTTTCACCGGAAATTCTCTGAAGTATGGCCTGTCATACAAGGGTTCCAGGCCGATGGCCTTCAGGGCATCCTGCATGTACCTGGCCTTTCCAATGCTTTGGGTCGCCGCATCCCGGAGTCCTTCCTTACCCATAAGGGTGAGGTAGACGGTGGCCGTCAAGGCGTTGAGCCCTTGATTCGAGCAGATGTTGGAGTTGGCCTTCTCCCGGCGGATATGCTGTTCCCGGGCCTGAAGTGTGAGCACAAAGCTCCGCTTTCCGTCCAAATCCACACTTTGGCCACAGATGCGTCCCGGCATTTTTCGTACATTCTTGTTGGTGGCTGCCATGAAGCCCAGAGACGGACCGCCATAGGACAGGCCGTTGCCGAAGCACTGTCCGTCTCCCACAACGATATCCGCACCGCATTCTCCCGGGGTTTTCAAAAGTGCCAGGGAAAGAGCATCCATGACGGACACCGTTAACAGGGCCTTTTGAGCATGGGCGATCTGCCCGATTCCCTGAACAGCCTCCACGTACCCCAGGAAGTTGGGATTCTGAACGATGACGGTAGCCGTGTTTTCGTCGGTCAGCCGGCCCAGGGCATCCATATCCGTTACGCCTTCCTTCAGAGGAACAAGGACCAGCTCTTTTCCCTGGAAATGGGCATAGGTGGCCAACACCTGACGGGTTTGGGGGTGAACCCCCTTGGATACCACGATCTTTTTCCTGCCGTTGACGGCTGATGCCATCATGGCCGCCTCCGCACAGGCAGAGGCCCCGTCGTACATAGAGGCATTGGATACCTCCATACCGGTAAGCTCGCAGATCATTGTCTGGTATTCAAAGATGGCTTGTAGAGTCCCCTGACTTATTTCCGGCTGATAGGGCGTATAGGAGGTATAAAACTCCGACCGGCCCGTAATGTGTCTGACCGCGGAAGGAACAAAGCTGTCATAAGCTCCCGCTCCCAGAAAACAAGGGAGATCCGCAGCGCTGCTGTTGGATTCCGCCAGTTTTTTCATGGTCTTTAGAACCTGCATTTCGGAAAAGCCCTTTTCAATGGGGATGCCGCCCTTCAGGCGAAGATTCTCGGGAATATCCGCAAAAAGCGCTTCATCCGAATCCAACCCTAGGACTCCCAGCATCCGTTGCTTTTCATCCGTACCATTAGGGATGTATGGGTGCATCCTATTCACCACCCAGATATTCTGTGTAAGCAGCGGCATCCATCAGGGCATCCAGATCCGACAGGTTGGAAATTTCAACCTTCACGATCCAGTTGGCATACGCATCCTGGTTAAGCAGGCTTGGATCATCGGCTACAGAATCATTTACCTCGACAACCTTGCCGCCGATGGGCATATAAGAATCGGAAGCCGCCTTAACGGATTCGATGACAGCGAAAACATCTCCTGCTTTAAGCTCTTTTCCCACATCCGGCAGTTCCACGTACACAATGTCGCCCAGGGCATGCTGTGCATAGTCATCGATACCGATAACCGCCGTGTTTCCCTCTACCTTCACCCACTCATGATCCTTGGTGTACTTCATTTCGTCTTTGATAATCGCCATTTTCTTTTCCTCCTGATTTTTATTTTTTATATTTCTTTTCAAGGAATTTTTTGGAAATCACCACACCCTTGGCAGGCTTATTGCGAATCATGATCTCCAGCTCCGTTCCCAGAGCCGAGCACTCTGCACTGACCAAGGCCAAGCCGATGGTCTTTCCCACTGTTGGAGCCGGGTAGCCGGTGGTTACCCTCCCCACCTCCACACCGCCGCAGAAAACCGGGTAACCCTCCCTGGGGATGCCGCGGTCAACCAGCTCAAAGCCTACAACCTTGCGCTTCAGTCCCTCTTCCTTTTGCTTCGCCAACGCATCCCGGCCAATGAATGGCTTGTCCAGTTTTACGAACATTCCAAGCCCTGCTTCAAGAGGCGTGATCGTGGACGATATCTCATGGCCATAAAGTGGCAGGGCTGCTTCAAAACGAAGGGTATCCCGACATCCCAGACCACAGGGAACCACACCGTCATCCTTGCCGGCTGCCAATATGGCATCCCATACCGCGGGCATAGAACCGTGGTCCGAGTAGATTTCAAAACCGTCTTCTCCGGTGTACCCGGTACGGGATACCAGGCAGTCGGCACCGGCGATCTTCACATTTTCCTTGAACATGAAGAACCCGATGCTCTCAAGATCGGTATCCGTAAGCTTCTGCAAGGTTTTTTGTGCCAACGGGCCCTGAAGCGCCACCTCGGACACCTCCGACGAAAGGTTTACCAGCTCCGCGTCATAGCCCTTCAGGCATTCCTGCATCCATGCGAAATCCTTCTCCACGTTGGCTGCGTTGATGACAAGGTACCAGGAATCCTTGGACATCTTATATACCAGCAGATCGTCAACAACACCGCCGTCCGGTTGGCACATCTGCGCGTAGAACACCTGATTGTCGATCATTGCTTCAACATCGTTGGTCACCAGGTTCTGTACAAAACCTTCAGAGCCGGGGCCTTTTACCGTAACCTCACCCATATGGGATACGTCGAACAAACCTGCCTGATTTCTTACCGCATTATGCTCCGGCACCAAACCACTGTACTCAACCGGCAACAGCCAACCGCAGAATTCAATGATTTTACCACCTAACGCCACGTGGTTCTCGTAAAGCGCTGTCTTTTTCAATGACACCCCTCCTTCTTGTTATCCTGTTCCGCTTTGTCTACTTACCCCCGACACCCAGCTTTCTAACAATTAGTTCTTCCTGAAAAAACAAAAAGGAATGCAAGCAAGGCAAAGCCTCATTGCATTCCTCTGTTTCCTGACCTGAGAGATTCGCGGCTGTCCGCTTGCTCCGTCGGTGTCCACTCAAGGACTTTTCAGAGTTTCGTCCGCCTGCGGTTCATTTGCCTGAAAGGTTCCGTACATGCAGCAAGCATGGACGTTGCTTCTTCGGCTCCCCTGAGGGGATCTCCCGCAAACATCATTCGAATCCATATTTTCATGTTAAATTTAGTGTAGCATCAGCAAATCACAGCGTCAAGAGTTATTCGATTATTTAGAAAATAACACATTCTTCAAAAATCCGGATATCACTCATGGGCAATGCCTGGCTTTTTCAAGCTCTGAATCATGGTTACGGACTCCTGTATGGCGATTTCAAGCTCATATTCAGCCAGCAGGATATCCCGAAAACGATTCGCAAGCTGATAACGCTGATCGAGATTCTTGACCTTGTCCAGCCCCTTTCTGTACTGCTGATACTCCTCTGACTGATGAATCTTCCGTAGCGCATGCTCTGCATAGTTCAGATTATTCTTCTCAACGAATATATAGGCGTTTTCCCTTTTCATCATATTTTCCCCATTGCTTAAATTTCGACATTTTTCGACAATTTTCGACAAAAGCGTTCATCTCTCGTTAGACTTTGTCATTTTATCTTAACTAATTCTTGCTTTTTTAGCTTTATTCATCACATTTACACAATACCATTATTCCCATAAAATCACAAGTCCTTATTCCTTTATATCCCAACAAAAAAGCTCTAACCAACTTTCTGGTTAGAGCTTTCTGGTTCACATATCTCATTTGTCTATTCCCTGCTTCAAAGACCGGGTTCCTTCAAACGTGTTCCGCGTACATACCTTTCCCGGATGTTCCGGTCGTCTCCGCAGTAGAGATACCGCTGCAGCCGCTCCTCCAGGCTCCGTTCGTTGACATCCGCCAGAGACGAATCGTCGATGACCAAGGCATCCATTTCATAGCCCGCTTCGAAGCTGCCCACTTTTCCAAAGAATGCGCCGCCGCCCTTGGTGGCCATGTAGAACAACTCCGGCGTACTGAGCGGATTGTGTCGCTTACCTGATTCAAACCATTTCAGCTTGCTGACTTGAGCCGCCGCTGTAATGACCCGCTGCATGGCGATTTCATGACCTCCCGAAACATCGCTGGCCAGACCCACCGGAACCCCCGCCTCCAGCATCTGGCGAACCGGTGACATTCCGCTACCCAGATTATTGTTGGAATAGGGGGAGTGGGCTGCATAAACGTGGTTTTTTGCCATCAGTGCGATCTCATCTGCCGTAACATGAACACAGTGGGCCATAACAGTCTTCTGTTGTCCAAAGAGGCCATAAGCATTATAAACGCCGGCATAATCAGGAATATCGGGATGCAGCGCCTTAACCATTTCGTTTTCTCCGGTATTTTCCGAAAGGTGCGACTGTACCGGAACATCATATTTCGCACTCAACGCCCCTAACCCTTCCATCAGCTCGGAGGTACAGGAAGGCACAAACCGCGGGGTGATGATTGGCTTCACAAGGGGATAACGCCCTTTTGTTTCACAAATGAAGCGCTCCGTTTCGTCCAGAGATTCCTGAGTGGATTCAATATAATCCTTTGGGCTGTTCCGGTCCATGTTTACCTTGCCCACATACCCACCGAGTCCCGCCTGTGCCATAATGTCCATCAGCAGTTCCGCCGCCTCCCGATGAATGGTTGCAAAAACCACGGAACGGGTTGTTCCATGGGTCCACATGGCCCTTACAAATTTGCGGTATGCCTTTTTTGCAAACTGAATATCACTGAACTTGGCTTCTTCCGGAAATGCATAGGTTTCCAGCCACGGCAGCAGTTCCTTGTCCAATCCCAGCCCCCGGTTGGCGAACTGCGGAGCATGAAGATGCAGATCTACAAAACCCGGTATAATCAGTTTATCGCCGTAATCGTTCACCGTGGCATCTTTATCCTCTTCGGGAAGCTCGCCATATACCCCCAGAATCACGCCTTCTTCGAATACGAGATAGCTGTTAGGCGCTATGCTGAGACTTCCAAATTGCGGTGTATGAATGATATTGCCTTTAAGAGCCTGTTTCATGACAGCGCCTCCGACCTGATTTGATTTCTAACTGTTTTGCAGCTTTTCCTGAAGCGCCGCCAATACTTTTTCCGGGGTTGCGGGAAGCTCTGTGATCCGGATCCCTGCCGCATCGTGGATGGCATTCAGGATGGCAGGGGCCACCGGAAGCATAACCGGTTCCCCGATGCCTTTGGCACCGTAAGGAGCAGTACTTTCCGGATCCTCAATCAAATATTTGTTGATCACCGGCACGTCCATCGCCGTTGGAATAATGTATTTGCTGAACCGATTGTTGTTTATTCGGCCCTCTTTCACGTTAAGATCCTCATACAAGGCGTAGCCAAGACCCATGACAACCCCCCCGTCCACCTGTCCTTCGCAGAGTTTGGGATTGACGGCCCGGCCCACATCCTGGGCGCACCAGGCCTTGGTGCACTGCACACGGCCGGTAAGGGTATCCACTTCCACTTCAACACCGTAGGCGCTGAACGTATATGGCCAGTAGGGTTCTCCTTGGCCGTTTTCATCCATTTTAACCGTTCTGGCAGTGAAGGACTCCTTTATGCGGAGGCTTCGTCCCTGGCCAGCCAGCTTTTCCCCTATTGCGTGGAAAGAAACCCGCTGCTGCGGATGCTGTTCCGAAATAATACAACCGTCTTCAACGATGAATTTTCCGTCGGCGGTTCGGCCCAGGATGGCTGCCGCCTCGGCAATCAGTGCCTCTTTGAAGGATTCTCCCGCCAGGCGCACGGCGTTCCCTGTGTTATAGGTCTGCCGCGTGGCCGCTGCCGTTCCGGAATCTTCACAATCCTCTGTGCTCTCGCTGAGGATGATGATCTCCGCTGCCGATACACCGATGGCCTCCGCACAGATTTGCGGCATAATGGTGCGGGCTCCCTGCCCCACCTCGGCCGCGCCGACCCGGAGGATCAGTTCGCCATAGGCCGACAGCTCCACCTCTGCCACGGATACATCGGGAAATCCGTTGCCGTAGCCGGTACCGTACCAGGTGGCGGCAATTCCTCTTCCTCTCTTTATCATGCCGGACCACCTCCGGATACAGGTACCATCGGTTCAGAGGCCATGGCCTTCTCAATGGCTTCAAGGCATCTGTCCAAGGGGACGCTTTCGCTGAGAATCTGACCATTGGCGGTTTTACTTCCTTTTTTAAAGATGTTCCGCCTTCGGATTTCGAAGGAATCCAGTCCCAGTTTTTCTGCCAGCATTTCCAGCAGGCTTTCGTGAGCGATGGTCACTTGAGTGGCGCCGAAGCCTCGCATGGCCCCGGAAAAAGGGTTGTTGGTGTACACTGCGTAGCTGTCCACCTTCACATTGGGTATCTCATAGGGGCCCGTAATATGGATTCCGGCCTTTCGCATAACATTGATCGCCCAGGAAGTGTACGCCCCGGAATCCCCATGGAGCATAGCCTCAAAGGCCACGAGCTTTCCGTCGGCGTCTGCTCCCATCCGGCACTCCATCCGTATGGGATGACGCTTGGAATGGGCATAGAAGGACTCCTCCCGGGTATAGGTCATTTTCACCGGACGGCCGGTCAAACGAGCCGCCAAGCCCGCATGAATCTGCAGGGTAATATCCTCCCTGGCTCCGAAGGCGCCCCCGATGGCGGGATTGAGAACGATGATATCCGTTTCCGGGATCCCCAGGGCGTCTGAAAGCTCTGTCCGATCGAAGTGCATATACTGGCTGGCTGCGGTCACCACAAGTTTTCCGTCATCATCGCCATAGGCAATGCCGCTTTCCGGCTGTAGGAACGCGTGATCCACAAAGGGTGAAAAAAATGTGCCTTCTGCCACTGCCGCACAGCTTTCCCACGCCCTGTCCACATCCCCTTTTCGGCAGCGATAATGGGAAATGACATTGGAAAGCAGAACGTCGCCCTCCATATAGGCTGTCCGTTCATTATATTCATTGACAACGGGTGCATCAGGCTTCATGGCCTCTCTGGGGTCGAAAACCGGGGTCAGCAGCTCGTATTCCACCATAACCCGAGGGACCGCCGCCCATGCCTGTTCTTCTGTCTCTGCCAGCACCAGGGCTACCGGATCACCGATCCGTCTGACCTTATTCGAACTGAACACCTCATGATCCTTGTAGTAAACCCCATGACTGTTATGCCCGGGGACATCTCTTGCCGTTAAAACCTTCACAACGCCCGGCATCGCCTCTGCCCCGGAGCTGTCTATACTTTGTATTTTTGCATGGGGGTGGGGCGAACGGACCGTGGCGCCGTAGAGCATGCCGGGAATATGAATATCATCTGGATATATGGCCCTTCCGGTGAGCTTGTCGGCCCCGTCGCGGCGATTAAGACTCTGTCCTACAGATTTCAGCGCTGTCATCTGCTGCTCCCCTTCTTCGAATAGTTCTCAGAGGCTTTCTTGATGGAGATGAACATCTTATCATAACCCGTGCATCGGCAAAGATTTCCCGAGATGCACTCCTTGATCGCGTCGTCGGTGGGGTCCGGGGTTTCATCCAGCAAGGCCGTTGCAGACAGCACCATGCCGGGAATGCAAAAACCGCACTGCACGGCGCCGTTATCCAGAAAAGCCTGTTGAACAGGGTTCAATCCGTCCTCGTCTTCCAGTCCTTCAATGGTAGTAACGGTTCTCCCGTGGATCTGAGCCGCCATGACCAGGCAGGAATTCACGGTTTTCCCATCCAGAATCACTGTACAGGCACCGCACTCCCCCTCCCCACAGCCTTCCTTGGTACCCGTAAGGCCGAGGTCCTTACGAAGGAAGTCCAGAAGTCTAAGCCCCGGGACAATATCCATTTCGATGCTTTTCCCATTGACTGTTGTGTGCAGGTGGAACATACGCGTCCTCCTCAAGACATTACCGCTTTAGCATTCATTATGACCTTCCTCCGGGAGGAAGGTGGCAGCGAAGCTGACAGAAGGAGTCTGCGGACCGTGACGTCCAACTCCCCCTGTCACTTCGTGACATCCCCCTCATAGAGGGAGATTAACACCCGCTACTAATTGCAGAGCCTTTTTCGCAGCGTTCTCAAAGACACCGGTGACCGCAATGCGCTTGTATGGCATGGTCGCCCGTCCCTTAAGCCGTTCGGACACCTCTTCTGAAAACAATTCCATCCCGAGGTTTATCCAGTCCCCGTCCAGAGACTGCCCCACAAGGAATTCCTCCAGCCTCGTCTCCCGCATGGGGCAAAGGCCGATGGACCCACTGGCCGCCCGGGCCCGGATTATCCTCCGGTCCATCGTTTCCAAATAAAGGGCAAGGCTGATGCGGGATATGGCCAGAGAATTCCGCAGACCCAACTTCTCGAAGGAAATGGCCGCATTTTCCGGCAAGGCTTGAAATTCAACGGCCACAAGGATCTCATCCTCTTGAAGCACCGTGCTGCCTTTCCCTGTATAAAATCCGTTCAACGGTATTTTTCTTTCTGAACCCACTTTTCGGAGAACCGCCACTGCATCCAGAGCCAACAGCACCGGTGCGCTGTCAGCCGCAGGAGACCCGTTGGCGATGTTCCCTCCGATGGTTCCCGCATTGCGTATTTGCGGAGAGCCTACGGACCGGCAGGCTTCGATCAGTCCGTGATAATTTTGCAGAAGCGGTGAACGGCATATTTCAGTGAATGTGGCGCAGGCTCCCACCGACACCGTGTTGCCGCGAATTTCGATGCGTTTAAGCTCTTCTATCGTTGATAAATCAATAATCTCAGATCCGTGCAGCTTTCCTTCACGCATATGCACCAGGACATCTGTTCCCCCTGCCACCAGAACACCCTCAGCCCCGGCATGGGATTTCAGCTTCAGACAGGTTTCCAGCGAATCCGGTTTGTGGAATACCGAAACGTTCATGATAAATCCCCGCTTTCCGACTTAATCAGGACCACCCGTCTAACGGGTGGTTTGCTTAGCCCTATAAGGGCCTACTA
>CAZYQI010000011.1:0-96058 GCA_964649745.1 uncultured Peptostreptococcaceae bacterium | reverse complement strand
CATTTCATTCCTCGAAAGACGGGATTTGAACCTACATTAAGGACGTTCGGATTCCACTGCGTTACATCCTCAAGCGCTTCGCTTTTTTCCGCTCCAAACATGCGGGTGTAGCTCAATGGTAGAGCTCCGGCCTTCCAAGCCGGTGGTGAGGGTTCGATTCCCTTCACCCGCTCCAATGACCTATTAGCTCAGTCGGTAGAGCATCTGACTTTTAATCAGGGTGTCCCGCGTTCGAGTCGCGGATGGGTCACCAAACGGCGCCATAGCCAAGTGGTAAGGCAGAGGTCTGCAAAACCTCTATTCCCCAGTTCAAATCTGGGTGGCGCCTCCAAAATATGCGCTCGTAGCTCAGTTGGATAGAGTACTTGACTACGAATCAAGGGGTCGGGGGTTCGAATCCCTCCGGGCGCACCATCTACGGCAACCGCCGTATACGTTGAAAAACCTACATTGTAAAATGTAGGTTTTCTTCGTTTTTGCTATATTTCTTGCGTTGGTTGGGTAGTATATTGGTCTTTTCGGGATCTAGTACTCTCAGGCTTCAAACTGGCTAATACTCTCGTTCTGCTGATATTGTCCATGAGTGATCTGTCTTTTACCTTAATTCTATTTGCCATTTGTAAGTATTTGTTCACCATGGCGATGTCATGATGGCCCAATATCCTCTTAAGCTCATAAATGTCACCATACTCAATAAGATAAAGAGTTGCAAAGGTATGACGGAGCAGGTGAGGGTATACCCTGCGGTTTAAGTGCTTTTTAAGCCGCATGAATAGACTTTTAATGGCTGCATCGGTCATAGCTGTACCATCAGACATGGTGAAAAGTGGATCTTCCGGAACGGTCGCTAAATAGCGATGTTTATTAAGGTATCTGAATAGATATTGCCGGGTGAGATGGCCCATAGGAACGATACGCTCATGGCCTGATTTCGTGTCTCTGAGGATGATTTCTGCCTTCTCTAGGCTAATATCATTGATAGATAGACCGATGGCTTCTGAACGCCGTATGCCCGTGTCAAGAAGCAAACAGACAAAGCAGCGGTAACGAACACCGGATTCTGTTTTCCGAAAATAGGTCCAAAGACGCTGTATTTCGTCCAGGGAAAGGATCTCTATTTCCTTCCGTTTTTGCTTCGGCAGCTTGACCCGTTCAAATACCTTAGTCTCCATGTACTCCTCGAGGTAAAGATAGTTAAAATAGGACCGTATGTGCGTCATATAGGTTCTAACGGTTGTCCTGGATATAGTGGGCTGATTACCACCAAAGGACTTAGCCCCCTGCTTTGTGAGCAAATAGCCCTGATATTCTTTGATTACGTCTTTATTAACGGTATCCAGTTCTTTATCTCCATGGTAATCAATGAAGAATCCAATCATACGCCGATAATTCTCTAAGGTGCTCTTTTCGCATCCATCCATAATCTTCTCACCAATGAAGATTTCCAGGGCTTGAGATATCAACATGTGGCACCTCCTGGGATTATAGCCGTTCCACCACAGATATTCTGAAGGAGCGCATACTTCGCCTGTGTTTCATCCATGAACGATGTTCCCCACTTGTTCTTGAAATAACCCGGGATGGACTGGCTTATATCGGATATGGCATCTTCAAAATCACAACTACCTAAACGCCTTGCTATGTAAGAGGTAAGCACACCTGACAGCTGGGGAATAAGACTGTCTGCTTCTGAATTAAGGACCTTTTTACGTTCGATAAGGGAATACCCACAGAAGGCATCAAAGGCCGTACTAATGTCAATCCAGACAGGATGGATGGTGCTACGTTCAATTCGTGTCCGGTCAAATTCAGTGAGCGTCAGATGCCCCTCCGTTAGGTAATGCCAAAGGCCACCCAGGGACCCTAAAAGATCGTCCATGGTCTCTACACCTGTTTCTTTAAGGAATTCACGACCAAGCTGAAATTCAATGTTCCACACGTCACCAACGGCACCGTTTTCAGCCCATATTTCCCTAAACCAGTCCTTATGACTGTTGACCAGTTCTTTCGATTTGTTATAGATACGGGTATATATCTTAGCTTCACGGGAACCGAAGGTATAGCCAGTTATTATGCGGTTTTCCCTGTGCGTCTGGTCTTTAACGTAGCTGCCTTTAAAGTGATCCATGATACCGCATTCAAATTCAATTTCATCTGTATGAAGGCACATATCAACACGACTGACTTGTGTTTTAAGGATAGGAGAGATTCCACTTACCCATTGGACAAAGAATTTCCATGCATCCAGCACGCCGACAGACCATAGACATTCAGATTTGAAGCGCACACGCATGGGGTATGTGTATTGGTTCTTAGATCTAAAGCGGGCAATGTTGATCTCCATTAGTTCGCCGTGCAGGACATAAGCAAAGGACCGGACACCGTTTGGCAACACTTGAAAACGAAGGCCCTGTATTTCAATGTGCACCCCGTGGGAGTCATACTGTTCGACCTGTTTCTTTGCTTTTTCTTTGCATGCAGAGAGTTCCTGAAGGACTTCCTTAAACCGTTCTTCATAGCATTGAAAATCCACGTTAACAAACAGAGTATCCACGTTAGGTAATTGCATTAGTGCCTCCCCATTGTTCAGCCATTGCTGCAGCAATGCCTTGGAATGTTTTACTTCGATTTTTAGCACGATCTGCAGATGGAGCCATTCGCCATACACGTTGTTCTCGACCTTCGACAATTGATGTAGGCCTTAACGGCTCCAATCCCTTCAGCCATAAGCATGTTGACTTAGTTTCACCATGCCCAAACTGCCAAGGCTGAATTATTTGATCAGGCTTCCTGTAAAGACTAGACATAATCCCAATAGGATTTTCTATTGCTACATAAGGGACATGGTCTAATTTTGTGAATAGCTTAAAAAATTCAATAGATAACTGCTGTCTACCATCTTTTTGCTTTTCATTAAACCACCTAGCACCACTGACAGCAAGATCAGTACACGGAGGGAATGCAATTATCATGTCCCATGATTGAGGCAATAAGGAAACAACATCTTGCTGTAAATGCCATTCCGGATTGCCACCGAACACGGTTCAACATCACAAGAATACGCTTCATGACCACGACGCCTTAACTCAATAGTCACAGCTTGAGATTCTTCACATGCGACTAATATTCTCATAGAGCCTCCAATTGCTGGTTTGTTTTGACCGTTACTGCCGGCGGTGGCGTTAGCGCCCCCCCACATAGCAGGGAGGGGGCCGGTATCCGCTGGTTCGCGGTCACGATTGTGCATTTTATGGATTTGCTGCAGGTATTCCATAATAAAGACTGTCCAGGTCAGTCCACTATATACACTAATCGATTACTCGATTGAGATATCTCTAATTGACTTTATTAGTTTGTAATCGCATAAACGGTACCCGCCATTCCAATCCCACGCATTATGCATTATCCCTTTGTCTGATAGTGTTCTGAGCGCCAAATAAACAGCTGACTTGCTCAAACCGCTGTGGTCAATAATGTATTTTATGTCAATCAGATTATTAGCACTGCGCCGTATCACATTCACATAATGATCTGCGATATATAGTACTTTTAATTCAGTCCCTGTAAGTTCAGATAAGAGCATTTAGAGCCTCCTCAGTCTTTGAGATGAAGTCATATAAAGTCAACTGTTCAGGATCCTGTACCGGACGCCTGAATTTATCGCCTGTGATGTATGTTAGTATCTGTTTCTGGACGTTTGGGCCGTTTTTTAGGGTGAATTGACTGATTCGCTTGACTTGCAACCAGTGATGATGTCCGTTGATGAGCTTTAGCATCCAGAGGCCCTTGCCATTTCGGGATGTGCGATATGCGTCGATGTGGTAAGGATACCGAATTTTGAAGTATACGCCTTCTTCGCCGTGTGGTTGGATAGACAGGATTTCAATTTCTCCGTATTTCATCGGTTTTATCCTGGGTGCCATTTAGGTTCCTCCAGTGCTGGCAGTTCCACATTTTGCAGTTTTGACAGTCCTTGTTACAGTTGTTCATTAGATAATCCATGACGAGATCGCTGATGTACCAATAGATCGTTACGTGTAATAGGATGAATGTTGCCGATGGATTAACTGATGCAGTTAAGTAGGATGGATCTATTTGCAAGGGTTATCCTCCTGTTCTATGGTTGGTTTTGTGGGCGATGCCTTCGGCCCGGGCTCTGCGATCCCTATCGCATGTTTTCCGTACGTGTTGGATTAAATGGTTAGGCTAAAGAGGAAATGACTAGTTTGTTAGAGCCTCTGGTGACCGCTGCCGAAAGGCTATCATGGCCTAACCTTTCAACAAGGGCCGCATAAATTTTTTTATCTTTGCTGTGCTAAAGTTGTTTATATGTACTAGGCGGATAAAATAATTTCCGCTTAAACCCTTGTCAAAAGGCACCCAGGCCATGATTTAAAGCGGCCAAGCGGTCCACCGTGGACGGCTCTGTGTCCTAGATAATGACAAGGGAGGAAAGACCATGAAAAAGAAATCTGAAATCGTTTGGGGTATCAATTATGATCTGCGACGTTTTGAAAAAAATTTCATTGAATCCGCTACTCAATGTCTTAAGTCAAATCGAAATCACGACACCTTTAACGATAAGTGGCATCATGCTGTTTCGTTTTATATGTCTATTTATGAATCCCTTAATGGGGATTATCCCGATTACAATAGCCAATTCATGCAAGCCCTTGCTATGTGCGATATGTTCGAATACTTCTTCATCCGAGAATTTTACCTGGAAGGTGAGGACCACGATGGTTACGATATACGTCGTAATCTTGCTGTTGGCAGAAGATAAACCTTGTGCCCCGAAAAGGGGCTTTTTCTTTTGCCATTTTGCGCGGGCGCTTCGCGCCGAGGTTAATACAAACTCAGTATGCAGTAGCCTGCCGGTACGTAAGGATTGTCGCGCAGGATGTCGGTTATCTGACGAACAACTTTCCTGCCGGTATACTCGCATTTTTGGGGATCGTATTCCTCAAGAATGAGCATGTCGCCGATGTCATAGTCGCGATCATCGATTCGCACTTTAAAGTTCTTCCGGAGGATGTCTAGTTCATAATTAAGGTATTTGAAGTGCTGAGGATGGACCTTTAGTGTATGGGATTTCTTGTAGCCCATTATGTCTCTGGTGGTCATGGTTACCTCCCGGTTAATGATTTACAATATAATAGATTAATTCAGCTATTATCACCCAGGGCAGGAATGGCTTGTAGTTTTCCCAAAATTCAATAAGCTTATCGCTCATGTCAAACTCCTATTATTCCGATACCGGAGTCGGTTCGACTTCTTCCTGATCAGGATTTTCCGGAACTGGTTTCTTAAAAAATGATTTACCAAGAGGCTTATAAAGAACTTCAGTCAAAGCCAGCAGCGTGTTCCTTCGCCTGTATTTCCCTTTGGTAATATCCAGCCATTTGTTCCGGTACTTTTCCCGGAGATAGGACCATGTATAATCCTGAATGGGTGTGTCCCATATGTTATAGACTTCTTCACGGTTGTCGAAGCTGTCGGCGAAGTAATTGGTATCGTAGGCGGTGAATACTTGGGGAAATCGCCAGATGATTTGAGGGAATTGCTTACCGGTGGAGTAATCCTCTATGTTGTCGTATTTGAAGATGAGGGAGAAGGGGCCGATGTTGATAATCTCATAGTAGAGATTGACGATCTCACGGATGGATACGTCTACCCGTTGGGGATGTTGAGAAATTAAGAACATATCGAGGCCAATGTGACGATGTTGGGTAAAAAAAATAAGATCTTGGACGTTGAATTCTTTGAAGTTGCGCGAGTTAAACCAATGGTTGCATTCATCAACGATAATAAGTGAACCTGGGGGATAGGCTCCTTTCCGGATCATGTCACGGGTAAGCTGAAGGGAACGATATTCATATTTGCCCGAGTGAAAACAGATGGGGTAGTTGGAAAAAACAGGTCGCCCTTTTTCCATGAACTTAATTGCTTGTTTAGAGGCAATATAAGATTTACCAGAACCGGGGCGACCGCAGAACATTTTTATCAATTTAATCCCTCCCTAATGCGTTTGCTGAATATCCACCCCCTGGGCCCCGGTGAACCGGGGCACCTTGGGGAAAGGATATTGCAGCGCAAACTGCTATTAACCGTGGAGCAGACGACGGCTCATGCCGACGATGAAAGCGAAAATTGTAAGGCCAACCATCACCATGAGGATGGGTGTGGTGGTGAAGAGGGTGAGGACGTTGCCGATCCAACCGATGAAAGCTGTGAACAGACTGGTAAGTTGCGTGATCATGTCAGCCATTGTGAATCCTCCTGTTTAAGTTTTAAGTGTGAGTGGTAGAATCCTGGCCAGATTCAAGTATGTTATGCCCTACTTATGGGGCAAGAACATCATGGGAAGCTTGAAGAGTTGGAGCAGATACTTGATAACAAACATGGTCATGATGAAGCTGAAGAGATATTCATAGATTTCGTAGCCCGGTGGCACGGGACCGACTATTGCACGGATAGTTTCTAGTACCATCTGATCACCCCCTAGAATAAATCATCGTCATTTTGTTTACCGCCTGGCTTAATAAAGCCAAAGAACAGTTGAAGGAAGAGAAGGATGGAGATTAAGGTGCAGGTAAAGATGATTTTAGAGAGATCGTCCAGTATAAGCTGCTGATAGACATCAGGGACGAATGGTTCCGGGGGGATAACTTCGGCGTAGCTAATGAAGTAGTCTAAGGGGTTCATTTATTGTCCCTCCTGTAATCAAAGAAATCGAACATTTCATCACGTCTTTTCGGAGCTTCTTTTAATTTGTAACCATAAGTTGTCCGGTCTTCTTTTCGAGCCGTTTCCATTCCACCAAATTTATCGCGAAGATTAACAATCGTTTCATTGTTGGCTTCGTTAATGCCAGATATAAGCAGCATTTTCATAAAGCGGAACAGCAGGTTGAGTAAGAAGATTACGATAAACAGATCCAGTAAGCTGATGCCATATGAAATATTGATAGTGCCAAGCATATCCCACAGCATACTAAACCATGTGGAGATACCCTTTAAAACTTGGATCATCGACCCACCACCCTTAACGCTAGAGACACTACGATCATAGCCATAAAAGCTATGGTGAACTCTGGTGGTAAGAAACTTATTGAGGCAAATAAGGCACTAAAATTAAAAAGGTATTTAACTACACCTACCAAGACCGTACCCATTGCCCCTAAAAAATCAAGAATCTGTTGAGACGCCCATTTTAATAAAGCTAACGTGTCATTAGGCAATATGTTTGGATTATTGATTAATCCATCATCGATGTATCCGGGGAGATCTTCTACAGGTACGGGGTTCCCGGGTATCAATGCATCATTTAATGGCGTGGTATCTTTGTATAACCCTACATTAAAGCCTTCCATAACTGGATACGATACAACTACTCCCCTTCCAGCAACTCCACCTCTGTTATATATAGTTACACGTTGCAAAGGTAGAACCTTGAATTTCAAAGCTTTCCAATCTTTAATATCCCAGGACAATCCATTTCCTACATAAGAATTGTTTGACATTGTTTCTATCTGAATTTTATGATATTCACCATCATTGCAGCTGTTACGCTGAATTGTTACATATTGCATTGTCATCGTATTATTTTTAAGGACAATCTTATTTGGGTCATCATCTACAACTACATCTGTATACGTAGTGCCGTCAGGTGGTAGATTCCCTCCAGTTGATAATTTTTCCATTGAACATACACTTGTAACTGTAATTGGTTCATTCCTGCGTGTGCTTTTCAATTGCATATCTATATGATCAGTTGTTGTATGTGTTATCTGTGCCAACGGTGATGCTTCAAAGTTTTTTACTGTCTGGTCAGATGAATAATTTTTAGCAAGATAAAAAGGGTTGTTGCCAACCTCAAAATCTACGATAATATCTGCTGAAGTGGCTCCTGAAGGTTTAGTAAAACGGCAGTAGTCACCGGGGTTGATTTGGTAGTTGTAGACATCAGGGCCGTAAGGGTCTGTTGGAGTACCACCAGATATAAATGATGATCTGGATATAAAAGGTGTCAATTTAACAGATTTGTATATTGACGAATCCCATTTAGAAGATGCACTTTGAACAGTTGTATCCCAAGTACCGTCTGAAAATTGCCTGACTCTCCAATAGTCCACAATTCCGGACTCATTCAAATAACCATATGTTGTATAACCGGATTGCTGACCCCATGTGAAACTAGCGTTTCCATTTTTACATATCAACATATTTGTTTCAAAATCTTCATTCAGTTTTCTAACTGATGCATACCAAACGGTATAATCTTGTCCAGGAAAATATGATTCCATTTGATTACAAAGAGCCGTTAAAGCAGAACGGTAATTACCAATCGGAATATCTGCTGCAAACGCCGAAAGGGGAACCATAAAAAGCATAATCCCCACCATTATTAATGTGATCAGTCTTTTCATGATTCCCCTCCAAGGTTTAATGGGAGAGGGCCGTTTCCGGCCCTTTTCTTATTGAAGCGCCTTTGTGTTGAGTCCGTAGCTGCGTTCTGTTTTCCATGCGCTGATGGTAACGGGGAGCTTAACGTCCTCATTCTCTTTGATTTTTCCGTACTGATCGGAACTGCACTCAACGGTTGCCAGCTCCGTTTCACCGGGCTGATGGATTGCCAGGATGTATTTCGTTTTCGCTGTGCTGCCGGGCTTGGGCTCTTGGATTTTTTTCGCCAGCACTTTACCTTCGATGGTTGCTTTCATGTTGTCCCTCCTTCAATGGGGATGATATGCTCCGATGTCCGATAATGGTTTTATACTCTTGAGAGTGAAGGTGTTAATGTCCACCTTGGAGCCGATTGACCAGGAATTGTGCGTGGTGATCAGGAATTGCTTGAAGCTGTCACGGTCGATTACTTTGTATTGGTATTCATAGAGCAGGTTCTGACGGTCGAGGATTAGGGCTTTCATTCGTCACACCACAATTCAAATAAAACTAAAATGCCGGAAATACAGCACGCCCAAATTACGATAAGCAACATGATGTCAGAATTTATATTCATAATCTGCTCTCCCTTCAATCACCGACCTATAAATACATGCCCCGTACCTTGAAGTGGATCTTCATAGACTTCGTCAATGGGGAAGCACCATGAATCATGAAATCCTGATATAACTATTTTGTCCTGAGGCATTTGCTTCAATTTCTCAATGAGTTCTTTAACTGTCATAATCTGCTCTCCCTTCAGATATCCAGCTTACGGTTTATATGCTATCCCTCACCCCGGCGGATTATGTGCCGTTACTTTCGGACGCTCGCAGTTGATGTTCCGATTCTTCAGGGCTGCCGGGAGTACCGGGGGTGAGGGGATAGGCCGTGGTATAATAACTTTGGAGGTGATTTAATGGATAATTTTACATACGCATTCGATATGGCTAAAATGTTCAGCAGCGTTTTATGGGATATTGCAAACGTAGTTGCTTCAAATAAATTCCTGTTCTATCCAGCTGAAATAGGCGCTATTATTATGCTATTTGCCAGAAAATCTACTCGACAAAAGTTTGAAACGGCTGATTTTCTTCTCGCCGTAGTAATCATCATGATCACCAGTGCGAAAGTGATGTAACTCTATTTCACGATCTGCATTTTCTGCGGGATATAGAAGGAATGAAAGAAATGAAGTTATCATTATGTAATCAAAGAATGTTGTAACAGAAAGATTCTCTTTAAATGAGCATATTTCAGGAATACTCATTCCCATACGTTGTGAAATCAGCCAAACAACAGAACAAGCAAGCATAAGTCCAATAAATAAGTGCTTCGAAATTATCAGGAACTCATAGCCTGATTTTTTTATGCCCTGGGGAATCTTCATGGCTGCCTCCTGGGGATAGGGCTGGGGAATCAAATTCATAAAATAAACTGAGAATCATACATAATACCTAATACGAAAAGGAAACTTATAATTCATTAATCAACTGATAGTTAACTTGTATATTATATTAGTACACATATAGGAAACTGTCAATAGCGAAAATGAATTATGTGCAACTATTTGTTAGTTTGAGTAAACAAAAGGTATAATAACAAGATATAAATTAACAGGTGGTTAACTAAAATGAAAATTCATGAAAAGTTAAATCAATTAGCTGAATATTACAACGTTGACGATAAAGATATAGCCGAAATCCTTGGAATGTCAAAAGCAGGTTATTCCAAATTAAAAAACCAAGGGAAAAGACTAAATCTCGAATACGTTATTTTGCTATGTGATCACTTTAAAATATCTCCGTATTTCTTCATAAAAGACGATTATGAAATAACAAGAAAAGACACAGACCGACTTAGCAAAGAAGAATTAAGACTAATTTCAGACTACAGACAGATAGGTGATCATGATCGATTAGAAATAAAAACTTTACTAAACCTTAAAATAAGCAGAATTGAAAATTTTGAAAAAAAATAAGACCCCGATAGGGGTCTTAGCTATTACTATATATACTGTTTTAATTCATCACGAATTGATTCAATGTTATAAGATGAATTGCACTTAAACCTCACCAATGGTAGATTAGATGATTTAAAAACACTATCAACAAATTCATCACGCTTCCGTCTGTCTGCTTTACCATGTGTTGAATCATCAAGTTCAATCGCACATAAGGGCTTACAATCAATTGACTTACATAATAAATAATCTACATGCTTTTGTGATATTTTCTGGAAATGACTCATATACTTAGATTTTGTATCAACATATATCATATCAGCAATTCTCATTTTGGGGAATATTTCCACATGATCATTTTTCAAGGCTTCTTTTAGCACTTTATAAAAACTATACTCTGCCATTGAAAACACATAATTCATAGATTTGTAAGGATACTCAATTTGCTTCTCAATTACGACCTCATCCACATAATCTTGAATTTCAATATCTCTATCACGCTCAAAGACTATTTTATACATCCACCTAAATGGGAATAGAACAACATACACAACAGAATCAACAATCCAATAAGCTAATTTAAACAATCCAATGGCGATTTGTTGAAGAAATAGCCGAAGAACAATTAAAACTACAAAAAGAATCAAAACAAAAACCAAAAATAAGAATATATCCATATAAACCTCCCATAATATGATACAAAGATATTCTACATGCTCCTTTATTTTCCTGCACAGTTAGCTAAATTACTCTCCAATTTTGGTTACTTCTTCTATTATGTCTTTTGGCATTCTAATATATTACTCTTTCATTTCGTGAATGCATTGCTATCACTCATTTTGAGGTTCGGCTGACTACGAATCAAGGGGTCGGGGGTTCGAATCCCTCCGGGCGCACCATCTACGGCAACCGCCGTAAACGTTGAAAAACCTACATTGTAAAATGTAGGTTTTTCCGTTTTTTGCTATATTTCTTGCATTGGATGGGTAATATCATACTCTTTCGACGCTCTCTTACTCTCGGGAGAAATCCGGCCTCTGTGTCAGGAAAATCAGCAGGGGGATGTACCTTTGAAGGCACACTCCAGTTGCTTAATATCGAATTTTTTCATTTTCAGGAAGGCTTCTGTTAAACGCTTCGCTTCCTCGGCAGAAGCAGATGACATCATTTCATCCATAACAGTGGGAATAATCTGCCATGACAGGCCGTACTTGTCCTTCAGCCAACCGCACTGCTCAGCTTCGGGGACAGCAGACAGCCTTTCCCAGTAGTAATCAATCTCTTCCTGGGTTTCACAACGTACGATCAGGGAAAAACCTTCATTAAATGTGAAATCGACATCATATCCGTTATCCATTGCAGAGAAAGCGGTGGAACAAAGCCGGAATGAGGCATAGTTGACAGATGCATTTCCTGATTGCGACTCTCTGGGCCCGTAGTGGCTTATGGTGCCGATTTGGGATTCCGGGAATAGATCGGTATAGAAGCGCACCGCTTCTTCTGCCTTGCCGCACACAGCTCCGGAAAACAGCAGGTTGGGGGTGATCTTCTGAGAGACAGTATCGCCTTCAACCAGCATTAGCTGCCACGAAAGGCCGTAGCGATCTTGAATCCAGCCATATCTCTTGCTGAAAGGGTATTCGCCCAACTCCATAAGCGGGGTACCTCCTTGGGACAAGCTCTTCCATTTAGTATCCACCTCATCTGCGGAGGTGCAGGCAACCATAAGGGAAACGGACGGATTCAACGGGAAATAAGGGCCGGCGCTTATGGCCATGAAAGGAATCCCTGACAGCTGGAACTGAACAATCTCTGCGTCACCGGAGGGCGTTTCATGGAGCGTGGTGGCGTTGATGAATCTGGAACCTTCGAACAGAGCGACATAGAATAACGCTGCTTCCTTTGCCTGGGTATCAAACCAAAGATGCGGGACGATCATTTTCATAGAGACCTCCAGAATTCCATTAGATGGGTAGGTTAAAATTATTTTGATTGATACCCGTTCTCGCTGAACTGAATCAGCCAGTGTGAATTCGTGAATACACACCGGAAGAAGAGGCCTGAACGGGTATTGGTTGAAAGTACTGACGATTTGAACCATAATAAGGGAGGAGTCTTCAATGATGATGTAGAACTTTCTGATGTGGTGGATCTATTCACCGGCATGTATCAGGATAATGACAACGGCGGATTACTTTTGCAAGATATGTGTTTCTGAGGGCAAGACGGGGTAGTATTATGAAAATACCATTGAGGATCAGGTGCTGACGACATGATGCTGGGAAACTACGAAATAATCGAGAAGATTGCAGGACATAACAGTAAGGTCCTATATAGGGCAATAGACCCGATGGATGGTTCCCGGCTTCTGATAAAGGTACTGCAGGAGGAGTCGCGGTTTTCCATTGAGTCCTTTATTCTTAAGAACGAGTTTGATGTATTGTCTGCCCTGGATATGCCCTGGTGTGTTCATGTACTTCGCATTGAAAATCTTGATGGTTGTCCATCCTTGATTATGGATGATCCGGGTGCTGTCACGCTGCATGATTATTGCAGGCTGCATCCACTGAACCCAACTCAAAAATTAAAACTCGCTATGAAGATAACAGGGGCAGTTTCAAATTTGCATGCTCTGGGAATAGCTCATAAGAACATTAGTCCTTACAGCATCCTTGTGAGGATTGAGAAAGAAGTTGTTGTACTCAGTGATTTCGGATTGGCTGAAAAGATCGGTGAGTTTAAAAAATCTTCGTTTGTCGGGATGGGTACTCCCGAGTATATGTCTCCGGAGCAAACCGGCAGAACGAGTCGAGCCATAGACTATCGTTCGGATATTTATTCTCTGGGGATTGCATTCTATGAACTGTTTTGTAATCGGCGGCCTTTTGACTTTCAGGACGTGAGCAGCTTACTGTATGCGCACATGACACAGCTTCCTGCTTCGCCCTATTCCCTGAACACGTCGTTTTCCAGCAATTTGAGTGATATAATCATGAAAATGCTGGAAAAAGAACCCAATGACAGATATCAGTCCGTGCAAGGGATATTATCCGATATGGAATGGGTATTGAACGAGCTTAAGAGCATTGATGTTCAGGAGCCGTTTGTACTCGGGAAGCACGATGTTCCGATGCGTTTTGTAATGCCTGTAAGGCCTTATGGAAAGACGCCCCTGTTGGACACCCTGGAGAATCTGAAGAATAGAGTGGCAACGGGTGAAAATAAGATAGTCTTGCTAAGGGGCGAGCCGGGTTGCGGTAAATCCTACCTGCTGAATGAACTGCACAGACGGTTCATGGGGAGGGAGGGGACCGTACTTCTCATTGATTTTTCCAATCGGCTGGAAATCGCGCCTTACCACACCATTCGAACCTTGATGGAAAAATTCATAGAAATGGTAATAAACGGTCCCTTGGAAAGAGAGACTGCTTTTAGAATGTTGGTGGTAGATTCTTTCGGATCCGGTTTGAGTGTTTTGACAGACCTGTTTCCATCTGTTAAGAAGCTTCTTCAGGAAGCGGGGGGGGAACTGCAAACCTATCCGATTGAAAACAGATCTCTTCTTGAGAGAACAATTTTTCATTTTTTAGAATTGATGGTTACGTTTGAACCGCCCCTGTGCATGTTAGTTGATGGATTTGAGTTGGCTGACAACGAAAGCAGACAATTGTTGCTGCGCATGCTGCAGCATAAATTCGCCAGTCCCCTTCTGATGATCGGGACGATAGGCATCGGAACGGCGGAATTCATTGATGAGGAATTGACAGCATTCAAGGGCGGAGAAAATTTCAACTTGGAACGGATGACCGTTCCGGAATACTCAGAAGAAGATATTCTGAATATCCTAAGGGATTCATTCGGGTTCGCCCCCAAAAAAGCCAGTGGCCTGAGCGACTTGATTTTTTCTAAAACCAATGGTAATCCATATTATACGATGGAGTTTATTAATCAATGCTGTGAAGAAGAATGGATTTATTTCAACGCTGATTTTGGTGAGTGGGATTTTAGAGTGCAGGAGATACAACGGTTTCAAACCACCGCCAATGTTGCTGATCGTGCGCTGCGAAAGCTGGAACAGCTGGAGCCTTTAGAGCTGGATGTATTAAAAACAGCCGCTGTGATGGGATTTGAATTTTCGCTGAACAGCCTTGCCCGGGTGCTGGATGTCACCAGTGTTATGCTGAGTGAACGGCTTTCCAAGGCACTGGAGTATGGTCTGGTGAACGGGCGTTTCAGTGCCGGGGACTTGACGGGGGGGTATGATTCGAAGCGGCTTGTTTTTCGGTTTTCTCATGATTCTGTTTATAATCATCTCCTGAAAATTACGGATGATGAACATCGGATGCGGATATCTCATGGGTATGGACTCGTATTGAAGGAAAGTGGACAGGGAACAGATGAAGAGCTGGGGCAGCTGCTGTATCACATGAATATTTCGGCCCCCCTGCTCACGGATCAGAACGACCGACGTGAATTGGCGCGTTTGAATTTGGAGTATGCCATCCGGCTCAAGCGGATGGGTGTACTTGATAAAGCCTTGAAATATGCAGAAAATGGTCTGAATCAATTGGCAAGTAAGGAATTTCTCGAGACGGACCCTCTTTGCTTCAAATTGACATTGGAAAGGGCGCAACTGGCATACTTGAATCGTTATTTTGATGAAGCGGAAGCATATTTCGATGCATTGATAGGAAACTGCGCGATTCCGTCCAACCGCGCCAAGGCCATTTGCATAAAAATGACGCTGTATGTCAATCAGGGAAAGATGAAAGAAACCGTTCTGCTGGCAGATGAAGCACTGGGGTCTCTTGGTGTGGTATTTGACGGCTCCCCATCCGACATTGTAGTGGGCAGAGAGCTTTTGAATTATATCATCGGTACCTTTGGAAAACGGGTTGATGATTTAGACAGACTGCCTGTTTCGACAAGTCCGGAAATTATATTGATCACAGAGATTTACATGACTCTGGTGTCGGTTTCCTACCTGGTGGATAAGAATCTGTTTATCTATGTCATTTTAAGAATCCTGAATATAACGATGAAGCAAGGGTTGACCGTCCATTCATCCTATGCTTTTTCAATCTATGGACTGATATCCGGGAGCGCTCTTAGAAATCCGCAAAGGGGCGTTGAGTACGGAAATCTTGGCATACGGCTTGCTGAACGTTTCGGAAATCAAAACATGCTGGGCAAATGCCATTTCACCTATGGTTTCTTTCTGAATCATTGGCTGAATCACCCCAGCGGAAACCTGGAACATTTGACAAAAGCCATTGATTTATCGGATCAGACCGGCGACATGGTATTCTATTCATACAGCGTGGCTGCATATATTTTGTCATTGATCGACACGGGGACCCCCCTCAGCGAGGTTTTAAAGGCTGTAGATCGATTTTTTGAAGTGGTTCAGGCGATGCAGGTGGAAGATGTGTTTAATCTCCTGGTGCTGCTGAGACAGGTGATTTTTGCCCTTAAGGGAAATACGGATGCTCCCCACAGCCTCAATGCCATAGATTTTGATGAAGCGTATTTTGAACAGAGGCTTAAGGCCAGCAGCATGCAGTCCATCTATGCAGTCTATCTCGTTCAAAAGTTGAAGCTTTGCTACATGTATGGGCAATACGAGCTGGCAGACGCTGCATGTATGGCCCTGCATGAGCACGCAAAAGAATTAATGGGTCTTTCGGTATATCCGGAATATTATCAGTACTATTCCCTTAATCTTCTGGAAATAGGGCTGAAAAGCGCAAAACAGAGACGAATTTTTTTCAGAAACAGAAAGAAATTGGAAGAATGGATGCAGCATGCGCCTCAAAACTTCAGGTACCGTTACCTCATGGTTCACGGCATGTTTCATCATAAACGGGGCCAATCGGAAAAAGCGGTTCAAATGCTGACAGAGGCTTTGCTGATGGCAAGGAAAGAGGGGTTTCTCCAAGAAGAAGCGTTGCTGAATGAGTTGCTGGGGCGTTGCTTTGAGAATTCAAACCAATCCATGGTCCGCCGTATGTATCTCAAAAATGCCTATACCCTGTACCGGCAGTGGGGTGCCACAGCAAAGGTGGCATCACTTAGGGCACAGTATGGGGAAATCATATTTGAAGAGATGGAAGACGGGGGAAGACTTCTGAGCAGTACCGGAGCAAATATAAGTGCGATTGCTTCCGGGCAGGTAGACTTTCTTTCAGTCTTTAAGTCTGCACAGACACTGTCTTCAGAAACCCGTCCCGAAGTCCTTTTAGAGCGGCTTTTAGATATTATTTCAGAGAACGCGGGCTCTGAAAAAACCATCATCCTGATGAAAAAGGAAACCCTGGTTCCGGTGGCGTGGAGTTCTCTGGAAGGGGTAACGGTTCTGGAGGAAGGAAAGAATGAGAGCTGCGGGTATTCAGAAACCATTGTGAATCAAGCTGCCCGTAATCAGGAATCTGTGATCATTGAAGATGTCTCAAAAATTGCGATTTTAAAGAAAGACCCGTACGTTATTCAGAACAAGCCGGTCTCGCTGATGTGTGTTCCGATTATGTGGAAGGGCAGCCTTATGGGCATTCTCTATATGGAGAACAACCGGATTAGCGGAGCATTCAATCGAAGCCGTTTGGAGATCATGCAGGTCCTTACAGCACAGTTTGTTATTTCCTATGACAATGCGCTCCTTTATGAAAATCTGCGAGCCTCTGAAGGGGAATTGCGGGATCATAAATATAAGCTGGAACGAATTGTGGAGGATCGAACAGCAGCACTTTCCCGGGCAAATTTCGAAATTCAGATGCTTCTTGACCATGCAGGGCAAGGCTTCTTCAGCTTTGATGAATCAGAGCGAATAAGCAGCGAGCTCAGTCGGGAGTGTTACCGCATCTTTATGAAAAATATCGGCGGCAAGTCTGTTTCTGAACTGTTGGGAGCCTATTGCGGGCCCGATGAAGCACCCTTGATCAGTAAGATCGTTGGCAGAGCCTTTCAGACTGAAGAGTGTTTTCAGGCGAAGGTCTATCTGTCACTGCTTCCCCAAGAAATTAAGGTCAATGATAAAATGATTGCAATTGAGTATCAGATGCTTGAGAGCACTGACGGAAGGCGCATAATGGTCATTCTGACAGATGTTACAGAAACCCATGCACTGATGCTGGTTCGTGAGGAGGAAAAACGCAATCTTAAGACCGTTGTTCGGGTTGTTAAGAACCGGAACAGTTTCATGAGAAGCCTTGAGGACTACTCTATGTTTGCCAGAAGCGGTGTCCACAAGCTTGCTGCTTCGGGGAAAACAACGGATGATGTGCTTACGGAGCTCTACCGCATGGTTCATACATTCAAGGGAGATTTTGCCCAGTGGGGATTCTCAAATGCGGAGGCTGCACTTCATGAGATTGAATCACTGATAGCCTATCAGCAGACCAGGATTGATTCGGAAGAGGCTCTAATCGAATTTGTAGAAGAGATTGATTTCAATAAAGCGATTGAGACGGATCTTCAGATTTTGGAAAACGCCATTGGCAAGAGCTTTCTTCAGAAAGAGGAGTACTATGAAATAAGCCGTGAGGAAATCATAGCCCTGGAGAATATGGCCAATGACAACGGCGATGATGCCTTAGGCACTCATATCCGGGAGATGCGGCTGATCAATCTCAAGGAACTTCTGGCGCCATATGATGAATACGTGGCTACGCTGGCTTATGGACTGGACAAGAAGGTAAATCCCCTAATGATTATTGGGGATGATCTTCGGATTGATCGCAAAGAATACCATAACCTGATTAAGGTGATGAGTCATATTTTGCGAAATATCATGGATCATGGCATTGAAGAACCGGAGGAACGTGTCCGACTTTTGAAACCAGAATATGGAACCATTACATTTACTGTCCGAAAAGAAACCGAATCGTCTTTGGTTATCGAAGTAGAGGATGATGGCTGCGGTATCGATACGAAAAAAATCAGTGACGCGATGATCCGAAATAACCCCGAAGGCCAAGAAGATTACCTGAAAATGTCGGAAGAAGATCTGTTGCAGTATGTGTTCAATGATGGAATTTCAACCGGTACCGATGTGACCACCCTCTCCGGTAGAGGCATTGGTTTATCCGCTGTGCGCAGTGAGGTTGAAAAACTGAATGGCAGAATATTCGTAACAAGTTCGCCGGGAAAAGGGTCCCGAATCACCATGGTGCTTCCGATTTTGAACTGAAAAGGGCGGTTTTCTGAAATTCATTTCAGCAAAAAACGGATTGCAGCAAAATTGGTTTATCAGGGGGATAATTGGGGTAAATTCATGGTAGAATCATCCTGGAAGGAGGGGAGTATATGCATTTCACCTTTACTCCTATTGATGAAGAGAGTGCGGAGGTTGTCCGTTCGTGGGACTACGAAGCCGATTATGTCTGCTATGATACGGAAAAAAATCGGATCTCCATTGATCAGGTTATCCGGCATCGGCGATTTACCTGTTTTGTTGTTATGGACGAGGCTGAAGAGCCGGTGGGCTTTTTAGCTGCGGCCTTCGACAGCGATGGAATCATGGAAATGGTGAACTTTTTGAATCCCGATTATGTGGGAGAAGGCATCGGACAGGATTTCATATCAGAGTGCAGCGACTTTGTCGTTGAGCATTTTGATTACGATAAGGCGGCAATCAATCTTGTCGTAGAACCTCATAATAAAAGGGCCGTCAAGGTGTACGAACGGGCCGGTTTTTTCATTTCAGATGAATGTGATGAATGGGTAGAGATGCAGCTGGAAATTTAACTGAGATCCAGTGTGTTCCTGAGATACATCGAATAAAAAAAGTCCGCATCAGATGCGGACTTTGGGGTTATACCTGAATATCAATGTTTGAACCCAAATTTGGAGTAACACTGGCCTCCATCATCTTCACAAGATCCTGGGTCTGAGAAGTCCCTTGATCCATTACCAGCTTTGCAACAGAAAGCGCCGCTGTTTGTCGGAACTCTGAGAATTTCATGGCGCTCGCCAAAGCTGCGATATCCATAGAATCCCTCCCTTCGTAAAATTAATACCCTGCCATTGAGCGGACAAACAGAAATTATTGGAGGTCATATGAACAAGGTTATAGCCAAAGACAGTCTTCCCATACACTATACCATTATCAACAAGGTTTATGAAGTGTTGGATGAAGATGAAGAATGTTTCAAGATTCTTGATGAGAGGGGACGTTACAATTGGATCCCCCGAAGATATTTTCTGGAATTTGAGCTGAGCGGAGATCTCGAAGGCGAGGATTGATAGAAATGTTGACAGCGGGCGCTACCTGTCCGCTTTTTATTTTGATGTCTTTTGAAGAAATTGCCGATAATCAAGGCAAAGGGCCGGGAGGAAATCTGTGAAATTCGAGAGCTATACACGGAATGAGATTAAAGAATATCTGGGTACACTTCCCTCTGAAAAGTGGCCGGAGGTATGCGGGGAACTTAAAGCGGATTCCAGAGCGGCGGTAAGAAAGCTGGGAGAATCACTGGAGAGTAAACTTGAAAAACGCCGGCAGGAGTTGACACGTTTGGGGGCCATGGTTCGAAATGAACAGGAGCTTGCATTCGGAGCCTTGCGGATATGCGGCGTTGACGAAGCAGGCCGGGGCCCTTTAGCAGGACCGGTGGTCGCTGGTGCCGTCATACTTCCTGAAGGTTTTGTCCCGGAAGGTCTCAACGATTCAAAAAAGGTATCGGAAGCACGGAGGGAAACACTGTACAAGGAAATAACCGAAAATGCACTGGCCTGGGCTGTGGGTATTTCAGATCCGAGGCGCATTGATGAGATCAACATCCTGGAAGCCACACGGGAAGCGATGCTTCAGGGGATAACCCAGTTGAAGGTCAAACCCGATTATGTCCTTTTGGATGCCGTTGAGATCAAGGCCTTGGCAATTCCCCATAAGGGAATCATAAAAGGGGATGAGAAATGCCTCAGTATAGCGGCGGCTTCCATACTTGCCAAGGTTACCCGGGATCGCCTTATGACGGCGCTGGGAAAGAAATTTCCGCAGTATGGCTTTGAAATCCATAAAGGGTATGGCACCGCGATGCATTACGATGCGCTGCGAACCTACGGATTGACGGAGCATCATAGAAGGAGCTTTTTAAAGGGTTGGCAGGAGTAACGCTGAGGGTGTTTCAAAAGAATCGGGTGGGAATATGCGGATAACCTCCAATATGCTGGTGCAACAGATGGTGCAGGCAACAAAAGGGGAAGGGGCTCAAAAGACGGCCGTAGGGGCAGCGATAACCGCAAGGATCGCAGAGGTTCTGGGCGGGGTTCTTACCCTGGATACGGGAAACGGAAATCTGATTACGGCGAAGGATCTCTCGGGAAGGTCTTTTCAGCAGGGCCAGACGGTGATTTTTGAGGTTCTGGGGCAGGATGAGGCCGGAAACCTTCAGATACGTCCGATGACGGCGGGAACAGAAATGGAACTGCAATCGGATAACCTGGGCCCCCTCCTTAAAAAGATGAATCTTCCGGATACGGCCAGTAACCGGGAGTTGCTTCGTGTGCTTTCCTCCTACCGGATTCCTCTCAGTCATGAGAATGTTAAGGCCGCTCAAGAGATAAATATGCAGGCCAAGGCCATTGTTCAGGCTGTGGAGACGCAAGGAAGCGGGATTTTAGCCGGTCGGGAAGAGGTGTCGTTGAAACAGCTTGCGGTTCAGTTGGTAGAGATGGCGGCCGTTACGTCGAAGGGTGCGGCAGCGGAATCGAAACCGGTGAGTGGCGTCGTAGCGGAAGGAATGGAGACAGATTCGCCGGCAGAAGAAGCGCCGTCCAAATCCCAATCACTGAAAAATGCAGCGATCTCATTGATAGACGAAGTATCAGGGGAAGCCCGGAGGACGGCAGTTGAAAAGGCGGCTCTCCTGCTGCAGGAGCTGAAGAGCGGATCAGAGCCTCAGAAATCCTCTGTTGCGGCAATCGCGACAAGCGAAGACCCGGCACATGAAGCATCGAAAACCAGGCAAGGCGTGAAACCGGCAACGGTCCCTGGGACCGTTGAAACAAGCGGATCTCTTCGGAGCGAAGGCCTGAAGGAGCTTTTAAAGGAGCTGACCTTCGAGAAAATCGGATTCGTACTGAAAAACCAGCTGCCGGGAGATATGGAGACCTTAGATTCCTTGGATAAACTGATAATGGGGAAAAAAGACCTCAGCATCCAGTTGAAGGAATTGCTCGTCAGCCTGCCTGCGAATGAAGGGGCAGCACCGCTGAAGGAAGGGATTCAGAATGCTCTGAAGGCGGTTCATATCGCGTCGGATATGGATCCCTTTGAGCTGCAAAAGCAGCTGAAGTCTTTGAATCAGGTGTTGTCCTCCATATCCAGCCAGGCGGCGGAAACCATGCTGGGTCAACCGCGGATACTTGACGCATTGACCGATGTGAAAAACAGTCTGGATTTCCTTAGCCGTCTCAGTGAGAGTGCAACATATCTTCATGTGCCCGTTAACCTGGGTCAGGGCACCAAGCCCATGGATTTATATGTTCAGCGGGACAAGAGCGGTCAAAAGAAAGTGAATCCCAAGGATACCCGGATTTTCATATCCCTTGACACCAATCACATGGACACGGTTCAATGCTTGGTGGAGGTTAAGGATAAGGCCTTGACTATTGGTTTCAAACTGTCCGATAAAGAAGCGCTGTCCGCAATCAGCCCCTATTTTGATCCCCTAAAGGAAGCGTTGGCAGGAATGGGCTATAGCGATATTCTGATTCAAGCCGTCATCTATCAGCGCCCGCTGAATCTGATGGATATCACTCAGGAGCCCCCGCTGGGTTCACAACAGATAGATATGAGGGTATGATATGGACGATGTAAACAAGAATAAGGTCGCTACCGCCCTTCAGTACAAACGGTTGACGGATCGCGCCCCTAAGGTTGTTGCCAAAGGGAAGGGCCTCATTGCGGAAAAAATCATTGAAAAGGCCCAGGAAAATGACATTGCCATCTATCAGGATGAAAAGCTGTCCCAGCAGCTGTATAATCTCTCATTAGGAGAAGAAATCCCGGCAGAACTGTACCATGTGATTGCAGAGGTTCTGGTGTTCATAGCCAAGGCAGACCAGGAGGCAGGGAGACGATGAACCGACGCCACGATGGAACGGTAGGAGAAGAGATCGTTGTCGATTTTCTTGAGAAGAAAGGGTTCAGGATCAAAGCCCGAAATTATCTATGTAAAACAGGGGAAATCGATATTGTGGCAGAAGAGAGGGGAATCATCGTATTCGTTGAGGTTAAGGCACGAAGAAATACGAATTACGGCAGACCTGCAGAAGCGGTTACCCCATCAAAGATAAAACGAATTGAACGCACTGCCCAGTGGTACCTGAGTGCGAACCGCCTTAATGACGCCCAGGCCAGAATCGATGTCGTGGAGGTATGGTGGACCGCTGAAGGTGTTCGAATCGAACATTTGGAAAATGTGACAGGCTAGAAGCACTGGCAAGTCGAAACGTTCCCTGTTATAATAGATTCATGTCAAAACCCCGTGATAAGAGGTGCTTATGATCTATCGCTATACCCGCTCTGCGCTTGCCATGCAGGGTGCTTTGTCGGCTCTTTTCCTGATTCTTGCGTATATCAGTTCAGACTGGTTCTTGCGTATTTTCAGTGTTATTGTGGGTTTAGTGCTGATCAAAGACCTGCTGCATTGCGTTGGTGCCGAATTCTTCTTGGATTCAACAGGCCTTCTGGAAAAATCCAAGTACAAGTCCAGGTACCGCATCAAATGGGACAACCTGGACATCATCAGCAAGACCTATGTGAATCGCCGCTGGATTATGCTCAGGGGCAGCGAAAAATCGTACTATATGATTAAGCCCTATATTGAAAATTATGAGAGTCTTGCCAGAGAGATTATCCTCTATTTGAAGGACAACCGTATAAAAGGGGTCGTCATCCACGAAGATTTGTTAAAACGCCTGAGATTGGACATCAAGCTCAATAGCGACGGACTTATTAAATTTGACTAAAAGAAGGTCAGGATCCTGGTTTGGGGATCCTGACCTTCTTTTTCCACCGAGGTCATTTGATGACTCTGTATTCGCCGGTGATCCACTGTTCAATGAGGCCCTTTATCTCCAATGCGGACAAATGTCCCAACAGCTGGGGAACGGAGAAGGGGGTGCATAAAGCCAGAGTGTCCACCGTGGCAGCGCCTTCATTGCTGATTGCCTGTATAAGTGAGGCTTCTTCAGGACTGAGGCTGAAACGGGTATTATTCGGTGAAATTCTTTTCGGGGAGGCCAGGGAGTAATGACTCAGGAGATCACTGCTCTCTGTTACAGGAATAGCGCCATATTTGATCAGTTGATTGGTTCCCAGGCTAACCGGATTTCGAATGCTGCCGGGGACTGCAAAAAGATCACGGTTTTGTTCCAGCGCATACTTGGCCGTGATAAGGGATCCGCTTTTTATGCCGGCCTCGATGATGATCACCCCTGAGGACAAACCGCTGATTATACGGTTTCTTCTGGGGAAATTCCAGGTTTGTGCCCGAAGAGATGGGGGGAACTCGGAAACGATACCACCCCCGCTTTCCAGAATTCGCTGTCTCAGCCGGAGATTGGAGGCGGGGTAATTGTACCGTAGTCCGCAACCCAAAACGGCCAGGGTGTACCCCCAGGACGAAAGTGCGCCCTCGTGGGCCCCGGTATCGATGCCGTCAGCTAAGCCACTGATAATGGATAGAGAGGCCTCTGCCAGTTCTCTGGAAAAATCTCTTGCAGCCTGCAGTCCAATGGGTGTAGCTTTTCTTGCACCGACGATTCCGATACAAAGAGAATCGGGATTAGGAAGCAAGCCCTGGTAGAAAAGGATGGGGGGAGCGGCGGCTATTTCACGAAGAAGGGAAGGGTAGCCATCTTCCCAACGACAGACCGTTTTAATGCCTTTATCGGATAAATTTTCTAAAATGATATCCGGTGTTCTGTGCAGTTCTTCAGCCTTCCAATGGTTTTTAAAGGCCATCATATCGGGACTAGACCAGAGTGACTGAATACAGTCGTCTACGGATCTGTATTCGAGTGGTTCCAGGGAGCGGAGTGCTTTATCAGTCAACTGGAACGGAATTTCCGGGGTACAATACAGCCGGAGAAGCAGATTTTTCATCATGTCTATCTCCCATATGGGTTTGTGCGGTCCAATTTGCGGTACTGAATGGCTTCGGCAAGGTGGTGCTGTTCAATGGCATCCGCTCCGTCCAGGTCGGCGATGGTACGGCTGATCTTAAGGAGCTTGGCGTAGGCCCGGGCACTTAGGTTGAGTTTTCGGAAGGCCGTTTCAAGCAGCATTTCTGAATCTGAATCCAGCTGGCAGTATCGGCGCATCATGGCGCTGGTCAGCTGTGAGTTGTACAGAATTTTACTGCGTTTATAGCGTTCCAACTGGGATTTTCTCGCGTTATGGACCCTGTTTTTCATCGCTGTGCTGGATGTGGACGCCGCCTTGCTTCTTAGGGCGTCAAAGGCCACCGGCATAACCTCCACCTGTAGGTCGATCCTATCCAGCAGGGGGCCGGATACCTTACCCAGATATTTTTTCACTTCGCTGGGAGAACAGCTGCATTGACGGCCTGGATCGGTAAGATATCCGCAGGGGCACGGATTCATTGACGCCAGAAGCGTGAATTTGCAGGGGTATGTCACCGCCTGATTGACACGGCTTATGGAGACCTGCTCATCTTCCATGGGTTGGCGGAGGACCTCCAGCGTCATCCGGTTGAACTCCGTGAATTCGTCCAGATACAGCACCCCATAGTGGGCCAGGGATATTTCCCCTGGTTTTGGGATCCTGCCTCCCCCCACCAGAGAAACGGCGGAGATTGTATGATGGGGGGCGCGAAACGGACGTTCCAGAACAAGCCCCTTCCGGTCACCCATCATTCCGGACACGCTGTATATCTTCGTAACCTCCAGTGCTTCTTCGTAGGAGAGGTCGGGGAGAATGGTGGGAAATCGCTTCGCCAGCATGGTTTTTCCCGCACCCGGGGGACCGACGATCAGGAGATTATGTGCACCGGCAGCGGCAATTTCCATAGCGCGCTTTGCCTGCTCCTGACCAACCACGTCACCGAAATCGATATCGTATTCCTTTGCCGGCATCATGGCGGTCGAACCGGGCAGACACGGTTCAGCTGTATGGCTTCCGTTTATCCATAGGCAGAGATCGGAAAGAGAGTCGAAGGCAAAGATCGTGATGCCCTCAACCAAGGAGGCTTCCTGGGAATTACCAAGGGGAACCACTGCGGATTTGAGTCCCGCATTCCGGAAGGCAATCACAAGCGGAAGGATGCCCTGTACGGGCTGCAGCTCTCCATTCAGGGAAAGCTCACCGAGAAAACCGGTATCCAAAAGCCGCTCGTGAGACAGCTGCTCGGAGGCGCTGAGGATACCCAACGCCATGGGAAGATCCAGATGTGACCCTTCCTTCCGGGTGTGAGCCGGTGCCAGATTGATGGTGATGCGCTTCATGGGAAACTCGAGTCCTGCGTTCTTTATTGCAGCTCGGATGCGATCCTTTGATTCCTTCACTGTCGCATCGGGCAGTCCCACCACGGTGTACGTGGGAAGTCCGTTGCTCAGATCGGTCTCAACATCCACCGTTATCCCGTCCAAGCCTTGAAGCACTGCGCTGAGCGCACGTGTGATCATAGAAAGCCTCTTTCTTCATTTAATAAGGGCGCCGATGATTTCATTATAGAACGAACGCATTACATTTAACAAGAAATAATATTATAACCATTAATAACATTAAATTACTTTTAAATGAGCCGACGTGGGACTTTTGCCCGTTTTTTTCTATGTTGACTTGCAAGACAAGAAATTCTTTGGTATGCTATGAAATTGTGACCCCCGTGTAAAAGTTTTACAATTTGTCCCACGCTAAGAAGTTGTAATTTTCAGAATTGTTTTGTGTCACAAATATATTTCTGTTATAATCATGTGAGGATTTCCTAGGAGGAAAGTATGTCGAAAAACCTGGTGATTGTAGAGTCTCCGGCGAAAGCAAAAACAATCAGTAAGATATTGGGAAAGAATTATAAAGTTATGGCCTCTGTTGGCCATGTGAGAGATTTGCCCAAAAGCAAAATGGGTATTGATATTGATAACGATTTTGAACCTCAATATATAACAATCCGCGGTAAAGGCGATGTAATAAAAGAACTGAAATCAGCACGGAAAAAGGCGGATACCGTTTATCTGGCAACTGACCCTGATCGCGAGGGCGAGGCGATTGCCTGGCACCTTGCGGCAATACTGGGGTTGGACGACACTCAGGCATTTCGGATTGAGTTTCACGAAATCACAAAGGATGCTGTGAAGGGCGCGTTAAAATCCCCGAAGGTCTTGAATCATACACTGGTAGATGCCCAGCAGGCCCGTCGCATATTGGACCGTTTGGTGGGATACAGCATCAGCCCCATGCTGTGGCGTAAAATTCGGAAGGGACTCAGTGCAGGACGTGTACAGTCTGCCGCCACGAAGATTATTTGTGATCGTGAACGGGAGATAAAGGCGTTTGTTCCGCAGGAATACTGGTCCATTCATCCTTCTTTTAAAAGCAGCGAAGGCAGTACGTTTGAAGCACAATATTATGGCAGTAATGGGAAAAGTGTAGAGCTTCCGGATGAAAAGTCAGTAAATGAAGTGTTGGAAGCGGTTAAAGACAATCCGTTTCAAATCGCGAAAATCGTCAAAAAACAGAAGAACCGCAGCTCGTACCCTTGTTTTACCACCAGCAGCCTTCAGCAGGAAGCGGCCAATCGTTACGGATTTACAACTAAAAAAACCATGATGATCGCCCAACAGCTGTATGAGGGAATCACCGTTCAGGATGGGACCGTTGGTCTTATCACATATATGCGTACGGACAGCGTGCGGATATCGGAGGAAGCAAGGAAGAGCCTCAGGGAATTCATTGAGGAGTTCTATAGTGGGGATTATCTTTCTGAATCAGGCCGGAAAAGACCTGTTTCCAAGGCGTCCCAAGATGCCCATGAAGCCATCCGCCCCACCGGGGTTCAACGGACGCCGGACACGGTTTCTTCGTACCTTACCCAGGACCAATTGAAGCTCTACCGGCTCATATGGGAGCGTTTTGTCGCCAGTGAAATGGCAGATGCCGTGTCAGATTCTGTACAGGCAACCATCACCTGCAATGGACACGATTTCAGGGCAAATGGCAGCAAATTGCGATTTGACGGATTCCTGAAGGTTTATTCCTATGCCTCTGTAACAGAAAATGAGCTTCCGATACTGGAAGAAGCCGAGGTGCTGAAACTTCTCAAGATGAATCATGAACAACATTTCACCCAGCCGCCGGCCCGCTATTCGGAGGCCACTCTGGTTAAGGAAATGGAGGAACTTGGAATCGGGCGACCAAGCACCTATGCGCCTACCATTACAACGATTCTGGCCCGCGGGTATGTGGTTAAAGAAAAGAAGAACCTCCTGCCAACGGAATTGGGAATGCTCATTAATGAAATTATGGAAGAGTATTTCGAAAGGATCGTGGATGTTCGTTTCACTGCGGAGATGGAAAACCAGTTGGATATGATCAGCACCGGAGATATGCAGTGGCGCAGGGTTATCGATACGTTTTATCAGCCGTTCGCTCAGGATCTTAAACATGCGGATGAAGCATTGGAAAAAATAGACCTTTCGGAAATGACAGATATCCCATGCGACAAGTGCGGCGCCCCCATGATGATCAAGCATGGCCGTTTCGGCAAGTTCATGGCATGTTCAAAATATCCCGAATGCAGCAATACAAAGCCGATTCTAAACCGCATTGATATCAAGTGCCCCGTGTGCCATAACGGAGATGTTGTTGAACGAAAGACGAAGAAGTTCAAGAACTTTTATGGCTGCAGTGAGTTCCCGGCATGCAATTTTGTCAGCTGGCACAAGCCGGTAGGCAGGGATTGTCCTGATTGCGGCAGCTTCCTTGTTGAGAAGATCACGAAAAAGAAATCCCAGATAACCTGTAGCAGCAAAACCTGCCACTATCACGAGGATTTGGAACAGAGCGGGAATGACAGCGACAAATAATAAACAGGAGGCGTTTATGGCAAGCACACTGTTGGAAAAAACGAGAAAACTCAACCGAATTCTACAGCAAACAGCCACTCACAAGATTTCCTTCGGCGACCTTTGCAACATACTGCGTGAAATACTGATTTCAAATGTGTATGTTGTAAGCAGAAAGGGAAAGATCCTGGGAATAGGCCTTGCGGATCTGGAGGAAAGCTCGGCGGTGTTGGAAGAAGGAACAGGAGAACAGGTTTTTCCTGATGGTTACAATGACAACCTTCTGAAGATTTCTGAAACGGAATCCAACATTACCGGAGAACATCTTTTAGAAATACTCGCCAATGAACATGGGAGCTTCCATAAGTTTGTAACGGTAGTTCCGATTAATGGAAACGGCGAACGGCTGGGAACCCTGGTTCTGGCACGGCATAAGGATATCTTTGAAGATGAGGATCTGGTCCTTGCAGAGTATGCGGCCACCGTTGTAGGTATGGAAATTCTTCGATCCAAGACGGAAGTCATAGAGGAAGAAGCCAGAAAACGTGCGGTTGTTCAAATGGCGGTCGGTACGCTTTCGTATTCAGAACTGGAAGCGGTTGAGCACATATTTGAAGAACTGGAAGGGGATGAAGGTCTCCTGGTGGCCAGTAAGATTGCCGACCGGGTTGGTATCACGCGTTCTGTTATTGTAAATGCCCTACGGAAGTTTGAGAGTGCAGGGGTGATCGAATCCCGTTCTTTAGGGATGAAGGGGACGCATATCCGTATTCTGAACGATAAGCTTCTGGAAGAACTTAGTAATCACAAAAAATAGACATGCGATGAACGCTGATTCTTTTTTAAGAAACAGCGTTTTCTTTTTTTATGGAACTCATACCATATATGGTGGCAAAGGTTACGAAATTGGCATACATGTGGTATAATAAAACGAATGAAATTTTCTTTTTCTTGTAAATAAGGCAATTGTGAATATTGACTTGATATTTGCCGATGTATTCACTGTCGGGAGGTGTTCAATATGCTTGAAAAGGCATTCAGTAGCATAAATCTCAAAAGCAAGGCGCTGGATGGAAGCTGGCTGAGAAACCAGTTGATTGCCAATAATCTTGCCAATGCCAATACACCTGGCTTTAAAAGACAGGATGTGGATTTCCAAAAGGTGCTTCAGGATTTTTTGGGGCAAGGAAATCTCCGTATGGTTCGGACCAACGAAAAGCACATGCCCTTGGGGCAAGAAAACGCGGAAGGCCTTACATTCAGTGTAGATAAGGAATACGGTACCAGCGTGAGACGGGATGAAAACAATGTGAACGTGGATGTGGAAATGGCCGAACTGGCCAAAAACCAATTATACTACAGTACCGTTGTAGACAGTGTGAACAGCGATATCCGTAAACTACGGACAGCCATACGTGAGGGGAGATAGATGCGATGAGCTTCTTCCGATCCATTAATGTAAGCGCGTCAGGATTAACGGCCGAACGCCTGCGCATGGATATCATATCCAAAAATATTGCAAATGCGGAAACCACCCGGACAAGCGCCGGTACTCCTTACAGAAGGCAAATGCCGATCTTTATGGAACAGCAGGGCTCCTCTTTTTCAGATATACTCAGTGAAGCGAAGGGCCAATACGTATCCGGTAACGGTGTAGAGGTTGCGGCAATAAAAGAGGATACCTCTGCCTTTAAGCGTCTATATAATCCGGGACATCCTGATGCGGATGCAGAGGGCTATGTGCTTATGCCCAACGTAGATGTGGTTACTGAAATGATTAATCTGATATCCGCTTCAAGAGGGTACGAGGCAAACGTAACAGCCATGAATGCCACCAAATCTATGGTATTGAAAGCGATGGAAATCGGTAAATAAACCGGGGTTCATAAAAGGAGGTTTTTTCTATGCCAATTAATGCTGTGAGCTCAATGGGATCCGTTGTTGGAACGATACCGGCAAAGTCTGCAGAGCCGGTTTCAGGGGCAGATTTCAAGAAATTGCTTTTCAATGAAATAGAAAAAGTCAGCCAGGCCCAAGCCGATGCGACTGCTGCCAGTCAGGCGGGGATTGCCGGAACGGCAGACAGCATCCACGAGATGAAGGTGGCGTCAATGAAGGCAGAAATGACACTGGAATTCGCCGTATCCGTAAACAATAAAGCGATTGAGGCCTATAAAGAAGTTATGAGGGTTCAGCTATAATTGATTGACGATTGACGAAAAAACACAATCGAGGTTCACTATGGGGGATTTTGTAGATAAATTAAGAACACGGGCAACTGAGGTTTACAATTCGCTGGATAACCGTATGCGCTGGGTATACGGTCTATCCAGTCTTTTTGTGATAGTGGGGATAGCGTTCGGGATATTCCTCATGAATCAACCCCATTATGTTGTCCTGATGCGGAATCTTTCATTGGAAGATGCCGGCGCCATCACCGCAAAGCTTGATGAAACCCAGATACCCTGGAAACAGGAAAATAACAACTCGACAGTACTTGTACCTGAAAAACAGCGGGACAAGGCATTGATGGAGCTTGCCGTTGGGGGATTCACCGGGTCCGGCGAAATCACATGGGAAGATGTAATGAATAAAAACAGCATCACCATGACAAATGAAGAGAAAAACAGACTGTTTCTGCTGGCGCAGACAACTGCCCTTAGCAGAGCGGTAAGGAGTCTCGACGGAGTAGAGGATGCCATTGTCAACCTCCATGTGTCTCAGGATTCCGCGTTTGTAATAGAAAAGGACGACAATGCCAAGGCCAGCGTGATTCTAAAGCTAAAAAGCGGATACACCCTGAAGGAAGAACAGGTCAACGGTATTGTGATGATCATGGTCAATTCTGTAAAGGGGTTAAAAAAAGAAAATGTTACCATAACCGACAGCTCCGGAGCTCAATTGAATGTGAATGAGGAAGACTCAGAGAGCTTTCTGGCCACGAACCGCATGGAAATGACCCAGGCGGTTCAGGATAAGACCAAGACGAAGTTGAAGGAATTTCTGAGCACCATTTATGGAGAAGACAATGTTGAGGTTGGCGTTAATGTGACCCTGGATTTTGATACAGAAAATTCAGAGATCGTAAAATTCAGCCCCCCCATTGAAGGCAATGAGGACGGTCTGGTCCGCAGCATGACAGATCTCAGTGAAACGGTGGTAAATGGTCAGCAAGGCGGCGCCCCTGGGACCGATTCAAACACAGAGGTGACAAATTATCCGACCACATCCGGAACAGAATCCACCTACAAAAAAGCCAACAGGACCCTCAACTACGAGCTGAACCAGATAAAAACCAATATCAGCAAGGCACAGGGACAAATCAAGGATATCACCATTGCTGTCATCATCAATAAAAAAGCCATACTGGACGGAGAATTCACAGACGTTCAGAGGACTGAAGTGATTAATCTGCTTTCTGCTGCCGGTGGGATCGATTCTAAATTCATACAGGTCAGCGCTCAGGAATTTGCCAAGAAGGAGACCGTCACCATCACACCCCAGGCAGCGGGTATATTCGGTATTCCCATATGGCTTGCCGGAGTCATTGGTGCTGCACTCTTGGCAGGGATTCTTCTCGCCGTCGTGCTGATGCGGCGCAAAGGAAAAGTCAAGGAAGAGGAAATCATCCAGCAGCAGATTGAAGCGCAGGAGTTGGAAGAGATTGATCTGGATTACAAGGATAAATCCAGTCCCAAATATCAGATTGAAAAATTTGTCGATGCAAAGCCGGATGCCGTTGCAGCATTGCTGCGGTCTTGGCTAAACGAGGAGTAGGGGTGTGAACAATGGCAAAAAAATCTGGTCTGTCTGGTAAGGAAAAGGCTGCGATTCTGCTCATTGCGCTGGGCCCCGACAAGTCTGCCAAGATTTTCGGACAGTTGAATGATGATGAGATTGAAGAGCTTACACTGGAAATTGCCAATATGAGGAAGGTTTCTCCGGATGAAAAGGAGAATATTCTGGAAGAGTTCTATCAGATATGTCTGGCCCAGGAGTTCATATCCGAGGGCGGGATCAACTACGCCAAGGATGTCCTGGAAAAAGCTCTGGGCTCACAAAAGGCCTTGGAGGTTATCAATAAACTGACGGCCAGTCTGCAGGTCAGGCCCTTCGATTTTGTTAGAAAGGCGGAGGCCAGTCAGGTGCTTAACTTTATCCAGAATGAGCATCCGCAGACATTGGCCCTTATCCTTTCGTATCTGAATTCCAACCAGGCGGCGCAGATTCTCTCTGCCCTGCCCCAAGACAAGCAAGCCAATGTGGCAATGCGGATCGCCACCATGGAATCCACATCTCCGGAGGTTATTAAGGAAGTGGAATTGGTGTTGGAACGTAAGCTTTCCTCCATGGTCACGCAGGATTACACAATAGCCGGAGGAATCCAGGCCATCGTCGATATCCTCAATGCAGTGGATCGCGGTACGGAAAAGTTCATCATGGAAACCTTGGAAATACAAGAGGCGGAACTGGCCGAAGAAATCCGCAAGCGTATGTTTGTATTTGAGGACATTATGGCACTGGATTCCGTTTCTATTCAGCGGTTTATACGTGAAATTGACAACCATGACCTGGCTGTGGCGCTTAAGGGCTCTACTGATGAGGTTCGGGACATGGTGTTTGCAAATATGTCCAAACGTATGGCAGAGATGCTCAAGGAAGACATGGAGTTCATGGGACCGGTAAGACTGCGTGATGTTGAAGAAGCGCAGCAGAAGATTGTTAACGTAATCCGCAAGCTTGAAGAAGCAGGCGAAATCATAATCAGCCGCGGCGGAGGAGATGAGATTATTGTCTAGACTGGTCAAATCCAATCGCCTGATATTGGATAATCAGGCATATCAGCTTGCGCCTCAGGTTATTCCGCCTTTGCCGGCAGCGCATCCCCACAGCGGGCATCAAGAGGATGCCTACGGAGCGGCAGAAGGGGAAGAGGAACCGATTGACATTGAAGAGCTTGTCCGGCAGCGGATGGAAGAGGTGGAGGAAGAGGCCCGCCTGCGGCTTCAAGAGGCCGAACAGGATCGTGATATGATGCTGAGGGAAGCCTTTGAGAAGGCAGAGGAGATTCGCGAGTCAGCAAGGGAAGAAGGCTATGAAGCAGGCAGACAGGTGGGCTTCGAAGAAGGGCGAACGGTAGCGGAGTCCCTGATTCAGGAAGCCCTTGCTGTTAAAGCCCAGATTTTGGAGCAAAAGCAATCCACCGCCAGGCAGATTGAGAATGATACAGTACAACTGATCATTGATACGGTTGAACGAATATTGGGCAAACATATTCAGGAAGACTATGATCTTATCCTGGGCATTGTGAAAATGGCCATGGGTAAGCTTACGTATACGGAAAGTCTCGTTTTGCGGGTATCTCCGGAGGATTTTGACATGGCCCTCAGCGTAAAGGATCAGATTCTGGCCTTAGCCGAGAATGTGGATGATATCAACATCAAGCCGGACAAGTCGTTAAAACAGGGAAGCTGCATCCTTGATGCCGCATCAGGCAGCATTGACAGCAGTATCTGGACTCAGTTCGAACAGATAAAAGAGGGATTTGAGGAGATGCTGGCCAGTGAATGACGCGAATTTCGTTGAGAAGTACCGGCATGTGCTGGATAACTCCAATCTTATAAGGTATTCCGGTCGCGTTTCAAAGCTGATCGGACTCACCATTGAGTCCCAGGGACCTGCAGTTAACATGGGGGAAATCTGCCTGATTTATCCGCTGAAAGGGAAAAGTCCTGTGGTTTCTGAAGTGGTGGGATTCAAAGGTGAGACCGTTCTCCTGATGCCTTTGGGGGAGATGGGGGGGATTGGTCCGGGCAGCAAAGTGGTTGCAACCGGTGAATCTCTCCAGGTTGAGGTGGGCGAGGCTCTGCTGGGAAGAGTGCTGGATGGTTTGGGAAATCCCATTGACGGAATGCCGAAGCCCATACTTAACCGAAAATACCCCGTTAACAACCTGCCGCCAAACCCCCTTCTCCGAAATAGGATCCTTGAACCGGTAACTCTGGGCGTTAAAGCGATGGACGCACTTTTAACCTGTGGGAAGGGGCAGCGGATTGGGGTATTTGCCGGCAGCGGGGTTGGGAAAAGCACACTCATGGGAATGATTGCCCGCAATACCCAGGCGGATATCAACGTTATAGGCCTTATCGGCGAGCGGGGGCGTGAGGTTCGGGAGTTCATAGAGAATGATCTGGGAGAGGAAGGGTTAAGCCGTTCCGTTGTGGTTGTGTCCACATCGGATAAGCCAGCCCTTGTCCGCGTTATGGCGGCACTTTTAGCAACGTCCATTGCGGAGTATTTCAGGGATCAGGGAAAGAATGTCATCCTGATGATGGACTCCCTTACCCGTTTTTCCATGGCACAGCGAGAAATAGGTCTGGCAGTTGGGGAACCGCCGGTAACCCGGGGGTATACACCTTCGGTTTTTGCCGTTCTGCCGCAGCTCCTTGAGCGGGCGGGAAATTCGGATAAAGGCTCCATAACCGGTCTTTATACAGTGCTGGTGGACAGGGATGATATGAATGAACCCATAGCGGACGCTGTTCGGGGTATTCTGGACGGGCATATCGTATTGTCCAGAAAGCTGGCTACCCAGGGGCACTACCCGGCCATCGATATATTGGAAAGTATCAGCCGTGTTATGCCGGGCATAATATCGGAAGAGCACCTGGATGCATCACGTCGTTTCAAGGAAATCCTTGCTACGTATCGGGAAGCGGAGGACCTGATCAACATCGGCGCTTATGTTCAGGGAACAAACCCCCGCATTGATTATGCCGTAAAGAAAATTGATATCTTCAAGGAGTTTCTGAATCAGCGGGTTCAGGAAAGGATCACCTTCGAAGAGTCCCTGAGACGTCTTCTGGAAATAACTCAGGAAAACTAGTGGAGCCATAAATGGAAAACTTCAGCTTTCGATACGAACGGATCCTCAAGCTGCGAATAGATGAGGAAGATCAGTGCCGCAACCTGCTGGCTCTGAGGATTAAAGAAGAGCAGGAATTGACTATGGATCTCCTGGCTCTCCAGGGGAAGCTTGAAACATTTAAGCAGACTACGGCTGCTGAGGTTGAGCAGGGATGCACGGTGCAGATGCTGCGTATGGCGGAGGCACAACGAAAATGGCTGTTGGAAGCCATCGACAACCAGTTATTTCTTATCGAACTGAAACAGGGAGAGGTGAAGGAAGCCCGAATTAAATTGGGAGAGGCCTCAAAAAAGCGCAAGATCATGGAGAAGCTTAAAGAAAACGAGTATATTCAATTCCAAAAGGAAACGGAGCTTGCGGAAGAACTGGCCACCGATCAGATTGTAACCTTTGGAAGCGCTCAAAAACAAAACCGTTGAAAGGGTGGAAAATACGATGGCTAAGAATGATCAGAAATCAGAAGAGAAGAAATCAGGAGGCGCTTCTATTATCATCACCATCCTCGGTGCGCTTCTGGTTGCTCCCCTGGTGGTTTTCGGAGCTGCCTATTTTCTGAGTGACACCGTGAAGAATACAGTTAACCCGGTTTTGTCGCAACTGCCAGGTCCGGTTGGGGCTTTTTTTGACAGCTATCCTACTCAGGAGGAAACCTCAAGTCAGGTTCAGGCGATTTCAGATTATTTCCTGAGTATCGAAAAAGACAGGGCGGTGGACAAGCTCAATCTCATTAAAAAAGAGGATGAGGCCTTGTACAACGAGGTGGTAAAAGGCATGCTTCGTCAGGATCCCAACGAAGCCGATTCCATTCTGGAACAGCTAAGACAAGCCAATCTGAAAAAAAATGTCCTGATGTCCACGGTGGAATCAATCAATAAGGAAAGGGATACTGCTCTGACAGACAGGGCGAAATACATTGACAGCCTCAGTATGATCGGGGCATTGGATGAGCTCCACATCATTATCAATGAAAATCGGGATGGAATCCGAAAAGTCTCTGAAATACTGGAATTCAGCGCAGATGCCCGGGTTGCCGCGTATCTGGAAATGCTGAGACCGGAGGATCGAACCCAGGTTTTGGCTAATTTCTCCAGCGAGAAGGCCAATGCCATTCGTTCCCTGATGTCGAATCGCGAAAATCGTCGCATGGAGCTTATGAATACAGCACAGATTCTTTCTACAGAAGACGCATCAAAGCTTGCGGTCACTTTAGGGAGTGAAGAAACATATAAAATTGAAGATCTTGCTGTTATTTATGGAGAGATGGGACCGGTGAAGTCCGGGGAGGTTCTTGCAAAGGTTCAGGACCAGGAGCTGGTATTTAAGGTGCTCAATACCGTAAAGGATCAGCAGAAACTGAAAAACGGTGAAGATAAACTGACAGAAGATATTCAAAAGGCCCTTAAGGTTTACAAGGCTTTTGACGATAATATCAATGAGCTTAATAATATCTTCAGCAAGCTGGATGATCAGAACATCTCGGAAATACTCAAGAGGTATTTTCAAAATGCCGGCGCTTACAAGGCGTATCCCCTCAACAACGGCGATGAAATCCGTATTTCCGACGAGGATCTGGCCATAGCTGTGCTGAAGAAGATGAGTCAGAAGAAAGTGGCGGCTATTCTCACCTTCTTCGACAGTACATTATCATCGGAGGTGTCAAAAAAGCTCACACTCCCACAAAACTGAATAGGAGGTGGACACATGTCAGGCAGTAGTATGATTGCACAGACCCTGCTGCCGGGTAAAAGCGCGGAAGCCCTGCAACGAAACGGAACGCACAAAAAGAGCGATCAGTCCTTTGCAGAGCTTTTTGAGAAAAGGATGCAGGTGCGCCGTGAAAATCCAACGGTTCCCGTAACTCCATCCGGCCGTGCGGAAAGACAGGCGGCAGTGGCAGACCGGTCGAATGAGAAAAGGCCCTTGGACAGAGCTGAAAAGCCGGAAAAACCCGAAAGATCCGAAAAACCCATGACAAAGAATCCAGCCAAGGAAAAGATGAAGGAACTGATGAAAAAGGTAAGGGACACCCTGGAAGCGATGAAAGACCCGGATGTTTCCCCTGAGCAGCTCCAGAAAATGGCGGATGACCTAAAGGATTACATGGGCCAAATCAAGGCGCTGGCTGAAGCGATGAAAGAAGGAACCCCATCTGCTGAGAACGCTGAAACAGCGAAGGCGCCTCCGGTGGAAGCGATTGGACCCGCAGTTGAAACAACAGCTGGAGTCACAGCGGTTCCTGCAAAAGAACAAGGTGCCGGGAGTAACGGCCTTTCAATCGGCAAATCGGCAGAAAAGCAAGACGCAAAATCTTCCGCAGTGCACTGGGACAACCGTCAAACGCCTGAAATTAAAGGGAATCCGATTCTTCAGGGTATTGAGAAGGTTATCGAGGTACAAGCGGATATACTGGCGGAACACCCCGATGTGAAAAAGGCATTGGAAGCGGTACTGGCGGATATAAAAGTCATCCAGAGCGCTGAGGTGACGAAACCGGAAACGGCCTTCACCGATAAGCTTGCAGATCTGATGGCAAAGCTGAACGGAATCACGGTAAAAACTCCCGTTGTTAAGGCTTCGGTGACAGCAATCGAACAGGAAAAACCTCAGGAGCTTACGGTGGATCTCTCCGCTGAAGCGGATTCTGCTGAAACGGTCTCAGCTGTAGCAAAATCAGGTGTGGACGATCAGCAGACAGACGCGCAGACCGCTGAGGAACAAATGGCCGGCCAAAACCAGCAAGCCTTCACGGTGCAGCCGGTAGATTCTAAAGAAGCAGACAAAACGGAGAAGACAAATAAAACAGCTGAAACCTCCACTGCTCCGATTGAAAAACAAACCCAGGCAGCCACCAAGCAGCCGGTAACTCAAACAACACAACCGATTCAGAATCCCCAGGCCTTTCAGGATACACTGGATGCCATCAAGGATGGTGTTGAGGCTAAAGGACAGTACCAAAGCCGAATCATGGAACAGGTGATTGAATCTGTTAAGACAAACTTCAAATCGGATGATATGAAGTCCGAGATGATCATGAAACTGAAGCCGGAAAGCCTGGGGAATGTATCCCTCAAGGTATCCATTGAAAAAGGTATTGTAATGGCAGAATTCCAGGTGGAATCCCAGGCTGTGAAGCAGGCGCTGGAATCAAACCTCCAGGATTTACGCAGTGCGCTTCAGGATAAGGGTTTTAATGTCTTTGACCTGAACGTGTCCGTAAGAAAAGATAATCAGAACCAACAGCAAGGCAACAACGGAAAAGAACGTCAGACACGCGCACAACGGGTGGAAGGAAATCTTGAACGGATAGAACAGAGGCTGATGTCGCTGGAATCTGTTCATCATGAATCCACCATCGATTATTTGGGATAGGAGGTGTCCATATGGCCAGTGTATCAGGTGTACCCTCAGGGGCCTTAACGGATGAGCAGCTCAAGCGGCTGGATGAGATCATGAAGGCACAGACAACGGCGAGACAGGCAGCCGGGAAGAAGGATTTGGACAAGGATCAGTTTATCAACATTCTTATGACTCAGCTACAGCATCAGGACCCGATGAACCCCCTTGAAGACAAGGATTTTATCGCTCAGATGGCGCAGTTCAGTTCTCTGGAACAACTGACAAACATGAATACGGCAATTACAAAGCTCACCACAACTGTGGAGTCGGGAAACGGCACCATTACGAAAATGAACACCTCCATCGAATCCCTGATCGAACAGATCAAGGCCATGAATACAGGGGTGACAGACGGACAGAAAAAGCAATTGGAAAGCATTCAGGCAGAAGCCAATGAGATCCACGAATTCATCAACCTGCTGAAAGCTGAAGCTGCCTACCAATAGGGAAGGAGGTAGCGTCTGTGACAAAGCTCATGAACAATGATTATTTGTTAAGAAAAGCCAGAATTCTTCAGGACAGCGGCATAAGCCCGGAGGTTTCAAAAACACAGGGAACGATTCCGGTGAAACAGGGACAGCCATCCTTTGAAGACGTTCTCAGCAAGATCGGCAAGCAGGAACTAAAATTCTCCAAGCATGCCATCGACCGGATTAAAAGCCGCAATATCGAGCTCACCCAGCAGGATCTTACAAAAATATCCGATGCGGTGGACCGAGCGGAGGCAAAAGGCGTTAAAGAGGCGTTGATCCTGATGAACGACAAGGTGTTTATCGCCAGCGTAAAATCAAAAACCATCATCACAGCCTCTTCTGAGGACCAGTTAAAAAACAATGTATTTACCAACATCGACGGAGCAGTCATAATCTAGCCGGACCTTCTAAAGGAAGCTAAGATCCCCGACCGATTGACGGGATCAGGACTGCTTACACGTTATAAAAAGGAGGGTCATTCCTATGATGCGATCCATGTTTTCAGGCGTGTCTGGTCTCAGAGCACACCAGGCCAAAATGGATGTAATAGGCAACAATATCGCCAACGTCAATACCGTAGGTTATAAAGGCCAGACCGTAACATTCCAGGAAGTGTTCTCACAAACCATCCGAGGGGCAGGCTCCCCGGACACCAGCGGCCGCGGCGGTACAAACCCCCAGTCCATCGGTCTGGGCGTGAATGTGGCAGCAATGGATGTTATCCATACCCAGGGCTCAACCCAACGGACGGATAATCCAACCGACTTGATGATCGACGGAAACGGATTTTTCGTTGTATCCAACGACGGCGGACAGAACCGGTACTATACCCGAGCCGGGAACTTCAGCGTAGATGTGGGGGGAAATTTGGTTACCCCGGGGGGGCTTAAGGTTTTGGGCCTGGACGGGAGCCCCATCGTGATTGACAAATCAAAGACCATGATAGCAAACTCATCAGGACCTAAGCCGGTTGATCCGACGGTATACCCCCCGACCGTTGCACCGGGAGCTCTTAAAGGTGACGAGTGGACATTGAGCGGCAATATTAATGTCTTGGACAAATCGTATACCACTACCATGACAGTGTACGATTCCCTGGGTGCAACACACAAGGTAAACGTTCAGTTCGGCGACAAGGTAGAAAGTTCAACAACACCGGGTGTCTACTACAGGCCGGTGACCATCGTGCAGGGCGGTGACCCCAATGCTACGCCTCCGATTGCGGACCTTCAGGTGTTTCCGTGGACAGGGAATCCGGCAGGCAGTGTTGCGGCAATCCCTTCTGCAAATATCTACGCTTTCTTCAATACCGATGGAACGTTTAATCAACTGCAGACAGACACTGCGGCCACAGCCCTGGCTGCCGGTCACAATATCCAGTTGAATTATCCCGGAGCGGAAAATATCGTCCTGCCCATCACACAGGCAGCGGCCGGAAAATCCAATCTGTTTGCTAAGGTTACCTCCAACAACTCCCTTTCCAATATTTCCGGCACGCAAAAGTACGGCAATTCCCCCGGCAGCATCGACAGCTTCAATATCTCTGCCAAAGGGGATGTAGAAGCAACCTACACCAACGGTAAAAAAAGCACTCTGGCCACGATTGCATTGGCAGGCTTCGACAACCCTGCCGGTCTTCGTAAAACGGGCGCCAACCTGTTTGTATCCACCTCCAACTCCGGAGACGAGCGGATGGGAAATCCAGGGGCAGGCAGCTTCGGCACTCTGGCGCCGGGGGCTCTGGAGATGTCCAACGTAGACCTTTCACAGCAATTCACAGAAATGATCACCACTCAACGGGGCTTCCAGGCCAACTCACGGATCATCACCACCACCGATGAGATGCTGCAGGAGCTGGTAAATCTTAAGCGGTAATAGCTGAATAAGGTTCCTTGCCAGGCAAGGGACCTTGTTTTTCTTATGCGGAGGTGTGTTATGATAAAGGTAACCCGACTTAACGGAAAGGAAATTTATGTAAATCAAGATTTGGTGGAAACCTTGGAAAGTACTCCGGACACGGTAATTACGCTGACTACAGGGCACAAAATAATAGCCCTGGAGAGTATTGACGAGTTAATTGACAGGATAGTACAATATAGGCACAAGATTAGTATTTTACCTGCTTTCAAAGACCAAATCAAGGAATGAGGTGTACCTTTTGGATATAGGAACGATTGGTGGTATCGTACTCGGTATCGTGCTTATCGTATGGAGTATCGTAATTGGTGGCGTCAGTGTTATGGCCTTTGTGGACGTTCCATCCGTTGTAATCGTTATTGGTGGCTCTTTCGCAGCAGTATTTGTGTCTTTTCCGTTGAAATGGGTTCTGGGCTGTGGGGCTATTTTTAAACAGACCATGACCACATCAACAATAAGTGTATCGGATATTATTACCAAGATTATTGATCTGGCTAACGTGGCTCGCCGCGAGGGCCTTTTGGCGTTAGAGGAAGCAGTGGATCAAGTCAATGATGATTTCCTGAAAAAGGGTGTTATGCTGATTGTAGATGGAACGGATCCAGAGCTGGTTAAGAATATTCTTGAAACAGAAATCGCTTATATGGAGGCGCGGCACAGCCAGGGAAAAGGCCTTCTGGACACCTTCGGGTCTCTGGGGCCGGCCTTTGGAATGATTGGAACCCTGATCGGTCTGATTGCCATGCTTAAGAACCTTGACGATCCCAGCTCCATTGGACCCTCTATGGGTGTTGCCCTTATAACAACCTTCTATGGCTCCGTACTGGCCAACCTTATTTTTATTCCAATGTCTAACAAGGTGAGTATCAAGTCTAAGGAAGAGGTATTGGTTCGTGAGATTATGGTGGAAGGACTTCTCTCCATCCAAGCGGGGGAAAATCCCAGGATTATCGAAGAGAAACTCAAGGCATTCCTACCTCCAAGTCTGCGGAAGGGTGCAGGCACACCTGAAGCAGCTGAGGAAAAAGCATGAGCAGAAAACGGAAGCCTGAAGAGCCAAAAGCGGGCCTGCCGGAATGGATGGCCACCTTCTCTGATCTTGTTACACTGCTGATGTGCTTTTTTGTTCTTTTGTTTTCATTTTCAGCTATTGATGCACAGAAGTTTAAAGCAGTCATGCAATCCTTTCAAGGCTCCGCAGGGATATTGCCCGGTGGGAACACGTTGGTAGACGGTCCCATGGTATTTAACGGCATGCCGGAAACCCAGGTGACCGAATCTCCCCAAGAAGCTGAAAATCTCAAGCAGTTGAAAGAACAGATGGAAGCGTATCTGGAACAGCACAACCTTCAAGCCAATGTTCTGGTTGAACTGGATGCAAGGGGGTTGTTGTTGCGTTTTAAGGATAATGTGTTGTTCGACTCGGGAAAGGCGGATTTGAAGCCGGAAGCGCTTCAAATTCTTCAGTTCCTGGGTGATCTTTTAAACAAGCCGGAGTTTGCAGAACGCCATATCCGGGTAGAAGGACATACGGATAATGTTCCGATAAATACGGTCCGCTTTCCGTCCAATTGGGAATTGTCGTCTGGCCGTGCGGCCAGCGTGATTCGATATTATGTTGAAAATACTGGCTTCAAGGCAGATCGATTCACTGCTTCAGGGTATGGTGAGCATTATCCGGTGGCCAGCAACGATACATCACAAGGCCGCGCTTTGAATCGTCGGGTGGATGTTGTCATCCTTCGGAGCTCAGAAGCAAAAGAAACACCGGGAAATTAGAATAAAAAGAAGGAGAATGAGGTCTTTATGAAGAAAATTATCATTATCGCCGGGATTGCTCTGGTTTTAGTTGTGAGTATTGTGGTAGCATTGTATTTTTTGGTTTTCAATAAGAAAGATCCTGCCAATGAACCAACGGTGACACTGGAATTTGAACTGGATGAAATGTACTCCAACATTGCCGACCCCGGGAAGATACTGAAGTCTAAAATCGTTATTCAGTACACGGATGAGGCCTTGACAGAGAAGCTCACCGGTCATAAGACCCGGATTGTCAACGACATTAATCAACTTTATCGAACCAAGACCTTGGAGCAATTGTCTGCGACCAATGGTCAGGAGCGCCTGCGGACCGATATCCTGGAGCTTGTTCAGGGGATAGCGGAAGCAGATTCCGAACAGATAACGGATGTGCTTTTTTTAGATTTTATCGTTCAATAGTCTAAAGATTTTTTAGGCCATCTTCATAAAACCAGGTGGTGAAACTATGTCAGACGTTCTCTCTCAAAATGAAATAGACGATCTTCTAAGTGCATTAAGCTCCGGAGAGGTTGACGTCACTGAGATAGAAGAGGAAAAACGCGAGAAGAAAATCAAGAAGTACGATTTCAGGCGGCCGGACAAGTTCGGCAAGGACCAGTTAAGGACTCTTGAAATCATTCATGAGAATTTCAGCAGGCTGTTGAACAACTTCCTTTCGGGGTATCTAAGAACGTATATCGAAGTGGACGTTCTCTCAACCCAGGGAATGACCTATAGTGAGTTCTCCAACTCGGTATCCAACCCTGCCATTCTCGGAATCGTTAAGTTTTCGCCTCTGGACGGACAAATCATCATCGATATTGCGGTGGATGTGGCCTTCGCCATGATTGAGAGGGTTCTTGGGGGAGCAGGTAAAACAGGTCTCCTTAAAGAGGCAAGAGCCCTGACCGAGATTGAAATGGTGCTTTTGAAGAATATCATGAACAAGTTCATCAACCTTCTGAAGGAGCCTTGGGGCAATATTATTGAGCTAAAACCAAAGCTGGAGAACATTGAAACCAATTCTCAGTTTGCCCAAATTGTATCACCCAGCGAGTCCATTGCGCTGATCACCTTCAATCTCAAGATCGGCGATGTGGAAGGTATGGTCAATATTGCAATACCCCACTATGTTATTGAGCCGATACTGCCAAATCTCACATCCAAGCTATGGTTTCAGTCGAATCTTAAAAAACAGCTTACGGATGTGGAACGATCGGCGCTGCACAAGCGCATTGAGAAAGCGAACCTGGAAGTGAAGGCCATCATCGGCAGATCCAGCCTCTTGGTGGAGGAATTCCTAAGTCTTCAGGTGGGAGATGTCGTATTGCTGGGCAGCAAAGTCAACGATGAGCTGGAAGTGTTTGTGGATCAGGAATTGAAGTATTTTGGTCAGCCAGGGGTGAAGAACAACCGAATGGCCGTCCGTATAACACGGCAATTAGAGGAAGGAGTGGATATGGATGGCTGATATGCTTTCTCAGGACGAGATCAATGCATTGTTGGGAGGTGCGCTGGTAAGCGAATCCGAACCGGTTTCAATGCTGACGGACGATGAAAAGGATGCATTGGGCGAAATCGGGAACATCAGTATGGGTACTGCTGCGACCACGCTGTTCACCTTGTTGGGCCAAAAGGTCACCATCACTACCCCCAGGGTTAAAGAAACCAGCTTCAACGAGATTGCCTCCCAGCATACCGATAAAGTAGTCACCATTGTCATTCATTATAAAATGGGGATTGACGGCCTTAACCTTCTGGTTATTAACGAACGGGATGTTAAGGTTATTACGGACCTGATGATGGGCGGAGGCGGCACCAACGTTTCGGATGAACTGACAGACCTTCATCTTAGCGCCATCAGTGAAGCGATGAATCAGATGATCGGCTCATCCTCCACATCACTTTCCGAAATGCTGGGACACAAAATCGATATATCGCCTCCGGAAGCTTTTTATGATACACTGGATCAGTTTGATGTAGGTGTTTATAACCTCGCACCGGATTCCAGTATTGTGAGTGTGTCCTTCCGAATGACCATCGGCGATCTGGTGGATAGTGAAATCATGCAGATCATGCCGGTGGAATGGGCAAAAGCCATGGTTGAGCGGTTGATGGGAAAAACCACGGCTCCTGTTGCCGCGCCGCCACCGGTTGAAAAGGCGCCTCCAAAGTCAGCGCCGCCACCGGCTGAGAAAGTGGCTCCCCGCACGGCGCCGCAGGAGTACCGTGAGGAGTATTATGAACAGCCTCAGGCGCCGAGACAGAATGCGCCGGTGAATGCTCAACCCCTTCAGTTTAATAGTTTTGATGAAGGGGCCAGTTTTGGAAATTATCATAGTGATATCGGCCTTATCCGGGATGTTCCTCTTGAAATATCTGTTGAACTGGGACGAACTGTGAAAAGGATTAGTGAGATTCTGGATTTTTCACCAGGGACGGTTGTGGAACTGGACAAGCTGGTGGGTGAATCTCTTGATATAAACGCCAACGGCAAGCTGATTGCCAAAGGCGAGGTAGTGGTTGTAGATGAAAATTACGGTATCCGGATTACAGAGATTGTCATGCCGGACAGACGACAAAAGAAATAATCGAATTTAGGAGGAAATAAAATGGCAAACGGAATCCTGGTTGTTGACGACGCCGCTTTTATGAGAATGATGATTAAGGATGTCCTGACGAAAAACGGCTATCTTGTCAGTGGCGAAGCAGAGAACGGACAAAAGGCGATTGAGAAGTACAAGGAACTCTTGCCGGAGTTGGTGATCATGGATATCACCATGCCTGAAGTCGATGGAATTCAGGCTGTTAAGGAAATCAAGAAAATCGATCCCAACGCCAAAATTGTTATGTGCTCCGCCATGGGACAGCAGGCGATGGTTATCGAATCCATACAGGCAGGGGCCCGGGATTTTATTGTTAAACCATTCCAGGCAGACCGTGTTATCGAAGCCGTTAAGAAAGTCATCGGATAAGGCGGCGGGGGGATGCCTGTATTTGCATATCCTGCTGCAGTCGCGTTCAGTCCGCTATACGGGTTGCTTTATGTGATTGCGTTTATTGCGGTCATTGGGATGGCGTATTGGACGACCCGGCTGGTTTCAAGCAGCTATGGCCGTACATACGGAAAACAGATTCACATGGTAGACCGGCTTCCCATCGGCACAGACAAAAATTTTCTGATGGTCAGAATAGGGAATAACCACTATTTTCTCTACCAGGACCGAAACGGCGTACGCCTCTTGGACAGGCTTAAGGATTTTGCCCCGGAGCCGACGGAACCTCAGGACGCCGCTCAACCGTTTCGGGAGGTTTTCGAAAAAATTGTTATGAGGAAGCAAGGGTGAGGCATGAATAACAGGAACCTTCGAATAAAACCATGGATACTCACGTTGGTGATGCTTAGCGTCTGGTTCATTGCAGGCTGCGCAGGTGTTTTTGCCGATGCCCCCTTGGCGCTTCCGAAGCTGGATGTAACGATCGGGACAGCAGATACGCCACAGGAGGTTTCCAGCACCGTTCAGGTTGTTCTGATGCTGACAGTTCTCTCCATGGCCCCTTCGATACTGCTTCTGATGACATGCTTTACCCGGATTATTATTATCTTCTCATTCTTGAGAAAAGCCCTTTCATTGCAGACAACGCCTCCCAACCAGGTTCTCATTGGTTTGGCGCTGTTTTTAACTTTTTTTGTAATGGCTCCCACCTTTACAGAGATCAATGAAAAGGCCTATAAACCTCTGACCAAGGGCGAGATAACGGTGGAGCAGGCATACGATAACGCCATGAAGCCTATGCGCGCGTTTATGTTCAAACAGGTACGCAGTAAGGATCTGGCGTTGTTTGTTAAGCTGGCGGAAGTTGAAACGCCGGAAAACTTGGAGGCTGTGCCAAATAAAGCACTGATACCGGCCTTCATCATCAGTGAACTGAGAACAGGGTTTGAGGTTGGATTTCTTCTGTTTATCCCATTCATCGTCATCGACATGGTTGTTGCCAGCACCTTAATGGCTCTTGGTATGATGATGCTGCCTCCGGTTATGATCTCGTTGCCGTTCAAGATACTGCTTTTCATCCTGATTGATGGATGGAATCTGATTGTAAGGGCTACATTGGCCGGCATTCGCTAAAGGAGGCTGGATATGGATGAAAAAATGGTTTTAGATCTATATTCCCAGGCGATGACAGTAACCCTCCTTGTTTCGGCTCCCATGATGCTGGTGGCCATGATCATCGGTCTGATTATTGCGGTTTTCCAGGCAACCACCCAAATCAATGAAGCCACTCTTACCTTTGTCCCAAAGCTGTTTGCTGTTTTTATCACCATGCTGATTCTTGGTCCCTGGATTCTACAGGTCCTTGTGGAATATACAGAAGGCGTATTCCTTAGCATCAATTCGATTGTTCACTGAGGCGCCACATGATCCTGACAGACAGCCTTATCGTCGCCATATTGATATTCACTCGGATTGCATCAATTTTTTCTCTGATCCCATTTTTCGGAGCATCCAATATACCGATGCAGGTGCGTGTGGCGCTGGTTATGATGCTGACCGTACTGATTTACCCCATCTCCACCATAGCGGATGTATCTGCGATAGTGACTCTTTGGGATCTGTTCTATCACATCCTGATAGAAACAGGCATTGGGCTTAGTGTAAGCATCGCCATGGCCATTGTCTACAATGCCATTTACTTGGCGGGGATGGTGATAGATACCAGCATTGGGTTTTCGATGATCAACGTCATCAGTGCCACCGATGAAACAGAGATGCCGCTTACAGCCAACATTTTTTATATTTTAGCCACATTGATATTTCTGATTACTAACGCTCATCATCGGGTTATTGAAGCGGTTTGGCAGTGCTTTCGCGCCGTTCCCCTGGGCCAGGGGATTTTAAATCTTGGGGCCATCGATATATTCAATGCCATTTTTGTTCAGTCCTTTGTAATCGGAATAAAGATAGCAGCCCCGTTCCTCCTGACCATACTTATTGCCGATGTCATTATGGGACTTTTGTCCAAGGCCATGCCGGGCTTCAACGTATTTATGGTGGGGATGCCTGTAAAAATTATTATTGGATTTTATCTGTTTTATCTGTTGATGCCTTATATCGCGCAGATCACTGGATATATGAACGAGCTGATGATCCAGTATGCCTACGACATCATCGATCTGTATCAACGGAGTGGATTATGATGCGCTTTCCGATTCGCTTAGATTTGTTCCAGGGGGAAAAGACCGAACGGGCGACACCCAAGAAAGAGCGGGATGCCCGTAACAAAGGGCAAGTTCCCCAGAGCCGTGAAGCGAACGGCGCGGTAGCCCTTTTGATCCTGATTATTTTTCTCAATATCTTCGGCCCGTGGTTTATGGAACGCTTTTTTGACCATTACATGCGCATTATGGAGGCCTGTACCGAGCCATGGAGGATCTTTGAGCCCCGCACCTTTATGACCTTTGTTGCTCAGATCATGTGGGATATGGCCGTGATGATCGGCCCTATCGTAGTGGTGGTAATGGTCACCGGGGTTATTCTAAACTACATGCAGGTGGGTTTCCTTTTTACTGTGGAACCGCTCAAGTTCAAGCTGGACAGACTGAATCCCATCAGCGGCTTCAAACGCATGTTCTCCCTCCGGTCGATTGTGGAGCTTGTAAAGGCGTCGGCAAAAGCTGGGGTTATGATCTACATCACCTATGCGTACCTCCGGGATAAGCAGGCGATGCTGGTCAATCTGTTTGATATGGACCCCTGGCTGATGGGGGGGCTGATGTGGAAGACAATTTTCGATATTGTTGTACGCAATGCCATATTCCTCATTGTAGTTGCTCTTTTCGATTATATATATGCGCGGCATGAACACAACAAACAGCTGAAAATGTCCAAGCAGGAGATCAAAGAAGAATACAAGCAGACAGAAGGGGATCCCCTGATTAAATCCAAGATCAAGGAACGGCAGAGACAGATGTCCATGCGTCGCATGATGCAGGACGTGCCAAAGGCTGACGTGGTTATAACCAATCCAACCCATTTTGCCATAGCGATTACATACAACAACGAAAAAGATGCGGCCCCAAGGGTCGTTGCAAAAGGGCAGGATCTTATCGCCCTGAATATTCGGAAAATTGCACAGGAGAACCGTGTGCCTGTCGTTGAAAACAAGGTGCTGGCCAGAACACTTTATCAGGCCGTACAGATTGGTGACTATGTCCCGCCAGATCTTTATCAGGCTGTGGCAGAAGTACTTGCATATGTTTACAACCTGAAAAAGCGGTAAGGGAGGCATTCATGAAAATCGGAGATCTGTTGTTTCCGATATCGATCATATTCATCATACTGATGATCATCATCCCGATGCCCTTGGGATTGATGGACTTTCTTCTCAGTGTTAACATAACCGTCGCTTTGGTGATCCTGTTGATCAGCATGTTCAATACAGAGCCCCTCCAGTTTTCCATTTTTCCCTCCGTATTGCTGATTACAACGCTTTTTCGTCTGGCGCTGAACATCTCCTCAACTCGGAACATCCTTTCAAAAGGGGATGCCGGCGAGGTCATTGCAGCCTTTGGAGATTTTGTTATCGGAGGCGATGCAGTCGTTGGTTTTATCGTCTTCATCATCATCACCATTGTTCAGTTCCTGGTTATCACCAAGGGTTCGGAGCGGGTAGCGGAGGTCGCAGCGCGTTTTACCCTGGATGCCATGCCCGGTAAACAGATGGCCATCGATGCAGACCTCAATGCAGGAACCATTACCGAGAATGAGGCCCGTGCCAGACGCATTAAGGTCCAGCGGGAGTCTGATTTTTATGGTGCCATGGACGGTGCTACGAAGTTCGTCAAAGGGGATGCCATTGCGGGCATCATCATCACGATTGTCAACATTTTGGCAGGCTTCGCTATCGGCAGTCTGCGTATGGGACTTTCCATAACGGAGGCCCTGTCGCATTTTACGCTTCTCACTGTGGGGGATGGACTGGTCAACCAGATACCGGCCCTGATGATATCCACTGCCACCGGTATTGTGGTAACCCGTGCCGCATCGGACTCCAATCTGGGGGACGACGTGATTGGTCAGCTTTTCAGCCGGCCCATGGTTATGTACATCACAGCGGCCTCCTTAATGGGGCTGGCCCTAACACCGCTTCCGGACCTTCCGTTCATGATTATTTCATCCTTTTTTGCCTATCTTGGATATCGCTTCAGTGCAGTGGAGAAAAAAGCGGCTGTGGTGGAAGCGGCTCCTTCACAGGATACTCGAAATGAAGAGATCCGAAGGCCGGAGAATATCATACCGCTGTTGCAGGTAGATCCGATTGAGTTGGAATTTGGTTATGGAATCATTCCTCTGGCTGATCCCAATCAGGGGGGCGATTTGTTCGATAGACTGGTTATGATCCGCCGCCAGATTGCTCTGGAGTATGGAATTGTGGTGCCGATGATCCGCCTTAGGGATAATATTCAACTGGAACCCAATCAGTATGTGATTAAGATAAAGGGTGCGGACGTGGCCCATGGCAGTATTATGTTCGATCAGTTTCTTGCCATGAACCCTGGAAATGTTGAAGGGGATCTTGACGGTATTGATACCGTGGAACCGGCATTTGGACTCCCTGCAAAATGGATAAACGAAACGGATAGGGAAAAAGCGGAGATCATGGGATATACAGTTGTGGACCCCTCATCCATTATCTCCACGCATCTGACAGAGGTTATTAAACGGCACTCCCATGAGCTGATGGGGCGTCAGGAAGTCAAGCAGCTGATCGATAACCTCAGGGAGAACAACAGTACCCTGGTGGATGAGCTGATCCCGAGCCAAATGTCCATCGGAGATATCCAGAAAGTGCTTCAAAACCTTCTGAGAGAAGGGGTTTCCATACGGGATCTGGTTACTATATTGGAAACACTGGCGGATTACGCTTCTGTAACCCGGGATGTCAACGTCCTTACGGAATACGTACGACAGGGAATCGGACGTATGCTCACCCGAACCTATGTTACAGGGAAACAAATGAGCGTGGTTACCCTGGATCAGGATCTGGAGACACGGCTGATGCACGCGATCAAACAATCGGACTCTGGAACCTACCTCGCGCTGGAACCCATGGAAAGCCAGGCCATCATCAACAGCCTTGCGGTTCAGATACAGACACTGTTGTCCATGGGGGAACAGCCCATCGTTCTGACCGCCCCGATTGTAAGGCTGTATTTCAAGCGACTCACTGAGCAGTATATCCCGGACCTGGTGGTCCTTTCGTATAACGAACTGGAATCAAGCATTGAAGTAAAATCTGTTGGGATGGTGACACTCTGATGAAAGTAAAACGCTATCTGGCCAATGACATCAACGAAGCGATGATCAAAATACGCCATGAGCTGGGTCGCGAAGCAATCATTCTGCACTCACGAAAGATCAGGAAGCCGGGAATCTTTGCAATGTTTGCTAAACCGATGATTGAGGTGGTGGCTGCCATTGACGAGCCCACGGCGCCGCTGAAAGAAAAACCCTCTGAGGCAAAACCCCCTGAACCGGTGGCGCCCCCTGTACCGGAAGAACTGCCCAAAGCCAATCCTGAAATTGAAATATTGAAGGATCAGATGGCGTCCATACAGACAATCCTGAGCGGTATTCTGACCAAGGAGACAGCTTCTCAGCCCCTTGTTTCGATTCCTGTACCGAACATTCCCGAAGAGGGAACAAAGGATCATTCGGAGTACTATCAGATTCTGAGGGAATCGGATATGACCCATGAGAATGCCCTTAAAATACTGGAACTGGTGGGACGACAGATAACCATCAGCCCGGACAATGACAAAGCGGTGCGAAACGCCATGCGGATCACGTTAAAGGATCAGCTGGGGGCTCCCTATACCATTGGGGGAGAAACCACATCACAAAAGGTGTGCTTCTTCGTTGGCCCTACAGGGGTTGGAAAGACAACAACCTTAGCAAAACTTGCGGCGAGGCTGTCATTAATCGACAACAGGAGCGTTGGCCTGATTACGGCAGATACCTTTCGGATTGCAGCGGTGGAGCAGTTGAAGACGTACAGTGAAATTTTAGGAATCCCTTTATCCGTCATCTATGAACCGGACGAGATTGTGGATGCCATCGGCAAGTATAAGGATAAGGAATACGTCCTTGTCGATACAGCTGGAAGAAGCCACAAAAACGAAGAAATGCAGGCGGATCTCGCCAGTCTCATCAGCAGGACCTCCAATTCGGAAACTTTTTTAGTTATCAGCCTCAACACGGGGTATAAGGATGTTGTCAGCATATTGGAATCCTATCGTTTCCTGGGTGATTACAAATTGCTTTTCACGAAGCTGGATGAAGCCGATTCGCTGGGAAATATTCTCAATGTTCGTCTGGCCAGTGGAAAGCCCTTATCCTATTTCACCATCGGGCAGAGCGTTCCGGATGACATAGAAGTGGCTGATGCGGACAAAGTGGCCAGAAAGCTGCTGGGTGAAGTTCTATGAAGGACCAGGCACAGAAACTCCGGGAATTGATCAGCACCAGTAAGAGAAAAAAATCCACCGATGTCGCGCAGGAAGTGCGCGACGCCAGGGTTATCACCATTTCCAGCGGAAAAGGCGGCGTCGGTAAAACCAATTTCACCGTTAACCTCGCCATTGCCTTATCCCGAAGGAATTACAGAGTAAGTGTGATCGACGCCGATCTTGGCCTGGCCAATGTCGACGTGATTATGGGAGTTGTTCCGAAATATACCCTGACCCACGTTATAAAAAACGAGATGGACATTCGTGAAGTGGTTCTGGAGGGGCCGGAAGGGATTAAAGTCATCTCCGGCGGCTCAGGGGTCATGGAGCTTGTCAATATCGATGCCGAAGCATTGGATAGCCTTATTGAGAGCTTGGCGTTCCTCAATGATGAATCAGAATTCATCTTGGTGGATACCGGTGCAGGATTGAGCCAGAATGTCATGTCGTTCATCCGTGCAGCCAGTGAAGTGATATTGGTGGTAACTCCGGATCCCTCGGCAATAACAGATGCTTACGCCTTGATTAAGAACATCACCGCTCAGGATAAACAGATTCGTATCGTCATCAACCGTGTGGAGTCCAACAAAGAAGGGCAGGATGTTTTCAACAAGATCCATTCTGCTGCCAAAAAATTTCTGAAGGTGGATGTGGAGAATCTGGGATTTATCTATGAAGACCCCAATGTGCGAAAATCCGTTCGTCAGCAGATTCCCTTCACGGTGAGCAGCCCCAACTGTCTGGCCAGTAAAGGCATCGATTTGATAGCGGCAAGCCTTACCAGCGGAAAGGAAACACCCGAGAACGTAAAAGGTTTTGATGTTTTTCTAAGCAAGCTTTTTAACAATTTACAGCGGTAACACGCTTCTGTGAGGATTGCATATGGAAAGTTTCAGATCGATGCTGGAAAACGTGACGGATCTTGAATTGACCCTTGAATTGAGCCCAGACAAACGCATCAGTCTGAAATCAGAGTTAGTTGAAATCATCACCGATACAAAAATAGCGGTTACCCTCCCGTCCTATCAGGGGCGCCGGTACCCTTTGGAAGTGGGGAAGCGGCTGAGGGTATATTTTAAAAAAGAAGATGTGGGCGTGTGTAATTTTTTCGGATTGGTTGTTTCCCGAAAATTGGAGGACTCTACCCCCGTACTCTTTTTACAGATGGTCAGTCCGGTCGATAAGGACCAACGACGTGATTTTTACAGGCTTCCTCTGGTAACGGATGTTATTTTCAAGATTCAGACCGGTGTGATCACGGAAAAACAGGTGAACAACGGGAAAGTTGAAGAAGTTGAGTTCCCCAGCTATAGAGAATTAGCCGTCATAACGAGAGATATCAGCGGCGGCGGACTTCGTGCCATGGTTGGAGAGCGGTTTGAGCCAGGGTCAAAATTTCAGGTCATCATTATTCTTGATAATGAATGCGTTACTGTCAATGCTGAAGTTGTACGGTGTCAGATTTTTGATGAAACCGTTAAACGATATGATTGTGGAGTACGATTCCTGGAAGTAGAAGAAAAGGATAGAAGCAGAATCATTGCATTTATCTTCGAAAAGCAACGGAATCTACGAAAAAAAGGGCTGGTCTAATGGAAAAAAAACGTGTACTCATTGTGGATGACTCAGCTTTCATGCGAAAAGTCATTACCGACATCGTCAATTCAGACCCCAATCTGATGGCGATCGATACGGCGAAAAACGGACAGGAAGCTGTTCGGAAGGTTATTCAATTGAAACCGGATGTGATGACTCTGGATGTAGAAATGCCGGTAATGGACGGATTGTCTGCGTTGGAGGTCATTATGCGGGATGCCCCTATGCCTGTCATCATGCTCAGCAGCCTGACGAAGGAAGGTGCAGATGCCACACTGAAAGCGTTGGAACTGGGAGCGCTGGATTTCATAACGAAGCCAAGCAGTATTTTCCAGATAAATACTCAGGATATGCAGCAAGAGCTGAGGGATAAGCTCAGGATGGCTTCCCGGGTTTCTGTCAGAGCCAGGCCTGCGCCAAGACGGGAAAGAGTCCCCATACCGCCGGTAAGGCCCCGACGGGTTGAGTCGATGCCGATGCCCACAGATGGTCGAATTCGAAAGATTATTGCAATCGGAACATCCACGGGGGGACCTAAGGCACTTCAGGATGTGGTGCCGAATCTTCCGGCTGATCTTCCCGCCAGTGTGCTGATCGTTCAGCATATGCCGCCGGGGTTTACAAAATCGTTGGCAGAGCGAATGGACAGCCTCAGTAACATGCGGGTAAAAGAGGCCGAGCACAATGATGTTCTGCTTCCGGGCTGGGTATATATCGCCCCCGGCGACTATCACTTACGTGTAGTCAGAGATGGCCACAATTTCAGGATAAAGCTTGGCGATGATGCTCCTGTGAGCGGCCACAGGCCTTCAGTTGATGCGATGATGGATTCCCTTGCCGATTTGAAAATGAGTGAAATTATCGGGGTCATCATGACCGGAATGGGGGCAGACGGTGCGAAAGGATTGAAACGCCTTAAGGAGAACCGCACCTTCGTCATTGCTCAGGATGAAGAAAGCTGTGTGGTATACGGTATGCCAAAATCTGCGGTAAAACTGGACGCAGTTGATAAAATCGTCAGCCTGTACGATATTTCGGACGAGATCATTAAAGCCATGGGGGTGTAGCGTATGGATATGAGTCAATATTTAGAGATATTCATCGAGGAATCGAATGAGCATCTGCAGCACATGAATGAAGTTCTGTTGGAATTGGAAAACAATATGGATGATCTGAATCTGCTGAACGAGATTTTCAGAATCGCCCACACAATCAAGGGGATGTCGGGAACCATGGGATATACCCGGACCGCAAACCTGACTCACGAGATGGAAAATGTTCTTCATTTGGTTCGCAACAAGGAAATTCCGGTAACGGACAGCATCATAAATATTCTGTTTGAGTGCTTTGATGCCCTTGAAGAGTACATAAACACGCTCACTGCCTCCGGTCAGGAAGGGGATCTGGACTCCAGCGAACTGATCCAGAAGCTTAAAGAGCTGGCGAAAACCAAGAACGCAGCCAGCCTGCAGAGTGCACGAAAAAGCGCTGTGCCCAAAGACGTCCCGGAAGCTGCCGAACCGGCTGCTGTGCAAACCAATGCCACAGGGGTTTCGTTCAATCTGACCATCGAGGATATTCCTGATACGGTTATCCACGAAGCCCGGGAAAATGGTTTTTTTGCCTACAAGGTCAAGATCATTCTTCAGGATGGCTGTATGTTGAAGGCAGCCCGTTCCTTCATCGTGTTCAACACATTGGAGCAAAACGGGGAAATCATAAAATCGTGGCCCATAGCAGAGGATATCGAGGACGAACGCTTTGATAATGAGTTTGAAGTACTCTATATCTCCAAGCTGTCCATGGAAGAAACCCGGGAAGAAATCCTTCATATCTCGGAAATCAAGGATGTGGTTGTAGCTGAAACCGATATCGTCGCTTCTGCGTCATCGGCACCGGTCCCTGTTGCGGCGAAGGCTGTTGAAGAAGAACCCGATGTGCTGGAATCAACAGAATCCGGTGTGCAGGAAAAACTGAATCTGAAAGCCACCAAGGATACCGATGCGGAGAAGGGCGCCTCCGCTAAAGGGAAAACGTCCAAGACGGTTCGTGTCGACATCGACCGCCTGGATAATCTGATGAACCTGGTATCTGAGTTGATTATTATTAAAACCCGGCTGGAAGACTACGAGAGCGCCGACAATCACCAGAATAATCTGGAAGCGGTGGAGTACCTGGAACGGATCACAACCTCGCTTCACGATGCGGTCATGAAGGTCCGGATGGTGCCTGTAGAACGTGTATTCAACCGCTTTCCCCGAATGGTACGGGATTTGGCCAAAGATCTGGGCAAAAGCATTAAACTGAATATGTCCGGTGAAGAGACAGAGGTAGACCGTACCGTTATTGATGAAATCGGAGATCCGCTGATCCACCTGATCCGAAATTCCATTGACCATGGCATTGAATCTCCGGCAGAAAGAAACGAAAAAGGGAAGTCGGAGAACGGCACCGTGGATCTGCGTGCTTACCCGGATGGAAATACCGTTGTTATTGAAGTGGAAGACGATGGTAACGGCATCAATGTGGAGCGGGTTGCCCAAAAGGCTCTTGAAAAAGGTATTGTGACCCGTGAAGAAGTGGAATCCATGAGTCAGCAGGAGCTGATTATGCTGCTCTTCAAGCCCGGATTCAGTACGGCTGCGGTGGTAACCGATCTTTCCGGCCGGGGTGTTGGACTGGATGTCGTTAAGACAAAAATTGAATCTCTGGGCGGCAACGTTGAGATCATCAACAATCCCGGGAAAGGATCCAAATTTCTTATTCGACTGCCTCTCACCCTGGCAATCATACAGGCTCTCATGGTGATCATGGGGAACGAGAAATATGCGCTGCCCCTTAACAATATCAAGGAAATCACAACGATCAAAACTGCGGCCATCAGCAATATCCAAGAACAGGAAGTTGTGCTCTACCGCAACTCAACTCTTCCCATTCTCCGTCTTGGAGAAATCCTCAATGTAGCCGGAACCAGCCGTGATAAAGAAGAACTGACAGTGGTCATCGTTAAAAAAGGCGCTCAGGAAGTTGGCTTGGTAGTCGACAGCCTCATAGGACAGCAGGAAATCGTTATTAAATCGCTGGGCAAGTACCTAACAGGAATCAAGACAATTGCAGGCGCTACCATACTTGGTAACGGATCAGTCGCCTTGATTGTTGATCCGAATCAACTGTTCTAAGGAGGCTAATCATGAGCGAAGTCAACGAGTATGTGATTTTTAAAATTGAGCGGGAGTATTACGGAATCAATATTCATCACGTTGAGAACATTGAAAAGATTCTTCCAATCACCAGAATCCCTTATACGAAGCCCTATATCCAGGGAGTTGTGAATCTTCGGGGGAACATTATCCCAATTGTACATGTCAGAAAGCGATTTTTGATGCAGGAAAAGGATTTTACAGATGAATCGCGAATTATTATTACACACGTAGGAGAAACCAAGATCGGCATCATCGTGGACTCCTCTTCAGAGGTTCTTCAGTTAGATGTTTCAAGCATTGAGGAAGCCCCCGTCATCAGAGGAACAAACGATCAGGATTTCATCCGACAGGTAGGAAAACATGAAGGCCGGATTATCATGCTTATTGATCTGCCAAAGGTTCTCGGACTTGAAGAGGCAGAATTGACGCATTAAGGAGTGTGAACCATGACTGTTCAGCTGGACAATATGAACACCATCGTCTTGGATGTTCTGAAGGAAATTGGTAATATTGGGGCTGGCAATGCCGCAACGGCATTGGCAAAAATGATTGACAAAAAGGTCGATATGAAAGTCCCTCAGGTTACCATCATGAACGTCCAGGATGTTCCTGAACTCCTTGGCGGTGAAGAAGTGGAAGTTTGCGGCATTTTTTTCAAGATTGAAGGGGATATGGACGGCAGCATCATGTTCATTCTCACCCTGGATGCGGCAAAAACCCTGATGCGCCTCATGATGCCGGGAATGGGTACCGGTGAGATTGATGAATTTGCAGTGTCTGCCCTTAATGAAATCGGAAATATTCTGGCAGGGTCGTATATCTCATCCCTATCGGGTTTGACGAACCTTAATATCAAGATATCTGTCCCGTCCCTGGCACTGGATATGGCGGGTGCAATCCTCAGCGTACCGGCGGTACATTTCGGACTCGTAGGGGATAAGATACTGATCATACAGAATGAATTTATTGAGTGTCAGGAAAACGAGTCGGTGGAAGGCTATTTTTTCCTGATTCCTGAAGTGGACTCGTATGAAAAACTCTTAAGAAGCATAGGAATAGAGATATGATCGATCTTGTCAAGGTTGGAATGGCCGATTTGAAAACGGTCAGGCACCCCGGAGGGCTGACAACGCTTGGCCTAGGCTCTTGCATTGGCATCTGCCTTCACGATCCGGTTACAAAAATTACAGGAATGGCCCATATCATGCTTCCAAGCAGCAAAGCAATCAAGAACAACAGCAATGAGGCGAAATTTGCCGATACTGCCATTGTAAAACTGATCGCTGAAATGGCGAGTATGGGTGCAAACAAGAGCCGCCTTGTCGGTAAGATGGCAGGAGGGGCTCAAATGTTTGCGTTTTCCGGTCAGAATGATATGATGAAGATAGGGGAGCGCAACGCCGCTGCGGTCAGAGAAATGTTAAACAGCCTCGGAATACGAATTTTGGCGGATGATACCGGCGGCAACTTCGGCCGATCAATCGAATTCTATTCGGAAGATGGAAGATTACTGATAAAAACCATCGGGCATGGTACAAAGACCCTTTAACACCCCACAAACGCAACCGATAGGGAGACTTGAACTATGGCTACCAGTGAATTATGGGTCCGTTTCAAGGAACACCATGACCGGTCCGCCAAGGATGCGCTTATCCTGGAATACGTGGAACTGGTGAAAATAGTAGCTGGAAGGCTTTATGTCAATTATCACGCCCATGTGGAATATGAGGATTTAGTGAGCTACGGGATCCTGGGGTTGATCGATGCAATTGATAAATTCGATCCAGATAAAAACGTAAAATTCGAAACCTACGCGAATTTCAGAATACGAGGGGCAATAATCGACCAGCTCCGCTCTCTTGATTGGATTCCAAGAAGCATGCGACACAAATACCGACAGATGGAGGAAATCATGGAGCGCATGCAGGCGACCCATGGTTCGGATATTGACGAGGGTCTGCTGGCTCAGGAAATGGGGCTGACCAGAGACGAACTTTCAAAACTGATGTCGGAGTTCTCTGTTTTCACAATGGTATCCTTGGAAGAGAAAATTGAAGAAAACAGCAATTTTTCCATTCGGAGCGATCATCCTGATGTGAATCCTGAAGCATCCTATATGGAAAACGAGATGAAGCGTATCCTTCGGGAACAGGTGGATTTTCTGCCCGAAAGGGAGCGGATGATTATCAACCTTTATTACTTTTCGGAGCTGACCTATAAGGAAATTGCGGGAATCATGGGGATATCAGAATCCCGGATATCTCAGCTTCACACAAAAGCGATGATGCGATTGAAGTCAGGGCTGAACGCAGTCAAATGAAGTGAACCTTTGCCTCGGGTGGCATTTCTACTCCGTCCGAAGCTTAGTTGAACGGATCCAGGGCCTCTACAGTTCTCCGCTCACCGCTTAAGAAACGGGAGTCTTAGAACGGGTAGGCATCGGATAAAAAAAGCTGACATGGGGGTATCAAGGATGAGCCAGCAGTTAGATCCGCAGGGAGGCAGTCTGAAAGGCGCAGATAAGGGATACGATGTTCTTGTAAGTATTACCAGTGACTATTACAAAGCATACGTTTCTGTTGAAATGCACCGAGCGGATTGCGAAGTTGTGTCGGCGGATATTCAGGCTGCCCTTAAGGCAAAAAATATCACCTATGGCATCGACACAGATGCGATAGAATCCATTGTTCAGAATCCGGGAATGAGCAGCAACGTTTTGATTGCAACAGGTATTCCCCATGAAAATGGGAAGGACGGAGAGCTTACCTTCTATGTTGACAAGACCACCCATATACAGCCTAAAATGCTGAGTGGCGGCCGCGTAGACTTCAAGGATCTGGATACGTTTAAAATCGCCGAGGCCGGTGACCTCCTTGTCACCCGTACACTTCCTACACTGGGAAAAGACGGAATGACGGTAACAGGCAGAGAAATCAAGGCAAAGCCCGGAAAACCCGTGCTCTTTAAATTTGGAAAGAATATACGGCAGTCTGAAGATACTCTTCAATTGTTTGCAGACAAAAGCGGAAATATCGTTTTTGAGGGCGACAAGATAAGTATCATAGAGGTACTTGAACTGCGAAAGGATATCGGTCCCGAAACGGGGAATATCCATTTTATGGGGAAAGTGATCGTGTTTGGCAGCGTGCTCAGCGGATATGAAATTGTATCCGATTCCGACGTGGAAATAAACGGCATTGTCGAATGCGCGAAAATAGACGTCAAAGGGGATCTCACCATTAACGGCGGTGTTCAGGGCAATGACTTGGCAGAACTGAATGTTGGGGGAAACCTTAAGGCCAATTTTCTTAATAATACCCGGGCCAGGGTATCCGGCGATGTTCTCTGTGATGCGGTTCTGCACTGCCATATTACCTGTGATGGAAGTATTATCGCAGAAGGAAAGCGTGGAATGGTAGTAGGCGGTGAACTGAATGTTCGCAAAGAAATCCGAGCCAAGGTTGTGGGATCAGAAATGGGGACGCTTACAAAAGTCAGACTGGGCGTCGATTCAAAAATTATGGACGAGTTTAAGGAACTGGCAGAGCAGATCAAAGAAACTCAGGACAGCATCACCAAGCTTACCCAGGCACAGCGCATGATTCGGAAACAATTGGAAACGGGAACCAGCGCAGAGCTGAGCGCCATGCTGGAGAAAACAAATTCTACCCTGATGCAGTCCAATGAAACCCTAAGACTGCGGCAGGAAGCGCTTAAGAATATGAACAGCCTCATTGATCAGTTGCAAAATTCACGGCTTGTGACTCAAATGATTTATCCCGGTGTGAAACTGAGAATCGGAAACAGTTATTATAATGTTAAAGAGGCCATGCAGGGGGTCCGCATCCAGAAGGATGAGGGTGAAATAAGAATGCTTCCTTATTGAGGAGAGGGTTATATGTCCATTAAGCCCATTGATATGCAGGTGTTGTTGCCAAAGCTGCACAAGAATGACCTGCTTAAGCCTCATGTGGTCCACAAGGTTGAGAATGAGCAACAGCTCATGCAGAATGTGAACAAGCAGGATGTCCGGGAGAAACTGAACAAGGTCAACGATTTTGAAAGGAAAGAGCCTCCCAGGGTTCGTGAAGACGGGAAGCGCGGTGCCGGACGAGAGGCGTCGGATCAAAAGAATGATCGGAATGACACGGACAAACCGGATGAGAAAAAGAACAGTGAGAAAAAAGGCCTTCAACGAAATCATATTGATATAAAGGTGTGAATGTATGCTGATAGGGTGGATTGCCGCTGTGATAGGGATTATCATAGTGGTTTTTTCTTTAAATCAATTGATACGCGAAATTAGGAAAGCGGGTATTCCAAATATGGAAGACCAGTCTTTTTCAGATACCTTCTATAATTTATTAAGTCGCGTGGAGAAACTGGGTGAGGATCTCGACGATATAAACCAAACCTTTTACGAATCCACAGAACGGATAGAAAAAAGGGTGGAGACCTTGGAGAAAAAAACGCCCCCGATGGAGCCAATAAAGCAATGGCCGAAGGAATCCTATATAGAGCCTTCCGTTAAAAAGGCCCCGACGGTGAACTATCCGGCAACCGAACCTTCCGAGGAAATACGTATGGCGACTGAAATCAGGAAGCTGCTGAACGAAGGGAAGGACAGCCAGCAGGTGGCACGGGAGTTGAATCTGGGAGTGGGAGAAGTTGAGCTGATCCGAAGGCTTAGACCGGAACAGAAAAGAGGCGTTTAAAACGCTTGTCAAAGGAATTGGCCAATGGTATACTACTATAGGTGTTAAATACACACGACCCCGGATGTTTCAGGGGGTGCCTGCATAAGGTTCCTGAAATGAGTGAAGGGGCGGAGGAACTAAAAAACCACGGAGGTGCATCATGTCAGTAATTTCAATGAAGCAGTTGCTTGAAGCCGGCGTACATTTCGGTCACCAAACACGACGCTGGAACCCTAAAATGGGCGAGTACATCTTCACAGAGCGTAACGGGATCTACATCATCGACCTTCAAAAGACAGTTAAGAAGATCGATCAGGCGTACAACTTCATCCGCAAGGTTTCCGAAGAAGGCGGCACTGTCCTTTTCGTAGGAACCAAGAAACAGGCTCAGGAGTCCATCGAATCCGAAGCAAAGCGATGCGGTATGCAGTACGTTAACCAAAGATGGCTGGGCGGAATGCTCACCAACTACAAAACAATCAAGAAGCGTATCGATCTTCTTGCTAAACTGGAGTCGATGGAAACAGACGGCACCTTTGAAGCCCTTCCTAAAAAAGAAGTTATCAAGCTTCGTGCAAAGAAAGACAAGCTTGAAAAATTCCTGGGCGGCATTAAGAACATGCGTACACTGCCGGATGCAATCTTCATTGTAGACCCGCGCAAAGAGCGTATCGCAATTAAAGAAGCTCAGCTTCTCGGAATCAAAGTTGTCGGTATTGTTGATACCAACTGCGATCCGGACGAAGTTGATTACGTCATTCCAGGCAACGACGATGCAATCCGCGCTGTAAAGCTGATCACTGGAAGAATGGCGGATGCCATTATTGAAGGTCGTCAGGGTGAATCTTTCGAAGAAGCACCGGTTGTGGCTGCGGTTGTAGAAGTTGAAGCGGTTGAAGAAGCGGCAGTTGAAGCGGTTGAAGAAGTCGTTACAGAAGCATAATCCAATAAAAAAAAACGATCAAGCTGTTGAGGTTTAGGCTTCAACAGCTTTTTAGAGGAAAAAACCGAATCTCCAACTCATAAAAGGAGGATATACGATGGAAATTACAGCAGGAATGGTCAAAGAACTGCGTGAAACGACCAGCGCAGGTATGATGGACTGCAAGAAAGCGCTTCAGGAAACAAACGGGAATATGGAAGAAGCCGTAAAGCTTCTTCGTGAAAAGGGACTTGCAAAGGCAGCGAAGAAAGCTGGCCGTATTGCTTCTGAGGGTTCCGTTGTCTCCTACATCCACGGCGGCGGACGTATCGGCGTTCTGGTTGAAATCAACTCAGAAACGGACTTTGTAGGCAAGCTGGAAGAATTCAAAGAGTTCGGAAAAGATATCGCGATGCAGATCGCGGCAGCAAGCCCGCTGTTTGTTCGCAGAGAAGAAGTAACAGCGGATGTTATCGAAACAGAAAAAGAAATCATTCGTGCACAGGCGTTGAATGAAGGCAAACCGGTTGCTATCGTTGATAAGATGGTTGAGGGCCGCATTTCCAAATACTACAAAGAAGTATGTCTGATGGAACAGCCTTTTATCCGCAACCCAGACGTTACGATCGAGCAGCTTCTCCAGGAAAAAATCGCTAAAATCGGTGAAAACATTTCAATCCGCCGTTTTTCCCGTTATGAAGTGGGCGAGGGCATAGAGAAAAAAGAAGAAAACTTTGCAGAAGAGGTTGCGAAACAACTTCAAGCCTAGACTCTTAAAGAGCACCCCGTGTGCTCTTTTTTTGAGGAATTGTATGTTGCCGGGAAGGATTTCAAGAGTATCCGTTGAATTGATAACAGTGAAGATCGGGGGACCACATGATTGCTAAGTATAATCGGGTGATACTGAAGTTGAGCGGTGAGGCCTTAGCCGGCGAGAAAGGCTTTGGCATAGATGAAGCCATGGTTTACGGAGTGGCCCAGCAGGTAAAAGCCTTGCTTGATTTAAAGGTGCAGGTGGCCATTGTCATCGGCGGCGGCAATTTTTGGCGCGGCCGCAGTTCGAAATCCATGGATCGTTCCACTGCGGATTATATGGGGATGATGGCCACGGTCATGAATGCCCTGGGGCTTCAGGACGCTTTAGAAAATACCGGCATCCAGACCCGGGTCTTAAGTGCCATCGATATGCGTCAGATTGCGGAACCGTATATCCGCAGAAGGGCGGTACGGCATCTGGAAAAAGGGCGGGTTGTGATTTTTGCCGCCGGAACGGGAAATCCATTTTTCTCAACCGATACCACCGCTGCCCTCCGGGCTGCTGAAATAGAAGCGGAAATGATCCTGCTGGCAAAAAAAGTGGATGGTGTATACTGCAGTGATCCGAATATCAACCCGGATGCGAAGAAATATGATAGGCTTACGTATATAGATGTCCTGAACCAAGGGCTCGGTGTAATGGATGCTACGGCGGTTACACTGTGTATGGAGAATCATATCCCGATCCAGGTGTTTGCTTTGAAGGATACCGAGAACATCGTGAAGGTGATTCTTGGTGAAAATATTGGAACCAGAATAGAATAGGAGGAAGAATCAATGCATATGGAAATCCATAAGGCGCTGGAAGAAAAAATGCTCAAGACCCTGAACGTTCTGAAGGAAGAGCTTCACTCAGTACGTGCAGGCCGGGCCAATCCTCAACTGTTGGACAAAATTCACATTGATTATTACGGAACATCGACCCCGGTAGCTCAGATGGCTTCCATAACGGCTCCGGAGCCCCGAATGCTGACGATACAGCCTTATGATGCATCCGTTGTAAAAGATATTGAAAAGGCCATCAACATGTCGGATCTGGGTCTGAACCCCAGCAACGACGGACGGGTTATCCGGCTGATTATTCCGGCCCTTACAGAAGAGCGACGCAAGGACCTAACCAAGGTTGCACGCAAAGCCGGTGAAGAGACCAAGGTAGCCCTGCGGAACGAGCGAAGGGAAGCCAATGAAAAGCTTAAAAAAGCCCAAAAGGGCGGCGATATCACAGAGGATGAGCTTAAGCGGGCCGAAGACGAGGTTCAGAAAAGCACCGATAAGTATATCAAGCTGGTAGACGAGGTTGTTCTTCAAAAAGAAAAAGAAATCATGGAAGTCTAATGACGGATATTCTGGGATGGACCCTGGAAGACGCACTGGCAGGGTTGAAGTCGGAACCGGACCTGTTGCCTGTCCGGATTGTTGAAACCAGTGGATACAGATTGCAGGATGACAGGTCTGAGCATACGGACATCCGAGTTGTCGCCGTGCGGAAGGATGAATCCGAAACAGTTCTTATCACTGCCCGCTTTTAATTGTAAGCACCTCTGAAAACAGAGGTGCTTATGGTGTTTGCTTAATGACAGAACAAGGGATCCCCGGGTCTCTTTGTTCCTCATGATGACAAACGGAAGGGGTGAGCGGTTAAAATGAATAAAGTGGAGCAATCTATGCTAAAACGTCTTTTCGGTATGAATAAAACGGCACAGCCCTCAGAACAGATCGACAGAGAAAAGCTTCCCGTCCATGTGGCAATGATCATGGATGGCAACGGCCGATGGGCTAAGGCGCGCAATCTCCCCCGACTGGTTGGTCATCAGCAGGGGATGGAAGCCATGAAGACCATGATCCGTTACTGTTCAGATATTGGAATCAAGTATCTGACCGTCTATGCATTTTCTACGGAGAATTGGAACCGCCCTAAGGACGAGGTAGATGGCCTGATGGAGCTGCTGGTGCACTTTCTTCGAGCGGATATCGGGGAGCTTCACGGCAATCGGGTCAGGATGGTCATGCTGGGAGATTCATCCCGCCTTCCCGAGGTATGCCGGATTGAGGTGGAGAAGGCACTGGCGCTGACGGCTCAAAATCAGGGACTTACCCTGTGCATCGCCTTGAACTATGGCTCCAGGGACGAAATTCTACGAGGTGTACGCAAGATCGCCCAGGATGTGAAGGAGGGCCGACTGGCTGAAGAGGACATCGATGAGCGGATTTTCTCCGACTCCCTCTATACAGTGGGAATTCCGGATCCGGACCTGATGATCCGCACCAGCGGAGAGCTTCGCATAAGCAATTATCTGCTGTGGCAGATCGCGTACAGTGAATTGTGGTTTACAGAAACCCCGTGGCCGGAGTTTAGCCCGGCAGAGTTTGATAAGGCACTCATCGCTTATCAGGACCGTGACCGGCGATACGGGAAAATATAAGGCAGGTGATTAAATGGGCATTCGAACTCTATCAAGCTTTGTTGCCTTACCCTTGCTCTTTGTTGTTCTGTATTTGGGCGGCATAACGGTGTATTTTGCGGCCATGGTCATTGCCATGATCGGTTTATATGAGTTCTACAAATCCATGGAGGCCATGGGTCATCATCCGGCATATCTGCCGGGAATGGCGCTGACCATTATGCTCTATCTGCCGCCGGCCTTCCAGATACCCATTCGGTTTGTAGGATTGGGTGCATTCCTTATGATCGGTTACATACTGATTCATTACCTGTATTCCCACAAGCAAACCCTGATGGATTTGGCACTTACCATTATGGGGGTGGTGTATTTCCCTCTGATGTTCTTTCATGTCTGCCTGATCGATCAGGTGGGTGTCCCGAACCTGGTGTGGTATATCTTCATCATTGCCTGGATAACAGATACCTGCGCCTATTTCGGAGGGTATTTCTTTGGCAGAAACAAGCTTTGGGAAGAAATAAGCCCCAAGAAGACCATAGAAGGGTCCGTTGCGGGGGTCATCGGGTGCACACTGATCACGCTGGCAGTTGCATCGGTTCTCAATCGGGATATCATGTTCTGGTTCATTCCGTTGGCCGTCATCGGCAGCGTCCTTTCTCAGCTGGGGGATCTGGTGGCTTCCAAGATAAAGCGCTATACCGGCGTGAAGGATTTCGGCAACATCATGCCCGGCCACGGAGGGGTGCTGGACCGGTTCGACAGCGTTATCATGACAACTCCGCTGGTGTACTATTTTGGGGTGATCCTTATGGAGTTCAGCAAATAGCACCGGCATTTATTCAAATCTGTTATAATGATAGGGGGAAATCCACCCCCTATTTTTCTTTCTGAAAGGAAGATCCCATGAAAAAAATCGGTATACTGGGCTCCACCGGCTCCATAGGGACTCAGGCACTTGCATTGATAGAAGATAATCCGGAAAGATATACCGTTACGGCACTCAGCTGCAGGCATAACACAAAGCTGCTGATGGAGCAGATCGACCGTTTCAGCCCAAGGCTGGCAGTGGTGGAAGACATAGAAGCGGCTGAAGTTGTCAGGGATTATTGCCAAGGTCGGAACACAGAAGTCCTCAGCGGGATTGAGGGACTTATGGAGATCGCCCGCTCGGAAGCGGATATCATCCTGACAAGCCTGGTGGGCAGCGTGGGTCTGATGCCCACCCTGGAGGCCATCGAACATGGAAAGATCATTGCACTGGCCAACAAGGAAACCCTGGTTACCGCCGGGCGGCTGGTTATGGAAAAAGCTCGGAAGCACGGTGTTCTAATTCTTCCTGTGGACAGTGAACACAGTGCAATTTTTCAGTCTCTGCAGGGCAACAGCATAGAACATGTATCCAAGCTTATTCTGACTGCTTCCGGTGGACCTTTCAGAACTTTTTCGAAAGAAGAAATCAGAAGCCGGAAGGCTGTCGATGCTTTAAAGCATCCCAACTGGACTATGGGATCAAAAATTTCCATTGATTCCGCAACCCTTATGAATAAAGGCCTTGAAGTGATTGAAGCCCGTTGGCTGTTTGGCGTACCGGCTGATCACATTGAGGTGGTGGTGCATCCTCAAAGCATTATACACTCCATGGTAGAATATCAGGACAGCTCCATTATTGCGCAGTTGGGCGTTCCGGATATGCGGCTGCCTATTCATTACGCCTTCAATTATCCTGAGCGGGTGGCTGTTAATCTGCCTCCACTGGACTTCAGGACATTGGAACAGCTCACCTTTGAACAACCGGATATGGAGCGCTTCCCCTGTCTTGGACTGGCATACGCGGCATTGAATGTGGGAGGAACCATGCCCTGTGTGATGAATGCGGCCAACGAAGTGCTGGTAGAGCGCTATTTAAGGGATGAAATAGGCTTTTATGACATTCCGAGAATTATTGAAGGGATTATGAATCAGCACGACCCCATACAGGATTATTCCTTGGAAGTAGTGTTAGAATTGGATCAACGGGCGCGTTCCAAGGCAATGCGCGAAGAAGGAGGACGTTTCTAATGAGCGGTATTCAAACCTTTATCAGTTTTATATTCGTTTTCGGGATTTTAGTAATCAGCCATGAGTTCGGGCATTTCATGCTGGCAAGACTTAACGGCGTAAGAGTTCATGAATTCAGCATCGGCATGGGTCCCAAGCTATTCGCCCATGAGGGAAAAAAGACCAAATACACGGTACGGGCACTCCCCTTGGGTGGATACGTACAGCTTCAGGGTGAAAACGAAGAATCCGATGCACCGGACAGCTTTTCCGTAAAGAAACCGGGGCAACGATTTTCCATACTGGTTGCCGGCTCCGTCATGAACTTCCTCATGGCCATCGTTTTATTCTTTGCGGTTTACATGATGGTGGGTTTTCCCGTTAATGTCGTCAAAGAAGTACTTCCGGGATATCCGGCGCAAGTGGCTGGCATACAGGCGGGAGACGAGGTTGTTTCGGTGGACGGAAAGGTCGTAGATTCCTGGGAGACTCTTATTAAAGCGGTTGCGTCGGCCCCTGCCGGAGAATTCCCGGTAGTGGTCCTGCGCCAGAACCAGGAGCTTAAGCTGAACATGACCACAAAGAAAGCGGAGGATGGACGGCTGATTATCGGCATCCTCCATGAAACCCGTTATTCCGCGCCTCAGGCCATTACTGCGGCATTGACCAGCACCCGGGATGTTACCTTCGGCATTGTGGACTTCTTGGGCCAGCTGGTACGGGGTAAGGCCTCCGGCGAAGGACTGGTGGGTCCGGTGGGCATTGTGGGCATTGTGGGAGAGGCCTCGCGAAACGGTATGGCCGATCTCCTCAGCGTGGCGGCTCTCATATCGGTGAACCTGGGAATATTCAATCTCCTGCCGTTTCCGGCCCTGGACGGCGGCCGCATCATCTTCGTACTCTATGAGATGATTTTCCGCAAGCCCTTCAACAAGGAATGGGAGCAGCAGATGCACTACTTCGGTTTTATGATCCTGCTGGGACTGATGGCATTTATGGTGCTTAAGGACCTGAAGCTGCTGCCGTAGGAGGCCTCTATGATCACTCGAAAAAACACCCGGCCCGTAAAAGTGGGAGATGTCATCATTGGGGACGGATCCCCCATCAGCGTGCAGTCCATGACCAATACCGATACCCGTGATGCGAAGGCTACCATCGGCCAGATTAGAAGGTTGGAGGAGGCCGGTTGTGAAATTGTACGGATGGCGGTTCCGGATCGGCAGGCAGCCGAAGCCCTGCGGGAAATCCGCATCGGTGTTGCGATTCCTTTGGTTGCCGATATCCATTTCGATTACAGGCTGGCGCTGATGGCCATTGAGGCAGGCGTTGACAAGCTTCGCATCAATCCGGGCAATATCGGGGACCGGGATCGTGTGAGACAGGTGGTTGAGGCTGCCAAAGTACGAAAAATCCCTATCCGTATAGGGGTAAACGGCGGGTCTCTGGATAAGGCCCTGCATCTAAAATACGGAGGGCCTACAGCTGAAGCCTTGGTAGAAAGTGCTCTTGACCATGTTCGGATACTGGAATCCCTAAACTTCTATGAAACCGTCGTCTCTATGAAATCCAGCAGTGTGCCGACGACTGTTAAAGCCTATCAGCTGTTGTCCGAGCAGACAGATTATCCCCTCCATATCGGCATAACCGAGGCGGGAACCCCCTGGCGGGGCACGGTAAAATCCTGTGCAGGTCTTGGGGCCTTGCTTATGAACGGCCTTGGGGATACCTTGCGGGTTTCTCTCACCGGAGATCCGGTTGAAGAGGTGAAGGTGGGACTTGAGCTTCTGGAAGCCCTGGATTTGCGCCGTAAAGGGATACGTTTCATTTCATGCCCCACCTGCGGGCGATGCCAGGTGGATTTAGAGAGTATTGTGAACGATTTGGAGAATGCCCTTTCGGGAATCGAAATCCCCATCACAATTGCTGTCATGGGATGTGCGGTCAACGGGCCCGGAGAAGCCCGTGAGGCCGATCTTGGAATTGCCTCGGGAAAGGGAGAAGTGCTGCTGTTTAAAAAGGGTGAAATTATTAAAAAGCTTCCGGAAAATGAAATTACCCAGGCGGTCCTGGAGATCGTTAAAAATTGGAGCGATGAAACGTAAATGAGTGAAAACAGTATTGAATACCTGCTCCAGACACTATGGGGAGATGGCCGCATCCAACTGGTAAAGGGAAATCTGGACACTGAAACCCGAACCCTTCACCTGGTTTTTCGATTGGATCAAACCGTTTCTCAAAACAAATCGGATAAATTCAAAGCGGATTTGCAAAAGGCTATCCCCGGAGTATCCCAGGTGATATTGGGCTGGCAATTGGATTGGGACACCAATCCCGGTGCCGAGCTCTTTGGAGAGTACTGGAATCAAATGCTTTTACCCGCGTTCCTGACAGATGCTCCGGGCTGTTATCCCGCGCTTTCAGGGACGAAGTTCAGCCTGAACTGGGAAGAGTGTACACTGGAGCTTGCCGTAGAAGATGAAACGCTTCTGGATACCCTGCTGGGCAGAAAATGTGATAAATGGATCCAAAAGCACCTATATGGTACGTTTGAAAGAACCTTCAGGGTTATCCTGCTGTCCAACGGCCCAAGTCCCTGTCAGGATACTTATCTGGCTCAAAAGGAACAGGCTACCGAGCAGCTGGTTAAAAAAGCCATACAGGAAAGCGGAAACCGCGGGTCGTCCCAACCGGCGGTTTCAAGTCGTCCTGCTGCAGCCCAGGGAAAACCTCAGAACGGAGGCGGATGGAAACGGGAAAAGGTTGCGGACTGCAAGGATGATCCCAGGGTCATTTTCAAACGCCTGATCAGGCAGACACCGGTGGAGATTCGTTCCATCGAGGAAGAGGATGCGCTGGTTTGTATTGAGGGTGAAGTGTTTGAACGGGAATCCAGAGAATTGAAAGGCGGCAAGATCCTGCTGGTGTTCTCTGTGTCGGACGGCACCAACTCCATCTCCGTCAAGATGTTCGCCGAGCCCCAGGAACTGGAGCAGTTTGACGGCGTGAAGAAGGGAGAGCGTTACCGCTTTGAAGGACGGGTGCGCTTTGATACCTATGAAAAAGAGCTGATTATTCAGGGGATGGCCATCAATGTGGGCAGCCCTGTGGAAAAACGCAAGGATACCGCAGAGGTGAAGCGGATCGAGCTCCATGCCCATACCACCATGAGCGCCATGGATGCACTGCCCACAGCTTCTGCTCTGATTAAGCGGGCTGCGGATTGGGGCCATGAAGCCATTGCCATTACGGATCACGGCGTTCTTCAGGCCTTTCCGGAAGCCATGGAAGCGGGGAAAAAGCATGGCGTAAAGGTTCTGTACGGTCTGGAAGGCTACGTGGTCAACGACCAGGGAAGTCTGGTCAACCATTCCAAGGGCCAGACCCTTATGTCGGACACTTATATCGTATTCGATATCGAGACCACCGGCTTTTCCTTTATGGAGGACCGCATCACAGAGATCGGTGCGGTGAAGATTCAGGGAGGCGAAATTGTAGAGCGCTATTCCCAGCTGGTCAACCCACAGCGCTCAATCCCGGAAAAGGTGGTTGCCCTGACAGGTATTACGGAGGATATGGTGCGGGACAAGCCCGCCATTGACGAGGTGCTGCCGGGCTTTATGGCTTTTGTGGGCGACGGTGTTATGGTCGCTCATAATGCCAAGTTCGACGTATCCTTCATCCGTTACGCCTGTGATCAGCAAGGGATCCCCTTCGGCCCCACGGTGGTAGACACCCTCTCCCTGGCGCGGATGCTGCTTAAGGACATTAAGCGGCATAAATTGAACCTGGTTGCCAAGCGTCTGGGAATCGAGCTCCTGGAGCACCATCGCGCCGTCCATGATGCGGAGGCCACCGCTCAGATCCTTCTCCGGTTCTTTCAGATGCTGATGGAGAAAGATGTAAACAATCTGGATGACCTCAACGCGTACGGCGCCAGCCAGTTTGATTATACGAAGGAAGAAGCGTACCACGCCATTATTTTGGTTAAGGATCAGGTGGGGCTCAAGAACCTGTATGAGATGGTGACCCACTCCCATATTGAAACCTTTTATAAAAAACCCCGCATACCCAAGAGTCTGCTTGAAAGAAAACGGGAAGGCCTGATTCTAGGTACCGCCTGTGAATCCGGCGAATTATTCCAGGCTATCCTGAGCAATCAAGAGGAAGACAGGATAACGGAGATAGCGGAATTCTACGATTTTCTTGAAATACAACCCATAGGAAACAACCAGTTTATGATAGCCAAGGAAATGGTCCGGGATGCGGATGCTCTCCGAGATCTGAATCGACGCATCGTGGAGCTGGCCAGACGTTTGGAAAAGCCTGTGGTAGCCACCGGGGATCTTCACTTCATCGATCCGGAGGACGAGGTATACCGGCGCATCATCATGACCGGTCAGGGCTTTTCCGATGCGGATAATCAACCGCCCCTTTACTTTAAGACCACCGATGAGATGCTGAAGGAGTTCAGCTATCTGGGCACGGAAATGGCTCGGGAAGTGGTTATCGATGCCCCGAAGCGTATTGCAGATTCCATTGAGACCATCATTCCCATACCGGATGGAACCTATCCGCCGATCATCGAAGGCTCTGATACGGAACTTCGGGAAATGTGCTATGCCAAGGCGCGACGGATATATGGCGAGGATCTGCCGGAGCTTTTAGAAAAACGGCTGGAGCGGGAGCTAAGCTCTATTATTTCCAATGGCTATGCCGTCATGTACATCATCGCCCAGAAGCTCGTTAAGAAATCCATGGAAGACGGGTTTCTGGTAGGCTCCAGGGGCTCTGTCGGCTCCTCTCTGGCTGCCACCATGAGCGACATCACAGAGGTTAATCCCCTGCCCCCCCATTACATTTGTGACAACCCGGACTGCAAGCATTCCGAATTCCTGCTGGACGGCTCCATCGGAAGCGGAGCGGATTTGCCCGATAAAACATGCCCCCGGTGTGGACAGCAATACCGTAAAGATGGTCATGATATTCCGTTTGAAACCTTTCTGGGCTTTGAGGGAGACAAGGAGCCGGATATCGACCTTAACTTTGCCGGCGAGTATCAGGCCTGCGCCCATCAGTATACAGAAGATCTCTTCGGCAAGGGATATGTGTTCAAGGCCGGCACCATCGGTACCATTGCGGACAAAACCGCCTTCGGCTTTGTTAAGAAGTACTTTGAAGAAAAAAACCAAAAGGTTCATCCCAAAGAGGTTCTACGGCTGGCCATGGGGTGCACCGGCATTAAGCGAACCTCCGGACAGCATCCCGGCGGAATCATGGTAGTGCCCAGCTATAAGAACATCCACGATTTCTGCCCGATCCAGTATCCGGCCAACGACAGCAGCTCCGGGGTCATTACCACCCATTTCGATTATCATTCCATCAGCGGCCGGATCCTTAAGCTGGATATCCTGGGGCACGACGTTCCGTCCATCATCAAGATGCTGGAGGATTTCACCGGAGTCAACGCCATGCAGGTTCCTCTGGACGACAGAGATACGGTCAAGATTTTCACTTCCGTTGAAACGCTGAATATCAAGGACAGGGATTATCCCCTGAAGATCGGGAGCCTAGGGATCCCGGAGTTCGGAACCAAGTTCGTTCGGGAAATGCTGAAGGACACACAGCCCAGCACCTTTGCGGAACTGGTGCGCATATCGGGTCTTTCCCATGGTACGGACGTATGGATCAACAATGCCCAGGAGTTCGTGCGGGCAGGCATAGCGGAGCTTAAAAATGTTATCTCTACCCGAGACGACATCATGAACTACCTGATCTACGCGGGCCTTCCCCACAAAACCGCCTTCACCATCATGGAGAACGTGCGTAAAGGAAAGGGGCTGAAGCCGGAACAGGAGCAGCTCATGAAAGAGAACAGTGTCCCGGAGTGGTACATTGAATCCTGCAAACGGATCAAGTATATGTTCCCTAAGGCCCACGCCGTGGCCTACGTGATGATGAGCTTTCGTATCGCCTGGTTCAAGGTGCACCACCCCCTGGCGTTTTATGCCACCTTCTTCACCATCAAGGTCAGCGATTTCGATGCCGAGGTGATGTGTGCCGGTCCTTCGGTTGTCAACAGCCGTATGCGAGAGCTGGAGAACATACCCAAGCCAACACAGAAGGAAAAGGATCAGGCGGGCCTTATGGAAGTGGTGCTGGAATATTACGCCAGAGGCTATGCCTTCCATCGGGTGGATCTCTATGCATCCAAAGCCGAACGGTTTGATATTGAGGACGGAATGCTGAGGCCCCCCCTCAACGCCCTTCAGGGGTTGGGTGAAAATGCAGCCAAGGCCATTGCGGAGGCAAGGCTTTCGGAGCCCTTCATCTCCAAGATGGATCTGCGGACCCGGGCCAAGGTCACCAAGACGGTGATTGAGGTATTGGATACCCATGGCTGTCTTCAGGGGATGCCGGATGACGACCAGCTGACGTTATTTCAATTTGCGTAAAATCTTTGAACGTGCTATAATGTATAAGGTTATAAAAGTCGTGCGCAAAGAGTGGGAAATCCCACTCTTTGTTATTGGGGCGGGAAATTTCCATGCTCTGTTATAGAAAGGAGGCAACCTTGTGAAACGCAGGAAAGTTGTTGATGTCGTCAGTGATCTGCTGGTGCCGTTTCTTCCCGGGCAGGGAATGGAGCTGGTGGACGTTGAGTTTGTGAAGGAGGGGCAACACCGATACCTTCGAATCTTCGTCGACAAAGAAGGTGGAGTCTCCCTTGAAGACTGCCAAAAGGTCAGTGAATACCTCAATGAAAAACTGGATACAGTGGACCCCATCGAGGAAAACTACTTTATGGAGGTTTCGTCACCGGGAGTGGAACGGGTTTTGAAGAAGGATTCCGATTTCGAACGGTTCAAGGAACAACTGGTAGAGGTTAAGCTGTATTTTCCCATTGAGGGAGCAAAGGTTATCGAAGGTACCCTGAAAGGGCTTGTGGACGGAAAGGTAGCAGTGCAGCCGGAGAACAGTCCTCAAATTCTTGAAATCCCCAGGGATAAGATATCGCTTGTCAAACTGCTGGTTCGATTCTAGGAGGATAATATTTTGAAACGGGAACTGATTGAAGCCCTTGACCAGATAGCAAGGGAAAAAGGGATCACAAAGGAAATGCTTCTGGAGACCATTGAAGCTGCCTTGATCACTGCGTATAAGAAAAATTTCGGAACCTCTCAGAATGTCCGTGTTCTGATTGATCCGGACTCTGGAGATGTTCATGTTTATTCGCAACGGGAGGTTGTGGAAACCCCGGAGGACGAATTCTTCCATATCTCGCTGAAGGATGCAAAAGCCATCAATCCCAATTTCGAATTGGGTGACTTCGTCGAAAAAGAAGAAACCCCTCGGGATTTCGGGCGTATAGCGGCGCAGACAGCAAAACAGGTGGTGGTTCAGCGGATCCGGGAAGCAGAGCGTACGGTGATTTTCGATGAGTACGTGAACCGCGAATCGGAGATTGTAACAGGGATGATCCAGCGGATGAACAAAGGAACCATTTACATCAATCTGGGTAAAACAGAATCTGTATTGATGCCCAGCGAGCAGGTGGTTACCGAAGTATACGAGCAAGGCACGCGGATTAAAACCTATATCGTCGAGGTGAAAAAGACCTCCAAAGGGCCTCAGATCCTTGTGTCGCGAACCCATCCCGGTCTGGTGCGGCGACTGTTCGAACTGGAAGTTCCTGAAATTCATGACGGTGTCGTTGAAATCAGAGGTATTTCCAGAGAAGCGGGGTCCCGAACCAAGATTGCGGTACATTCCCTGGACGAAAACGTTGATCCCGTAGGGGCTTGCGTAGGCCAAAAGGGGAACCGTGTACAGACCATCGTAGACGAGCTCCGGGGCGAAAAAATTGATATCGTCAAGTGGAGTGAAGACCCAAAGGTATTCATATCCAACGCCCTCAGCCCATCCAAGGTTGAAAAGGTATTCTACAAACCGGAAGATCAGTCCGTTTTGGTGGTGGTGCCGGACTACCAGCTTTCCCTGGCCATCGGTAAAGAAGGTCAGAACGCCCGACTGGCTGCAAAGCTCACCGGCTGGAAAATAGATATCAAGAGTCTGACACAGTATCAGGAGATGGCAGCGGCGGGTCATGCTCCGGTTGATGAGGACGAATACGAAGATGAAGAGTAGGACTCCCTTAAGAGGTGCGAATCCATGAAGGTTAAAAAAGTTCCCCTGCGGAAGTGCCTTGGATGCAACACACAAAAGCAAAAACGCGAACTGATACGCGTTGTTAAGAATAAAGAGGGTGAAGTACAATTGGATGTCACCGGGAAGGCCAATGGAAGGGGAGCGTATATTTGCCCCGATCCGGAATGCCTGGCAAAAGCCGAAAAGAAACGGTCTTTGGCCCGAGCCCTTGAAACCGAAATAACGCCGGAGATCTATGCGAAACTCCGTGCTGAGATTGAAAAACATGGAAAACAATAAACTGTTGTCTCTCCTTGGGTTTGCCCAGAAGGCCGGCAAGCTGGCCACGGGTGATGAAACCTGCGAACTCTACCTGAAGCGGAAAAAAGTGAAGCTGATTATTCTGGCTTCCGATGCCGCTGAAAACACTCTGGAAAAATGGCAGAGAGCCGGACAGAACCATCATGTCCCGATTCTCGTCATAGCAGATCGTGATACACTTTCCCAAGCAATAGGGAAGGTAAACCGAACGGTCATTGCGGTTCTGGATTCCGGGTTTGCAAAGCAGCTGGGAAAACTCATGAGAGAGTCTGGAACTGATAAGGGTGAAGAACCCGGAGGTGATGAATTTGTCGAAGGTAAGAATCTATGAATTAGCCAAAGAGTTGGGATTATCCAACAAAGACATGCTGACGAAGCTTCATGAGCAAGGTGTAGATGCACACACACATATGAGTTCATTGGAAGACAGCGATGTCCAAAAAATAAAGAGCACGGTGAAACCGACGGCTCCCGCTGCACAGAAACCTGTGACAGCTCCTGCGCAGCCGTCCGCACAGCCTGCCGCACCGGCTCCCGCCGCACCGGCTGCCCCACAAACGGTGGCTCCGACTGCTTCTCAGCCTGCTCCGCGTCCTCAGGGGGATCGCCCACAAGGCAGTCGTCCTCAGGGTGACAGACCCGCAGGCACCGGCTATCAGGGGAACCGCCCTCAAGGAGACCGTCCTCAGGGTCAGGGCTATCAGGGCAACCGTCCTCACAGCCAGCGGCCACAGGGCGGAATCTATAAGCCCATGAGCCAGAATCCCGATGGCACACCAAGCCAGCCCCAGGGAACCGACCGCCCACAGAGCGACCGTCCTCAGGGCCAGGGCTACCAAGGAAACCGTCCCCAAGGGGATCGTCCTCAAGGTCAGGGTTATCAGGGGAGCCGTCCGCAGGGTGGACAATACCGTCCTTCAGGTCAGGGCTCCGATCGTCCCGCAGGGACCGGCTATCAAGGGAACCGTCCTCAAGGTGACAGACCCGCAGGCACCGGCTACCAGGGGAACCGTCCCCAGGGTGACAGACCCGCAGGCACCGGCTACCAAGGGAACCGTCCTCAAGGTGACAGACCCGCAGGCACCGGCTACCAGGGGAACCGTCCCCAGGGTGACAGACCCGCAGGCACCGGCTACCAGGGGAACCGCCCTCAGGGTGACAGACCCGCCGGCACCGGCTACCAGGGGAACCGCCCTCAAGGTGACAGACCCGCAGGCACCGGTTACCAGGGGAATCGCCCCGCCGGCACCGGCTATCAGGGAAACCGTCCTCAGGGTGACAGACCCCAGGGACAGGGCTATCAAGGGAACCGTCCTGCCGGTCAGGGCGGGTACCAAGGCAATCGTCCTCAAGGTCAGGGTGGCTATGGCGGCCGTCCCCAAGGACAGCGTCCCGGCGGCCTGAATATCCCCGCTGCTCCGGTTGACAAAAAAGAAGCGGCACCGCTTAGAAAGCAACGGACAACTTCCCAGTACAACGAAGAATCCAACCGGGCCAAGCAGGATCGCCTGAAAATTGAAAAGAAGAAGACCAAGCAGGATATTCGTGTCAACATCAACGATTACGATGATGACGGCAATCCGTATCCAAAGCTCCGGACCAGCACCCGTCGTAACAAAGCAGACGACGGCGGTGCTGTTCATACCCATGAAAAAAGACTGGGGAACAGAGGAGCGGAAGCCTTGCTTCTGCCGGATCATATGACCCTCTCCGATTTTTCCACCAAGATCAACCGTGTCCCAAAAGAAGTGATTGTGAAGCTGATGAATCTCGGCATTATGGCCGGCATCAACCATGAACTGGACTTTGAAACCATGGAGCTTTTGGCGGTTGATTTCGGCATCGAGGTACAGCATAAAACGGAAGAGAACATCGAAAAGCAAATGTTCGATTTCGAAGACGATGAAAAAGATACCATCAAGCGTGCACCGGTGGTTACTGTAATGGGCCACGTAGACCACGGAAAGACATCCCTGCTGGATGCCATCCGAAACACCAGCATCACCACCGGTGAAGCCGGCGGCATCACCCAGCACATCGGAGCCTCCGAGGTTGAAGTGAACGGACAGAAGATCGTATTCTTGGACACACCGGGTCACGAGGCCTTCACAACACTCCGTGCCCGCGGCTCTAAGATCACAGATATCGCAATTCTCGTTGTTGCCGCAGATGACGGTGTGATGCCACAAACCATTGAAGCCATCGACCATGCAAAGGCTGCCGGCATTCCGATCATCGTTGCCGTCAACAAGATCGACAAGCCCGGTGCAAATCCGGATAAGGTGAAACAGGAGCTGGCCAATTACGGCGTACAGGTTGAAGACTGGGGTGGCGACACCGTCAGCTGCATGGTTTCCGCGAAGGTTGGAACCGGCATCGACAACCTGCTGGAAATGGTGTTGCTGGTAGCAGATCTGCAGAATCTTAAAGCAAACCCCAACCGTCCCGGTAACGGCTCCATCATCGAAGCCCATATCGACAAAGGACAGGGTCCGGTTGCAACGGTTTTGGTACAGAACGGAACCCTCAAAGAAGGGGACAGCATCATCGCCGGTGCCACCTATGGCCGTATCCGGGCGATGTTCAGCGACAAAGGCAAACGGATCAAATCCGGTGGTCCTTCTTCTTCTGCAGAGATCCTTGGTCTTTCCGAAGTGCCCCAGGCCGGTGATAAGTTCTACGTGGTACAGGACGAGAAAAAAGCCAAGCAACTGGCAGACCGACGTCAGCAGGATTACCGTGAAATGGGTCTCCGGGCTGGGAAATCCCATGTAACCCTGGAAGATCTTTTCAGCCAGATACAGCAGGGCAACATCAAAGAGCTGAACCTTATCCTCAAGGCGGATGTACACGGCTCCCTGGAGGCGCTGAAGTCTTCACTGCTTAAGCTTACCAACGAGGAAGTACGGGTCAATATCATCCACGCCAGCATCGGAACCATCTCAGAGTCCGACATCCTGTTGGCTTCTGCGTCCAATGGACTGATCATCGGATTTAACGTGCGTCCAAGCAACTCTGTCACGGCTCTGGCTGAAAAGGAACAGGTGGATATTCGCACCTACCAGATTATCTATAACGCAATCAACGATATTGAAACAGCGATGAAGGGCATGTTGGACCCGATCTTCAAGGAAGTTGTACTTGGCAAGGTTGAAGTACGGGCTACCTTCAAGGTTCCTAAACTGGGCATGATTGCAGGGGCATACGTTCTTGACGGCAAGGTTACCCGAACAGCCAATGTGCGTGTCATCCGCGAAGGAATCATCATCCATGACGGAAAGATCAGCTCCCTCAAACGATTTAAAGATGATGTCAAAGAGGTTGCTACAAGCTATGAGTGTGGAATCGGTATCGATGGGTATAATGATCTTAAAGAACAGGACATCATCGAAGCCTACATCATGGAAGAGGTCAAGCGCGTTTAACAGGGATGGTGAAAAATTATGGGATACCCAAGACATAAGCGGATTTCTGAGGAAATCAAAAAGATCGTCAGCCAGCTGATCATGTATGATATCAAGGATCCAAGGATTCCTGCCATGACCAGCGTGACCCATGTGGATACCACCAACGATCTGCGCTTTACAACGATTTATATCAGCATTCTGGAGCCTTCTGCAGACAAACAGAAGGCTCTGGAGGGCTTGAACAGCGCCAAAGGATTCATACGACGGGAAATAGGCACAGCGCTTAAGCTTCACTATACCCCGGAGCCTCTGTTCAAGGTGGACGAGTCTATTGAAAACAGCTTTTATATCAACAAGCTGATTAAATCAGTGACTCCACAGGAGCCCGAAGCGGAGGATGACGATGAACCTGGAAGCGATTCAGACGATCAAGAAGACGCTTGAGAACTATAACAGCTATGTGATTCTGCCGCACATCATGCCGGATGGTGATACCATCGGCTCCTCAGCAGCGCTTGCCCATTTTCTTCATCAGATGGGCAAGCAGGCGGTTGTTCTCGTAGAGGATGTTGTTCCAGCCAATCTGCGGCTTATTCCCCGGGACTTGTTTGTAGAAAAAGATGAATTCGTGGAACCTGCCGATGGCTATGTGGCCATTGCGGTGGACAGCAGTGATATCGGGCGCATGGGGGATCGGATTGCGATGCTGCCCAATTGCGGTCTTCTGGCGGTGATTGATCATCACCGTACCAATACCCGCTTTGGGGATATCAATTACGTGGATGAGCACGCCAGCTCTACCGGAGAGATTATTTTCGAGTTGGCCGGCGAGTTTGGATTCACGTTGGATACCATTGCGGCAACGGCACTGTACATTGCATTGTCCACGGATACCGGGGGCTTCAGGTACGACAATACCACTGCAAAGACCATGCAGATAGCTTCCACCCTTATGTCTGCGGGAATTGATACCCACGCCGTCAACACGGAACTGTATCAGAACCAGCCGATGAACAAAGTCATGCTGCTGATGCACGCTCTGGAGAACATGCGGTTGGTGGCCCATGACCGGGTAGCCCTGGTCCCCATCACCGCGGAAATGATGAAAAGTCATCGTGCGATCTATGAGGATACCGATGGCATATCCGAATACATTCGAAGTATACAGGGCATCGAAGTGGTGGCGCTTTTCAAGGAACTGGGTGAAAACAGCATTAAGGTCAGCATGCGTTCTAAATTTGATTTTGACGTCAGCGAGCTTTCAGTCCGTTATGGCGGCGGTGGTCATAGGCGTGCAGCCGGTTGTTCCTTGAAAATGTCTATGAACCAGGCGATGACGGAATTTGAAAAGGCAATACTGGAGCAGATGGGATCATGAACGGAATATTGAATTTCCTGAAGCCCCCTGGCATGACATCCCATGATGCGGTGGCGGTGGTCAGGCGGGTACTGTGGACAAAAAAAGTAGGACACACCGGCACTCTGGATCCTCAGGCGGCTGGTGTGCTTCCTATTTGTGTAGGTCAGGCAACGCGCATTGTCGAGATGCTTCAGGAGGACCGGAAAACCTACCGTGCGGAGCTCACCCTGGGCATCAGTACAGACACCCAGGACCGATGGGGGGAGGTGCTTTCAGAGCGCCCCGTTTCAGTAACTGAGAATCAACTGTTGGAAGCGTTCGGTCTCTTCACCGGGGATATTCGCCAAGTGCCTCCGATGTATTCGGCTCTGAAGGTTGACGGACAAAAGCTGTGCGATCTTGCCCGAAAGGGGATAACCGTTGAGCGGGAATCCCGTCCGCAAACCATCCACAGCATTCAGCTGATCCGTTTCAGTGACAACAAGGCCCTGTTCGACGTGTCCTGCTCCAAAGGGACCTATGTAAGAACCCTATGTCATGATATCGGAGAGCATCTGGGATGCGGGAGCGTCATGAGCTTTCTCCTGAGGACCGCTACCGGGGCCTTTGGCATCGGAGACAGCATCACTCTGGAAGAGCTGAAGGCGTGTGAATCCCCTGAAAATGCAGAAAAGTGGCTTGTGGGGATTGATGGTGCCTTTGCAGGAATTCCCAGGCTGGATTTGAAGGAAGAATGGATCAAGATGATTCGAAACGGAGTCGAGGCGAATTTTGCCCGATTCCTGAAAGCGGGGTATCCTGAGGATACCCGTGTTCTCCTGTATGCCGGCGGCCAATTTGCGGCAATCGGGCAGTACACGAAGAAGACCCATACACTGATGGTTGTCAGGCATTTCCTATAGCAGGTGACCCATGAAAGTCATTCGTACATTAAAAGAACTCAAAGAGAACTTAAAGCCCCTGCCAAGCGGTGTCGCCATCGGCACCTTTGACGGGCTCCATATAGGGCACCAGCAAGTGATTAAGGCGTTGGTGGATACCTGCGCCAAACAGGACCTGCGCAGCGTGGTCTATACCTTTGCCAATCACCCCCGCGAGTTCACAGTGAAGGAATCACGGCCCAACCGGATCCTGACAGTTGATGAAAAAATCGACCTGTTGGACGGCTTGGGCATTGATGTGCTGATCATGGTGGAGTTCGATCGGGACCATATGGAAATAGAGGCGGAGACCTTTGTGAAGGAAATACTCATCAAGGTTCTGAATACCAAATATCTTGCCGCCGGCTACAATTTCCACTTCGGTCTGGGGGCCAGGGGGGATGTGGATCTGCTCACCGCTCTGGGAAAGACCTATGATTTCACGGTGACGGTGGTCCCGCCCTTCGAGCTGGATGGTTGCCCGGTCAGCAGTACACGGATACGTGAACTTTTAAAAAAGGGCGATATCGAAGCGGTGAACCGCCTCCTGGGCCGTCATCACACAGTTTCAGGGGTAGTGGTCCACGGCAAAAAAAGGGGCACGGTCATGGGCTTTCCCACAGCCAATCTGGCAGTGAGCCATAACATGACATTGATTCGTCCCGGTGTATACGTGACCCGAACCTGGATTGGGAAGTCCCACTATAAAAGTGTGAGCAATGTGGGCTACAACCCGACGTTCAGTCAGACCGAATTCACATTGGAAACCTTTATCCTGGATTATCATGAAGACCTGTACCATCATTACATCACAGTGGAATTCCTGCACCGGTTACGGGGAGAAATCCGCTTCGAATCAAAGGAAACACTTATAGAGCAGATCGGCAGGGATGTGCAGGATGCAAGACTGTATTTCAAGCAGCCCCACCGGGAACCGGTGCCCCGGAAGCCCCATCAGTAATTAAGGAAAAATGTTGAAGCATCCTATAGAGTATGATACAATTTATCGGTAGAACCTTAGGCTGAGATTGATGCAACTCCGGCGTTTCTCCCGGCCAAAGGCGATTACACGAAACCCAAGGAGGAAACAAAAATGATTCTGAAAGACAAAAAAACAAGCATTATCAATGAGTTCAAGCTTCATGAAGGGGACACTGGCTCTCCTGAGGTTCAGGTAGCGATCCTGACAGCCCGTATCAACGAGCTGAACGATCACCTTAAACTTCACAAGAAGGACCACCACTCCCGTCGTGGTTTGCTCAAAATGGTAGGTCAACGCCGCAGCATGCTCGGATACCTGAAGGGTATTGACATCGAGCGTTACCGTACAATCATCAGCAAATTGGGCTTGAGAAAGTAGAAACAGGGCCGCTGGGTCCGCTGCTCCACTCGTGCAGGCTGTTATTCGTCGTGCAGACTGAGAGAGGGCAGCGGACCGGGCGGCTTCACTGTATGTAACGTAACCAAACCGTTCCTCGGAAGGGACACTTTCCTACTTGTTGTGTTAAGGGCTTGGTTCAAGCTTTTAAGAGAGCGAGTAGGATTCCTCCGGGAACAGAAAATCAGGAGGATTGAATGGAACACAATCACAGCACGTTTGAAACAACCATGGGCGGACGACCGCTCAAAGTAGAAATCGGCCGCATGGCAACGTTGGCCAATGGTTCAGCGTTTGTTCACTACGGTGACACCGTGGTTCTTGCCACGGCAACCGCATCAAAAAACCCCCGGGAAGGAATCGACTTCTTCCCCCTGAGCGTAGATTACGAAGAGAAAATGTACTCTGTTGGGAAAATCCCTGGGGGGTTCATCAAGCGGGAAGGCAGACAGTCTGAAAAAGCTGTTCTCACCTCACGGCTTATCGATCGACCCATCCGTCCGCTTTTCCCCAAGGGCTTCAAGAATGATGTCCAGGTTATCGCCAGCGCTTATTCTGTAGATCAGGACTGCCCACCGGATGTGACGGCCATGATCGGCGCATCCATTGCGCTGTCCGTATCCGATATCCCCTTCGAGGGCCCCATCGCATCCGTTGTCGTGGGCTATATCAACGGTCAGTACATCATCAACCCTACGGTTGAGCAAACTGAAAAAAGCGAAATGCATCTGGTTGTTGCGGGCACCCGCGACGCCATCATGATGGTGGAAGCCGGGATGAACATCCTGCCGGAAAAAGTGGTTTTGGAAGCCATTTTCTTCGGGCACGATGAAATCAAACGCATCGTTGCATTTATCGATGAGATTGTTGCAGCGGTAGGCAAAACCAAAATGCAGGTTGTGGCACCGGAAATTGACCCGGCCATCAAGGCTCTGGTTGAAACCTTCCGTTCACCCATCGACAAGGCCGTTCGGATTGCCGATAAAACAGAGCGCAACGACGCACTGGATGCTATCAAGAAACAGCTGATGGAAGCTGCTGCGGAGGCGTTCCCGGATAAGGGAGGTCTTTTCGCAGGGCTGTTCAAAGAGCTTGAAAAAGAACTGGTCCGTAAGATGATCACCCATGAAAAAGTCCGTCCCGACGGACGTAAGCATGACGAAATCCGTCCGGTTTCCTGCGAAGTCGGCATTCTTCCCAGAACACACGGCTCCGGACACTTCAAGCGGGGCCAGACGCAGGTTGTTACCATCACCACGCTGGGTGCCCTCAGCGAAGCCCAGCGCATTGACGGTCTTGGCCTTGAAGATACCAAACGGTATATGCACCACTATAACTTCCCTCCCTTCGCAGTAGGTGAAACCGGCTTTATGCGCGGCCCAAACCGTCGTGCCATCGGTCACGGTGCGTTGGGTGAACGGGCCCTTGTTCCGGTACTGCCTTCCGAAGAGGACTTCCCATATGCAATCCGTCTGGTTTCCGAAGTAGTAACCTGTAACGGTTCCAGCTCCCAGGGAAGCATCTGCGGCAGCACCCTCTCCCTTCTGGATGCCGGTGTCCCTCTGAAATCCAGCGTTGCAGGGATTGCCATGGGTCTGATCCAGGAAGATAACCAAATCTCAATTCTAAGTGATATTCAGGGTATGGAAGATGCCCTGGGGGATATGGACTTCAAGGTTGCGGGCACCAAGGACGGCATCACTGCCATGCAGATGGACATCAAGATTCACGGCCTGGACCGCAAGATCATGGAAGATGCCATGAGTCAGGCACTGGCCGGCCGTTTGCACATCCTGGGCGTTATGAACGAGACCATTTCCGACTACCGCAAGGAAATGTCCCCTTATGCTCCACGGGTCTTTTTCTTCAAGGTTCATCCTGACAAGATCCGCGAGGTCATCGGGCCAGGCGGGAAGGTTATCAACAAGATTATTGCCGATACCGGCGTGAAAATTGACATTGAGGACAATGGAACAGTTCTGATCACTGCTCCGGACGGTCCTTCCGGTGAAGCGGCACTGAAGCGGATCCAGGATATCGTAAAGGAATTGCAGGTAGGCGACGTCTACGACGGGAAAGTTACCCGCATCATGAAGTTCGGTGCATTTGTTGAAGTGCTGCCCGGCAAAGAAGGCCTGGTACACATATCACATCTGGCCAAGGAGCGCATTGCTCAGGTAGAAGACAAGTTCAAGGTAGGGGACCCGATCCGGGTAAAGGTCATCGAAATCGATGCCCAGGGCCGTGTGAACCTTTCCCATAAGGTATTGCTTGAAGAAGCAGACAAAAAGTAGCCGGATAGTTAAGAATGCAGCCCTATGAACCTGATTCTAAAAGCCCTGCCGGAAGGCAGGGCTTGCATTCATGTTTCAGGCATTTAAACGCGAAAAGAGGTTTACCATGTATCAACGGCATGAATTATCAAATGGGATCCGTGTGGTCACCTACCCGATGCAGGGAATGCGTTCCATGTCCCTGGGGCTTTGGATCAACGCCGGTTCGGCGTACGAATCGGCCGCCTTCAGCGGTGTCTCCCATTTTGTTGAGCATATGCTTTTCAAGGGAACGGAAACCCGTTCAGCCAAGGATCTGGCCGATATTGTCGACGGGATCGGCGGGCAGATAAACGCCTTCACCAGCAAGGAATGCACCAGCTACTACATAAAGGTTCTGGACACCCACTTGGATGTGGCGGTTGATGTGCTGGCGGATATGCTGCTGAAATCGGTTCATGATCCAATTGAAATTGAAAAAGAAAAGAATGTCATTCTGGATGAAATCGCCTCCTATGAGGACTCTCCGGAGGATGTGGTATATGATCTGCTGGCCGAGGTGATCTACGGCAAGCACCCCCTGGGGTTCCCGATTCTGGGAAGCGAGGACTCTGTGCGGAGTCTTTCCCGGGATACCATCCAGATGCTGCTGGGCCAGCGCTATACGGCGGAGAATATCGTCATATCTGTGGCAGGCAGCTTTAACGAAGCGGAGCTGATTCAGCTTCTTGAAGCCCGGTTCGGTGTGGTGGGAAAGGCGGATGTTCCGGCTGTGGATCCTGCAGTACCTGCATTCACAAAGGCATGGGCAGTTAAGGAAAAAGATATTGAACAGGTTCACCTGTGTGTCGGATTCGACGGGGTCAAATACAGTGATGATGATCTTTACCCGCTGATGGTTCTTAACAATGTTCTGGGAGGCGGGACAAGCTCCCGGCTGTTCCAAAGCATCCGTGAGAACCAGGGACTGGCGTATTCGGTGTACTCCCACCCCAGCCTGTATAAAGACAACGGCCTCATGACCATTTATGCCAGCTTCGTTCCGGAAAACCTGAAGCCGGTCATGAAATCCCTGTGTGAGGAGCTTCAGAACATGCGCCGTCACGACATCTCTCAAGAGGAGATCCAGCGGGGCAAGGAACAGCTTAAAGGGAATTACATCCTGGGTCTGGAGAGCACGGGAAGCTTCATGTCCATGATGGGTAAAAGCGAGCTGATGGCAGGGATGATCGAGACCATCGACGAGGTGATTGAGAAGATCGACAGGGTAGAGGCTGCCGATGTTTTCCGAATGGCGGATCGGATTCTGACGCCGGAATGCTATGCGGTAGCCCTTACGGGTCGGGTAACAGACGAAGAAGGACGCTGGACCTTCGAGCAGCTGAAATCACTATAAAAGGAGCCGTGCCATGTTAACCATTCGGATTGTCAACAAATCGGGAATGCCCCTTCCTCAGTATGAAACCTCAGGCTCTGCAGGGATGGATCTCAGGGCCGTTCTGGAAACGGAGCTGGTGTTGAAGCCCCTGGAAAGAACATTGGTCCCCACAGGCCTGTTCATTGAACTGCCCCATGGTTATGAGGCGCAGGTGAGACCCCGGAGCGGTATGTCCATCAAGCACGGCATCACGATGATCAACTGCGTGGGAACCATCGACAGCGACTATCGCGGAGAGATCAAGGTTCCCGTCGTCAATCTAAGTAATGAAACCTATACGCTGAAGCATGGCGAACGGGTGGCACAGATGGTTATAGCCAAATACGAGACCGCAAAGCTGGAAGCGGTGGAGGTCATTAATGAAACGGATCGGGGAGCCGGAGGGTTTGGTTCCACGGGGAAATAGGAGGACGGTTACTTGCGCATTTCCATATTGAAGTATGGCGGCACTTCCGTTGCCAGTGAGCTGGGCAGGAGCCGCATTGTAGAGCAGGTGCAGCAATCCATGGAGGAAGGCTATTCGCCGGTGGTGGTTGTTTCCGCCATCGGGCGTAAGGGAGATCCCTACGCCACAGATACGCTGATCAATCTGTTGCCGGCACCGGAGCTGGAGTATAAAAGCCGTGAAATGGATATGCTGATGAGCTGTGGCGAAATCATATCCGCTGTGCTGATCACCAACCTGCTGAAAAGCCACGGGGTTGATGCCACTGCCTTCACCGGCTTTCAAGCCGGTATCCAAACCGACGGGAATTTCGGCGATGCCCGGATCCTGTCGGTCAGCACCGAAGATATCCACCGGGCCCTGAATTCGGGAAAAGTGGTTGTGGTCACCGGCTTTCAAGGGATAGACGCTGTCGGGAACATCACCACCCTGGGCCGAGGAGGGAGCGACACCACCGCAGCCGTGCTTGGCGTTGCCCTGGATGCGGAAAAAATTGAAATCTACACCGATGTAGAAGGGGTTATGACCGCCGATCCCCGGTTGGTTGAGGATGCCCGCATCATTGATCAGATAAGCTATGAAGAGGTCTATCAGATGGCGGTGGACGGCGCCAAGGTTGTGGATCACAAAGCGGTGGCCATCGCCCGGGAAGGCAACAAGCCTCTGGTGATACGCAGCACCTTCTCCGATGCCCCTGGGACCAAGATAAAGGTCAAACCACGGACCATGGAGGATCCCAGTGACCCCAACCGTGTGCTGACCGCCGTGGCGCTTAAGCAGCCCTTTGTTCAGATGACAGTGGTCATTTCGGCAAAGGACGGACGTAACGAGCTTCTGTTAAACCGGCTGGAGCAGGAAAAAATCAGCATTGATATGATCAACTTCTTCGACAACCGGAAGGTTTTTATCATCAATGAGCCGGATATGGGGAAGGTTCAGAGGATCCTTGATGAACTTCAGATTGAATTCCACACGTGCACCGGGTGCAGCAAGATAACGGCCATCGGACACCGTATGCACGGTGTACCGGGGGTTATGAAGCGGATCGTATTTGCCCTTTCCCGGGAGAATATCGAGATACTGCAGTCCTCAGACTCCACCACCACCATATCCTGCCTTATCCGTTCGGATCAGGCTGCCAGGGCCCTTCAGATTCTGCACGATGAGTTCAGATTGAGCCAGGAATAACACAAGGAGGCGGCATGGACCGGAAAAACTATATAGAAGGACTTCTTTACGGTTCTGCCGCCTACTTCATGTGGGGGCTTTTGCCCCTTTACTGGAGACTGGTGCACGCGCTCAGCCCCTACCAGATATTTGCCCAGCGCGTGGTGTGGTCGTTCATTTTTGTTATGCTGCTTCTGGGTTTCAAATCCCGTATACGCGCATTTCTAAAGCTTTTATCTGATCGCAGGATATGGAAAATCGGACTTGCGTCGGCATTTTTCATATCCGTTAACTGGCTGACCTATATATGGGGTGTCAATAACGGGTACGTGGTAGAGTCCAGTCTTGGATACTACATGAATCCTCTGGTGCTTACGATTTTGGGTCGCGTATTCTTTAATGAACGAATGACGCGGTTTCAGGCTGCTGGTATTTTTTCGGCCCTGATAGGGGTGGTCCTCAGCACCTGGTTTTATCACCGAATCCCGGTGGTGGCATTGGTTCTGGCGGTCAGCTTTGCGGTATACGGTGTACTTAAGAAAAAGTCAGGGCTGGATTCCCTGGATGGCCTGACATTGGAAACCCTTGTCGTAAGTGTGCCCTCCCTGGGATTCATTCTCTTTTCAGAGTTTACGGGGCAAGGGATAACCGGAAATCTCCCAATCGTATTTTGGTTCCTTATTGCGCTGTCCGGCATTGTGACCGCGGTTCCTCTTCTTTGCTATGCAGAAGGGGCCAAGCGGTTGCCGCTGAATGTTCTGGGGTTTTTACAGTACATATCCCCCACCATCAGTCTGATCCTTGGAATCACCGTGTTCAAGGAGGCCTTCGACGGACGAAGTCTTCTGGCATTCAGTTTCATATGGTTCGGCCTGGTCCTGTTCTCCTATTCCCAGTACAAGGTGCTTTCTAAAAAGAATTCCATAGCATCATAACCATAACCGCCGATGTCGTTGATATCGGCGGTTGCTTCATTTATGTTTGCCGACAAATCCTGGCGGGTAAATCTATGAAAACTCTAAAAATGGCGTACGGGTATACGGTGTTCCATTGAAGGAGGCTTGTGACTATGGTATACTACTTAATAATAGTACCAGATACTAAACGGAGGATCCTATGGAACTGAACGACATTCAAAAGCTTATCCAGACATTTAATGATACAGGCCTTAATCGCCTGAAGTACACCAACGGAACAGAATCACTGGTTTTGGAAAAAGGCTTCGCCCCTGTAGCGGCACCGGTTCAAAGTCATCACCCGGTGATGCAGCCGATGCATGGAATGGTGGCACCTGCGGTCCATGCAGTCGAGGCAGAGGCCACACCGGTTACCCCGGCAGCCCCCGCAGTTGATGGGGACATGGCCATTAAGGCGCCTATGGTAGGGGTTTTCTATCCGGCTCCTTCACCGGATGCCAAAGCGTATGTGGAAGTGGGCCAGCGGGTGGTGAAGGGCCAGACCCTTTGCATTCTGGAGGCTATGAAGGTGTTGAACGAAATACAGGCGGAATGGGACGGTGTTGTTGAAGCCATCCTGGCTCACCAGGAAGATATTGTGGAGTATGGACAACCCCTGTTCCTGATTCGGAGGGCGTAATGATAAAGAAAATCCTTATTGCCAACAGGGGAGAAATCGCTGTGCGGATTATTCGCGCATGCAGGGAGCTGGGCATCAAATCCGTGGCAGCGTATTCCACTGCGGATGCGGATTCTCTGGCGGTTCTTCTGGCCGATGAAAGCTTCTGTATCGGTCCGGCCAGCGCCGGCAAGAGCTATCTGAATCCGGGAGCATTGGTGCAGGCGGCTCTGGCATGCAAAGCCGATGCCGTTCATCCCGGGTACGGCTTTATGTCAGAAAACGCGGGTTTTGCCAGAGCGTGTCAGGAAGCGGGCCTTATCTTTATCGGTCCGGAACCGTACCAGATTGAAATGATGGGTGACAAGGCAAAGGCCCGGGAAGTGATGATGGCTGCCGGGGTACCGGTTGTGCCGGGATCCGAAGGGGCCGTGGGAACCTTGGAGGAGCTGCGCTCGGAGGCGGTACGGATCGGTTATCCGTTGATGGTTAAAGCCGCCAGCGGCGGAGGCGGCCGGGGCATGCGGGTAGTCAATGAACCCGGTGAGCTGGAGAACGCATGGCAAACGGCCAGAGCGGAAGCCAAGGCCGCTTTTGGAGATGACCGCGTTTATATGGAGCGGAGGATCGTAAAACCCCGCCATGTAGAGGTTCAAATCCTGGCGGACGCCCACGGGACCGCCCTGGCTCTCGGAGAGCGGGATTGCAGTCTTCAGCGTCGTAATCAGAAGGTCATAGAGGAATCGCCATGTCCCGTCATATCAGAAGAGCAGCGCCAAAGCTTCTATAAGGCGGCAGTGGATGCGGCGGTTGCAGTGAATTATATCGGTGCTGGAACAGTGGAATTTCTGCTGGATCAGGACGGCTCTTTCTATTTCATGGAAATGAACACCCGGATTCAGGTGGAGCACCCGGTGACGGAAATGGTGACCGGTATCGATCTGATGCAGGCTCAGATCCGGGTTGCATCCGGAGAACCCTTGGGCATCACCCAGGAGCAGGTGATCCTGAGAGGGCATGCCATCGAGTGCCGTATCAATGCGGAAAACGCCATGGATGATTTCCGCCCGGGGGCGGGGGTTGTCACCTCCCTGCACCTGGCAGGAGGCTTCGGCGTCCGAAACGATTTTTATATCTACCAGGGCTATCATATCCCCCATGCTTACGATTCCATGATGGGCAAGATCATTGTGTGGGGAAACACCCGTCGGGAAGCTCTGAACCGCATGAAGCGGGTTCTGGAAGAAACCGTGATCGACGGTCTTGTCACCAATCTGGAATTTCAGAAGCATCTGATCGCCTTGCCTGAATTTCAGGCAGGGGATGTCAATACCGGCACTCTTGAACTGCGGTTGCCTGAACTGATACAGGCGATGAAGGAGGATAGCTATGCTCTTGGATCTTCTTAAACGAAAAAAACAGGTGAAGGAAAAGCCGCCAATCACTGAAAAGGCGTCTGCCCGCCTTGCTGCAAAAATGAATGAACACCTGTGCGTGCAGTGCTCCGGCCGTGTACCGGCAGAACAGTGGCAAAGGCAGCTTCATGTCTGTCCGGTTTGTGGGAAACACGAGCGGATAGGGGCCAGGGCCCGTATTGAATCACTGCTGGACAGCGGTTCCTTTAAGGAAACCGGTATGGATGTCCTCTCCGCAGATCCCCTGGGCTTTCCGGATTACCCGGAGAAGCTGGGTCAGGCTAAGTCAAAAGCCGGCGAAACGGAATCTGTATTAACCGGCTCCGGAGCGGTTAACGGGATACCCGTATGCGTATTCGCCATGGAACCGGATTTTATGATGGGCAGTCTTGGCAGTGCTGCCGGAGAACGGATCACCCGGTTGATTGAGCTGGCAGGTGAGAAAAATCTTCCGGTAATCGGCTTCTGTGCCTCCGGCGGAGCCCGGATGCAGGAGGGAATCCTTTCCCTGATGCAGATGGCGAAAACCTCTGCAGCGCTGGGCAAGCTCTCTGAACAGGGGCTTCCATACTTCGCTGTACTTACGGATCCAACCACCGGAGGTGTCACCGCCAGCTATGCCATGCTGGGGGATGTGATTCTGGCGGAACCGGGAGCCCTTATCGGCTTTGCGGGTCAGCGGGTCATTGAGCAGACCATACGGCAGAGTCTTCCCCCGGGCTTTCAGCGGGCGGAATTCCTTATGGAACGGGGCTTTGTAGACCGCATCGTTCCCCGCGGCGAGATGAAGACAACCCTGACCCTGCTCTTGCGGGCACATATGGGAAGCGGAGGTGCATTCAGTGGCTCAAATTCTTGAATTCGAAAAACCTATTTTGGAGCTGGAAGAGAAGATACAGGGACTGCGGCTTTTTTCAGCGGAAAACGGCATCAACCTCGGCGACGAGCTGAAAACCCTGGAGGCCAAGCTGGTTAAGCTTCAGGCTGAAACCTTTGCAGGCCTTTCCGCCTGGGACCGGGTAAAGCTGGCCCGTCACCCGGAGCGCCCTACAACAGAGGACTATATCCAGGGAATCTTCACCGATTTCGTGGAGTTGAAAGGGGATCGGCTTTACGGGGATGATCCAGCTCTGATCGGTGGGGTTGCCTTTCTGGAAGGCGTTCCGGTTACCGTAATCGGACACCAGAAGGGGCGCGATACCAAGGAAAATATCCGCCGCAACTTCGGAATGCCCCATCCGGAGGGATACCGCAAGGCTCTGCGCCTTATGGAGCAGGCAGAAAAATTCAAACGGCCCGTAATCACCTTTATTGATACCTCCGGCGCTTACTGCGGCCTGGGAGCCGAAGAACGGGGGCAGGGTCAGGCCATTGCCCAGAACCTTTTGACCATGGCACGACTCCGGGTGCCGGTGGTATCCGTTGTTATCGGAGAGGGGGGCAGCGGTGGCGCCCTGGGAATCGGCGTTGCAGACCGGGTTGCCATGCTTTCCTCTGCAGTATATTCCGTCATTTCCCCGGAAGGCCTGGCCAGTATCCTCTGGAAGGATTCCGCCAAAGCACCGGAGGCCGCCGCTGTCATGAAGCTCACTGCAGCGGAAATCAAAAATCTCGGCGTCATTGATGCCGTGGTGGACGAACCTCTGGGCGGTGCCCATCGGGATCATGAAAAAGCCAAGCAGGCTGTGGGAGCATGGTTGAAGCAACAGATAAATGAGCTGAAGAGCGTTGAGCCGGAACAGCTTGTGAACAGTCGATATGACAAGTTCAGGGCCATGGGGAAGATGCTGTAATATATGCAATTTTGCTCTTACTGGCGAACACTTCGTGAGGCACTACAGAGCAAAAGCGTGCAGTTACAATAGGTGCAAGTGCCAAACAAAACTCTATAAAACAAACAATAAAGGGGCTTCTAATGCAGAAGTCCCTTTTTGACCACGTTTTGACCACATTTAATTTGCAAGGGCATAAATCAAAAGAGTTTCTTTAACTAAATTACCTTCGGCCATGAGTTTTGAAAACATAGATACAACCTCCATTTTCATGGTGTTAGTGATGCGGAGGTACACCCGGTTTGATGTTTCATCATCTTGACGACCAAGTATGTATGTTTATAAACAAAATTATTGTTTATAACCGATGGAAGATGTATACTAATTACATGGAGGTGCGCTATGAAAATACTAAAAGTAGCTTTTGAAAACATAGATTTATTTGAAAATGGTTTTGAAATTGACTTTGTTGCGAGAGATAGAGTTACGGATGATAATTATGTTTATAACTACCATGGTGACTTCAACACACAAAATACGGTTGCTTTAATTGGACCAAATGCTTCCGGAAAGACATCGGCATTAAAATTATTGGATATGGCATTTGATATTGTATTAAGACAAAAATCAATCGACAATCTATCCATTCCAAATGGATTACTCAGAAATGGTTCAGAGATGATAGTTGATTTCTTTGACACAAATGAAAAACGTTATTACCGTCTTCAATCAAAACTTAAATACGTGATGAGCTCTGAAAGCGATGAACATTCAAGAAGTATCGCTTTTGATGATGAGATATTCTATGGGAAAAAGGTATCTCTCGTTAAAAAGAAAGAGAACATTAATCAGTTTGATAAAACCGATATTATAATTACAAGGAAGCAACTAAAGAAAGATGTAGCATTCCTTCGTGATGAAGATAGCATTCTATATTATATAAAACCACAAGATAAAAATTCACGCAGATTGTTTTATACACTGATCAACGAGAATATGGTCAATTATTACAGAGTTAATGGAAAAGCTTCAATGATAGATATCAACATATTTGACAATAGTATCGAAGAATTAGTATCTGAAAAGGAGCAAATAAAAGTTAAGTTCAAAAATAAGGATGATCAAATGTTCTGTAGCTACATCCCTAATGAAAGTTACCTACTATCATCAGGGACAGCTAAAGGTGGGAACATTTTGTTCTGGGTAAAAAACATCATTAGAAATGGAGGGTATCTAATAATTGATGAGTTGGAAAATCACTTTCATAAGAGATTGGTTCAGTTCATCATTGAGCTTTTTAATGATAAGGACATCAATAGAAATGGAGCAACTCTCATATTTACGACACACTATGCAGAAGTTCTCGATTTTATTGAAAGAAAGGACAATATTTTTGTCATTTTAAGAGATAAAGCACATAATAGCGAATTAATCAGATATAGCGATATCATAAAACGAGTTGAGAACAAAAAGAGCGAAGTGTTCCTTTCGAATTATATCAAGGGAACATCTCCTGATTACCTTTCAATTAAGGCATATAAGGAGAGCATATGGGAGTAATTAAAGAGTGTAATAATGAATACTATGTAATTTGTATATGTGAGGGCACAGCAGAGCAGGAAATAATTGAATGGTTATTAGATGAAGACAAGCTTCTATTTAAAAGGCAGGACTTTTTAAACAACAAGACGAACGCAGTAGAACATCGAAAAAAATTGAAGAAACCTACTTAAACTTGGATTATGATAAACCGATGTTGATAATTAGAATCATCGACTCGAAGAAGGAGAAATTTGAACTGGGTAATCTTTATAAAGAAAGATATCCGGTGTATAATGTGATTACAAATCCCGAAATTGAAATGTTGATGATTGTTCATGCTGGAGATTATTCCAAGTATACTAATAAGCATTCTGATAAAAAACCAAGTGATTATGCGACGACAGAATATAAAATTAAGGGTATTAAGAAAAGTGGAACAATGAAATCATTTTTCAAAAATGATATTTATGCTTTGATAGCAGCGATTAAAGAGCATAAAGCGTGTAAAGGCAAGGGACATGCAACCATTGCAGACTTGTTAAAGTGATAAACGGAGTTGACCACATTTTTAAAAATCCTATTTGAATCAGATTTTATCATCTGAAAAACAGTGTAGTAAAATAAACGATTTAAAGGAATGAAAAACATAGAGAATACTCAAAAAAAACTGCCCCGAAACATGGGCAAGATGCTGTAAACACATAAAAAAGGGGGGAGTGTAAAATAGATTGTGCTTTTGTCAGAAACCCGATTGGGCTGTAGAAT
>CAZYQI010000010.1:0-101003 GCA_964649745.1 uncultured Peptostreptococcaceae bacterium | reverse complement strand
TGGGACATAATCCTTTATGTTATAACAGGACATTATCGCTTATCGTTCAGAAAAAATGATGAATAATGACAAAGAAAAATTGACACTTTCCATTTCTTGAAGTACAATAAGTACAACCAGGTACAACTTGTGCCACTTGTCGCACTCGCGCAAGAAACGAAAGGAGTTTGAAATGGAGAAAACCGAAAAGAAGAGAGTAACATTCAAGGTTGACGAGAATTTATATTTTGAGTACAAAAAGGTTTTAATTGATGGACGGACAACTCCCACCGCTGACTTTATTAGGCACATGAAAAACGTTGTCGAAAATGCCAACAAAAAAAAGGATGAACAATAATACCTACTCAATGAAATACTTCAAATGTCACTTTTCTCGTTGTTTATTTTCAATGTACCCCTTTTCCCGCAACGTTCTGCCTCTCTGGGAAGTCACAGAGTGGTTGAACGTTTTCTTTTGTTGATTATTGCCCGCCAGGACGGCGGGCTTTGCTCTCCCCGACTGGCATATAACGTTTGTATTCACGACACGCCCTCTTCAACCCGAACAAACGCATATGTTTTTATGTCACATATGCCGACGCTCACAAGGGGATGTACGACGTATGTCTTATATGCGTTTATTGGCGAAAAAAGAGAAGAATTCTCTCTTCCATAGTGAACATATTCCACAAAACCCCTCATTTTCCTCCCTGTTTTATGAAAACACACCTTAATATTTCCATAAGAAAAGCGGCTATTCATTTTTATGAATGCCGCTTTCGCTTTTCTATTGCCGTTTCATTCCCTTTACTGCCAGCCGGGCCAGTACAACGGCTACCAGGAAAATCAGGCCGCTGAATAGGGTCTTTTGGTTGACTCCTGCCGGGGTGGGGGCTTTGGGAGCCTCCAGGGGTGCTTCATCTTGAAGGGTGGCAGTACCGATTTTTTGCTGGGAGATTTCGCTTCGGAACTGCTCCAGATCATAGGAGGGCCTTGATGCGGCAGGGTTGCCGTACTGCAGGGTGTAATTTTTGCCCGGAGCCGGTTCGAAGATGACGGCATCGGCGTGGTATTCCAGGGTGAGGCTTTTGATGTCCAAGGGGGGATTGTCGCCGTTTTCGATTACCAATACTAGGGAGTCGGCGGGTTTATAGATTTCCATGGAGAGACTATTCTTAAGGGGGTCCGGTCCTTTCAGGGTGGACTGGTACAGATACCCGTTGCCGAACAGGGCTCCGGTTTCCGGATTATCGCCGGAAATGATGCGGCAGGGGCGGTGAAAGAGGCCTCCGGCGTCCATTGAAAGGCTGTGGAAGGGGATGTTGCCCACGTTCTTTAGGGTGATGTGCGTGGCGGTACCCTTTTCAGCCCGGGAGAACCGATCCGCAGGGATCACCAGCTGACGGCCGGATAGCTTTTTCGATTCATTGATAAAGGCGCCGGTAAGCTCCGTCAGCTGAATATCTTCAATGTTGTCCAGAATCACCACTCGGTAATAGGTGTATTTAAGCGGGGAAGGGAGGGCGAAATCCGTATCCGCTTTGCCCTCCACCCGGTAAATGGAATCATTGCCGACCCATTCCCAGCGCTGTCCGTCATGGCTGCCGTAAAGCTCAACGTATTTGAAGAAATCGGCTGGGTAATCCGTGCCAGCGGTCAGTTGGGTGAGAATCAGGTCGGTTCCCTCCGGGGCATACCCCTGAAAGTCGCAGAGGGTATCGGTTTTTTTTCGAATGGAGCCAACCCTGGTGAAGCTCCGCATATCCTCCGTCACTGCGGTTTTCTGGCTTCGGGTGTCCAGCAGATAGGGAACGGCGGTTCCCTTGTCATCCACTATGCGCAGGTCCTGAAGGGTCAGCTGGGATTTCCCGTAGAGGTCGGCAGGAACCTCAAAGCGGTTGAATCGGGAGGTGCTGTCCACGGTGATTTGCCGCTGCCATTTCCACCCGGTGTCCGGGGCCTCTGCCTGAACAGTCAGGGTGGAACACAGTGCGGACACGAGTAGTATGCAGAGCGCTTTAGTTTTCATCGTTGTCACCCTCCCGGCCTTGTGTCATGCGGGCTGTGATTTTTTGATACACAATGGAGATGCCGATCAGGACCAGACCAAAGATGAAATAGCTGACGATCTTTTGACTCAGGTTGAAGGAAAGGGAGTCGATGATCAGCATCTTTACCGTGGCCAGCAGGGACAGCCCAAGGCCCATGCGGCGCAGCATCACGAAGTTGCTGCGGAAGCCCAGGGTGATGTAGAGCAGGGCGAAGAAGATCATGGAGATGTTCAGCACAACGCTGAGGTTCTCAGGACGGAAGGTGTCGGTGAGATTGATGAAATACACGGCCAGGGTGTAGAGGCCCAGTACCACGGCGCGGATTTCCCGGGATATTCGGTACTGATTTTCCTGATCCATCAGGAAGCGGTTCATGCGCCACAGGATAGCGGCGTTGCCGCCGACCAAGAGGGCTGTATCCAGCCACCAGCGGGCACCTTCGGTGCCGAAGCTCATCAGGTTGATGCCGATGAAGAGAACGTAGATCACCAGCTCGGAAATGTCCCGGTAGCGGTTGAAGGCAATGACACGATCCGCATTCAGCCGCTGGTAGCCCAGGTTGCAAAGGATGATGGTGCCCCAGATAAGGGTCAGCACCTCGATGCCCTCCATGGACAGGCCCTCCATAAGTGTGCGATAGGTCATCCATACCTCATAGGCCAGGAACAGGCTGATATGAGCGGCAATGGGGTAACGCAGGGGAGCCGCCAGGCGGGGCAGGGCTTCTTCCTGCCGGTCTTGGGAAAGTTTCCAGTATGTCCACGCGGCGAATATTTCGGAGGCAACCAGGGCTCCGTATTTGAAATCGGCCAGGGCGGGGTAGCTCCGCGGGGCTCCCAGATCGGCTCCGTTAAGCAGAATAAAGGCGATATGGCTGATGGCCACCAGGCCCAGACCCATGTATTCCAGAGGCTTGATGCGATACAGCCGACCCAGGTAGATGTAGAGGCAGGCCTCGATAACCCAGCCGAAGAAGATCCAGCCCTCGGAAAGCTGCAGGGGAACCACCAGAATGGAAAAGGCCACGGCGAAGGTATAGAAGGTGTTGATCATGCGCTTGTTGCCGCAGTACCTTTCGGTTATAAAGGCAAGACCGAAGTAGATGCCGGCGTAGAACAGAGCCAGAAGACCGTCGTAATCCCCGTAACTGGCCTGGTTGAACAGATGATAAACCATGCTGCAGTTCACCAGGGTATTGAGGCTGATGAGGACCATATCCGCCACGTTCAGTGGGGCCCGTTCCTTCAGGTTGCGGTACAATGCCACCGCTAGATAGATGAGGAAGTTAGCGTACGCCAGAGCGATGGCCAGCAGGTGGTTGTCCATAAGGGTGAGCAGGTAGTGGACGCAGGGCATGTTGAACAGGAAGCCCACATAGATAATGGAAGTCCATTTCTGGCGGAGAGAAATCCCCAGCACCAGTGCGTTGTAAAGCATCAGGTAGGCAAGGGCCTGCAGCACCGGAAGGGAATCGATGCCGTAAACCACCACATAGGTGAAGAAGGGGAGGTAGCCGCCGATAAGGGACAGCATGCCGATGGTGGGAGATTTATAGCGCAGGGTGAGGGAGAGTGAGGCCGCGGCAATCAGCACGGAGATGCCCATGGCCATATTAAAGGAGATGATGTGCAGATAGAAGGTGCATATGAAGGTGGAGGCGTAGAATAATCCGATGCCCCCTCCAATGACCCCTGCCGCCACAGAAGGCATTTTCTTACGATACAGCCATTCGCCCCCGGCACAGAAGAGCAGGCCCAGTATGTAGAAGGTGATGCCCTTGGCGTAGTCGTTGAACCAGTGGCTGTAGGTGTACCGGCCTGCCAGGATCACGGCCAGGAAGATCAGTACCACCCCCAGCTTGTTGATGAGGCCCAGGCCAAGCTTCAGCTCAAAGCTGTTGCCCTTTTTAAGCCGCTCCAGCAGGGCATCATCAACTGAGCCCAGCTCGGGATTGGCATAGCTTTCGTTAAGAGCGGTGCCGGATTTGGCTTGAACGGTTCCTAACCGTTGGCGCAGCTCGGAAAGTTCTTTGTTCATCTGGTTTTGAAGGATAGTGATCTGAGTGGTGTATCGGACTTTGATTTCTCCCTGAAGCTTGTCGGCCTCGGAAATGGTGTGCTTCATCCGCTGGGTAAGGCTGGCCTCCAAAGCGCTGAGGCGGTTCAGGGAACCCTTTGTGGCGGATTCGAAAAGCATATTGACCCGAGCTTTTGAAAGATGGACCTGATTCATCTTCTCGTTCAGGATCTGCTCCCGATAAGCGCCCCGCAGGGTGCTGAGATCCTGACTTAGGGCTTGGTTCGCCTTTTTCAGGGCGTCCATTTCCTCAAGCAGTGCTTTCTTCTCATCGGAAAGACGCATGTTTTCGTCCGCCAGAAGATCGACATTCAGGTCCTTCAGCGTCTTTTCAAGGGTACTCAGGGATTCCTGATGCTGTTTGAACGCATTTTGAAAACTCTCGCCGTATGACATGGGACCTCCGCATTAGTGGGCTAAAAAAGCTTGGAAAGGTAGTCGCGGTGCATTTCGGTCATCACTTCGTGAAATTGGTCGCTTACATCCTGGGGTTCCTGCTGAAAGTGACGGGCCCAGGTTTCGCCGTAGCAGCTGAACATGGCTCTGGGAATCACGTTGAGGAAGAATTCCGCCAGCAGCCGTTTGGAAATGCTTTCGGAGGTTCGTCCCAGCACCTGGGTTTCCCGCTGAATCAGCCCTTCCGCAAAACGAAAAACGCTGGGAAGCTCGTTGTTTTCCTTTAAGGATTCGATCAGCACCACCCGGGTGAGCTGCTGGTTTTCCTGGAGAAAGGCTCGGGAGCCCAATTCAACCTGTTCATCGTCTCCCAGAGTACGGGTCAGGAATTCCTCATATTTTTCATAATAGCCCTGGATCAGGGCCTCCAGCAGATGGGCCTTACCCTTGTAATGGTAATAGATCAGGGATTTAGGCAGCCCGGCGTGGGCGGCGATTTCGTCGATGCGGGCGCCATCGTAGCCCTTCAGGGCGAAGATTTCCAGGGCTGCTTGTAGAATCTGGGGTTTGGCGTTGATGCGTTCTGTCTTACTCATAGGTCACCCCCGTAATTAGTTGTACTGAATAGTCAGTATTATATACTAGGTACACAACTTTTTCAAGTAATGGCTGTGAAATAAATAGAAATCCCTCCGGGTCATTGGAAGACCGGGGGGGATTTCTGGCCCGTCATTCGTTCTTGAAGTGTTCAAGGTATTCCGCAACCGAGCGGCTCATCTCGAGGGAAAAGTCGGACATATATTTGCGTTTGCAGAAGGCGGTGATGAAATGATCGAAGTCGAAGGTCGGTTCGGGGTGGCGCTGGGCGAACATGGCCCGAAGCGTTTCCTCCGAAAGCTGTGAATAGGTGTTTCTCTGAACGATGTACCGTTTGTCAAAGCGTTTTGGCTTTTGCCGTTCCTGCTGCTGCGGTGTGGGGTAGCCGAAAACCACCATGGTGACGGGAATAACGTATTTGTCCAGATGCAGCAGGTTCACATGCCGGTCGTGGTTTTCAAGGATATCGCCGATATAGCAGGAGCCGATACCCAGGGATTGCGCTGCCACCACGGCGTTTTGCGCGGCAATAAGGGCATCTTGGCAGGCCAGCAGTATATCGCCCGGTCCGGGATTCCGGTATTCCGTTCCCGCCGCCTGATAGCAGTCCATCCATCGACGGCAGTCCGCCAGAAAAATCAGTACCATAGGGGCCTTGGCAATGAAGGGTTGGTTATCGCAGGTGACGGCCAGGGTATCCTTAAGCTCTTGATCCTCAATATCCAGAATGGTATACAACACCTGATTTCCAGCAGTGGGGGCCTGAATGGCGGCCTCGAGGATCAGGTCTTTGTCTGCGCTGGAAATAAGGCGGTCCTCAAAGGCCCGCACGGACTTTCGTTCAAACAGGGATTGGATGATTTCGTTCACGGGATCCTCCCAGGCTTCCTGGTTAAAGGGTATTATTCTATGGTGAAATGATAAGGCTTCCAATAGCTTCTGCCGAATACGACGGTCATATCCCGGCGGGTTTGATTGAAAAGAACGCTGAACTGGGTTCCACCGCCATGGGGCTCTGCCTGAGATACCTTTTCCAATAGCTGCATTCCGCTTTCGTCAGACATTTGGTTCGTATGTCCGCGCAGATACTCCGAAGCGGTCCGGTAGCGCCAACAGTTCAGAAAGTCGCTTTCGGTGGCGCTTTCCTGCACAAAATTGGTGACGGCCTGCCAGTCTTCGCTTTTTCTTACGGTGTAGGTGCTTCCGTTCAGCCATTCCACAATGACAGAATCCCCCTTTGCATCACCGATGAAGAACTGCATACTGTTTCCATCTTCGATAAAGATATTGTAGCTGTCCAGAAGGTCAAGCGCCTGGTCCACTGTGGCAGCCCGGTCCAGCAATACCCGGAGGGCAACGGGCCAGATCAGTGTGCGCTTCTTTTCATCTTGTGGAGGGGCGCAGGAAGCAACGGAATAGGTTGAAACGCAAAGCCCCTCACTGTTCATGCCGGAAAGGGGATACAGCGGCGAAAGCAGCAGGCCATCGGTCTTTCCCCCATGATAACTTATTCCGCACAAGCTCACGGAGGCGTACCCCTTTTTCGGAGTGGTTGAGAGAACAAGATAGTTGCTCTTTTCCCAGTCTTCATTATGGCCAAAATAATGGTCTCCGCTCTGAGACGATGCGGTGAAGCCGGTGCAGGCCTTGCCCTCCCGTGTGGTTTCCCCAATGGCTTGGAGTTTAGTATTATAGAGGGTATTGAAATGGTCCACAACATCTCTATCGCTGGTGATGCCCTTGGAGAGAACAGCCTCAAGATCGTAGTTGTCCTTGTAGGTCATGGCGTATACCGGGTAGGCGTCAAGCTGGGTAAGGGTAGCAAGAGTTTCGCTGCCTGGATCTGAAGTTATTTCTTTTACAGGGCTGCAGGCAGTAAAAAAAAGTGCCATAAAAATGAAGAAAAAAGTGTAGAGAGTTCGCATAACGGTCTCCTTAATGGACGTATTCACAACAGCAACCGCTGCATCTCAAATTGGTTCACGTGATTTTGGAAGCCCAGGTTCCGGAGTTGTACCGCAAGGTCGCTCTTTTCTTCAACATTGATGAATACGAGTTTTTCGTTGGCGGTCCGCCGCTTCAGTTCATTAAGAATCAACGCCTCCAGCTCTTGGCCCCTATAGGCTTCAAGAACCCCCAGCTGAGGGATATCGCCCCGCTGTTTATGAATAAGGCCGTAAGCAATCACCGAGCCCCCCTTAAGCAGGGAAACATAGTCAAAGCGTTCAGCCGCGTTTTCGACGGACCGCTTTTCGTTCTGCCAGGAGGGCGCATAGCTCATAAAAGGGTAGGGGTCCAGGGCCATGAAATTTGAAAGGTCGGTATCCATTTCAAAGGAAGGGCCTGTGGGAGCCGGCAGTGAGGTTTTTTCCACAGTGAAGCATTGGAACCGGCGGGTGGTTTCAAACCCGTGCTTCCGGTAAAGGCCGATGGCGGGTTGGTTGTTCTCCATCACTTCCAGAACAAAGCGGTGAACGCCTTTTTCCTGAAGGAAGGGAAGCTGTGCCGTAAGCAGCTGGTTTCCGATGCCTTTTTTTTGATATCCCCGGATGGTGCCCGTTCCGCCGTCGTAGCAAATGCCGCCATCGGCATCTTGCCTGAACCCGCAGAGGATAAAACTGACCAGTCGGTTGCCGTCAAAGCAGCCCAGGGAATAGTCGGGGTTCAGATCCCGGATCCGCATCATTTCAAGGAACCGTTCCATGGGAAGATCAAGAGGCACCGCGTAATCCGAAAAAGCATCCAGAAAGGCTTCGTGGAGCAGGTCTACCGCTATTTGGGAAAGGGGCTTGATTTCCATAAGGCCTCCGACTTTTGTGTTCTATTTAAGAAAATCCTGAACCTTGAGGCTCCAGATCATATGGTCGCACTGGGGGCCCCAATAATCCTTCAGACAATAGGCAGGAGCTCCGAATTTGCGACTCCAGATCTTCTGTGCGGAAGGGTAACCGCTGTCCAGACAAAAGCTGGCAAGGCCGCGGGTGTCCAGAGCCGTCAGCATATGGGTCACGAGGGCGCTTCCAAGACCGTTGCCCTGATAGTCAGGGTGTACGAACACGGTTCCTATTTCCACGGAATCCTTAGGAAGGCCTTTGGCAAACGCCTGAATCACATCGTTGGGTTTTCCGTATTCAATGGTTCCCACAACGGCATCGCCATCCTTGGCCACCAGGAAGAACCTTTGGGCGCCTCCACTCTGAAAATCCTGATCCAAGTAGGCCTTCTTGTGTTCAATCTCCTCGCGGATCAAGTCCGTCATATCGGAGAGGGCATTCTTCTCAAAGGTGTTCACGATAACCATTCGGAAGAAGGTGTTAAGCTTGGGAATGTCGGTCCATTCAGGCCGAGAAATCATGATGGTGCTCACGCGGATCACTCCATTCTGGACATCAGCGGGGCTCGCTTCAGATAATCGCTCCTCAGCATGGCATAGATGATCTGGTCCAGATATCCCCGTTCTGATTTATAGTTTTGTCGCAGCACGCCTTCCCGATGCATGCCCATCCCTTCGTAAAGCCGTATTCCGCGGTGGTTATCGGGGTATACGTCCAGCCAGAACCGGTTGATGGCCCGTTCTTCAAAGGCGTGGCGAAGCAGGGCGGCCATCACTTCCTTGCCGTAGCCCATGCCTTTTTCAGAAATTGCGATTCTCCGCAGCTCGAAGATATCGGATTTCGTATCCAGCTTGACCAGGGCAAAGCCCGCAGTGGCGTCATCCGTTTTTCGGCGGAAGACCAGCAGCAGATGATCCTTGTCGTCGATTTCCGCCCGGTGTTCCTCGTAGGTGCCGCTCCAGATGAAATTCCGGTTGTCCCGGTGACGTTCCAGCTCCATGACGGTTTCGATATCGGCCTCTGTGGCCTCAACAATGATAAGGCGCTTTGTTTCAATCATGAGGGCCTCCGTGTGGATTACTTCAGCATCGTATTATTAAGCAGAAAGAAGAGGCCTACAGCAAAGCTGCCAAAGCCGCATGAAAAGTAGAACTTTCTCAGCTTATCATCGTTGCTGTAGAAGCGCAGGGCGTTATAAATCTGCTGACCGCCGATAACAAAGAACAGGATGGGGATCATCAGGGTCTTATCGGCTAATTTCATCATATATGCCATAAGGAGTACCAGCTCCACGACGATGAAGGGGAGGTTTTCCATGGTCAGGCGTTTGTTGTCGAGTTCGTTTTTTTTCTGCACTTGTTTGCTCATTTTGGGATTCTCCTTGAGTTTTTTAGTTTTTGAAGGGGCATTTCTTATGATATACTATGTATTACAATTTTTTATAATCCGGCGAAGCCACCAGTGAGGTATCTATGAGAATCGTTGCGGACAGCAGCTGTGAGTTGACACAAGCCATGAAAGAGAAATATGACATCACGGTGGTTCCGCTTACCATAACCGTGGGAGATATCCATTACCGCGACGACGAATCCTTGGACGTGGCAAGGCTGTTGGATGCCATCGCCGGCAGCAAGGATGTGCCGAAAACGTCGTGCCCCTCGCCACAGGATTTTATTGATGCGTTTATGAAGGCGGGATCGGTGTTTGTTGTCACCATGACAGCCGCACTGAGCGGCACCTATAACAGTGCCATACTGGCCAGAGACGTGTTTGTTCAGGAGCACCATGACAAGTTCATCCATGTTTTCGATTCCAAGGGATCCTCCGCCAGGGAGACCCTGATTGCCATGAAAATAGGGGAGATGATTGACCGGAAGCTTCATGAAAATGAAATCGTCGAAGAGGTGAACCGGTATATTTCCAGGATGCATTTCTATTTCCAGCTGGGATCCCTGGACACGATGATCAAGAACGGACGGATTTCAAAGCTTAAAGGCATCATTGCTAATGTGCTGAACATTCGGCCGATCCTGACCGCTACGGAGCATGGAGAAGTGGAGCTGGTTGAAAACGTCCGAAGTGAGAAGCGATCCATCCAGCGGCTGGTTGAGATCGTTGGAGAATCCTGTGACGATTATTCCAACCGTGTGTTAGGCATATCCCACTGTGATGCCCTGGAAAAGGCGGAGAAGCTCAAGGCGGCCATGGAGGAGAAATACGACTTCAAAGAGATTCTGATTCTGCCCATGCGGGGTCTCAGCAGTACGTATACCAACAGAGGCGGCATAACCCTGGCCTTTTAGGCGACCTATCGGTTACGGCAAAGAGCACATTGCCTGTTGTGACAGGCGGAGCATACGAAAAGCAGTATTTCCAAAAGCGCTGCGGCAAAGAAAAGCCAGAAGGTCAGCAGCAGTGGCGGAACCTTTGCCAACCAAAGCTGTGGAACGGCAATCATGATCAGCAGGGCGATTACCACCGTTGAGATATCAGCGGCCGTGTATGGACCCTGTTTTCTTTTAGGGAGCATTCCGGCCAGCTTGCCGGGGAGTACATGACTGCAGCCGTGTGCACGGCACTGGCATTTGCAGCAATAGGCATAGACGATGGCCAGGGTGCAAAACCCACTGAGTAGCAGGTAGAAAAGCCCTGCAGAGATGTTTTCTCTGAGAATCGCATACAGGCCGATCAGTATGGAGCCCCCAATCAGGCTAAGAGACAAGACGCCGTGAAACTTGCCGTTCATAATACGTTCCCTCCTTGAATGCCGATCTGCCTGTACGGACCCTTCAATCTGGTACAATGAAACAGGATAATAACAACAGCCGGCGTGTGAAGAGCCCGAAATAAGCATACCGCATTTTTTTTTAGATGGCAACGGGAGGCAATGTATGGAAATGCTGGTTTCTGAAATAATCCGCCTGAGAGAGCGGAAAAAAGAGATTCTGTATTGCGGTGTACGGCACAGGGGCAAGCCCTTGCTTGAACATTGGTTCGAGGAGGCGGACCCGGCGGCTCCCCTTCCTGTGTTTTCCGTCAGCAAGACGGTAACGGCGCTTTTGGTGGGGAAGGCGTTGCAGCAGGGATATATCCGATGTTTGGATGTGCCGGTCCGGGAGCTGCTGTTCCGGTATGGGGAGCAGATACCGAAAGACCTGACATTGACCCATTTGCTCACAATGACAGCGGGATACGATTGGCCGGAAACCGCCACCTTTGGCAGACCCGACGGGGTTTTCAAGCAATTCCTTGATGCGGAAGATGCCGCCCGTTTTGTTCTGGAGCGCCCCCGTTCTGCGGCCCCGGGAGAGCACTATTCCTACAGCAGCGGCCTGTCCCACCTGATGATGGTGATTTTGGAGCAGGCAACCGGAATGAACCCGGCGGAATATGCCAGGAAGGAGCTGTGGCAGCCCCTGGAAGTATCGGATGAACAGTGGGGCTGGCGCTGTGACAGCCGGGGAATACCTTACGGTGGGCACGGGCTGAGCCTGACCGCCCACGGGATGGAGCGTTTGGGGGAACTGATGCTGGGAATGGGAAGCATTGACGGTTTTGAGATTGTACCAAAACCGTACATGAGGGCCATGGCTACAATTCAGGTGGCTCAAACCAGAGGGTATGAGGGATACGGTTTTCAAACCTGGATCGGCCAGGTGGAGGGAAATCGGTTCTATGGGGCCTTCGGACACGGAGGACAGCGTATATACGCATTCCCGGAGCTGCAGCTGCAGGTGGTGTTTCTGGGGCGAAAGGTTCTGCCGGAATTCGGTATCCATGAGCGACTGATACGGAAGGGTATCCTGCCGGAGATAGCGGAGTGATATGTTGGGATTTCTCTAAAAGATTGGTGATAAACACTTAATCGTGTCATTGCGAGCATGGCGCGGCAATCTCTCCCTTGACCTTGTTGTTAACGTTGCAAAAACCCATTGGAAACACTTACAGGGAGAGATTGCCGCGTCGCGATGCTCCTCGCAATGACAGGCAACGACAATCGAGCAGTTTAAAAAAGCTCTGCGAGCCGTTAATTGGCTGTAGAGCTCAGACTGATGAAAAAGGCTATCTAGAAGAAAAACCCTCTGTGCGGAGCAACCTAACGGAGGTTGGCAAGAAAATAGAACGAGGGCTGTAGCCGTTAGAAATTCACTGTTTGAACGAAGTGAGTTTGAATTTCTGCGAAAGGCCTGTTCGTTATTTTCTCCAACCGGGAGTTCAAAGTTGCGGAGTACAGAGGGTTTTTCTTCAAGCTGAGCTCTGCAAGACCTTAATTGGCTGCAGAGCTTTCTTTGTTTAGCAGTAAAAGGGCACCCAGGATAAAAACGCTTCCCAGCAGAAAGCGCCAGGTGAGGGATTCTCCTACGAAAAGCACCCCGATCAAGGCTACGAATACCGGTTCGAAGGTGCTGGCCAGAGCGGCTGTACTGGGACCCACCTGCTTGATGCCCCAGTAAAAGGCCAGGGAGGCGAAGGCAGTGGAGACAATGCCCAAAATCACTGCCATGGAAAGGCCGGTTGCGGTTTGAGGAATCAAGGGCTCCTGCTGAATAAGCGCCATGGCGAGGTAAACCACTAAGGAGACAGTGATGACGTAAGCGGTGACCGCCAGGGAAGACATCTGATGGGTTCGGGGCTCCACCACCGCAATGCAGAAGTACGCATAAGTAGCAGCGGCACCCAGACTCATCAATACCCCCGGCCAGTTGAGCACAGCCCCGGGATCCCACAGGATTACCACCAGGCCGGCCAGTGTAAGAATCAGAGCGCCGGTTTTCGCCGGACCGGGGCGTTTGCGGCCAATCAGCGATTCCCAGGCAACGATCATGGCGGGATGAAGAAAGACGATCATGGTGACCAGGGACCCGGTGAGATATTTATAGGCGCTAAACACCAAGTGTGCACAGAGGGTATACCCGATCAGGGAGAAACAGATGATGTAGGCCAGGTGCCGGAAGGTTGTGCGGTAAGGGATCCCCATAAGGAGCACCAGAGCCCATATAATGACTGCCGCAACCAGAAAGCGAGTGAAGAGCAGGGATTCCACAGAGGTGCCGCTGGTGTAGGCAACACTGGAAATCAGGGGCATCAGTCCGTATCCCAGGGTGGACAGGATGACCGCTATAAGTCCTTTAAGCCGCATACGTTTCATGGTCGGCTCCTTTTTGTATGTTTTTCTGTCTGCTGACACTCGGGCAGGGTTGAAACCCCAAGTGCTTGAAGGGTCGCTTCCTATACACTATAGCGCTTTTTTTCACTGCCCATCAAAAAAATGCAGAAATATGCCGGAAAAAGGAATGAATTAGTGAAATACCCTTCAATGAAGGGTACTATAATCAATAAGAGTATGTTTTTCAGATTCGGAAGGAGGCATATTCATGAAACGTTATCGCGTTGCCCTGCAGGAAGGGCTGGAAGATTTAAAAGCGCTCCTGATTGCCTCTGGATTCGAGATTCTGCCTCCGGGGCGGGAGCTGCAGGCGGAAATAACGATTGTTGCCTATGACGGAGAGGAAGGCTCTGACGAAGCCTCGCCGGCAAGGGTCACCTATAAGGACAGCGAAAAGAATAAACAGATTCTTATCGATGCATCGAATCTTACTCCGGAGCAGGTTCTGGAGCTGATCACCATGGACTGGAGAAAAAGCGTTCACTGACTGTTCAAAACCGTGTCATTTAACGGTCATTTTTCATCACATAGGCTTCACATTGGGGGTCTATCCTTAGGGTATCCCCAAGGGGAATACGAAGGATGAGAGGAGACAGAAAAATGACACAGGTAACAGGATTGAAAAAAATCATCAGCGTGGCACTGCTGGGCAGCCTGCTGGTGACCGGCGCGGTTGTATACGCCGATACGGCAACGGCCGATACGGCAGAAAAGGGTGTGAAGGCGGGCTTTCATATGAAGGCGGCACCGAATAGGGCCTCAGAATCATCCCTGCTGAGCAGGATGGTGACGGAGGGTGTGATCACCCAGGAGGACAAGGGTGCCGTTGAGAAGGCCATGGAAACACAGAGAACGCAGATCCCCGAAAAACCCGAAGCAGGAACGAAGCAGGTTTCTCATTATTCAAGACTGGCCGAGGCCGGTCTGATCAGTCAGACTCTGGCAGACAAGATTGACGCCTATATGACGGCACAGCGGGACACGGCCTTTGCCGAACAGGTGAAGCCTCTGGTGGACAACGGTACCTTTGCGGATACGGCGGCTGTGAGAACGGCCATGGATGCCGTAAGGGATGAAATGAAAACGCAATTGGATGCCGGCAAGCCTTCTGATGATGCCGCCGTGACCCGCCCGGATTTCAAATCCATGACAGAGGCGGAGAGAACAGCGCTGAAAGCGGAAATGGATGCAAAACGGACAGAAATGCAGGCTCTGCATGAAGCCGCAATAACAAAGGTATACAGCGATCTGGTTGCCAAGGGCACCCTGACGCAAGTCCAGGCGGACGCACTGAAAGCGCTTAAGGGCACTGGAGCCGGTTTTATGGACGGTGACAGGGGCCACAATAACCACTGCACAATAAAGTGAGGAAACCATGAATCCACAGTTCACAATCCTGATAGCTGAAGACGAAAAGGGAATCCGGATGCTGATCCGGGACTATCTGAAAAAAGAAGGCTATAAAGTCCTGGAGGCCGGCAACGGGTTGGAAGCCGTGACGCTGTTCAGTCAGAATCAGGGAATCGATCTGGTGATTCTGGATGTGATGATGCCTGTTCTTAAAGGCTGGGAGGTCTGCCGTGAAATACGGCAGACCTCTGATGTGCCTGTGCTGTTCCTGACAGCCCTGGGGGATACCCAGGATGAGCTGACGGGATTCAGTTCCGGTGCAGATGACTACATTGTGAAGCCCTTTGAATACGAGGTGCTCATGGCCCGGGTAAGGGCCATGCTCAAACGGTCCCACCCTACCCAGCGGAGTTTTTTCCAGTGCGCGGAGCTGTGTGTGGATGAATCGGCCCGGCAAATCACAGTCTGCGGTGAAGCGGTGGAGCTGGCGCCAAAAGAATATGAACTGCTGGGGTTTCTGATTGCCAACCGGAATATCGCTCTGGACCGGGACACGATCCTGAACGGGGTATGGGGGACGGACTTTTATGGGGATCCACGAACCGTGGACACCCATATCAAGAATCTCAGAGCCAAGATAGGCAGTGCCGGAGACCGGATAAAAACCGTGAGAGGTCACGGCTACAGGCTGGAGGTGTAGAGATGTTCAATTCCATACGCACCAGCCTTTTTGCGGCGTTTGTTGGACTTATCAGCCTCTTTTTGGTCTCCGTTCTGGTCATTAACGTGTTTTTTCTGGACGATATCTTCATTGCAGGGACCATGAAGACTATGGAGAAGGCATCCGGTGAACTGGCAAAGGCATTGGAGGCAGGGGAATTTTCATCGGAAATTCTGGCAGAGTCTTCCTTCGGATCCGGGTTGTTTATCGCCGTCTTTTCCGAGAAGGGGATTGTGGAATATAACAGCGGCCTTCCGCGGACGAAGATGGAGGAACCGCCGGAAAAAGAATCCTCAGAACGGGAGTCCTCAGAAGAAGAGCCGAGGGAGTCGAAGGATCGCACCGCGGGCCGCTCGCAAATCAATGGAGAGGCCAGTGCGCTTTTGAAGAAATTCCTGACGGAGCCTGAGCAGAAGCAGCTTTTTTATACAGAAAAGGCCGGAGGAGCCAGACGGTCGGTGATCCTCTTGAAACGCCTGGATAACGGGAAAATCCTGCTGATGATGAAGCCGCTGATGCCCTTGCAGGAAAGCAGCAAACTGGCCACTGTCTTTATTCTGGCCTCCGGCGCCGTGGTGTTGCTGGTGGGCTCCGTCGGTGTTTTTATTTTGTCGGGGCGCCTTACGGCTCCGATACTGAACATGGACAGGGTGGCCAGAAAAATGGCGGCTCTGGATTTCTCAGAGTCCGTGATTGTTTCCGGAAGGGATGAGTTGGGCGCTCTGGGCGGCAGTATTCAAACCATGTCGGAGAACCTGAACCGCACCCTTAATGAGCTGCAGGCCGCCAACGGAAAGCTGCAGCTTGAAATTGAGAGGGAAAGAGAGCTGGATCGTCAGCGGCGCCGGTTCATATCCTCGGTGTCCCACGAGCTTCGTACCCCCTTAAGCATGATCCAGGGGTATGCGGACGGGCTTCGCCACGGGGTGGTGGAGGAACGGAACGGTATTATGGAGTACTGTGATGTCATTGTTGACGAAACAAGGAAGATGAGCGGGTTGATCCGGGATATGCTGGATCTTTCCAGCTATGAAGCCGGGGCTTTTGCCTATACCATGGAAAGCTTCGACCTGGCCCGGCTGGTCCGAAAGAATGCACAGCGGGTTCATGCGCTGATTACAGCAACGGAGGCCTCTGTTGAGGTGGAGGGCCCTGAAATATGCATGGCCTATGGGGATGAAGGGCGGATCGGACAAGTTCTTTCCAATTTCGTCACCAATGCCCTGAATCACGGGGCGGCAGGGGAGGCGGTCCGCGTTTCATATGGAATTGAAGCCGGATTGGCCCATATCAAGGTGTTCAATTATGGGCCCCGAATATCGGAGCAGGACCTGGAGCATATCTGGGATCCGTTCTATAAAGCGGGTGACGGGGCTGTTTCACGGGGTGCGGGTTTCGGTCTGGGGCTGGCCATCGCCCATGCCATCGCGGAGGCACATGGGGGAGAGTGCCATGCCGAAAACGCCGACGACGGCGTTGTCTTCAGCTTCCGGTGGCCAGAAGCGTCCCAGAATGAAGCGTTGTAGAGAGAACGTGTTTACATGTGGGGTAAAAAAATACTCATAAAAACCTTTAGCCGCAGATGACGCAGATGAAAATCAATCAATTCATAATCGTCTTTCATCTGCGTCATCTGCGGCAAGAGGTTTAAATTTAAAGTTCATTTATCAACAGTTTTTTATACCGCCACGGCAGTTGGTCTGCCGCTGGCGGTTTTTTCATATGTTCACAGAGCCCTCACACAAGAGGACTATCCTGATGCTATAGGAAATTCAAATCCCGGATACGGCTGTGCATACCGCAGGATAACAGGAGGTTCACATGATTAATTGGGTGAAGAACAGAAAGCGGCTTGGGATGCTCATTACGGGTCTGCTGGTCCTTAGCGGGGCAGGTTATTACTACATGTCCAGGGGAGATGCCGGGGACGCTGGGGAAACGGTCATTACAGAGTCCGCCGTGGAGCGGGGGGATCTGACTTTGTCATGGAAGAGTGACGGCAGCGCAAAACGGGAGGAGGTCTATCTTGATTTCTCAGTGGGAGGTGTACTTAAGGCGTTGTATATCAATCAGGGAGACACGATTACGGCCGGACAGAAGCTGGCAGAGATAGATGCCAAGGAATATGAAAAGGCCCTGGTTTCGGCCCAGATCAATTACAAAAAAGCCAAGGCTTCCTACGATTCGGCGGTGCAGTCGAAGAAGCTGAGCCAGATCAGTGAGCGGCAGAGCCTCAATTCTTCAAAGGTAGCGCTGGATAAGGCGGCAGCCGAATACCTGCCCATGTCGCAGCTGACAGAGGCCTACTCGGCCCAGGAATTGGAGCTTAGCCGCATCGCCTATGAAACGGCCAAGAGCAGCTACGAAAACCAATTGGCAAGGTTCGATCTGATGCAGCAGAGCGATTCCGATGTGCAGACACAGGCGGCGAATCTCGAATCGGCGGAGATTGCATTGAAGCAGGCTCAGGATGATTTAGCGGATACGGTGCTCATGGCCTCCGGCAACGGCCGCATTGCTTCAATTACCGGAGTGGCCGGTGATTACGTACGCAGCAGCACGGATGCCTCCTCCTCGGATCAGGGGCATCTGTTCACGCTGTCACCCAACGAAAAGGTGAATGTGGTGGTGGATGTGCAGGAAATCGACTATTCGAAGCTGACGGTAGGCCAGACCGCCAATGTCACCTTCGAGGCATCGGAGGGCAAAACCTATACGGCCACCGTCACCTCTGTGGAAGCGGTGCCCACCATCGACAACAATGGAATCGTCACCTATCCCGCAACGCTTCAGCTCACCTCCGAAGCGCCTGAGATTCAGACAGGGATGTCCGGGACGGTGGAGTTCATCCAGAAGCAGGTGAAGGATGTTCGGATCATTCCCAACAAGGCTGTATACATTCAGGACAAGAAGCAGATGGTGAAGGTGAAAACCGCTGAAGGCGCCACGGAGGAACGGGTCATTAAAACCGGCTTCACAGACGGAACCGACACAGAGGTGTCCACCGGTCTTGAAATGGGAGAAACCGTATTGATTGAGACCGTGAAAACGGGGGCGACAAAATGAAAATGAATCAGATCCTCCTGTCGGTTATCCTGAGCATAAAGGAAAATCGGTTGAAGGTGGCCCTGACAACCCTGGGGATCGTAGTGGGGGCCATGACCATCGTGGTGGTGCTGGCCATCGGGATGGGGGGGCAGGCAGCCATCGAAGAGCAGTACAAAAGCATGAACGTGGGCACGGTCAGTATATCCAGCGGCATGGGCAGGGAGAATTCAAAGTATCGTCTGGAGGAAGCGGACTTTACCACCATCATGGCGGAGGTATCCGGTATCCAGGCGGGGTCCATGATCATGTCCGACAGGGGAACCGTTGCCTATGAAACAGAAACGGATACCTTCACGGTATCCGGTGTGACCGAGGCCATTTTGCAGATCAACAATCTGGATATCGCCTACGGCGCCTTCGTTACGGAGGAAGACAACACCGATATGAACCGGGTGGCGGTCATCGGCTACAGCGTGGCGGACCTGTTCTTTCCCGATGGGGCGGAATCGGCCATTGGTCAGAAGATACTGATCAACGGCAAGCGTTTCGAGGTGATCGGCGTTCTGGGAGAAATGGGGGAGGCCGGGCCGGGAATGAATCCCGACGAGTCGGTGTATGTGCCCTATAAGACCGCGGCCAAACAGCTTACAGGGCCCATGGCATCCCCGGGCTTCATGTTCCTGGCGTCGGATATCAAGAACGTTGAAACCATGATTGAGGATATATCCGCGGTCATCAACAAGCGCCATGACGGCAACGGCGATAAATTCCGCATGATGGATTCCGGCAAGCGTCTGGAAACCGCCAGGGCTTCGGCCCAGACCATGACGATGATGCTTTTCTCGGTATCGGTGGTGGTCATGGTGGTGGGGGGAATCGGCATTATGAATGTGCTGTTCGTATCGGTTAAGGAACGCACCCGGGAGATCGGCATATTGAAGTCCATCGGCGCCAAACGGCGGGACATCCTGCTGATGTTCCTGTTTGAAGCGATTCTGGTCAGCGGGGTTGGGGGCTTAGCCGGAATATTGCTGGGGAACCTGGCGCTGCCGGTGCTTTCGGCCATGTCGGTTCAGGTGGTTGGCAGCGGTATCGGAAATTCACTGGCATTTCTGTCTTCAGGGGTTATCGGAACCTTCTTCGGCTACTATCCGGCATCTCAAGCGGCGGCCCTTAAACCCATCGATGCATTGAACTATGAATGATTAAATGAACTGAATATAAAGGAGAACATACCATGAAAAAGCAGATAGCAATCCTCTCGATTCTCACTCTGGCTCTTACGGGGTGTGCGAATAGCAGTGGGGCTTCCGCCCAGACGGCTGCGCAATCGCAGGAGCCGGCAGCGGTAACCGCCGGAGCTGCAACGTCCAGCGCATCCGCCACAGCGCAGAACGCGCCGGAGGGTTCTTCGGAAGTGGCGTCTTCAGGGCAGCTCCCCTCCGGACCGCCCTCAGGGGAAGTCCGTGGAAAAATGATCCGGGGTCAGATTCAGGATATCCTGGGCAATGACGTGACGCTGGCACTGATGGAGATGCCTAAGCGACCGGAGGGAGCGACGGACGCAGCCGCGGCGGAAAAGCCCAAAACCGCAGCCCCGACAGGGGATCCCATGGGAGGTCCTCCGGGCATGGGGCAGCAGTCCAGAGAGGTCAAGCTGACGGGAGAAACCCTGGCTATACAGATTCCTGTCGGGGTACCCATTGCGTCCAGGGGTCAAAGCGGTGATACCTCGCTTCAGCTGGCCGACCTGATGAAAGGGGATATCCTCAATGTGCAGTACGATACGGATGGCGTCACCATCATTAAAGTCAATGTCACATCGGGGAGCTCCCAATGAACGGCACCGGTCCGGTAATCACGTTGGAGGACATTGTCAAGAGCTACAGAATGGGACATGATTCCGTTCCCGTTTTGAAAAGCGTTAACCTGGAAATCAACTATGGTGAATTCTTGGCAATCCTGGGCCCTTCGGGCTCGGGAAAAACCACCCTTATGAATATCATCGGTTGCATCGATATCGCGGATACCGGCACCTACAATCTGGGGGGGACCAATATATTGGCCCACTCGGAGGATGAGCTCTCGGAGATTCGAAACCGGAAAATCGGCTTCGTCTTTCAAAAGTTCAACCTTATCTCGCGGTTCAACGCTCTGCATAATGTGGCCTTACCTCTCTTTTTCCGAGGCTTTGAGAAAAAGGCGGCCTATGAGTTGGCGGCTAAAACCCTGGAGAGCGTAGGCTTGGGAGAGCGGATGCACCACAAGCCCAACGCGCTTTCCGGGGGACAGCAGCAACGGGTGGCCATTGCCCGAGCCTTGGTGGGGGGGCCCGACATCATCCTGGCCGACGAGCCCACCGGCGCCCTGGACTCCGCCACGGGGCACGAAATACTGGGGCTTTTTCAGGAACTCAACGAACGGGGCATCACCATCGTGCTGATCACCCACGACACCGAGGTGGCGCAGAAGGCGGGCCGCACGGTGCACATTCTGGACGGGCGGCTTACGGAAGGGGTATAGATAAAGAAACGCGGGGCATTTTTCCAGATGCCCCGCGTTTCTTTATAATAGCAGTTCGTTTTGTTTAGTGGTAGTAATAGGCGTAATAGCAGTATGCAACCAGCAATCCGGCGCCTATGGCTCCTGCAACCTTCCATGGACTGATGGGCGCGTCCCCCTGAACCTCTCCGGTCTGACCGTTGATACAGAATTGGTAAATCTTTGTTCCATAGGTATACGACGAGAGCCATATGGGAAGCAGGATGTGCTTGAATGTGAGGTTTCGGTAACGGATGTTGACATTGAGACTTCGCACATGATCCGCGTTCTGCTTGGATGTAATGGCTTGAGATACACTGTCCAGCATCCGCTGTTTAGCTTCGGCCAGGCTGGCTTCGCCACCTTTGACGTACTTTTCACAAACAAAGCCCGCCAGGTATTCCGGTCTGTAGGGAGCCAGTTCCTTTGTGAAATAGGGTTCCAAAGCACGGAGCCGTGCCGGATTGAATTTTTCGGAGGCATTTACCAGAATATCATCAAAATCCTGAAGGTGATCTCCGGAGGCGTAACTCCATCGGGTGTGCTGCACCTGCCGGGTGCGTGTTTCAGGTTTTCCGTCCACGTAATCCACATAGGTTTCCGTGGTGTAATAGTCATGACCCACCTCGCAGGTGTAATCGGCATCCGTGGCCGCGTCAAAGGTCCAAAAGGGAATGTAGAGACCGGACAGCTTATCGGCCACATAACTTTTTTTCAGGGCGTTGGGAGCGAACCAGCGATGGCCGATCCATTTTCGGAAATGTTCTTGGGCTTTCTTTCGGGTGAGCTTGAAAGGAATCACAGATTCAGGGCTGGCCCCCGCTTCCTCCTGGGTCTGAACCACATGGGCTGAACCGCAGAAGGCGCAGAAGTTGGATTTTTCCGAGGCGCTGATGATGGTTTCGCCACCGCAGTTTTCACAGTGAATGACCGTGGTATCCTGACCCCAGGAACGGGATTCGTATTGTGAGATGCCATCGATGGCATGCTCGTCAATGGTGCCATCGGTGGCGATGGATGCCACATAGCCGCAGAATTCGCAGGTAAGGCCCTGGGTTTCAGGGGAAAATTGCATATGCCCCCCACATTCAGGGCATGGAAAACGGTCAGTTGCCATGGTTTACTCCTCAACCGGATATTTTAGTACCGCAGCCGGGGCAGAATTTCGTTCCCGGTTCCACCTTCATCTTACAGGAGGGGCAGGTGTCCGGTGAGGCTTGCGGCGCCCCGCATTCCGCACAGAATTTGGCATCCGTGGCCACCGGTTTGCCACACTGTACGCAGGGCTTGGTGATAGCGCCTGTTTGGAGGGCATTTCCGCAGCTGCTGCAGAATTTGCTTCCTGCCGGGTTGGGCTGGCTGCATTTGGGACAGCTGGCCACGGCGACCTGAGCGGTTGGCTGAGGCTGAGGCTGGAGCCCCTGCTGCATGGCCTGGCCTATCATCTGACCCATGCCCATGCCGATCCCCATGCCTGCCATGGCTCCGGCGGGGCCCCCTTCATTGGAGGCTGCGTCGCGGATGGCCTCCGCCGCCTGAAACTGGGTATAGCGGTTAAGATCCCCCAAGGCTCCCATGGAGGAACGCTTGTCCATGGCCGCTTCCACTTCAGGAGGCAGAGACAGGTTCTCAATGGTAAAGTCGGTGATGGTGAGGCCCATATAATCAAACTTATCCCGCATCTTCTCTTTCAGGCTGGCGCCCATCTCGTCGTAATGCATGGCCAGATCCAGGGCGGCAATCTTCGATTCCGCGATGAGATCAGAAAGGGCGGATACCGCCTGGCGCTTGAACTGAGGGGTAAAGTCCTCGGTGGTGGCGGATACATCGGAGCCCAAAGCGTTGGTAAGGAACTTCACCGGATCGCTAACCCGGTAGGAGAAGGTGCCGAAGCCCCGGAGCCGCACAATGCCGAAGTCGGTGTCCCGCAGCATGATAGGATTGGTAGTGCCCCATTTTTGGTCGATGAAATTCTTCATGTTCACATAATAGATGTCGGCTTTGAAGGGGGAGTTGAAGCCGTATTTCCAGGACTCCAGGGTGGTCATCACCGGCATATTCTGGGTGGACAGCTCGTAACGGCCCTCTTGGAACACGTCGGCAATGGTCCCTTCGTTCAGGAAAATGGCAACCTGGGCTGGCCGTACGGTCAGTGCTGCCCCCATCTTGATCTCGTTTCCGGCCACGGGAAACTTGTAAATGATTCGGTCGGAATCCTGCTCGTTCCATTCTATAACGTTTATAAACTGCTTCTTGATCGCATCGAAAAGACCCATAATAACCTCCTTTATTTTACCATGTGTTCAGTATAGCATAATTCCTTCCAATTTAAGAAGCTTCCTTTTGAGATTGATGCCGTCTGGAGCTGAAAAACCGGTGAGTGCATGACCCGCACCCATCACACGGTGTCAAGGAATGATGATGGCAACCGGGTTCCTGCCCGTAGCTCCGCCGACAGCACGGGAGCCTTTGGGGCTGCCGATCTGGGCTGCAATCTCGCCATAGGTTCGGGTTTGGCCGAAGGGGATGGCGGCAATGGCTTCCCACACACGCCTTTGGAAGGGGGTGCCCACCAGATCCAGCTTTACATCAAAGGCTGCCGGAAAGCCGTCCAGGTACATGTGGAGCTGCCGGGCAACCGCTTCCTGACGGTGCGGGTCCGGGCAAAGGTCGAATCCGGGATAAAAGGCACCGGGATCCGGCAACGGGCTGTCCTGTGGAACGAAGTGAACGGAACGCAGACCTGTGTCTGAAGAGAAAAGGATCAGTCGGGTCAACGGGTGCTCCACGAAGCTGTAATAAAGCGTCATAAAAACTCTCCTTATGGATGAGCCATTGTCTGCTTCAATGATACCACTTTTAGAGGGTACCCAAAACGTGAAGCCCAAAGAATATGTCAAGGACGGTTGCCGGCAGGGGCAGAACCTGAGAAAATGGTGACAGAGAAGAATCCTGGGAGGGAACAAGATGCTGGAGATCCGATGGAAGCCGGACAGGGATTTGAAAACCCCGATATATGATCAGATTGTCACCTATATCACCGGGCGGATCATGAGTGGCGAGTGGCCCTCTGAAGCAGTTGTGCCGACTCAGCGGGAACTGGCTGCCATTTTCGGCGTCAACCGCAGTACGGTGGTGACGGCTCTGGAGGAACTGAAATCCCGAGGGTTGCTGGAAACAGCGGGGAAGCTGGGAACGCGGATCAGCTCTTCAAAGGAGGTTGCCGGCCAAAAGGGGCAGCCGGATTGGGCGTATCACATCAGGGAGGGGGTTCATTTTTCCAACGATGAGACCATTCAGCAAATCAACCGTCTGGAAACGACTCCTGGGATGATCCGACTCAGCTCAGGGGAGATATCTCCGGACCTTTACCCCCAGGAAGCCATGCGGAGGGTATTGGTGGAGCTTTCGGACAATCTGGGTTCCATGGGGTATGAAGAGCCCCGGGGCAGTATGCTGCTTCGGGAACAGATATGTCTGTATCTGAAAAGATCCGGAATCAATGTGTCGCCGGCGTGCATACTTATTGTGTCCGGGGCACTGCAGGCCATTCAGCTGATAGCCATGGGCCTGCTTCAGGCGGGGTCCATGGTGCTGATGGAGAGGCCGTCCTACCTGTATTCCCTGAATATACTGCCATCCATGGGGATGCGGCGCTATGGGGTTCCGGTGGACAGCCAGGGGCTCCGGGCGGATTTGCTGGAGGGCTTCAAGCCCCGCAATCACCAGGCGCTGCTGTATGTGAACCCGAACTTTCAGAATCCCACCGGAACGGTGATGTCAGAGGCGCGGCGGCTGGAGCTGATGACGATATGCTCCCGAGAGCGCATCCCAGTGGTGGAGGATGATGTATACCGCGAACTGTGGCTGGATAAGCCTCTCCCGGCATCGTTGAAATCCAGGGATGATCAGGGACTTGTCCTCCATGTGGGCAGCGTCTCGAAAACCTTGAGCCCGGGCCTGCGAATCGGATGGATTGCAGGACCTGAAACCGTGATTGAACGGCTTTCCGACCTGAAAATGCAGGCAGATTACGGATCCAGCTCCCTGGCACAGGCAGCAGTGGCGCAGTGGATGAAGCAGGGGCATTGTGAGCAGCACATGGAGAACCTGCGGGAACAGCTGGCCATCCGCCGGGATGTAGCCATACAGGGGCTGAACACCTATTTTTCAGATATTGCCCGGTGGGAGATCCCTGCAGGGGGATTTTATGTATGGGTTGAAATCCTTGCGCCGGTAAGAATCAGTCAGGTTTTTGAAGAAGCCATAAAGGTCGGGGTGCTTTTTTATCCGGGATACCTTTATGACACGGAAACCAACCAATACATGCGTCTGTCCTACTCCCACGCTACCCTGGAGGATATCCGGACAGGAATTCAGAAGTTATCCTGTATCATTCGAAACCTCATGAAAGCCTAGGATTTCCTATGGTTGGTCAGTGAATCTGCGTTCTGGTTGGTGTAGAGCCCAACCAATGCTCCTATAATGTTCTCAGGAAGAGCGTATGAGGAGGGAACGGAATGACAGAACAGAAGTATCCTTTGCTGGAAGTGAATCTTAAGGCGGTTCGTCACAATACTGAAACACTGGTGTCGCTGCTCAGTCGGCATGAGATATCCCTTACCGGAGTCGTGAAAGGCTTCAATGCCTTGCCAAAGGCGGTGGATCAGTTTGTTGAAGGGGGGTGTCACCATCTTGCCAGCAGTCGGCTGGAGCATCTGGCCCGGATGAAGCGCAGGGGGATTGAACTTCCGCTTATGCTGCTGCGAATTCCCATGCTTTCTGAGATTGAGGATCTTATACAGGAGGCGGATATCAGCCTGAACTCTGAGAGAAAAACGGTGGAAGCTCTGGCGGAGGCATGCAATCGGCGCGGGTGCAACCACGGTGTTGTGCTGATGCAGGACTTAGGTGACTTAAGAGAAGGTTTTATGGAGCCGGAAGAACTGATTGAACTGGCTGTTCATATAGAAAAGAATCTGAAAAGCCTCACATTGAAAGGTGTTGGAACAAACCTGGGATGTTATGGTGCCATTCGGCCCAGCGTGGACAACCTTGGACGATTGGTGGAAACGGCTCGGGAGATAGAAAAAAGGATAGGTAGACCACTGGAGATTGTATCAGGGGGGGCTACCAGCTCTCTGCCTCTGCTGCTGGAAGGGAGCATACCGGCCGGAATCAACAACCTGCGGGTTGGGGAAGGCATCCTGAACAACCGGGACCTTCCGGATTTTTGGAATGTTACCGTGCCGGGACTTGAAACCGACACCTTCATTCTGCGGGCTCAGGTGGTTGAAAAGAAGGTGAAGCCCAGTCACCCTGTAGGAGAAATATTTATTGACGCCTTCGGGAATACCCCGGTATACCCGGACAGAGGTTTTCGAAACCGAGCGATAGTGGCGGTTGGAAAGGCTGATTTTTGCGATCCCGATAAGTTGGTTCCCCTGGATCCGGGGGTGGAGATTGTGGGAGCCAGTTCCGACCATTTGATTGTAGATATCGAAAATTGCATCGAATCCGTTGAGATAGGAACCATTTTGTCCTTTGGTATGTATTATTCGCCCATGCTTTTTTTAAGCGCATCACAGTCGGTGAGCAAAGTCTACAATCAAAATGATTGAAACCGCAATGGATGGGTATATTCCTCCTGCATGAAGACAGGAGGGATGAGATGAACGTTTATCAATTTGCAATGGATATGGAAATGGCCGGAAGAAACTATTATCTCACGATGGCGGAGGAAATTCCGGGGGAGTCCGGGAAAAGGATCTTACGGATATTGGCGGATGAAGAGCTTCGACATTATGAATACCTGAAGATGTTGTCCGAAAATCACAAGGTTGTCTTGGAAACAGACAATGTGGCCAAAGCCGAGCAGGTATTCAATGCCATGCTGGAGGGACAGGAGATCGTCGGCTACCAGGTTCCCATCGATACCTACTCTCAGGGGATCAAGCTGGAGGATGCCAGCATCGCGTTCTATTGGGAACGGGCTCAGGAGGAATCGGATCCGGAGGTGAAGGTGCTTTTTCAAAAGCTTCATTACGAAGAAAAGAAGCACAAACTCCTTCTGGAAAACATTTTGGAATTGATTTTGGAGCCTGAGAGGCAGCTGGAGAGCCCGGAACTGGAGCGGCCCCTGAAGCAAGATATTTGAATTTAAAGCGCAAAGAGACAGCCACAGCCGGACCCCACTGGGAAGCCGGCTGTTTTTTTGGTAGGATGAGGGGAAGCATACGAACAGATTGGAGAATGCAATGGATTCCCTAGACAAGCTGATACAGGAAATTTTTAAGGAAGACGCTCTGATACACGGGGTACTCAGTGATAAAGCACCGGGAGCAGAGGGGACTGAAAAGGTTACGATACGGAAGATACAGACGAAAAACGGCATCTGCTACCAGGCGGAAACCCTTCGGGGCAACCAGGTGTTTCATAAGAATCTGGAAGCAGAGGACGCTGGAGCCATGATCCGAGAAATGCTTGGAGCGGAATTGCGACAAGGGATGTTTTACACCCGGGAAGCGGACTGGCAGGTGCGCATTTCAAAGAAAGGCAAGGTGGGCATTCTTAAGCGCCCTCCCAGCAGGCGGGATGAGGCGGCGCCTCACAACCGAACCAAACAGTATCTCATACCGGAAGGCACTCCGGTGCCCTGGCTGGTGGCACTGGGGATCATGATGCCGGATGGGAAAGTCCACAAGCGTTGGTACGACAAATTCAGACAGATCAACCGCTACCTTGAGTTTGTGGAAGACTGTCTTCCCCATGTGGAAGGCCTGTCCCCCCTCCGGATCGTGGATTTCGGATGCGGGAAATCCTATCTTACCTTCGCCTTGTACGATCATCTGGTCAATCGGCGGGGGCTGGCGGTTGAAATTACCGGTCTTGATCTGAAAAGAGATGTGGTGGAGCACTGTGCTTCACTTGCAAAAGACTTCGGTTTCAGAGGTCTGAATTTCAAGGTGGGGGATATTGCTCACTATGAAAGTGAGGCGGCGGCCGACATGGTAATCTCTCTTCATGCCTGCGATCGCGCCACGGATGCGGCCTTGGCCAAGGCGGTGAATTGGGGTGCCAGAGTGATTCTGGCGGTACCCTGCTGTCATAAGGAACTGATCCGACAAATCAACATTCCGGGTCTTGAGCCGATGCTGCAGCACGGACTTCTGCGTGAACGGCTGGGCTCCATGGCCACGGATACCCTTCGGGGTCTGGCCCTGGAGGTGATGGGGTACCAGACCCAGATCATGGAGTTCATCGATATGGAGCATACACCCAAGAACATTCTTATTCGGGGTATAAAAATGCGCTCTCCGGGAGGCGATCCAGTGGAAAAATACTGTGCTTTCAAAAAAACAATCGGTGTTGAACCGGGGCTGGAAAACGATTTCGGCAATGTTTTCAAGAGTTTGGTAAATAGGGGTTAAACCATTGATCAGACAGGGTTTGATGGGGGTTTTCGAGTGAGTGAGGAACAAATGTTACAACGTTGACATGTGTGTATATTGTATACTATACTGGAAAGTGTGTTGTTAACTGTTTACTATTATAAGGATGGAGGCAGATTGATGAGCAAAAAGACTATGATGACGCTGGATGGAAATACTGCGGCCGCTTACGTATCGTATGCATTTACGGAAGTTGCCGGTATCTACCCAATCACACCGTCATCCCCCATGGCAGAACTCACAGATGAGTGGGCTGCAAAAGGCAGAAAGAATATTTTCGGACAAACTGTCAATGTTGTTGAGCTGGAGTCCGAAGCCGGTGCTGCCGGTACGGTGCACGGATCCCTTCAGGCCGGCGCGTTGACGACAACCTACACCGCGTCACAGGGCTTGCTTCTCATGATCCCCAACATGTTCAAAATCGCCGGCGAGTTGCTGCCAAGCGTATTCCACGTTTCCGCTCGTTGCGTATCCAGCCACGCGCTGAACATCTTCGGTGATCACTCCGACGTTATGGCTGCCCGTCAAACCGGTTTCGGTATGCTGGCTTCCAACTCCGTACAGGAGGTTATCGACCTGGGCGCTGTTGCTCACCTAGCTACCATCAAATCCCGTGTACCTTTTATGCACTTCTTCGACGGCTTCCGGACTTCCCACGAGGTTCAGAAGGTTGAAGTCATCGGCTACGAAGATCTTGCCAAGCTGGTTGACATGGATGAAGTCAATGCGTTCAGAAAACGCGCCCTGAGCCCGGAGCATCCGGTAACTCGCGGCACGGCTCAGAACCCGGATATCTTCTTCCAAGCCCGTGAAGCTTGTAACACTTACTACAATGCTGCTCCTGCCATCGTTGCAGACTACATGAAACAAATCTCCGACCTTACAGGCCGTGAGTACAAGCCTTTCAACTACTACGGCGCCCCGGATGCCGAGTATGTGGTTGTAGCCATGGGTTCCGTTGTTGAAGCCATTGAAGAGACGGTTGACTACCTTGTGAAGCAAGGCAAAAAAGTCGGCGTTCTCAAGGTTCGTCTCTACCGTCCATTCGTTCCTCAATATATGTTTGATGTTCTGCCTGCAACGGTCAAGAAACTGGCTGTTCTCGACAGAACAAAAGAGCCGGGCTCCCTTGGGGAACCTCTCTACCTGGATATCTGTACTTCCTTCTACGGCAGAGCCAATGCTCCGGTTATCGTAGGGGGCCGTTACGGTCTGGGTTCCAAGGACACAACCCCTTCCCACATCCTCACTGTGTTCGAAAACCTGTTCGCTGCTGAGTCCAAGAACGGCTTCACGGTTGCCATCACCGATGATGTGACAAACCTGTCCCTGCCGGTTAAGACACAGATCGTTACAGAAACTGAAGGCACCGTGCGATGCAAATTCTGGGGTCTCGGTTCCGACGGTACGGTTGGCGCCAACAAAAACGCCATCAAGATCATCGGCGACACCACAGACCTGTATGCACAGGGCTACTTCTCCTATGACTCTAAGAAGTCCGGCGGCGTAACCATTTCTCACCTTCGTTTCGGAAAAACGCCGATCCGTTCCACTTACCTGATCGACGAAGCGGACTACATCGCTTGCCACAACCAGGCATACGTAACCCAGTACGATCTGCTCAAAGGCCTCAAAAAAGGCGGAACATTCGTCCTCAACTGCCAGTGGAACAAAGAAGAAGTTGAGAAGCACCTGCCCGCTAACATGAAGCGCTACATGGCTGCCAACGAAATCAAGTTCTACACACTTAATGGAACGGATATTGCCGTGGAAATCGGCCTTGGCAACCGCATCAACATGATCATGCAGGCTGCATTCTTCCAACTGGCAGATGTAATGCCTGTTGCAGATGCGGTTAAAGAACTGAAAAAAGCCAACTACAAGTCCTACGGCAAGAAAGGCGACAAGATCGTAGCCATGAACGACGCTGCAGTAGACCGCGGCATCACCGATATGGTTAAGATCGAAATCCCTGCTTCCTGGAAGGATGCAAAGGATGAGGCTGTTGTTGCCGGTAAAGAAGTTCCGGAATTCATCAGCAAGATCCTTGTTCCGATCAACCGTCAGGAGGGCGACAGCCTTTCCGTTGGCACCTTCAAAGGCATTGAAGACGGAACCTGGGATATGGGAACCTCCGCTTACGAGAAACGCGGTATCGCGGTCAACGTACCGGAATGGCAAATGGACAACTGTATCCAATGTAACCAATGTTCCTTCGTTTGCCCCCATGCAGCAATCCGTCCGTTCCTGCTGACAGAAGAAGAAGTTGCCAAGGCTCCGGAAGGCTTTGCAGTTAAAAAGGCCATCGGCAAAGGTCTTGAGAACTACAGCTACCGTCTCCAAGTAACGCCACTGGACTGTACCGGTTGCGGAAACTGTGCCGACATCTGTCCTTCCAAGCAAAAGGCTCTGGTTATGAAGCCTCTTGATTCGCAAATGAAAGAAACGACTAACTGGGATTACGCGTTCAACCTGCCCATCAAGCACGATGCAGTGGATGCTGCAACCGTTAAGAGCAGCCAGTTCGCGCAGCCTCTCTTCGAATTCTCCGGTGCTTGCGCAGGCTGTGGTGAAACACCTTACATGAAGGCTGTTACACAGCTCTTCGGCGACAGAATGATGATCGCCAACGCAACAGGCTGTTCCTCCATCTGGGGCGCATCCGCACCAAGCACACCTTACTGCAAAAACCAAGAAGGCAAAGGTCCGGCATGGGCCAACTCCCTCTTCGAGGACAACGCAGAATTCGGTCTTGGTATGTTCGTAGGCGTTAAACAGCTTCGCAACAAGCTGGCAGACCTGATGAACGAAATGATCGCACTTCCGGTCAATGCAGATGCCAAGACAGCTTCAACAGAATGGCTGGCAGGCATGCAGAATGCAGAGGCTTCCAAAGCGGCTTCCGCGAAGGTTCAGGCTCTGTTTGGCAAAGATCTTGGGGATGCCAAAGGCAACAGCGTTCTGGCTGAAATCAAGAACCTTGAAGATTACCTGATCATGAAATCCCAATGGATCGTCGGCGGCGACGGATGGGCATACGATATCGGCTACGGCGGTCTTGACCACGTACTGGCCAGCGGCGAGAACGTCAACGTGCTGGTATTCGATACCGAGGTTTACTCCAACACCGGCGGACAATCCTCCAAAGCAACACCGACGGCTGCTGTTGCCAAGTTTGCGGCTTCCGGCAAGCGCGTGAAGAAGAAAGACCTGGGAATGATCGCAACCACATACGGCTACGTATACGTTGCACAGTGCGCCATGGGCTCCGACAAGAACCAGTTCCTCAAGGTTCTCCGCGAAGCTGAAGCATACGATGGTCCGTCCCTTATCATCTGCTACGCTCCTTGTATCGCTCACGGTATCAACATGGGCAAAACCCAGGAGAAATCCAAGAATGCCGTTGATGCAGGCTACTGGCACCTGTGGAGATTCGACCCCCGTCTCAAAGAGGAAGGGAAGAATCCGTTTATCCTGGATTCTAAAGAACCAACTGGAAGCTATCAAGGGTTTATCGAAAGCGAAGCCCGCTACATGCAACTGAAGAAAGGATTCCCGGAAGTTGCGGATGAGCTCTTCAAGGTTGCGGAAGAGCAAGCGAAGGATCGATACAAAGGCTATGTAAGAATGTCCAAAATGGAGTACTAAGAACAGCTAATCAAAATGCCCCGGTGATTTTCACCGGGGCATTTCTGTTTTAAGAGAGGGTGCGGCCGCTGCATGGATGCCCGTAAAAAATGCCAATGATTGTGAAAAGATCAGAAATTCTGTTGCAAAGAATCCGGAGCAGGGGTAGGATATAATGTAAACAGTGCGAGAAAAATCGATTCACCAGGAAGGTGCAAAATGGCCACGATTAAGGATATAGCGTTAAAAGCGGGGGTTTCCATAAGCACGGTGTCATATATTTTGAACAATACCAAGAACGTTCGTCCGGAAACCCGGCAACGGGTGATGGCAGTTATTGAGGAAATGAACTATTACCCCAGCGCTCTGGCGGTTAGCATGAAGACAAAGCGAACCCAGACGATCGGCATTATTGTACCCGATATTTCCAACATGTTTTTTACGGAAATTATCCGCGGCATCGAGGATTATGCCAACCAGTTCGGCTACAGCGTCATCCTGTGCAATTCCGATGAAAATCAGCAGAAGGAAAAAAAATACATTAATACACTTTTTAAAAAAGAAATTGATGGTCTCATTTTTGTCGGCACAGGTAAAAATCCGGATATTTTAAAAAAGAAAAAGGACATGCCCATCGTTATTGTAGACCGTAAAATTGGGAATGAGTTCAGCTCGGTCATGGTCAATAATATCAACGGCGGATTCATGGCGACGGAATACCTGATTCAAAAAAACAAGACGTCGGTCTACCTGTTGACAGGTCCCCTTAAGCTGAGTACCTATTTTGACCGGATGACAGGCTATAGGCAGGCGCTGAATGCGTACAATGTGAATTATAACGAATCCTATGTGGTGGAATGCCAGGTAAGTCACGAAGGGGGCTACCAGGGCGTTGAACAGATTTTGCAGCGGGGTCAGGAGGTGCGGTCCATATTTGCGGCCAACGACCTGATCGCCCTGGGCGCAATGAAGGCACTGGTACACAAAGGCTACAGAATTCCAGAGGATGTATCGGTGGTGGGATATGATGATATCCCCACCGCCTCCATTGTCATTCCGGCGCTTACCACGATTGAACAGCCCAAGTACATGATGGGAGAAAAAGCCGCCGAAAATCTGATTCGGCAGATGAGCCAAACGCAGATACAGCCGGAGCATATTGAGCTGGAAGCGCGGTTGATTATACGGGAATCCAGTTGAATAGACGGAGGGAGGCAGCGCTTGTCCGAGATATAGAAAAACGTTTCTCTAAATATGCGATTTGATATTGACAGTTTTGGGCTGCTGTATTACTGTAAAGTTACAGACAACGCCGCGTAAGTCCGCCTTAACTCAGTATGGGTGCGGATTTTTGAAGCGGGCTTCAGATGAGGGTGATAACGTTTTTTACAGGTGATGAAAACGATTGCACAGCGTTTTAAACGTTTACGTGCATATTTTATTAGAATTTTAGTGAAACGATTCACCAAATTTGTTTCAGCGGCATTCCAGGTAATGACGCCGTCACAACGGCGACATACATAAATTTCACAAAACGAGGAGGAATCACTGTGAAGAGAATGAAAATGGGATTTTCGATTCTAATGGTGCTGGTACTGATGATCGGTGCGCTGACAGGATGCAGTCCTAAACCGGAGCCTGCTGCTGAACCGGCTGCGGCGCCGGCCCCGGAAAAGGAAATTCGTGTGGCCATCATCCTGAAAACCCTGGCAAATCCGTTCTGGGTAGCAATGAAGGAAGGAATTGAGAAGGAAGCGGCTGCGCTGAATGTAAAGGTTGATATTTTTGCTGTCGATTCAGAAGACGATGTTCAAGGACAGCTTAAAAAGTTTGAAGATGCGGTTGCTCAGAAAACCTACGATGCTATCGGGTTTGCCCCCATATCACCGGTAAGCCTGATACCTGCCATCGTTCAAGCCAATGAGGCAGGCCTTCCGGTTGTGAATATCGACGAAAAGGTCAACATGGAAGAACTGAAAAATGCCGGAGGCAGCATTGTTGCCTTTGTTACCACAGACAACAAGCAGGTTGGTGAAAAAGGCGCTACCTATCTGTCGGAGGTTATCGGCAATGCCGGAGAGGTTGCAATCATCGAGGGGAAAGCGGGCAATACCTCCGGTGAAAACCGACGGGACGGCGCAAAGGCATTTTTCGATACGCAGTCCGGTATTAAAGTGGTTGCCAGCCAACCAGCGGATTGGGACCGCGTAAAAGCCCTGGACGTTGCAGCAAACATTATTCAAAAGAACCCCAACATCAAAGGCTTCTATTGCTGTAACGATACAATGGCCCTTGGTGCTGTACAGGCTGTTCAAAACGCCGGTCTTGAAGGAAAGGTGTTTGTAGTGGGCACTGACGGCGTACCGGAGGCTGTACAGGCGGTTCAGGACGGCACGCTTCTGGCCACAGTGGCACAGGATCCCGCCAAAGTAGGCGCGACATCCCTGCAGATTCTGGTTGACTCCGTAAAGAGCGGCAAGAAGGTATCCGAGGGAGAGCCGGCGATGACAGCGGTTGACTCCAACCTTATCAAGAAGTAACACCCTTTCAGCCTGAATACAGTAGAAAGACTTAACGACCAGTTGCGCGGGGGATGGTCCCCCACCCCCGCGCAAAAGATTATGAAGAGGGTGCAAAATGAACAGCTTAGTTGAAATGAAGGATATATGCAAGGTGTTTCCCGGCGTGAAGGCGCTGGACGGCATTAATTTCAGCGTGCTCCCGGGAGAGGTTCATATTCTGCTGGGGGAAAACGGCGCTGGGAAGTCAACCCTGATGAAGATTCTCAGCGGGGCCTACGAGCCAACGGAGGGAAGCCTTATTTTTGGAGACAGGGTGTTTTCAAAGCTAACCCCCAAGGAATCGTCAATGAACGGGATCAGCATCATTTACCAGGAACTGAGCTTGATTAATGAGCTGTCCATCAGTGAAAACCTGTATGTTGGAAGGCTGCTTACCAAGAAACGGTTGGGTATCGAGCTTGTGGATTTCAAAACCATTACCCAACGTACAAAGGAACTCCTGGCAAAGGTGGGGCTTAAACGGGAGCCCGGAACCTTTGTAAAAGAGCTTTCAATCTCCGAAAAACAACTGGTTGAGATAGCTAAATCCCTTGCGTCAGAGGCCCGCATCATCATTATGGATGAGCCGACATCCTCACTGACCATGGAAGAGACGGAAAATTTATTCCGAATAATCCGCCAGCTTAAGCGTGAAGGGGTCGGAATTGTCTATATTTCTCACAAACTGAAGGAAATTAAAGAGATAGGGGACCGCGTAACAGTCCTTAAAGACGGAAAATACATCGGCACACACCGTGTTGAGGACGTGGAGATTTCAAATCTGATCGCCATGATGGTTGGCCGGGAGCTGAGTGCAAAGTATCAAAAGAGCGGACACGACAAGCATGGTACTGAAGAGGTTATTTTTCAGGTGGATCATCTTACCCGAAGGGATCGGAAGGTGGAGGACATCAGCTTCAAGCTGTACAAGGGTGAAATTTTAGGCTTTGCGGGGCTGGTGGGGTCTGGCCGTACAGAACTGATGAATGCCATTTTCAGGGCAGATGAGGTTTCCTCCGGTGAAATGACGCTTTTAGGTGAGCGGCTGAGGATCAGAACACCTTATGAGGCCGTTAAAAAAGGAATCGCGTTGCTGACGGAGAACCGGCGGGAGCTGGGGTTCTTTCACAACTTTGAGATATGGAAGAATGTTTCAATACAGCCATTGATCAAGGAGTCTGCCTTGGGCGGCATATGGGGCATGCTTAATCGAAAAAAGGAACGGACCTATGCAACTCAGCAGAAGGAGGCCATGAACATAAAATGTTCCTCCATCGACCAGAATATCGTCAATCTTTCCGGCGGCAATCAGCAGAAGGTGATTGTCGGCAAATGGCTGGCTGCCCGACAAAAGCTGATCATTTTCGACGAACCGACCAAGGGCATTGATATCGGAGCAAAAACCGAAATATACAATATCATGCGAAAGCTGGCCGACGAAGGGAAGGGAATCATGATGGTTTCCTCGGAGCTTCCGGAGCTGTTGGCGGTGTGCGACAGAATTGCAATTTTCAGAGAGGGCAAGATCAGAACAACTCTGAGTATAGATGAAGCAACGGAAGAAAGCATTATAAAATTTGCAACCTCAGAGTAAAGGAGCTCACCGATGAAAGAAAAATTCGGAACGTTTTGGCAAAAATACGGAACCCTGGGGATCCTGGTGCTGATCGTCGCCATACTGGGCATTATCTCTCCCAATCATTTTCTTACCCCTCAAAACCTGATTCAAATATGCCTTCAAAGTGCCATAACCATCCTGATTGCCTGTGGCGTATTTGTCACCATTCTCATCGCGGGAATTGACCTGTCCATTGGCTCCATTGTTGCTTTAGCCGGTATGGTAACGGCAAAGATGATACTGGCCGGTCATCCGATTATTGTGGCCATTCTGGTGGGAGGGGTACTGGTAGGCGCAGGTCTTGGGGCCATAAACGGACTTTTGGTGAATGCGACCCAGCTTCATCCGTTTATCATTACCTTGGGAACCCAAGCCATTTTTCGCGGAGTGACCCTGATTATTTCCGATGCAAGGCCCCTCTTTGGCTTTCCTCAAGAATTCAAATCCGGCGTTGCCGGAAGGATATTCAGCATCCCCATCCCTGTGATCATTGCCTTCAGCTTTGCTCTGGTGCTTTGGTTTATCGCGGCAAAGACCAAGCTGGGACGCAATATATACGCCCTGGGCGGAAACGCACAGGCTGCGTGGTTTTCCGGTATCAACATCAAGCTTCATACGCTGATTGTGTTCGTTATTTCCGGAATTGCCGCCGGCATAGCAGGGGTTGTTATGACCGCACGGCTGGGAGCTGCAGAGCCCTTGGCGGGGGTTGGCTTTGAAACCTTTGCCATTGCGTCGGCCATCATTGGCGGAACCAGCTTTTTCGGAGGGAAGGGCAGCGTTTTCGGTGTGGTTGTCGGGGGGCTGATCATTGGTGTCATCAGTAACGGCCTCAATATCCTGAATGTGACCACCTACTATCAACAGATCGTCATGGGGGGGCTGATTATCGCCGCCGTGTCCGTGGATCGACTGTTCAGCGTACAAAGCAAATAGAGAGGAGCCCCTATGAAATACTACTTTTCACCTTCCCTGATGTGCATGAACCTCATGGAGCTTAAAGACCAGCTGGAGGTTATGAAAGGCCGGGCAGACTATCTTCATGTGGACATCATGGACGGACATTATGTTAAGAACATTACCCTGTCTCCCACCTTTATGGAGCAGATTAAAGGGGTGACCAGCATACCCATGGATGCCCACCTGATGGTGGAGAATCCGGCAGAATTTATTGATATGGTGGCCAAGGCGGGGGCCAGTGTCATCAGCGTACATGCGGAAACCATCAATAAGGATGCCTTCCGGATCATTAACCGCATCAAGGAGCTGGGCTGCGAGGTGGGAATTGTTTTGAATCCGGCAACCCCGCTGGAGTACATTCAGCATTATATCGGTCTTGTGGATAAGCTTACCTTTATGACGGTGGATCCCGGCTTTGCCGGACAGCCCTTTATTCCTGCGGTTTTGGACAAGCTGCGGAAGGCCAGAGCACTGCGTGAAGAGCAAGGGTTTCATTACATCATAGAGGTTGACGGCTCCTGCAATGAAAAAACCTATAAGGTCCTGGCCCAGGCAGGGGCAGAGGCATTCATCGTCGGTTCCTCGGGTTTGTTTAATCTCCACCAGGATCTGGTCACGGCTTGGGATTTGATGATGGCCGGCTTTAATCGGGAGGTTCAGCCCAGCTGAACGCGAAAATCAAGATGCAGGTGGGTGACACGATGACAGGCGGCAACAAGCAGGTGATTTTAGGAATCGATTTAGGGGGAACCCATTTCCGCTGCGGGATGGTTCAAAAGGACGGCATGCTGGACGGCTTCACCATCGAAAAAAGCGAGATACTTCTTAAGCCGGAGGGGCCCATAAGGGCGCTGACCCAGTATATTGAAGACTATATCCAAGGATGGGGACATGGAAGGCCTTTGGCGATATCCATCGGGTTTCCCTCGGCAATCAGTAAGGATAAGAAAACCGTTTATTCCTCCCCAAATCTCAAAGGATTCAACGATCTTAATGTGGTGGATCCCTTGGAAGCCCATTTTGGAATGCCGGTTTTCATTGATAATGACGTAAACCATCTGCTGATGTATGAGGTGTTTGAAAGAAACTTTGTCGGTCAGGGGATTACACTGGGCTTTTACGTGGGAACCGGTTTGGGTAATGCCATCTTTATCGACCACCGTCTTTTGGAAGGCAAGCATGGGGTTGCAGCCGAGCTGGGGCATATCCCTGCCTTCATGGAAACACGACAGTGCGGCTGTGGAAATTACGGCTGCATCGAGATGTTCGCCTCCGGAAAACGGCTCATCGAGCTGAAGCAGGAGCATTTCCCGGATGCGGAGATCGACAAGATATTCACGTTGTATCGGAACCATGAGGAGGTAGAGCGGTTCGTTGAAGCGATTTCCATCCCCTTGGCAACCGAAATCACGATTTTTGACCCGGACCGAATCGTCCTCGGCGGAGGCGTAATCAATATGGACAGCTTTCCCCGGGAGGCGTTGGAGGGTTACATTTATAAGCATACCCGAAAGCCTTATCCGGCCAACGGACTGGACATCGTCTATGCGGCGAACAGTCAGGAAATTGGTGTAAAGGGCGCAGCTCTCTACGGGTTTAGCAAGTATGCCCTTAGAGAACAGGGAAAAGAGCAGAAAAAGGAGCGTTAAAATGATAGGAATTGGATGCGATCATGCGGCGTTTGAATTTAAGCAGGAGATCCAGCAATACCTGGATTCCAAGGGGGTTGCCTACAAGGATTACGGGTGTTACAGCAACGAGCGGGTCGATTACCCCGAGTTTGGTGCCCGCGTAGCCAGAGCGGTGGCTTCAGGGGAATGCGAAAAGGGGCTGCTGTTTTGCGGTTCAGGGGTGGGGATCTCCATCAGCGCCAATAAAATCAACGGCATTCGGTGCGTGGTTTGCAGTGAGCCCTATTCGGCCAAGCTCTCCAGGCTCCATAACGACACCAACATTCTGGCTCTCGGAGCACGGGTGGTGGGAATAGAGCTGGCAAAGATGATTATCGACATATGGCTTGAAACCCCCTTTGAAGGCGGCCGGCACGGCAACCGCGTACACATGATACAGGATTTGGAGAGGGAAGGTCAGGAGTAAAAAACGACGAAAACCGGTTAATTAACCGGTTTTCGTCGTTTTAAGGTTTGGGATATCAATCATCTGTGGACTCGCTGCTGTCGGAGGCGTTTTCTGAACCGCTGGGGGCTTCCTCATCGGAATCCGCTGCAGCAGAATCTGACTCAGAGGATTCCGATAAGGAGGAATCCGAAGGCTCGGAGGCCTCAGGCGGCTCAAAAGGTGGAACGGCTCCCTCTGAAAGGGGAGTGCTGACAGGGGAAAGCACGTCATCGGAGTCGGGCAGGTTATCGACGTCATCGGCCTCTTCTCCAGGAGAGACCTGAGTGGAAGTTGAACTATCGGAAGAAGGAGTTTTTTCCGGATCGTGGGTCCGGAGCGGCTCGTCATCGCCGTCGTCATCATCATGTGCCTCTTCATCGGTGCGCTTTTCTGTTTGTGGGAGGGTGTTCCAGGGTGGGGACAGCTTTTCAGGTGCCCGTCGGCGGCTTTTTTCCCTGGGATAAAAGTCCCCTGCTTGGAACAGCTCCTTTTGTTTATCGGTTTCAAGGTATAACTGCTTCAGTTGGGCGCCGTCCAGCTTTAATGCTTTACCGATGAGGTAGTCGCTTAGAGGAACGCCTAAAACGCGGGACGCTTCCAAGGCTTCAGCCTCTCCTTCAACCACCGAAAGCGAAACCTGACGAAGAAGGGAGCTCTTTTCAACGGCCGCTTTAATCTCCCGATGCACCTGTCCTGAAATGTCCGGAGTATGCCCCCTTAAGGGCACCACAGCTACGCGGATCAAGGGGTCTTCATCGACATGAATAAACCCTGCGGCGAGGGCTTCACCGACAAAGCTCTCCAAGGCATCAGCAAGTTTTTTCTTATGAAAAAGCGCGGGATCAAAATTGGCTGCATCCTTATTTAACGCGGTGACCTGTATGACCTCGTCACGGCGATTGATCTCAAATTGGATGCTGGGGTTGATGTCCACGGTTACTGCCGCGCATATCTGGGAGGCTTGATTCCACTGCCAAGCGTTTGAAAGCCCGAAAACGGCAACCAACATGACGGCTGCGGCAGTGATGATGTGCAGCATGGAAAAGCGGCGTTCTTTTTTCTGCTCCCTGCCAGGGGGGGCAGAGGCGGCCAGGTCTTCCTCAAAAAAATAGATTTTCTGTCCTGCTTCAAGACCGGATTTAAGATGAATCCGTTGAAACGCCCCTGTGTCCGTAAGGACGATGGCATATTCTTTTTCGATGGACATTACCAGGCCACTATACATGGGGGTCACCAGCCATATGGATAAAGGATAAAATGTGCTCAAAACGCTGCTTGAACAAGATGATCAACGCAATAATATAGATACGGAAGAGCTGAAGCTTCCTTTTTGTCGTTTGGAAACGAAGCGCAATTTCGGTCATGGGAAGTTTTTTTGTTGTGTAAAGCTTTTTCGTGATGGGCGGATCCTGAGCGATATTCCGGCTGAGGCGGATATTTTCCTGACGAACCGCTTCGTGGCGGGGGGCGTTGTCTAAAAGGGCGTCCAGGGTGATTTCAAAGTCCTTTAAGGCGTCAATGTAGCGCGATATCTCGTCTTGAATGGCAACCTGTTCATCGAGGTTCCGCTTGTCTTCGGCAACATCAAATGTGTCGGGAAGAGGTTGGTGGAGGGAATAATACCGGTCCTTTCGCGACCAGTCGTTAAGCCTGCTTTTTATTACAAGGGAGGCGAAGCTTAGAAAGGCGCCTTTATCCGCTTGATACCGGTCGATGGATTCGTTGAAGGCCTCCAGACCAATGCTGTACTCCGGAGAATTTTCTACGGTGATGTATTTTCCGGTAATCTGAGAGATGGTTTTGACAATAAACGGCGTATAGTCAACGAGTAAGCGGTTGCGTTCAGGATGATTGCGATGCTGTTGACTGATTGATATGCGTTCTTCCAGATCCATAAGGGACTCCTTAAGCGACACTGATCGGGTTAAAATGTGGAACAGGCAACAAGGCCAAGGCCCCTGATTCCAATTGAGGGCGACTGAACAAAAATCCCTGACCCATTGTACAAGGCATAGAGACTAACACGGAAAGATCCGATTCCAGCTCAATGCCTTCCATTACGCAGGGAATATCCAGAATTTCAGCCAGCTGCAATACGCCGAGCAGCAGCTTTTGTTTTTTTATATTGACATGTAAATCATCGATAAAACACTTATCAATTTTCAGAACATCAAAAGGAAATTCGTACAAATAGCGCAGATTGGAATAGCCGGTTCCAAAATCGTCAAGATGCAGGGACAGACCGGCGTTGTGCAGAACCGTCAGTTGTTCCTTTGCTTGACAGAGGCTGTCGATGCCCGCTGTTTCGGTTAGCTCCAGCCCGATCCATTGGGGGGGAACGCCTTCGTCGGCAAGGATACAGAGAATCCTTTCAGCGAAGGAGGGATCGGATATACTTCGCCCGGATATATTGACAGTAACGGGAACGGGAATGCCCGTTGCCATCATCTTGCGTGCAAACCGGCAGGTCTTTTTCAAAACCCAGAACGTAAGGGAGTCAATCATGTTGGTTTGCTCTGCCAACGGAATGAATTGAAGAGGAGAGATGTTGTCCAACTGGGGATGCTTCCAGCGTAATAACGCCTCAAAGCCACATATTTGGCGGGTTTTCAAAATGTATTTTGCCTGATACATCAGATAAAGGTCATTTCTTTGCATTGCGGTGTGCAGATCATGGGCCCCAAGGGATTTAAATCCAATAGGATCATTTGTTTTTACCATATCATGGTCTCCTGCTGTTCGTAAGGTTTATTATTAAAACCCGTGTGTTTTTTCTTTCACCTATCCGCGGAAAAGAACGCGGCCTTTTAGAGCTGCGTTCCTTCGCGGAGAGGGGAAGAACGGCTAACAATCAATCGTCATCACCGTCGTCGCTTACATCGCTTGCATCGTCATCGTCATCATCACTGCAGTCATGGGCAGGATTGCCCTTGCCAGTGCTGTCAGTGGCGTCGTCAGCCTCCTCGTCTACGTCTTCATCCTCATCTTCTTCCTCATCTTCATCTTCATCTTCGTCTTCGTCGTCATCGTCATCGTTCATGGAGATCAGAACCCCTTGTTCATCTAAAAGCTCCATGGCAGCCGGCGTATTGAAAAATTCACTCAGTGTAATCCCTGCTTTCGCCGAGGCGTCCACCGCAAGAATCCCCAGCGGAATTTTTGAAGTCAGAGATTTTTGCTGTTCTTCCACCGTACCTGTTTGAATCGAAATGGTGGTTTTCTCGGTTAACGGGCTGTCGGAAACAGATTTGGTCAAACGCTTCATCAAATGGGTAAGGGTTACGTCATCCTTGGGGTTTTGGTCCACAGCTGTCATGATGACCAGAGGATTTTTTGCTTGGTTGATATAACCCTTATCCCGAGCGGCTTGGACAACTGCCAAAACAGCAGTGTCCGCAGACATCCCTTGGATTTTCGTCAGAACTAACTGGCGGGCATGATCATTAAGGGGGGTCACAGCGGTGACCTTGTTAAATTTGTCCACTGAAAGCTCTACGCTGGGATCACAATCAACGGTGATGGTGGCGTAGACGTTGCTCTGCTCTGCGAAGATAGGCGCTGACGAAATGGCGGCAATCGCCAGCAAAGCAACTCCCATGGTAATGCCTGTGTGTCGTATAAATCCTTTGTTCATTTTTTCCTCCTGCGGTTGAATTTGTCGTTTGTGCTATAGAATACGGAAGAGTTCAAAAATTTACGTACCCGGATGGCATTTTTATAAGAAAATTATTTCAAAGAAGGCGATGGAGGTACCCGAAATTGAACAGGGAGGGCAGAGCCATTAATCCGGAGATAAAAAGAGGCCGTGCCATCATTTTAAGGTGGCGCGGCCCATTTTCTCTACTTGAATGGAATAGTTCACTGAGGGTTGATATCAATGGTCTGGGTAGCGGGGTTCCACTGAACGTTCATGCCCAGATTTTCGCCTACGAAGCGAAGGGGCAGCATGGTTCGTCCGCCAATAATCTGGGGTGGTGTTTCAGAGGTGACTTTTTTACCGTTCACCAGGGCATCAGAGCTGTCGATAAACAGCACCACGGTTTGCTCCTTCAGGGTGATGGTGACCTTTCTCTCCTCTGGAGCCCAGGCAATGGTGCCGCCCATCTGCTCGATAAGGGAACGGATGGGGATCAGGGTTCTGCCGCTTTGGGTGAGCACGGGTTTGGTGTCGCTGCCCCCATCGATGGGAAGGGTTTTGCCGTCTACCAGCATGGTGGATTTGCCCATGGAAAGGGTTATTTTAAGGGGAACAGCCAGCTTCCCGGCAGCGGTATTTACGGTGTTGCCTTTTGGTGAACGCCATTTTACGGCACTGGTGAAAACAGAGGAAGCGTTACTGCTGACGGCCTTAACATGGAACATATACTCGGTATCGGGGAGAACATTGATGTTGTAATGGTTGGTGTTTGCAGGTAGATTGAAAAGAATTGGAGAGAGGTCCGGTAATGCGGGCTGCATATACTCCAAAACAAATCCGTTTTCGCTGCTGCTGTTGTCAGTCCACGCGATGGTTACGGGTCCTAGGGAGCCATCCACCGGAGGCCAGTAATTGGCGCCCAAATTCGTGGGAGCGGCCAGTACTTTTAAGCCTTGGGGATCTGTGGGGGCGGAAAGTCCGCCGCTGTTCCGGGCGCGTACGGTGTAGGTGTAGGTCACATCAGGGGCAACGGTTGTATCTGTAAAGTAGACACCGGTTTCCTGAAAGAGCTTTTTATCCGTACCTCCGGTACGTTCGATGATATAGGTGATTTCAGGGCTGTTGTTCTCCGGAGAGGGCTCCCAGTTTAGCATAATCCCATTTTCAGGACCAATGCCTGGGGTTGCCTTTAAATTACTTGGGGCATACGGGAAGCCGTAAACCTTTACCGAGTCGCAGGGGTCTGATTTTTCCGTGCTCCGGAGGGCATAAACCCGATATTCATTTGAGGAGCCCTGGGGCTGAGTGATGGTGAAATGCGTGGTGTCGGCTCCCACCTGGCCAAGCACCTCAAACCCTTTTCCGAAGGTGCCCTTTTCGATGATATAACCGGTTTCGCTGCTGTTGGTGTCATTCCAGTTCAGGGTCAGACCGTTGGAGCCGGTGTTGAGGGTGGGCCAGGTAGCACAAACGAGACCTGATGGTGCCTGCAGGGGCGCCAGCAGAGGCTGGAGGGGCTGAAGAGGCAGGCTGGGTACGGTGATCAGTTTGTCAACGGAGGGAGCCAGCGGGGTTAGTCGCAGTGTCTGCCCATGGGCGGGGATGCAGGCTGTTGTAAAAAACAGGGCTGCCGCCAGAAGCCATACGGCATTGTTTTGAAAACGATTCATATGGAGTCTCCTTTCAAAATGTGGAATCTTTAAAACATCATACCATTCCGGTTTTCGAGGTTCAAGGGAGGCGGGTCGGATAAATGGATATATAAACAAAAGAAAGCCTCTGCCAGTCGCAGAGGCCTTGCTGCCAGTCGCTTATTTGATAACCAACACAGGAACATTGGCGTGATGAACAATGGTATTGGTGACACTTCCCACGGTGAATCGCTTAGCCAGACCCATGCCGTGGGTATGGATCAGAATCAGATCACATTTTTCGTTTTCAGCGGCATCAATGATAACAGACGCGGGATCCCCCTTGAGGATGGCAGTGCTTACATTTGTGATGCCGGCATCGGTCATCTGTTTCAGAGCGCTTTTAACAACTTCTTCCGAAACACCCATGAACGCTTTCCCCTCAACGCCTACGAAGTGAGCCAGTTGAGGATGCGACAGCGTGTCGGAGTATGGGAGAACGGTTATCAGCAACACGTGAGCTCCCAGTCCGGTGGACATTTCCTTGGCAAAGTTCAGGGTAGATTCGTCCAGTCCGCCTTCTGCAACAGGAACAAGAATCTTTTTCATGACTGATCCTCCTTTTCATTTGTATGTCTCATAGCAATGAGACGGGTTATAAACAGAACACAGGTGCTCTGTTTTAACGGACAACGAGTACCGGTACCTTGGAATGATGAACCACTTTGTTGGTTACGCTGCCAAGAAGGAAGCGCGTAATGGTACCCATGCCGTGGGTGCTCATAACGATGAGATCGCAGCCTTCCTCACCGGCAATTTCAAGAATTTCAGAGGCAGGATCTCCGGATACCACGCGGGTGCTAAGTTTCACGTCGCTGGGAAACATGCCTCTTGTCTGGCTGATAATCCGTTCAGACACTTTGTTGAGTGCTTCTTCATCCCAAGGTTCTGCAAGGTGTGCATACGGATAAGCGATGGCTTCCCCGTATGGCTGAACGTGTAGGATAACAATTTCAGCGCCGGCAAGTTGCCCAAATTCAGAGGCCATGGCAACGGCCTTGTCGCTGACGGTCATACCTTCCACAGGGAACAGTATTTTCTTCATAGTGATCCTCTCCTTTGGAAATCTTAATAACCCACGCCATATGTACCTTCATTTTTTATATACCACTATTTCCATCAGATAAACAAAAAGGAGAAAACAAGGAGTTTGACCTTCGGGCATGATCGGAGGAAGCTGTTCAGCTGAAGCGAAGGATCATGTTGAGGTCCAATCCCTCGGTGCAATTTTCGTTAATCATCACATCGCCGTTGCACGCGGATTTGATGATGTTATAGACAATATTCAGACCCAGACCGCTGTGCTGAGTACCGAACTTTGTTGAAAAAAACGGGGTGAAGACAAGTCGGCTGACATCCTTTGATATTCCGATGCCGTTGTCGCGATAACGGACGGTCAGTTCGCCCCCGGGGGTAGGGCCGATCAAGCTTATGGTGATGAGGCCCTGGTCGGAAGAGATAAACCCGTGCTCAAAGGAATTCTGGAACAATTCGATAAAAACCTTTTCCAGCTTGTCCTCCCGCGATAAGACGGTAATAGGCTGAGTCGGTTCCAATACCAGTGTTACTCGTTTATCCGGATAGTCCGCAGCCTGCATATCGAAAACCCGCTGGACCAAGGCTGTCAGATCAACCAAGGCATCCTCCTGTTTATCCTGATAAGCTGCCAATGATTTGAATTTGTCGATGAGGATTCTGCTTTTTTCAAGATTTCGCTGGATCAAGTCGGTGGATTCCTGTGCGGTATCCAGCAGTTCCCGAACCTCGTCACAATCCTCCGGGGAGGTGGGGTTTTGCTTAAGGAATGCTGTGAGCTCTGATTGGAAATAGGTTACAGAGGTAATGCAGTTACCGATGGGGGTGTTCATTTCGTGAGCAATGCCGGATACCACATAGCTCATGGCGGATATCTTGTCCGCTTCAATTTCAAGAATTCGGGATACATCATGATTGGTCCCGATAACGGCGATTAATTCTCCGGCTTCGTTAAGTATCGGGGTCAGAGAGGTATTGAAGATGCGCACCCGGCCATCAGGGCGCATGATCTGGGTAAGTCCGGTGATGGTGCGCTGGCTATTGACGGCTTTCTCAAAGTCAACTTTCCATTTGAGTACATTTTCCGGGCTGCTCAGAACGCTTTCGATGGTTTTTTGCTGAATTTCCGAGCGGCTTAAACCCGTACTTTCTTCAAAAGCGCTGTTTACAGAGAGGAACCTGCCCTCCGGATCCAGACTGTAAATCATGTCGTTGGAGCTTTCGACCAAGATCCGGTATTTTTCTTCACTGTCTCGGAGCATAACAAAGGAAGCGTTCATACGGCTGGTCATCTTATTAAAGGCTTCAATCAGTGCACGGGTTTCATGAAGGCCCTTCCTTGGCATTGCAAGTGTACTGCCCAACTGGTTCTGCGACAGGGCTGAAATTGCCTGAGTCACCTTCACGATGGGGGTGGTTGTGATGGAAACAGCTGCGGAACCTGCGGCAAAAAGCAATAGGATCGAAAGCGTCAGGATGGTAAATGAAGCCATCTGATGGCTCTTCACGGATCCCATTAAATCGCGCTCGGGGAGAATGGTTACAATTTCCCAGTCAAGCCCCAGGGAGGTATCCAATGCTGTTCTAAGGCCAATGGCAGCGCCGTTGTCTGTGCTCAGGGAAAAAAAGCGGAGTTCTTTTTTGCCCGGCTCCGAAAGCATGGCGGCGCTTTTTCTAATCAGGGGATTCGGGCTGTCGGCAGCCTTTCCCAAGGTGCCCGTGGGGGGATTTCCCGGTATAACCGAAGCGATGGGCCCTGGATCTGTATGGGCCAGCACTTCCCCGGAGCCGTTCATCATATAGATTGTTCCAGAGCCGTGGAGGTTGCTCTTCTGGAGAAAGGCGGTCATTCCGTCCAGCTTCACATCAATAACAGCGGTGCCGCGGAAGGTGCCGGCAGGGTCAAAAATCGGTCGGATAAGTGAAACGGTCACATCCATCTTTTCATCATAATTGATGTAAATATCGGACCATTGAGCTTGGGGGTGCTCTTTTACAGGGGCATACCAGGGGCGGGTCCGTGGGTCGTAATTGTCATAAGAGGCAAGAACCCTGGAGCGTGTATCTTCACCCTCATAGATGACCAGCTTTCCATCGGTTCGCGAATCCTTCAGCATAAGATTCACTTTGCCCGTGGTGCCGTCCATTCGGATTCCGAGATAGTTGCCTGCTTCATCGCCATAGCCGATGGAGCTGATCTGTGGAGAACTCTCAAGAATGGATTTTGCCAGATGAAGGGAATAGGCTTGGGCCTCGGTAAGATCGCTGGATGAATAATATGCCATGCGTTCCAGCTCGGATGTGTAGAGGCGGCTCACCTGCAAGGGCTCTTCAAGAAAATAATTGAAGCGATCCGCCGTATTTTCACTTAAGGTATGGAGCATTCTGCTTCCCTGCTCGGAAAGCAGCCACTTGTAATCGTTGCTCAGCACGAACCCTACAATGAGAAGGATGACAAGGATGATTATGAAGAATGGAAGAAAAATTGCTTTTCGGATGCTGGGTGTCCAGTTCATAAGGATCCTCCTCGTAATAAACCACGGAATCTTTTGAACATTGATACCCATTCCCAGTGAAGTCATTCAACACCATGCGTATAAATGCTATACTTGTGGGAGTGAATTTTAGTCCGGAGGTAATCATGCAGATTCAACCCTACTTAAAAACCGCAATGGGAGTGATGTCGGTGCTGATGATAAGCATCGCCGTAAGCTCCGTTTATGCCATATCCCTTATATTTGCCTTCCTGTGTGGAATTATCCCGGTACTGCTCCTTGGTTTCAATCAGGGTCTGACATTCCGCGGAATGCTTAGGGCTACGCTACTTTCACTGTGGCGTATCCGGGGGCTCTTTATGATCATCACCCTCATGGGGATGTCCATTGCCATGTGGATATCCTCGGGGGCGGTGGCGTTTCTTATGCAGGCCGGCTCTGCTCTCAGCCAGGGGGTGCTGTTTCTTCCGGTTGCCTTTATCATCTGTGCGTTGAGCTCCGTATGTATCGGCACGGCCCTGGGGACCTTCAGCACCATTGGTCTTGCGTTTTATGGAATGGGAAAGAGCGTGGGGATTCCGGATGCAATCATTGTGGGAACCTTGGTGTCAGGGGTGTTTCTGGCGGATCGCATTGCTCCCATGTCCGGCTTGGTTAATCTTACCCTTAAGCGGACGGGGCTCCGTTACGTGGACTACTTTAAAAACTCCTGGAGAAGGGTCTTGCTGGCTGTAGTGGTTTGCAGCATTGCATACGGGGTGGTGGGTTGCCTGACGCCCCAATCCCCCATGGCCGGATCAGAGTCTGTACTGAGAGACATTACGGGGGCGTTTCACCAATCCAGGCTGCTGTGGCTGTTGCCGGTTCTGACCTTTGGGCTTGCGCTGCGGGGTGTATCCACCGTGTGGACATTGTTGTCAGGGGTTCTGACGGGTTTTGGTTTTACCGTGCTGCTCCAGAACAGGCCCTTGGATGAAGCGTTGATGTGTCTTGTCAACGGATATTCCGACAATCTGGGTGTGCTCAAGGGCGGAGGCGTCATGGGGATCGCAGAAGTTCTGGGCATCGTAGCGTTGGCGGTGGTCTACAACGAGCTGTTAAGCACGACAGGCATCACCCGGACGTTGCTGCACCATCTGGCAGAAGGGGTTGGCAGTATGAAGGCGCTGAAAAGGCGTATGGGTCTCTTCAGCATTGCGCTTACATCTTTGACCTGTGATCAGACAGTGGGGATATTGCTTCCCCTTGAAGCGATGAAGCCGTTCCAAAAGGACGAACGGATTTCTTCGATGGAGGCAGCGATATTGGTATCCGATACCGGAACGTTAATTGCGCCCCTGGAGTTTTGGAATGTGAATGCACTGGTCATTATGGCTCTAACGGGGGTTCCCGCCTGGCAGTACGGACTATGGGCGGTCTTTTGCTGGCTCATGCCGGTAATGGCACTGATCTGCCCTCCGAATGTGCGGAAATCAAAAAATTCTGATATAATGAGGGACAAGCTGATTGATAAGGAGGATGCTCTTGGATAAGATAGCGATTGTGACAGATTCTGCCTGCGATTTACCACGGGATATAATCGATTCCATGGGGATTCATGTAATCCCATTAAGGATCATTTATAAGGACAGAGAGTATCGGGACCGGTCTGAGATTTCACCGGAGGAAATTTATGAACGATTTTCTATAGAAATCCCCAAAAGCTCACTGCCATCCCCAGAGGACGCTCTGGCCCTTTTCAATGAACTCATTGAAAAAGGATATACCCACATCATCGGCATTTTCATTTCCAGCGGGCTCAGTGGAACCTTTAATATGGTTCGCTCTGTTACGGAGGACATGAAGCAGGTGGTGATTGAGCTGGTCGATTCGAAAAACCTTTCCCTTGGAACGGGGCTTGCTGTTTTGGAAACCGCTAAAGAATTGGCCAGGAGCGGTGATTTTGAAAAAACTCTGGCGAAAGCCCGGGATGCGGTAACCCGTACGCGGACCTTTTATGTGATTAAAACCCTGGAATATCTTCGAAAAGGGGGCCGCATCGGTCTGGTTGAGGGAACCATTGGTGATTTGCTGAATATCAAACCCATTATCTCGGTTAATCCGGAAGGGATTTATTACACCCATCGGAAGGTGAGGGGCCGTGCGAAATCAGTGCAGGAGCTGTTGACCATCGGGAAGGAAATGATGTTGGACAAGCGCTATGATGTGGCCATCGTTCATGGAAATGCCCCCGAAGAAGCCAAGGAAGTTTATGACCAGTTCCGGGCCATGGGGAATGTACGGGACATGTTTTTTGATCAGATCAGCCCCGTGCTGGCTGTTCATACAGGGCCGGGGTTAGTGGGGCTCATCCTATCTGAAGTTGTTGAATAAGTAAAAGCCCGCCTCGGAAAACGGGGCGTTTTTTCATTCCGGCCATTGTGCCACGAAAAGGAGCCTTATGACAACCTATCGCATGGATTTGGCTTACGACGGAACCCGCTACAGCGGCTGGCAGCGGCTTGGGAGTGATGCGGAGACCCTGCAGGGCCGTATAGAAGCGACCCTATCCCGACTACTGGACGAACCGGTGGAGATTTCCGGGTCGGGCAGAACCGATGCAGGGGTACACGCCCGGATGCAGGTGGCATCCTTCCACACAAAAGGTGGCATGCCTCCGGAAAAGCTTATGGCCCAACTGAACCACTATCTGCCGGGGGACATTACGGTCTTGAAAATGGGGCTGGTGGAGGAACGGTTCCATGCCAGGTACAATGCGGTGAAAAAGGTATATCGCTACCGGTTGTGGAACGCACCTCTACCCAACCCCATGGAGCGCAGATACAGGCACCACATATCGGAGCCCCTGGACGTGAAAGCGATGCAAAAGGCTGCCGGTCTGCTTCTCGGTGCCCGTGATTTTTCGGCCTTCACCACCATGAAATCCAAGAAGAAAAGTGCGGTGAGAACAATCGAAGAGATTTCATTTTCTTCGGCGGGGCCCCAGGTGGATATCACGTTTGTTGCGGACGGATTTCTGCACCATATGGTGCGTATCATCACCGGCACGCTGCTGGAGGTAGGTGCTGGCCGTATGGAACCGGAGCAGGTGCGTGATATTCTTGCCGGCAAAGACCGTTCCAAGGCGGGGCCTCTGGCACCTCCTCAGGGACTGATCCTGTGGGCGGTGGATTATGGCGAAGGCCTTGAAAATGATCCGGAGGGCTGGAAGCCGCTGACGGTTGTTCAGGGATAAAGAAAACAGAACGGAGATTACTTTATGCGCCATTACCAGTTGGAAACGGATCACCTGATTCTGTCAGACCCGAAGGAACTGCGGCTTTTCGAAGGGCCCCTCACGTTTTCCATCGCTGCGCCACATGAGCTGAGAAAGATTAAGGATATCTCTCTGGTGAACGAGTATACGATCCTGGAGTGCCTGGATGTGAGCAGGCACGTACGGATGGACAGTCATCCAACCTATAGCTATGGTCTTCTCAGTGCGATTGAGGTTGACGGCGACGAAGCAACCGTGGCAGAATTCCGGTTCTATCTCACGGCGTCGTCCCTGCTGCTGGTTTATCGGGATGAGAACAGGCTGGTAAACCGGTTTGTGGAGGGTTTATCCCACGAGGTGTTTCTTCAAAAGTATGAAGCCTTTTCGCCCCAGGTCTTGATTTTGGCTCTGATTGAAAGCATCATCGAGAGTAATGAAGAGCATTTGGAGGCTGTGGAGGATAGCATTGAAGCCCTGGAGGAAAAAGTGCTGGCCGATGCCCGGCGGGAATATTCCAAGGAAATCGTGGCAAAGCGCAGACAGATCATGCATATCAAGCATTACATCGAGCCGATGCTGTATGTGATTCAAGGCTTTTCCGACAATGAGAACGCACTGTTTTCGCCAATGCAGGTAAAGGCCATGAAAATCCTGGCCAGCAAAGCCTCCGGAATGGTTTCCAACGTTCTCATGCTCCGTGATTACGCCACTCAGGTTCGGGAGGCCTTCCAGGCGGAGCATGACATCAAATCCAACGATATCATGAAGGTGTTCACCGTGGTCACCAGCATTTTTTTACCGCTTTCACTGATTGTCGGATGGTACGGCATGAATTTCAGCACCATGCCGGAGCTTTCCTGGACCTACGGCTATGTGTATGTCATCGCACTGAACCTTCTGGTGGTGGCGGGGTGTCTGTATCTGTTCAGAAGGAAAAAGTGGATGTAGCAAACTGGAAGTTCGGTGGAAAAGCGAAATAATAAAATCCTTTGCCACGGATAACACGGATTTGCACGGATAAATGGGGTGATTTTTATTTCAAATCAGGTCAGCCTTGGGAATTCTAGAGCTCTACAGTTTGGTTCATCACCGGAATTTCGGGGTGGTGTCCCAAATCGTCCCGGAGATGTTGACTGAAGGGCAGCGCCATATCCGGCTCTCCGTGGACGATGAAGGTGCGGGCAGGGATTGCGGGGAACCCTTTCAACCAGTTGGTGAGGTCGTCGCGGTCCGCGTGGCCGGAGAAGCCCTCCAGGGTATGGATGCGTGCCCCCACCTTCACCGTTTCCCCCAGAATCTGCACGGTGGGCTGTCCTTCCTTAATAAGCCGCCCCAATGAGCCGGTGGCTTGATAGCCCACGAAAATAAGGCTGTTTTTGGAAGCCCACAAGTGATGCTTCAGGTGATGCTGGATCCGGCCGGCGTCGCACATACCGCTGGCTGAGATGATCACCTTGGGAGTGTTGTCCCTGTTCAGGGCAATGGATCCGTCGCTGCTGGTGATGATATGCAGATTGGGCATGCGAAGGGGGCTTTTGCCGGTGGCAAACAGGGAACGGGCATGTTCGTTGTAGTAATCCATATTGTGTTCATACACGGAAATGGCGTCGATGGCCAGGGGGGAGTCCACATAGATGGGTATCTGAAGGAACCTGTCCAGCTTTACCGGATCGGTGATAGAGGTGCTTAAGGCAAACAGGATTTCCTGGGTGCGACCGATGGCAAAGGATGGAATCAGTGCGGTCCCGCCTCTGTCGGTGGTGTCCAGCAGGATATCCACCAGGCGTTCAACCCGGGTAGACACATTTTCGTGGTTGCGGTCGCCGTAGGTGGATTCGATGATGAGGAAATCCGCCGCGGGTGGGTTAACGGGACGGTTCAGCATGGGGATTTCCCGCATGCCCAGATCTCCGGAAAAAATCAGGGTTTTCTTTGGACCGCCGTCGTGAACGGTTAATTCTATGAATGCGGCTCCCAACAGGTGGCCCGCATTATGGTAGGTGACGGTTATTCCGGGAAGCACCTCAAAGGGACGCTCGTAATCCACGGGATTGAGGTAAGCCAGGGATTCAATCGCATCTTCCTCTGTGAACAGGGGACTTGATTTCTGAAGGCCGGCCCGTTCCCGCTTCTTGTTGTCCCACGCTGCTTCCGCCTCGTGAATGCGGCCGCTGTCTTTAAGGAGCAGAGTTGCCAGCTCCGCTGTGGGGCGTGTGCACAGGATGCGGTTCCTGAAGCCCTGCTTTACCAGCAGAGGGATACGGCCGCTATGATCGATGTGGGCGTGGGTGAGAAGAAGGCAATCAATACTGGAGGGGTCATAGGGGAAGGGATCTCTGTTGAGCCGCTCCAGTTCCTTTTCGCCTTGAAACTGACCGCAGTCAATCAGGATGCGGTATCTGTCGGTTTGAAGCAGATAGTTGGAACCGGTTACAACCCCGGCGGCTCCGTGGAATGTCAGGCGCATAAACACCTCCGAATGTATGAGTTGAAATCTTTATTACTTGCTGCATTTATTATATACTATTGAGTGAAACACTGACAGCAATCAGGGAGGAAGTCCTTATGCGATTTGTCCGTTTCGATCTGGGGGACGGCCCGGAGGTTGGCATTGAAAACAGTTCAGGAAGACTGGTCCCATGTTTGGAAATATGCCGGGACCTGGGCTGGGATCCGGTTGACTCTGTTCAGGAGATCATCGATACATGGAATGAATTTCGGATCGGAGAGGCGTCTATAAAGGCTGAGCAGCTTCGGGGATTTGATGCGGAAACCGCAGAAATTCTGACACCCATCCCCTGGACCAGGCGGAACGTTTTTTGCCTGGGGAAGAATTATATCGAGCATGTCAGGGAGCTGGAGGGGCTCACCGCCAACCTGTCCGGGGTTCCGGAGTATCCCATCTACTTCACGAAGACCGCATCACCGGCCATTGGGCCTAACGATGCGATTCGAATTTTTCCCGAGGTTACCGGCGGTGAGGTGGATTACGAAGTGGAGCTGGCGGTCATCATCGGCAGGCAAGGTGTAAATATAAGCCCTCTGGATGCTGAAGACTATATTTTTGGGTATACGATCCTTAACGATATTTCTGCCAGACAACTGCAGATGAAACATACCCAGTGGTTTCGGGGAAAATGCCTGGATACCCATACCGTTATAGGCCCTGCTGTAGTCCATAAAAGCCTGCTTCCGCTGCCTCTGGATCTGAAGCTGGAGACCCGGGTGAATGGGGAGCTGCGTCAGGAATCAGATACCAAACATCTGATCTTTGACATTCCAACCATTATCAGCGACATTTCCAGGGCAACAACCCTGTATCCCGGTGATATCATCGCCACGGGAACCCCTGCCGGGGTTGGAATGGGATTTAAACCGCCGCGCTATCTGCAGCCTGGAGATTTAGTGGAGTGCCGTATTGAGGGGATTGGGGTACTAAGAAATCCCGTCACATTATAGCGCGGCACTATGCTATAATTTAAAAGACTTTCATTAGGAGGGGATTATATGAAAATGCTTAAGGTTATTGAAAAGCGTCGCTCTGTTCGGGAGTATAAGGAAAAACCCATCAGTCCGGAAGAATTGAGCCAACTGATGAAGATACTGGATACGCCGGTGAAGCTTGAAGCAGATCAGGATGTCGAGCTGCTTTTCATTGATGATGGAAATCAGGTGCATCATTTACTTAACGGCATTGCCGGCTATAGCGGCGTTATGATCAAGGCTCCCCACTATTTTGCCGTGTTGGCGGCAGAAACCGGACATTACCTGTCCAATGCGGGCTATGTTGCAGAATGGTTTGTGCTCAATGCTACTAAACTGAATCTGGGAACCTGCTGGATTGAAACGATGGACAAGAGCGAAGCGGCAAAGAACCTGCTGCAGTTGGAAGACCGACGGCGGTTGGTGGCACTTATTGCCATCGGATATCCCAGGGCAGAGCACCGTGTGTCAAACATCTTCCAGGGAAAACCCGGCGGCGGCCTTTCTCCATACGCCGAGGCAGGGTACTCCGACAAGAACCCTGAATACTCAAAAGCACCGGTAAGTGCTCGGGTCTCAATTGAAGAAATTGTATACATGAATCAGTGGAATAACTTCGCAAGCGTTGAAATGCTTGAATCATACGGACTTGCAGAAGCGTTCTTCTATATGCATCTGGCTCCCTCCTGGGGTAATCTTCAGCCGTGGCGGTTTGTGGTCAACGGGAAGAGAATCCTTCTGGCTATCAATAAGGAAAACCCATATAAAGAAAATTGCGCGGACGAATCCTTGGCAGCGGTGGAGGCTGGGATTGCCATGCTGTACTTTGAGGTAGCCATGCATGACCTGGGCCTGCCCGGCAGTTGGAGTCTTGATGTAGCTCCCGGAACCTTTGAGGTGCCGGAAAACTATCTGATTGCAGGTATCTATCACTATCAGTGAATGAGGTTTAGCTATGAAATTTAGGCAGCTGCTGCTGTTGGTTGTCGCGTTGATGATAATGGGAGCTCCTGCGATTGGTCAGTCCGATCCGGGAACTCCCGTTTCTGCGGTTCGCCCCCCTGCAAGTGGGGCGACTGCAACCCCATCCACGGAAACCGTTTTACAGGCGCCCGTATGGGAATCTGTAGTCGTTAGCGATGAACAGGAAAGAAACAATAAAACAAAATTCTACAGGGTCAAGCCTGCGGGGGAGAAGCAGATAGGCAACGGGAAGCTGACTGCCTATTTTCCGGGTACGCTGCCGGAGGGGATCCATGAGGAGCTGGCTTATACCCGTTACCCGGCAACTCGGGAGTACCTTACCAATTTAACGGGTGGATCCGTTTCTGTAAAAGAACAGCCCAAATTCAGTGCGCGGACCCTCCGAGGAATAAGCCGTTATCAACACATTGCCACGGATGGCATCGTACAGGGCGATGCCTCTGAGAAGGGGAACGGCTGGTATCGGGTGCAGTGGGGAGCCCCCGAAGCACTTCAGGAAGGGTATGTTTTTGCTCCCTCCATCACCCGTCGCGGTTTTCAGTTCGAGAAGATGAACGGGACCTTGAACCGGTTGTGGAATACGGTGGAAAACGGGAATGTTGCCCATGTGGAGAATTACAAAAACAGGGGTGGATGGGCTCCGAAACGGCAAGGACAAGATGTTGACGCTTTCGGCTCCATGCGGGACCAGGCAGTGCCGGCCTACTATCAGGCCAGCACCCAGGGAGACTTTCGGTATCTGACGGATGGTTCTTTAGTGGCAGTATTGGGTGAACAATCGGATTTTTATGAAATCACAACCGTGGACTTTGAGGGTGTGTATTATGTACCGAAGAAATATATCCCGGCAGAGCCCCGGTTGAAGTCTCTGGGCAAGGTGGTTGTCGTTGATCGGAAAAACCAGAATGAGGCAGTTTTTCAGCGATCAGGGGAAGGGTGGAAGCTGGTTTCCTATCTTATGGCCACCACGGGCGAAAATGCACCCTTCAAGCAGGAAACCACTCTGGGGCATTTTATGGTTATGGAGAAAAAATCCAAGTTCATGTACCTGGGGGATGTTTCAAAGGTTATTGAAGGATATGCCCCCTTTGCCCTGCGTTTCAACGGGGGGGCATACATACACGGCGTGCCTGTGAATTACAAGGACATAAAGGGTAAGGTGGTCGTGAAACAACCCGTTATGGATGCTTTGGGCAATGTGATAACCCCCGCTGTCACCAGGGACGTTGTTCTTGAACGCAAGGACCCTGGGATTCAAGAGTATTTGTCAACCATAGGCACGATCCCAAGATCCCATAAATGTGTCCGAAATTATACATCCCATGCGAAATTTTTATATGATTGGGCGGAAATTGGAACAACCGCCGTCATTGTCATTGAGTAAACACACGCAGGCCCATGGTACGCCCATGGGCTGTTGCCTTGCTAAGGAGAACAGTCATGAAATATAGATGGATCACAGCAGGGGTTTTGCTTCCGCTCCTGTTGTGCGGATGCGCACAGTCCTTCGGAATAGAAACCGCTAAAAAGCAGACCGTTCCGCAGGATATTCGGGAAAATCCCGGCGCGGAATGGATACTGCCGGCAAAATCTGCCGCCCCTGTAAAGAGCGGAGAGTGGAAAACGGGTTATCCCAAGGTCCGCGCTCAGGTGTTCAACGGGCCGGCAGCTACGGCGAAACCCTTAGGGATTTTGCCGGTTAAGGAGCCGGTTTCAATCATGGAAGTGAAAAAAGATGCCTCGGGGAATCCCCAATGGCTACGTATAAAGGGACCATCGACTGAGGGCGGCGAGTCCTGGGTTGAGGCGCGGCATTTGGCAACCGGGCTGGAGGGGTTTATCATAAAACGCTTTGAGGGGGTGGATTACGGTCCAATCCCCAAGGTTAAGGACTATCCTGGGAATCCCCGGGTGGCGGTTAAGGGAATCTATGTGACGGTCAACACGGCATCCTCCGATAATCTGGATGCCCTGATACGCTTGGCGGATGAGACGGAAATCAATGCCATGGTCATTGATGTTAAAGACGATTACGGGCGGATGCTGTTTTCAACAAAAGCGGCCAGCCTGTTCTGTCCGGAGGCCAACAAGGGCGCTCCGGTGAAGGATATCAGGGGGTTGATCGGAAAGCTCAAGAAAAAGAACATCTACACCATTGCCCGCATTGTTACATTCAAAACGCCGAACTACGCCCAACGTTATCCGGACCGTGCCATTACCGACACGGGGAGTGGAGAGGTTTACCAGTCTTCCGACGGTCTTCACTGGGCGTCGGCATATGATCGGCAGCTTTGGCGCTACAACGTGGAAGTGGCTAAAGAAGCAGCCGAAGCCGGGTTTAATGAGATCCAGTTTGATTATGTCCGGTTTCCGGATGTGAAGCCCTCTGTGGAATCCCGACTGGATTACAAGAATGCGTGGAGTGAATCCAAAACTCTGGCGATTTATCGCTATCTGCGCTTCGCAAGAGCGGAACTGGAGCCCTATAGAGTTTATCTGGCGGCAGACACCTTCGGCTGGACGGCTTCCAGTACAGGGGACGAAAATATCGGTCAGCATTGGGAAACCATGAGCAATGTAGTGGACTACAACTGCCCCATGATGTATCCAAGCCACTACGGACCGGGAAATTTTGGCCTTAAGATTCCGGATGCGGCTCCGTATGCCACCATTTCTGCGGGAATAAAGGACGCAAAGGCCCGGGATACCAATCTTACTACCCCGGCAGTGCTCCGCCCCTGGATTCAGGATTTTACAGCCAAGTGGGTGAAGGGCCATATCACCTACGGGGCGGATGAGGTGAGAGCTCAGATTCAAGCTCTTGAAGATAATGGGGTTCATGAATTTCTTATATGGAACGCATCCAACCGATACACCCGACCAGCCCTAAAAGACCAATGAAATGCGGGTTTTTCTGTGTTATAATTGGGAAAGTCCAAGGCTCTTTTAAGAACGTCCGGGAGACGAAAAGGAGGATTTTATGACGGAAAAAGAAGCATCACTGAGAGATCAGGCCCTTGCGGAAAAGCTGGCAGCCATGCTGTTGGAAATCAAGGCGGTGTCCATAGTGGGCCGCGACAATCTGTTCACCTGGGTATCGGGTATACGTTCCCCTATTTACTGTGACAACCGGGTCACCATCAGCTATCCGGAGGTTCGTACAGCCATAGCGGGGGGCTTTGCCAGTCTGATTCAGAGGGCGTTCCCCGAAGCGGATGTAATAGCAGGTACGGCAACGGCAGGGATTCCTCATGCTGCCTGGGTTGCCCATGCGCTTGATAAACCCATGGTCTATGTAAGAAGCACACCCAAAGGTCATGGAAAGGGAAATCAGATTGAAGGTCGTCTGGCTTCCGGGTCAAAGGTTATATTGATTGAGGATCTGCTGTCTACCGGAGGCAGTTCGCTGAAAGCGGTGGAAGCCATTCGGGAAGCTGGGGCGGAGGTAGTGGCTGTACTGGCTATTTTCAGTTATCAGTTCCCGGAGGTCGCCGAAAAGTTCGGCGCCGCAGCCATACCGTTCCATACCCTTACGGATTACGGGGTGTTGCTCCCGTTGGCCGCAACCCTGGGCTATGTGAAGCCGGAAGAAATAGAAGTGTTGAAGGCGTGGAGCGGCAACCCGCGCATCTTTACCGATACGCAGTAGCCAGAGACGTATGCAGAGCAGCGGCGAAACCCACAATCGCTGCTGCTTTTTGGCATAATCTGAAGTTAAGGAGATTGTATGCGAATTCGAAATAACCCCCACGCTGAAGAAGGATTGATGCAATTGAAAAAATTGCTCCTGGAGCCGAAAGCAGGTGAACCGATCCTCCTGGAGGAGGTCTTTCCGGGGAAACCGCCGGTGTACCTGGAGCTTGGAATGGGAAGGGGGCGATTCTTGCTGCGAATGGCGCGGGAGAATCCAGAGGCGGCATTTATCGGCGTGGAGATGCTCAAAGAGGTATTGGTAAAGGCTGTGAAACGTTCCGATGAGATGGGTCTGAAGAATTGCAGATTCATCTGGACCCGGATCAGAGAAATCGATCAATGGTTCCTGCCGGGTACAATTGCAGGTATTTATCTGAACTTTTCCGATCCCTGGCCCAAGGATCGCCATGGAAAACGAAGACTCACCCATCCTGATTATCTTGGCAGATACCGGAAAATTCTGGCGCCGGATGGCTTCATCCAGTTCAGAACAGATAATCGGGACTTGTTTGAATTCTCAATTAACGCTTTTCTGGAAGCCGGGTTTGAAGTGAGGAATGTTCGGCTGAACTGGCACGGTCATCCGGATTCAGACCGGGCACCAAGAACAGAGTATGAGGAGAAATTTGCCGAGGCGGGGAAGGCTATTTATCAGATGGAGGCCCGACCCCTCTAATGTGAACAGGGGAGCTGCTCTGAATGGGAAAATACCTCAGAAGAACACTTAGGGCGTTGCTTTTTACCGTTGTGCTGTTGGCCATGATAGGATTAACCGTATTCCTGGCCCGTCTGCATCCGGTGGATAACCGATGGCTGCTTTTGGCCAGTGAGATTTTTGGAATTCTTTTTTCTCTCTATATCCTGACGACAGTCTGTATCATTTTTTTCGAAAACCGTAATCCCAATAAAACGATTTCGTGGATCCTGGTGCTCTTTCTAATACCGGGTATTGGCATTGTGTTCTATCTGCTGTTCGGTCAGGATGTTCGGAAACGCTGGCGTCTGAAAAAGAAAGAGCGCAACACGCCGAAGGTTGAGCGTGCGGCAGAGATACAGAAGCAGATTGTTGAATCCATCGAACTGTTCAGTCAGGAAGAAAGCCTGGTGAGCAAACGGCTTATAAACCTTTTGCTGGCTAATTCCAGCTCGCCCTTCTATATCGACAGCCAGGTGGAGGTTCTGACCAACGGGAAGGAAACCTATGGCGCTATGTTTGACAAGATCAGGGAGGCGTATGATCATATCCATCTGGAGATGTTCATTATTAGGGATGATCAAGTGGGGAACGCCCTTAAGGATCTCTTGATACTCAAGGCCCGGGAGGGTGTCACGGTGAGGGTCCTTTATGACAGCGTTGGCTGTTGGCGCTTGGGGCGCCGATACAGGGAAGAGCTGGAGAATGCAGGGGTAATGGTCCGGGTGTTCTTTCCGGTTTTGTTTCCGGTAATCCGCCGAGAACTGAATTACCGAAATCACAGGAAGATATTGATTGTGGACGGAGTAACGGGGTTCACCGGAGGGCTCAACATCGGTGATGAGTATCTGGGGGCTGACGAAAAATTGGGATTCTGGCGTGATACCCATATTATGCTCATAGGAGAGTGTGTTTACAGCCTTCAGAGTATTTTTGCCCTGGATTGGGAGTTTGCATCAGGGGAGGCGATTGCCGGGGACCGGTATTTTCCGCCTATGAGCAGGGCGGGGAAAAGCATTGTTCAGATAGCGGCCAGCGGACCGGATTCCGATTGGGAAACCATTCTTCAGGCGTATTTCACCATGATTGCCACAGCAGAGAAGCGAATTTGGATAACAACCCCATACCTGGTTCCGGAGGAGAGTCTGCTTATGGGCTTGAAAACAGCTGCCCTCAGTGGTGTTGACGTCCGGATTATCATTCCTTCAAAAGCGGACCATTTTCTGGTGTACTGGGCCTCAAGGGATAATATTGAAGCGCTTTTAAGCGCAGGGGTACGCATTTATACCTACCAGAAGGGGTTTATTCACAGTAAGATCCTGCTGGTGGACGGTATCGGCGCCTCCATCGGAACTGCGAACCTGGATGTGCGCAGCCTGGAGATTAACTTTGAAGTGAACGCGTTTATTTATGATAAATCATTTGTTGAAAGGCTCGAACAGGATTTTGAAAACGATCTATATGATTCGATGGAAATACTGCTTGATGGGCACCGGGAAAGAGGCTTATGGCCGAGATTTCTGGAATCACTGGGGCGCATTGTGTCGCCGCTGCAATAAGGAGAATCTATGCGTTACTGGATCATACTGATCGTTGCACTGGCAGCGGATCAGGGAAGTAAATGGCTGGCTCAGACCCGGCTCAGTCAAGTGGAGACCATTCCGCTTATCACCAATGTATTTCATCTTACCTACACCCGAAACACGGGGGCCGCCTTCAGCATTCTTAAAAACCAGCAGATGCTTCTGATTGTCATCACCTCCATTGCCATGCTGGCACTGCTGCTCTGGCTGGTCCGCCTTATTCCGCAGCCGGGGAATGCAGGTCTTAAAATGGCCCTGGTATTCATTCTGGCCGGGGGAGTGGGGAATCTGATCGACCGCATACGCTTAAATTATGTGGTGGATATGTTTGATTTTACACTGATTAATTTTCCGATATTCAATGTGGCAGACTGCCTTATCAATGTGGGGGCCATTTTTCTCGCGTGGCTGGTGCTCTTCAGAGATGTCAAGCTGTAGCAGAGCCAAAGCAGCTAAGACAAAGGGATTAGAAGGGGAGCATTGATGAAATCCTATATTCGCGTTTTCGCAGCGGCATTCCTGTGTTTTTCCCTGATGATAGGGACAGGACTTTATGCCTACATACAAAGCGGTTCCAGTGGCGTTGAAGAAACAGGGGAGCGGATGGCCGCAGAACCCCCAAGGGATGAAATCACTGAAGCGGACCGGACAGATCTGGATGTCATGGCTGAAAAAAGTCGTCGGGTTAATGTCCTGATGATGGGCTCCGATGGCGGACGGTCCGACACCATGATGCTGGTGAGCTTTGACCCCGGGCTCAAGCTGATGGATATCGTGTCCATCCCCAGGGACACCTATCACCCGGTGCCGGGGCATACGGCTGTAGGGGCTCAAAAGCTTAATGCGGTGTATGGCTTTAAAGGTGCCGCAGGAGGGGCGGAGGGCGTCGCCCGTGAAGTAGAGAAGCTTTTGGGCATACCGGTGAATTACTATGTCAACATTGATTATGATGCGGTGAGGGAGATTGTTGATATCCTGGAAGGGATACCGGTAACGATTGACCAACCGATGAATTATGATGATGAATACGATGATCCTCCTCTTCATATCCACTTCAGCAAAGGCCCGATCCTTCTCAGCGGGGATAACGCCGTGCAGTATCTGAGGTGGCGAAAGAACAACGGAGAGGAGGGGGCAGGTGATTTGGGGCGTATTCAGCGGCAGCACGATTTTGTGAAAGCGTCGTTGAAGAAGGCCATTAGCCTAAAGCTGCCCCAGGTGATACGGGCCTCCTTCAAACATGTAAAAACGGACATGACCGTGGACAAGATGCTGTTCTATGGCGTGTCCCTTGTGGGGATAGATACGGAAAAACTGAAGTCGGTTATGATACCCGGAGAAGTGAGCAGTGTGGATGGTCTTAGCTGCTACATTCACGATCCGGAGGCTACAGAGCAGCTGCTGCTTGGCATATACAACCGTACAGGAGAGGAAATCGCGGATCCCGCCGGAGCAGAAGCGCCGCAAAACCCATAGCAAAAAAACACTGTGTCCGGGAATGGACACAGTGTTGAGGTTGATGAAAAAGACTATTTGGAAGAAAAACCCTCTGTACAGAGCAACCGGGAGTTGAAGGTTGCGCAGGTCAGAGGGTTTTTCTTCATGTTTATGTTTGTCTGAATCAGTTTTCGGTCAGGATGTTGGCGACATCGTCGATGTTGCCTGCGCCCACTGTCAGGATCAGATCCCCTTCCCCCACGTTGGCGTTCAGATAGGCGACGATTTCAGGGAAGGAGTCCAGATACAGGGCCTGTTGACCGGTGGCCTGAATCCTGGCAACAAGGTGGCTGCCGTGGACACCCAGGGTATCCGTTTCTCTGGCTGCATAGATTTTGGTGATAATCACATGGTCCGCATCGGCAAAGCAAGTTGAAAATTCCTTCATCAGCTCCGCTGTCCGGGTGTACGTGTGGGGCTGAAAGATACACCATACCTTTTGGTGTTCGGTCTTTGCCGCAGCGGCCAGGGTTGCCCGGATCTCTGTGGGGTGGTGCGCATAATCATCCACCACGGCGGCTCCGTTGAACTGCCCCCGGTATTCAAAACGCCGGCGGGCGCCCTGGAAGGAAAGCAGGCTTTCCTGTACTGCAGAGAAGGCTACGCCGCACTGAAGGGAGGCGGCGATGGCAGCCAAGGCATTATAGACATTATGCATGCCGGGGACGTTGAGAGAAACCGTGCCCATTTTCTTCTGACGGTATACCAGCATGAAGGAGGCGCAGCCTGTGGGGCTGAAGACGATATCTTCGGCCGTGCAGTCGCATGTCGGATCGAGGCCAAAGGACAGTGCGGGGGAAGAAATTCCGTCCAGCAGGCGGCGACAATTCAGGTCATCGCCGTTATAAACAACGAAGCCCCCCTCTGTGACCTGGGATGTGAACCGTGTAAAGGATTCAATAATATGCTCAATGTCACGGAAATAGTCCAGATGATCCTCTTCGATATTTAGAATGATTGCTCCGAAGGGGTGGAAACTCAGGAAGCTGTCCTTATATTCGCAGGCCTCGGCCACCAGGTAGGGGGATCTTCCGGCTTTGGCATTGCCCTTGATTTCGCGGATGTCACCGCCGATCAGCATCGTCGGGTCCAGTCCACCTTTCTCAAGGATTACCGAAATCATGGAGGTGGTGGTGGTCTTGCCGTGGGTGCCGGCAATTGCCAGGCTGTTATGATATTCCTGCATGAGCATGCCCAACATTTCGGCCCGATTGACGGCGGTTATACCCAAGGCCTGGGCCTGTTGCAGCTCGGGGTTGTCGTCCCTTACCGCAGCACTGTATACGATCAGGTCTGCGCCAGCCACCTGCTCAGCGGCATGGCCGGTATAAATCCGTGCTCCCTTTTGTGCCAGCCGCTCTGTGATAACGGAGGTCTTCATATCGGAACCCGATACGGAGTACCCCCGTGACAGCATCATTTCGGCAAGGCCGCTGACTCCAATGCCCCCAATGCCGATCAGGTGTATATGCTTAGTTGTAGAAAGTGGATTTATCATCATAAGACTCCTCGGTAGATTAATCAGGTAAACGTTTATGGTTAACCGAAATGGATCAAGTGCCAAAAATCATTATATCACAAAGTGTATTCGTAACAAAACAGCTTAATGCATCTGAGTTTAAATCAATTGCCAAGAGTATGAAATGCGAATAAAATAATAAGGAGTCATCAGAACATTCGTATTTTTCACAGGGGGAGCCACATGAAGCGCAATGAACGGGTTGGAGCACTGGTCAAGATATTGTGCGATTCGCCCAACCGAATTTTTACACTATCCTGTTTTACTGAAATATTCGGTTCTGCCAAAAGCACGGTCAGTGAGGATCTGCTGGTTGTGAAGAAGTTAATGGAAGATATGAATCTTGGGAAGGTAATTACGCTGCCCGGTGCCTCAGGAGGCGTGAAATACATGCCCCATATGACACCGGATGCCCGATGCGCTTTTCTTCAGGATCTCTGCAACCGCATTCTGGAGCCGGGCCGGGTGATTCCGGGAGGGTATCTGTATCTGGCAGATCTGCTGTGTCATCCGGATTATGTGAGCCGCATCGGAGCCATTTTTGCGGAACGGTTCATCACGGAACAGATCCAGACGGTGGTTACGGTGGAAACCCGAGGGATACCCATTGCCATGATGACTGCCCATTATCTCAATGTCCCCCTGGTGATTGTCCGGAACGAAAACAAACCCACCGAGGGGCCTACGGTCAGCATCAACTATGTTTCGGGCTCAAAAGGGGACCTAAAGACCATGTATGTCCCTAAGAGAGCCATCCGGCCCAATTCCAACGTATTGATTATCGATGCCTTCCTAAGGGGTGGAGGCACAGTAAAGGGGATGGAAGATCTGGTGCAGGAGTTCGACGCCAGAGTCTGCGGCGTGGGTGTATTGATTGAGTTCACCGAACCCCTCCAGAAGCTGATCCGTTCCCACTATTCACTGCTTAAGCTGAATGAGGGAGCCAGCGAAGCGTCGGCGAGGATTATGCCGAATTCGGAGCTGTAGAGCATGAAAAAATATGGGATTCACACCTTTTATATGGAAATAGTGGTTTAATTTTTTATAGGGATAGTGTATATTATTCCTATAGTGAATGGAATTACTTGAAAAAGGTGGGGTGTTCATGAATATTACTGATATTCGTATTCGCAAACTTCATGATGAAGGAAAAATGAAGGCAGTTGTATCCGTCACCATCGATAATGCGTTTGTGATCCATGACATCAAGATCATAGACGGCAGCAACGGCCTGTTTGTAGCGATGCCCAGCCGAAAGGTTGGAGAAGAAGAATACCGGGATATTGCGCATCCCATCAATTCGGATGCCAGAACCTCAATGCAGAGTATGATTTTTGAAGAGTATCAAAGGGCAATCGTCGAGAGAGAGCAGGTCAGCTCCTTTTCCGGCGTGATGGCCGAATAAGAAAAAAGCTGTCCTACAACGGATGGCTTTTTTTCTCGTTGATACATCGGACCCTTATCCTTGTCAATCCCCATAAAAATGATATAATTATTGCTGGCTACGCTCAGACGAGCATACTTCTATTATCATGGAATTGACCATTGTTCCCTAAGGAGTTCACATTATGTCCCAAACCACAGTTCTGATACTGGCAGCAGGTGCAGGTACCCGTATGAAATCAACCATACCCAAGGTGCTTCACAAGGTGGCCGGAGTCAGTATGATCGAACACATTTTAGATGTTTGCGAAGATTTGAATCTGGGAACACCCATTACCGTGATTGGCCATGGCGCAGATCAGATGCGCGAGGCACTTAAGAATCGTAACGTAAAATTCGCGCTGCAGGAGCAGCAGCTGGGCACCGGACATGCGGTCATGGTGGCCCAGGAACAGCTTCCGGATCAGGGAAATACCCTGATTCTTTATGGCGACGTGCCTCTGCTTAAAAAAGAAACAGTGTCTGCCTTCATTGCACAGCATGAGGCGGAAGGAAACGCTGCCACTGTTATGACCACCTGTATGGCTGATCCGGCGGGGTATGGCCGCATCATAAGAAACGATACAGGAAAAGTGCTTCAAATCGTTGAGCAGCGGGATGCCTCTGAGGTGCAGCGACAGATAAACGAAATCAATACAGGAATTATGTGCTTTGATACCCGGTATCTGAAGAATATCCTGCGAAATCTCAGCAATGAGAATGATCAGAAAGAGTATTACCTGACGGATGCCATAGGGCTTCTGGAGAAGTCCAAGCTTCCGGTAGGCGCCTTTGTCGTGTCGGATCATCGGGAGGTCATGGGAATAAACTCCCGGGTTCAGCTTCAGGAAGCAGAGCAAATCTATCGCGAGACACGGCTTTTTGAACTTATGGAGTCCGGAGTTACAATCATTGATGTTGGGAGCACGTGGATTGAGAAATATGTGACGGTCGGTCGCGACACGACACTGTTTCCGGGCTGTTATCTCCGCGGCAGGACTGAAATCGGAGAATCCTGCATCATCGGGCCCCATGCCCATATTTTCGATTCTGTAATCCGGGATTGTGTGGAAATCAACCATTCCACGGTAAAGGACAGCAAGGTCGATTCAGAAACCCATGTCGGTCCGTACGCATACCTGCGGCCGGGAAGTGATCTCGGGAAGAATGTAAAGATCGGTGATTTTGTCGAGGTCAAGAATGCACGCATTGATGATGGTGCGAAGGTGTCCCATCTGTCCTACATAGGTGACGGTCATGTAGGTAAGCAGGTGAACATCGGTTGTGGCGTTGTATTTGTCAATTATGACGGAGAGAAGAAGTATCGCACGGAAGTCGGCGACAATGCGTTTGTCGGTTGCAATACCAACCTGGTAGCGCCGGTTAAAGTGGGTGCCAACGCCTACGTAGCTGCCGGTTCCACCATCACACGGGATGTTCCGGAGGATGCACTGGGGGTGGCCCGTGCCCGTCAGGAAAACAAGGAAGGCTGGGTCACACGGAAACGCGGGAATAAATAGCAGCGAATGGCTGGGAGGGGACATCATGCATAACAGAGGTAAGAAGATCAAGGTCTTTACAGGCAATGCGAATCGTGATTTGGCGTCCAAGATATGCAAGGAACTGGGTATTCCACTGGGTGACGCGGTTGTAAGCCGTTTCAGCGATGGTGAAATCAACGTCAACATCAGCGAGACGGTTCGGGGGGCAGATGTCTTCATTATACAATCCATCAGCCCGCCAGAGGTGAATACCCATCTGATGGAACTGCTGATTATGATCGACGCGCTTAAACGCGCTTCGGCGGGGCGAATTACCGCTGTTATCCCATACTACGGGTATGCCCGTCAGGACAGGAAGGCTAAAGCCCGGGATCCCATATCTGCCAAGCTTGTGGCGAACCTTATCGAAGCAGCCGGGGCAGACCGGCTTCTTACGATGGATCTTCACGCCGCACAAATACAGGGCTATTTCGATATCCCCGTAGACAATCTCATCGGCGGGCCGATCCTTGCCGAGTACTTCAACGGACTGGGGATTGAGGATCTTGTTGTAGTGTCCCCGGATCTGGGGAGCGTTACCCGGTCCCGAAAATTTGCCGATATGCTGGATGCTCCCATCGCCATTATCGATAAACGACGGCCAAAGGCCAATGTTTCTGAAATTATGAACATCATTGGAGAGATTGAAGGTCGGAACGTTATCCTGGTGGATGACCTTATCGACACAGCCGGTACAATCTGCAATGCTGCCAATGCCCTGCGCGAAATGGGGGCTAAGGATGTTTACGCCTGTTGCACCCATGCCGTTCTTTCCGGTCCGGCGTTTGACAGGATAGAACAATCCGCCATCAAGCGGCTGGTAGTCCTGGACACAATCCCGCTGCCGGACACAAAGGTGCTTGAGAATATGAAGGTGCTTTCCATTGCGCCGATTTTTGCGGAGTCGATCCGGCGTATATTTACGAATGAGTCGGTCAGCAGACTGTTTGATTGATCGTATATTCATTTAATCTGAAGGGGCTCCGGTTATTCGGGGTTCCTTTTTTTATTAGGAATTCATATGCAAATCATGTAAAACTTGAGGGCGCTAAAAAATAATAATCACAAAATCACTAAAAAACATCCCGAGCAGGGAAGGATTTTTAAGTCCGATGGCTAATATTACATTAGAACAAATGTAGGATTGTACTCCCTAAGGATTACCAGGGTGTGTGGAAGCAATGGTCGGTTTCAGTGGAACGAGTAAGAATTGAGGCGGGCATCATACCAAGGAGGACGAGACATGTCGGAGTTACAAGACAATCAGGTTAAGCGGAGTATACGGTTCAAATTGATGGGGATGTTTGTTCTGTTAATTGGTCTTCCCCTGGCCGTTATGGGAATCATGATGTATATGCGGTCTACCGACAAGATGGAGGCGGATCTCGAAAAAAATTCAAAATTAGCACTTTCTATTACTCAGGACAGTATCAGCAATTATTTGAGAGAGTTTCGATTCATAACGGAATATGTTGCCAACGACGGGGAGCTGCAGACACTTCTGACGGATCCGGCGTCCCGGGACAAGGTGTTGGCAATGTTGGATCGTGTTGTTAAAACGGACAAGGATGTTATGGCTCTTTATATTGGGGATGTGAACGGTCAAATGGCGATCAAGCCGGATCAGAAGCTTCCGGACGGCTACGATCCCAGGGCCCGCGGGTGGTATAAGGCAGCAAATACGGCGGGAGGTTTTATTTTTACTGCCCCTTATGTGGATGCCTTCACCGGAAAGCTGGTTATTTCACCGGCCATACCGGTGTTTAACAAAGCGGCCGGCAATGCCCCTATAGGTGTGCTGGGAGCGGACATTGCCCTGGATACGGTTGTTGAGGCCGTTGCGAAAACAAAGATCGGCAAAACGGGCTATGTGGCAATCGTCGGTTCGGATCTGTCCATCATGTACCATCCCAATAAAGAGTATGTGGGAGCCCCTCTTAACTTCGAAGAGGTTGCACAAAAAGAGCCGGATAAAGTGAAGGATGTAAAACCGGAGATACGGGAGACGATGATCGCCCTGAAGCCTCTCATGGAGGGCATCAAGGAAGGAAAGGAATTTATCTCCTATGAATCCCAGGGAAGCAAGATGTATGCGACAGTCACCAAGTCGGATCTTGGTTATCTGGTTGCGATGTTTGAAGGGAGTGAGGTTTCTGACGGAGCCAAAGGGGATCTTATTTACCTGGTAACTCTTGGAATGGGCGCCCTGGCTCTGGCCCTGATCGCTTCCTTCATTTTCTCAAACCGCATGACCGGTCATGTGAAGGCGATGCTCATAGGGATGGAACGGGTGCGGAAGGGTGACCTTACGGTTAAATTTGATGTTCAGAGCAATGATGAATTGGGGCGGCTTGCCCAATATTTCACGGCGACGGTTTCAGAGTTGGGGACTCTGGTCAGAAGCATCCAGGATATATCCGGCGAGGTGACCCACTCCGCTCAGAATCTGGCCGCCACCTCGGAAGAGACCAGCGCGTCTGCCGATGAAGTTGGCAGGACGGTTGAGGAAATCGCAAAAGGGGCATCGGATCAGGCCCATGATGCGGAGCGGGGGGTACAGGTTGTTCAGGCCCTTTCCGATAAGTTTGTGCAGCTCAATGACCGCACAGAGATGATGATCGATGCGGCGCGGAGTGCATCCGGGGCCAATCAGGAAGGAATCCGTTCCATCGGCACTCTGAAGGAAAAAACAAAACAGACCGACGCCGCCAATGAGCGGATTGAAACCGTTATTACGGAGCTGGATAATAAGTCGCAGTCCATCGGGGTTATTCTCGACTCCATCAGCGCCATTGCGGTTCAGACCAATCTGCTGGCACTTAACGCCTCCATTGAGGCAGCCCGTGCAGGAGAACACGGCCGAGGTTTTGCGGTGGTGGCGGAAGAAATCCGCAAGCTGGCAGAAGAGTCCAGCGGCGCCGCGGACAAGATCCGCGGCATCGTGACCAATATCCTGGCCGACAGCACCCGCAGCGTTTCCAGCATGAAGGAAGTGAAAGTGATTACCCGTGAGCAGTCCGATGCGGTTGAAGATGTGAATAAGACCTTTGAAACCATCTCCAAATCCATTGTGATGATTACGGCAGAGATTGAGATCATCAGCGGGTTCATTAAGGATCTGAACAAGGATAAGGATCAGATCGTCCAGTCCATTGAGAACATCTCTGCCGTATCGGAAGAAACGGCAGCGGCCTCTGAGGAAGTGAGCTCTTCCATGGAACAACAGACCATGGCAGTTGAAGAGGTGGCCAAAGCGGCAGAACGACTCAACGAAATATCGGTGGAACTGAATAGTGCTGCGAGAAAATTCCAGGTTTAAGCGGACGTTTCTTCAGCAAATGAGAGGATGGGCACGGCGCCCATCCTCTTTTTTATTTTTTGATGGCGATTCGAATAAAAAAAGGCCCTCTGGCCGCCATTACTGATTTGTCCTCACAGGGGAGGGTATAAATCCACTTATAGCATAACAAATCAATCAGACGGGGTGAGACAATGGAGATCAAAGCAAAGAAAGAGCCTTTGGGCGAAGGTGGAAAAGCGAGGCATAGTATTCGATTTAAACTGATGGGAATGTTTGTCGTTCTTATTGGCGTTCCGCTGTTGGCGTTGGGCTTCATGCTGTTCAGGGAAACAAGCAATATCCTGACGGATAAATTGGAGGCGTCGGCTACGGAATCGGTTGCTCAGACAGATGTGATTATCACCAACTATCTGAAGGAGTTTTCCTATGTAACGAGTCTTCTGCAGGACGATGCCAATGTACAGCAGGTGTTGTCGTATCCGGATTCTAAAACATGGATGGTTAAGCTGTTTGATTCCGTCTTGGCCAATGATCCGGACATCATGAATATCTTCTTGGGAACAACGGACAAGCAGATGTTTTTAAGGCCGCTGCAGGAGCTTCCTGCGGGTTACGATCCGACAATCAGGCCTTGGTACAAGGACCCGATCGCGGCGCAGAAGAAAACATGGACCGCGCCATATCGGGATTCCGCCTCCAATAAGCTGATTGTTTCGGTGGCTGCTCCCGTAAACAATTCCTTCGTCGACAACGGACTGGTTGGGGTTATTGGGTTGGACGTATCCCTGGAAACCCTGGCGCAAAAGGTAAACGATCTGAAAATCGGGAAAAACGGATTTGTCATGATCGTGGGACCGGACATGCGGCTTATGACCCATCCGAATCCCCTGTTGGTGGGAATGCCGATTGACATTGAAGATGCCCTTGCAAAAAATCCGGAGGAATTCAAAGATGTCACCGCAGAGGTCAAGGATGCCCTGCTGAAATTGAAACCGATTGTTTTGGGAATTCAGTCGGACGAGCCCTTGATCATCTATGAAGAGGACGGGCTGAAGCATTACGTTGCACAAACCAAGAATGAATTGGGATGGCATATTCTGGGTTCCTTTGACCAGTCCGAAATTTCCGGAGAGATCAACAAGATACTGATCGAGATACTCATTGCAGGAGGGATATCCCTCGTATTGGCGATCCTGATTTCCTTTGTATTCTCCCAACGGCTCACCGGGCATATCCGAAAGCTGCTGGAAGGCATGGAGCTTGTACGAAAAGGAGATTTGACGGCGTCCTTTAACGTGGACAGCAATGATGAGCTGGGGCAACTGGCGCAGCACTTCACAGCTACCGTAACGGAACTGGGCACTCTGGTTAAGAGTATTCAGCTGATATCCGGCGAGGTGACCCACTCCGCTCAGAATCTGGCGGCCACCTCGGAAGAGACCAGCGCCTCTGCCGATGAAGTTGGCAGGACGGTTGAGGAAATCGCAAAAGGGGCATCGGATCAGGCCCATGATGCGGAGCGGGGGGTACAGGTTGTTCAGGCCCTTTCCGATAAGTTTGTGCAGCTCAATGACCGCACAGAGATGATGATCGATGCGGCGCGGAGTGCATCCGGGGCCAATCAGGAAGGAATCCGTTCCATCGGCACTCTGAAGGAAAAAACAAAACAGACCGACGCCGCCAATGAGCGGATTGAAACCGTTATTACGGAGCTGGATAATAAGTCGCAGTCCATCGGGGTTATTCTCGACTCCATCAGCGCCATTGCGGTTCAGACCAATCTGCTGGCACTTAACGCCTCCATTGAGGCAGCCCGTGCAGGAGAACACGGCCGAGGTTTTGCGGTGGTGGCGGAAGAAATCCGCAAGCTGGCAGAAGAGTCCAGCGGCGCCGCGGACAAGATCCGCGGCATCGTGACCAATATCCTGGCCGACAGCACCCGCAGCGTTTCCAGCATGAAGGAAGTGAAAGTGATTACCCGTGAGCAGTCCGATGCGGTTGAAGATGTGAATAAGACCTTTGAAACCATCTCCAAATCCATTGTGATGATTACGGCAGAGATTGAGATCATCAGCGGGTTCATTAAGGATCTGAACAAGGATAAGGATCAGATCGTCCAGTCCATTGAGAACATCTCTGCCGTATCGGAAGAAACGGCAGCGGCCTCTGAGGAAGTGAGCTCTTCCATGGAACAACAGACCATGGCAGTTGAAGAGGTGGCCAAAGCCGCAGAACGGCTCAACGAAATATCTGTTCATCTTAATGACGCGGCCCGACGTTTTACCGTCTGATAGCGTATAATGATAAAACAGGCTGTGACCTTAGAGGTCACAGCCTGTTTTATGCTATAATGGTTTCGGTGAAAGTGAGGTGGATGCCATGTATATTTTTGTCGGTTTAGGCAATCCGGGCGTACGTTACGACAGTACGAGGCACAATATCGGGTTTGAGGTGATTGATCATTTTTCAAGAATCCACCACATTCCTGTAAGAAAAATAAAGCATAAGGCGCTGATTGGGGAGGGGCGGATCAATGGGGAGCAGGTTGTCCTCATAAAGCCTCAAACCTATATGAACCTCAGTGGAGAGTCCCTGCAGAGTATAATCCGATTTTATAAGATTCCACTGGAGAATCTGGTGGTGATATATGACGACATTGATCTGGAGACGGGTAAAATCCGAATTCGACAACAGGGGGGTTCCGGAACCCATAACGGCATGAGGAGCATCCTGTCTCATCTCAATTCGGAGGGATTTCCCCGTATAAGGATGGGTGTCGGTAAACCCCTTCATGGAGATTTGGCGGACTATGTACTGGGCCGCTTTCGGCCGGAAGAAATCCCGAAGATGGAAAATGCCATTGTCAGGGCCTCTGAAGCGCTGGAATGCGTGGTCAAGGAAGGCCTGCAAAAGGCCATGAATCGCTATAACGTGAACACATAGCTTTTAGAAAAGGTGCCCATGCGTAAACTGATCCTTAATACCCTTATGAAAACTGAATCCTTCGTTCAGGCTGGAAAACGCCTTCAGGCCCCAGGGGCCCATGTCCAGGGCGGAGCTGTACCCACAGGGGCCTGGTCATTGATTGTGGAAGCCATCCGGACCCTAACCGGGCGACAGGTGGTTGTCGTTACCGCAGGAGAAGCGGATGCACACCTTCTTATGGGGCACCTGAGCGGTGATGAAAATCTGAGTACAGCGGTGCACCTTCAAGCCAGAGACCGGGTTTTCTTCAAGGCCATTGCCCACAGCGGGCATCTTGACCAGGCCAGGATGAGGGCGCTTCAAACCCTGCTGAAGGAACCCGCCGTGGTGGTGGTGTCGGCGGAATCTCTTCTGGACAGATTGCCGGACCCCTCCGTTTTAAGGCAAACAACAGAGCGTCTGGCTGTGGGGGAGCGACTGGATCTTAATGCGGTGATCAGACGCCTCTATTCCTGGGGGTACGAACGGTCAGAGCTGGTGGAGGGCCCCGGGCAGTTTTCCGTCAGAGGGGATATTTTTGATGTGTTCACACCGGTTTACGAATATCCGCTGCGCGTTGAGCTTTTTGATGACGAAATCGATTCCATACGGACCTTCACCATAGAGGATCAGCGATCTCAGGAGAAAATGAGCGAGGCTGTTTTATGTCCTGCAGGGGAAATTTTTCTTACTGACGAACAGATGCTCCGCCTTATGGCAGCCTTCAAAGCAGAAGAAAGGGCATTGGACGGGAAAAAGGATATGGAAGAATCCTTGAGCTGGTGCAGGCAGCTTCAAGAGGGGTTTTCCCAGAATCGATGTTTTGACGATCTGCGCAAGTATACCGGATACCTTGAAGATTTCGGTCATTCATTCCTCAGCTATTGCAGCCCTGATGCAGTTGTAATCTATCTGGACTGGCAACGGGCGTGGGAAAAAGTAGAGTTTGAAAACCGGGAGTTTCTGGACCGCTACCAGCTCTTTTTGGAAAAGGGCGAAGGGCTGCCCGGCCAATACCGAATGATTTTCAATCCTGAAGAAGCCCGGCTTAAGGCCGGCATATTCAGGCAACTGGTCCTGCTCAGAAGCGGCCAGCGCCCGGACTCCGGTGCGGACTACCGGATGATTGCATTGTCGGAGGCGCCCTCGTTTTATGGAAAGACCGATGATCTTGCGTCGGATATACGGAAATGGCAGTACCGTGGCTATAAGATCCTTCTGGCAACCGGTGCACCGGATCGCGTTGACCGGATTTTTTCAGATCTTCTGGCGGAAGACCTCTCTATTCAGATAGCGGATCCGACTGTTGAAGAAATTGTGACCGGACAGTGCCTTATCAGTTCCGAATCCATTGGAGAGGGCTTTCGCTGCGAAGAGGCGAAGTTTATCGTTCTTACCGAACAGGAACTGTTTGGAATTCAGAAGAAAACCAAACGTACCCGCAAGAACTCGGGACGGTTGATTCAGTCATTCAACGAACTCCAGGTAGGGGATTTGGTTGTTCACGAGCACCATGGGGTTGGGAAATATCTTGGAGTTGAACAGCTTAAGGTTGAAGAACTCCGCAAGGATTATCTGAAGGTACAGTATCAGGGTGATGATTTCCTGTACATACCCATTGAGCAGATGGAGCTCATCCAGAAATACATAGGATCAGAAGGGGTTGCCGCAAAGCTGAACCGGCTTGGCGGTTCCGATTGGTCCCGCACCAAGGCCAAGGCTAAGAAGGCCATTGAAGACATGACGGATGAGCTGCTGGAGCTTTATGCAGAGCGTCGTCAGATACCGGGACACCCGTTTTCGCCGGACACCACCTGGCAGCATCAGATGGAGGATGCGTTTCCCTATGAGGAAACTCCGGACCAGCTGCGCTGCATCGAAGAGATCAAGAGTGATATGGAGAAGCCAGAGTCCATGGATCGTCTCTTGTGCGGGGATGTGGGATTCGGTAAAACAGAGGTAGCCCTGCGGGCAGTATTCAAGGCGGTTATGGAGGGCAAGCAGGCCGCGTTCCTGGTTCCGACCACCATTCTGGCTCAACAGCACTACAACACCATGGTGGAACGCTTTTCACCTTATCCGGTGCATGTGGAAATGCTGAGCCGTTTCCGTTCAAAAAAAGAACAGGACATCATTATACGAAATCTGGAAGCCGGGGTAGTCGATGTGGTGGTGGGAACCCACCGACTGCTGTCAAAGGATCTGCGTTATAAGGATCTTGGTCTGTTGGTGGTGGATGAAGAACAGCGCTTTGGGGTGCGTCACAAGGAATCTATCAAGACCCTGAAGAAAAACATCGATGTTCTTACCCTTACGGCAACTCCGATACCTAGAACGCTGCACATGTCCCTGATTGGAGTGCGGGATATGAGTATCATTGAAGATCCCCCGGAAGACCGTTACCCGATTCAGACCTATGTGGTTGAGGAAGACCCTCTGATGATTCGGGAAGCGATCCTGAAGGAAGCGGAACGGGGAGGGCAGGTATATTTTGTCCATAACCGGATTGAGGATATCGATCGTGTGACCGGAGCGCTTGCTCTGCGGATGCCTAATGTCCGCTTCCGCTTTGCCCATGGTCAGATGGCCGAGCACCAGCTGGAAAACATCATGAAGGATTTTTACCATCATGAAATCGATGTACTGGTGTGCACAACCATTATTGAAACCGGACTGGATATTTCCAACGTCAACACCATTATCATCAACGACGCCGATCAGATGGGCCTGTCTCAGCTCTATCAATTGAGAGGGCGGGTGGGCCGCAGCAATCGTCTGGCCTATGCCTATCTGATATACCCTCGGAATAAGGTGCTGTCAGAAGTGGCAGAGAAGCGTCTTCGGGCAGTAAAGGAACTGGTTGAGCTGGGGTCAGGATTCAAAATTGCCATGAAAGACCTGGAGATTCGCGGTGCCGGTAACCTGCTGGGTTCCTCTCAGTCGGGGCATATGTCAGCCATCGGTTACGATCTTTACTGCAAGATGCTTGAAGAGACAGTCAAAGGGCTCAAAGGAATACCGGTGGTCCAGGAGATTGAAACCACCGTGGAGCTTTCCGCTGCGGCCTATGTGCCGGAAGGGTATATACCGGATGATCGGCAGAAAATGGAGATATATAAAAAGATTGCAGCCATTCACAACCGAAAGGATCTGTACCGGGTTCAGGAAGAGATGGAGGACCGATTCGGTACCATTCCTGATCCGGTAGAAACACTTATGCGGATTGCCCACATCAAAGCAATGGCCCAGGCGCTTAAAATTGAATCCCTCACGGAGGATGTGCAGCGGGTTCAGCTGCTGTTCCACGCTACAGCAAAGGTGAATCCGATGATGGTGGTGGAGGGAATGGCCCGTTTTGAAAAGAGCCTGAGCTTCAACGGTGGTGCAAGGCCCTTCTTTTCGATTCGAAAACCCAAGAAATACACCCGGGATGCTCTGTTGAAGCATATTGAGACCGTACTTGAGCATTTAGGGAGTTTTCAACCCTAGGATTATTCTATATAATGGTTCTGACAATCGAAAAGGAGCTGGACATGTTGAAGAATAGAGGCAAGAAAACGATAGCCTTTGGAATGGCGCTGCTGCTCACCGCGGGCGTTTTTTCCGGCTGCGGGGCTATTGGTTCCGATAAAGATACGGTGGCATTGGTGAATGGTACGGCCATAAAACTGGATGTTCTGAATAAGAATTTTCTACTGATTGAAAAAACATACAAAGAAATTTACGGCGACGCCATTATGACCGAACAGATTGACGGAAAATCGGTCAAGTCCATTGTCTTGTCAGAGACATTGGATAACCTTGTGGATGACGCTCTCATTGCTCAGGAATTGGAAGGCAAGGGGTTTAAAGCGGCTGATGCGGACGTGGATAAGCGCTATGCGGACTTCACTGAAAACGAGTTGGATAAGAATCCGGACAACAAAAAGTTCTATGAAGAGAACGGCATCGGAAAAGATTTTATCCGTAATGCCATCAAGTCTCAAATTTATGTTGCGGAGTTTGAAAAGCGAATCAATGATGAGGTGCTGCTTAAGAGCTCGGATATGGATACGCAGTTCAAGCAATACGTAGTGCAGGTGAAAGCAAGGCACATACTGGTTGAACAGGAAAGCAAAGCAAAGGAAATTAGCGATAAGCTGAAGAACGGTGGAGATTTTGACGGGCTGGCCAGGACAGAATCCCTGGACCCGGGCAGCGCCGCCAAGGGTGGAGATTTGGGTTACTTCAAACGCGGGGCGATGGTAAAGGAATTTGACAGTGTAGCCTTTACTCTAAAACCGGGAGAGGTCAGTGCACCGGTAAAAACGCAGTTTGGCTATCATATCATCAAAGTGGATGCCCAGAAAACCGTTCAGAATATGATTGATGAAGGGGTATCTGAGGACCAGATGAAATCGGAAAAACAGGCGATGATCAAAGACATGATTGATACACAGATTATTAAAGAGAAAAAACGACTTCGGGATCAGGCAAAGATTGAAAAGTTTGAAGATAAATTGAAGTAGGGACCAGAACCTGTGGTGCCCGGCAGGCCGAACGGCTCCGGCACATAGGTTCTTTTTGTTCCACTTCATCGGTGATAAGGAGGCAGGAATGTCCAACAGGAACAGAAATTTTGTCCGTGGTGCCGCCATGCTGGGCTTGGCGGGCATCATCGTTAAAATAGTCGGTGCGGTGTTCCGCATCCCCTTGGGGAACCTTATCGGGGATTTGGGGATGAGCTATTACCAGACAGCATATCCGATATATAATTGGCTTCTAGTCATTTCTACAGCGGGGATTCCCACTGCCATCGCTAAAATGATCTCTGAAAAGGATGCTGTCGGCGACCGGGCGGGGGTCAACCGCATATTCAAAACAGCTTTCTGGGTATTGACAGGGATCGGACTGGGAACCACCGTTCTGCTCCTCCTTACCTCCCGTTATATCTGTAGTGTGGTGAAAAATCCCGAAGCTGTCTATTCCATGATTTCCATTGCCCCGGCCCTCTTCTTTGTTTCCCTGATGTCCGTTTACCGCGGGTACTTTCAAGGGCTCCAGGAAATGAAAGCCTACGCGGTTTCTCAGGTGGTGGAACAGGTTTTCAGGGTTGGGGTTGGTCTGGGCATGGCCTTTTATTTTTATCAGATCAGCCTGCCGTATGCAGCAGCAGGCGCTACCTTCGGTGCCACGGTGGGCTCTCTCACAGGGGCTGCCTTCATGTTTTGGTGCTATCTCAGGTTCAAAAAAAGCCAGGAACCTGAACGGGAACTAAAATCCTTCAAACAGGAAACAACAGGTGAGATTCTCAGAAAATTGATTAAGATAGCCATTCCGGTCACCATTGGCGCATCGGTTCTGCCAATCATGAACCTTATTGATCTGGGGATCGTCATGAACCGCCTTACCGAGATCGGCATGGGCAGCGTCGCGAAGAACCTCTACGGTCAGCTTACGGGCTACGCGGCCACGGTGGTTAATTTGCCGATCATTATAACAGCTGCGGTGCAAATCAGTTTAGTGCCTGCCGTTTCTCAGTTTGCGGTTCTGAATGCCAAAGATGAACTGAACCGGATGATCGAAACGGGAATTCGGATGGGCCTTATCGTTGCACTGCCCAGCACCCTGGGACTTGTAGTGCTTGGCAAGCATATCATGCTGCTGCTCTACCCGATGCAACAGCAGGCAGCCGTGGGTGCGGGAAGCATCCTTACGGTGCTGGGGTGGGGCGTTCTGGGGCTTTCGATGTTCCAGGTGCTTACCGGAATCCTGCAGGGGTTGGGGAAGCCCTGGATACCGGCCCGCAACCTGGCGGTTGCCGCAGCCATGAAACTGGCGCTGAGTTACTTTCTTGTAGGAATACCGACACTGAATATCATGGGGGCGGCAGGTTCTACGGCCGCGGCCTTCGGTCTGGCCGCGTTGCTGAACTATTTCAGCCTGCGACGGATCTCATCACACCGGATGAACATCAATCAGGTGCTGTTCAAACCCCTTATCGCCACAGCGGTGATGGTGGTTACGGCACTGGGGACTTATTCTCTTGTGGCGGGGCTTGCTGGAAACAGCATTGCCACCCTTGTGTCCGTGGTTTTATCGGGATCGGTGTACCTCCTCACGTTGATTATGGTGGGTGGACTGACAGACGAGGACTATTCACTGCTTCCCGGCGGCAGAAAGCTGCGTAAACTGGCTGGGAAATTACCGGGAAAGAGCAGGTGAGCATGATGGAAAACAGACTGACCATTGTCGGCATGGGGCCTGGAGATTACGGCCATCTGACGGTTGAAGCGGATAAGGTCCTCCAAGGGGCTGGAAAGGTATATGCCCGAACCCTGAAACATCCTGTGGCGGAAGCGCTGATAGAAAAGGGTCGTACGATGCATTCCTTTGATGCGCTGTACGAAAAGGCTGAGGATTTTGAAAAGCTGTATGGGGAAATCGCCGATGAAATCTGGCGTGCGTCCCAGGCGGGGCCTGTTGTGTATGCCGTGCCGGGCAATGCCCTGATCTCGGAGAGAACGGTGGAGCTCCTGATTGAAAGGGCTGAATCGGAGAAGGTGGCCTATCGTATCATACCGGGATCCAGCTGTGTGGATGCGGTGCTGAATGCCTTGGGCAAGAACCCCCTGGAGGGCTATGCGGTAGTGGATGCCGCCTCCCTTTCCGGGCAACCTGGCAGTGCCCATCTTCATGTGCTGGTATTGCAGATCGACAGTCGTCTGACTGCTGCCCAGGTCAAGCTGCATCTTATGAAGGCGTACCCGGACTCCCATCCGGTCACCGTTATCCGTGGAGCGGGAATAAGGAATGTTCAAACCCTAAGGACTCTGGAGCTGTATCAGCTGGATCACAATGAGGGGTTCGACCATTTGACAACACTCTATGTGCCTCCCCTTGCGACCGGAGAATTACAGGGGAGTCTGGACGAGCTGGTGGGAATCATGGCTCAGCTACGCAGTCCTGACGGTTGCCCCTGGGATTTAAAGCAGGACCATAAGACCCTGCTGCCGTATCTTATTGAAGAGGCGTACGAGGTGCTGGATGCGGTGGAACAGGAGGATTTGGGACTCTTGGAGGAAGAACTGGGTGATCTGCTTCTTCAGATCGTGTTCCATGCCAGAATTGCGGAAGAGAACGGTGAGTTTGAAATAAGGGATGTCGTTCGCGGGATCTGCGAAAAAATGATCCGCAGACACCCTCATGTGTTTTCAGACGCGGTGGCTGAAACCCCTGAAGCGGTATTGGTCAACTGGGAGGCCATCAAGAAGGAAGAAAAGGAAGAGCTGGGGCAGCATACAGCGATGAACCGTATTCCCAGACAGCTTCCGGCCCTCCTGCGGAGCTATAAGGTTCAGCAGAAGGCGGCAGAAGTGGGCTTCGATTGGGATTCTGTGCAGGGAGCTCTGGACAAGGTTCAGGAGGAATACCAGGAATTGGTCGAATTGTTGGGGTCCGAAGAACATCTCAGGATTGAGGAAGAGATGGGGGATCTTCTTTTTGCAGTCGTGAATGTAGCCCGATTTTTGAAAGTGAGCCCTGAACTGGCCTTGAACAGAACAACAGAGAAATTCATGGAAAGATACAAATATGTGGAAGATAAATCGTCATTAAATGGTATAAATATGAAAAAATGTGGCATTGATATCCTGGACGGGTTCTGGAATGAGGCAAAAACCTTTGAAAAACAGCAAAAACAGCAAAAAAGAACTTGAAAAAGAAGGGATTTTCAATATAAGATAGAAATAGCTGATGAAGCTGTTCTAAAAACTCATAAGAGGAGGTCATGGCGGTGAATAAAGCTGAATTGGTATCAAGCATGGCTGAGAAATCCGGACTGACTAAGAAGGATGCAGAAGTGGCTTTGAACGCTTTCATGAAAAGTGTTGAGGAATCCCTGAAATCAGGCGAGAAAGTACAACTCGTTGGATTCGGAACTTTCGATGTTAGAGAGAGAAAGTCCAGAAAGGGCAGAAACCCCAGAAACCCGAAGCAAGTTATCAGCATCCCTGCTTCCAAAGCTCCTGTTTTCAAAGCTGGCAAGGCTCTGAAAGAACTTGTTAACAAGTAATACATAAAAAGCAGCCCAGCTGCTTTTTTTTTAATTCATTGGCCTTCATAAAGGGCATTTTGATATAATGAAAGGGAAAACACATGCGAGTAGATAAGTATCTGAAGGTGTCTCGCCTCATCAAACGGCGAACAGTTGCAAAGGAAGCCTGCGATCTTGGGCGTATCCAGGTGAATGGGAGAGTTGTGAAGGCAGGGCATGAACTCAAGGTTGGGGACGTGCTGCAGATTGAATTGGGCACCCGTCGGGTAAGAGTGGAGATCCTGGAGATCCGGGAGGCCGTATTCAGGCAGGAGGCAGTGAACCTGTACAGAGTCATTGAAGACGCAGGGGAATGTGCCGATATAGAAGTATAGGCATGATCAGGAGGGGTAAGCCCATGGCAAAGAAACGCAACTTCATCAGACGTAACAAGCTAATGATGGCGCTGTTCGTGCTCTTTTCCATCTACATCGGGACGACCCTTGTACGACAGGAACTGAAAATGCATGAGCTTCAGGCTGAAGAAAAGCAGGTTAAAACCCAGATGGAGGCTCTAAGTGGTGAAATAGACATCATGAAAGAGGACCTCAAGGCGTCTCAAAGTCTTGAATTTACAGAAAAAATGGCGCGAGAAAAGCTCAAGATGGTAAAGCCGGATGAAATCGTTTATATTTTGAAGGAACCTGATAAACAACCCGAGGAAAGCGGCCAGTAGTTCGGATTCGGCGCACCTCGCACGAGCCGCTCCGGAAACCGGAGCGGCTTCAACGGTTGATGGGAGGCATTCATGAAAAAAGCGGTGATCGATATGGGCTCCAACTCTGTACGGCTTTTGCTGGCAGCGTGCAGCGGCAATCGGATTGTGTCCTCAGAAAAACATCTGGAAATGACGCGGCTTGCCACGGGGGTTGACGGAACAGGGCTCCTGCAGAAGGGGCCCATGGATGATACAATTGAAGTGGTTAAAAAGTATCGGACAATGGCGCAGGCCTTCGGAGCGGAAGTGCCGGTTGCCTATGCCACCAGTGCGGTAAGGGATGCGGCCAACGGCGCCGAATTTGCCGCAGCGATTTATCGTGAGACGGGAGTCCCCGTAGAGATTGTTCCGGGTGAACTTGAGGCGGAGCTGGGTTTTCTTGGGGTTGCCGCTACCCTGACGGATCCCGGGGAGCAGATATTGGTGGTGGATATCGGAGGGGGAAGCACGGAGTGTATCATCGGTTCGGGGAAGGGCATCGCTTTTGCAGAGAGCCATAAGATCGGCGCCGTAAGAATGACCGGACGCTATGTGACGACGGATCCCATTATATCCGCTGAAAGACAACAAATGGAGCAGGGGATAGCCCGGATCACCGAGCCCCTGTGCGGCCTGCTCCGCCAATACCCTTACAGTCGGATATACGGAATCGGAGGCACGTTAACCACAGCCGCGGCCATGTCCATGGATATGAAGGTCTATGACCCGAAGAGGATACAGCACAGCCGGATTTCCCGCGAATGTCTTCAATACCTTATCGATACTGTTTTTTCGAGGACGGTTGAAGCCAGGCGTGCTCTGACCGGTCTACAGTCCAAACGGGCGGATGTCATACCGGCAGGCTTTCAGATTATGGCCTCTCTGATGGACGGCCTGGGGGCAGAGTGCTTTTATGCCAGCGATGCGGATAATCTTGAAGGGATTCTGTTCAAGTACCATCTGGATGGAGGAAAATAAATGCTTTTGGAGCGGGTTGAGGGCTATATTCTGAAGAACGGGCTTATCTTGCCTGGGGATACGGTTATCGTGGGTTTTTCCGGAGGGCCGGATTCCCTTTGTCTTTCGGATCTTCTCAGACGGTTGTCGGGCAGATACGGATGGCGCATCATTTTGGCACACTTCGACCACCAGCTCAGAGGTGAGGACTCCCGGGAAGATGCACGCTTTTGCCGGGAGTGGGCAGTGTCCAAGGGGATGGATTTCAGGACTGTCGCCAGGGATATCGCGGATGAAGCTCGAATCTCGGGAGAATCAACGGAGCTGGCGGCCAGACGCTGCCGATACGCGTTTTTCGCGCAAATTCAGTCTGAAACCGGGGCTCAGCGTATTGCCCTGGGTCATCATCAGGATGACCAGGCGGAAACGGTGTTGATGCGGCTGATCCGTGGTACGGGGATTGACGGTCTGGCTGGGATGCGGCCCATGCGCAGGGATGGCGTGATCCGTCCGCTGCTGGCAGAGCCCCGCACTGAAATCCTGCGATACTGCAGCCAGGAAGCCCTCACCCCCCGTGTAGACCACACGAATATGGAGAATACGTACACCCGGAACGGCCTGCGGCTGGAAATTCTGCCGCTTCTGGCTGAAAGATACAATCCCCGGATTGCCGAAGCCCTGTGCAGAACGGCGGCTCAGGCGGCGGAGGACAGCGACTGCCTGAACCATATGGCGGATGCCTTCATTACAAAGCAGGGAAAAGCGGCAGCGGGATATGTGGAGCTCTCTGTTGAGAGTCTGAGAGAGCAGCCGGCAGCGATACAAAAGCGGGTGCTTCGAAATTCGGTGCGCAGGGTGACGGGGAGTGCCGAAAACCTGGAATCCGAGCATTTAGAACAGATTCTCAAACTGCTGTCCGCCTCTCAGACCGGGAAGCAGACGGTGTTTTGCGGGGCGCGGATTCAAAGAAATTATGGGGTTCTCACCATAAGGGAAGATAAGGAAAAACCGGTCTTTGAGGAAGTAGAAATTCAGGCAAAGCCCGGTGTTGTTAAGGTTTTCGGCGGACAGTTTGTCCTTCGGATGTTGACAAGGCAACAGTGGGAAACCTCCACGAACCGTGGGCCGGGGATTATTGTCATCGACGCGGGTTCCATTCGCGGATCTCTCAGAATTCGACAGCGAAAGTCGGGAGATGCCATGATTCCCTTGGGCATGAAAGGCTTTAAAAAAATCAAGAATATGATGATTGATCTTAAGATTCCCAGAGATATCCGGGACACCATTCCAGTACTCTGTGATGCGGAAAAAATAATATGGGTTGCTGGAATTCGCATGGATGAACGTGTTCGTGTGAAACCCGAAACTGAAAAACTCATGGAGATCTGTTGGGAGGTTTGTTGTTCTCCCGGTTCAAATATGTTAGAATGAATAGAATTCAATTCATGACGCGGGAGGAACATTGTGAAGAACGTTTTTAAAGGTGCAACCTTTTATATATTCATATTCCTGATGATTTTGGTCTTGGTGAATTTTTCCCAGCCGCAAAAGGAACAGGATAAAAAGTTGGCCTATACGCAGCTGCAGCAAGAGCTGGCAAAGAACAACATCGCCTCCATCAAGGTGGTCAATCAGGCGGTTACCGGAAAGTTAAAGGATGGAACGCAGTTTCAGTCGTATGTGCCTCCGATGGTGGGACAGGCCTTCGGTGCATACGTTGATGGACTTGGAATGAGCGGAAAGCTTGAGATCGAAGGACAGGAACCGGTGGGCCGTCCATGGATTATGGATATACTGCCTACCATTTTTATGATTCTGGTGTTCGTGGTATTCTGGTTCGTCTTCATGCAGAACTCACAGGGCGGCGGAAACAAGGTGATGTCCTTTGGAAAAAGCAAAGCCCGACTCAACAACGAGGACGACGGCCGCCGCATCACCTTTAAGGATGTAGCCGGCCTTAAGGAAGAAAAAGAAGAAATGCGGGAAATCGTGGATTTCCTCAAGTCTCCGAAAAAATACAATGATATGGGTGCCCGAATCCCCAAGGGGATTCTGATGGTGGGGCCTCCGGGAACCGGGAAAACCTATCTGACCCGCGCAGTGGCAGGGGAGGCGGAGGTTCCGTTTTTCAGCATCAGCGGATCGGATTTTGTTGAAATGTTTGTAGGGGTGGGCGCTTCCCGTGTGCGGGACACCTTTGATATGGCGAAGAAAAAGGCTCCCTGCATCGTATTCATCGATGAGATCGACGCGGTCGGCAGACGACGGGGCGCAGGCCTCGGCGGCGGCCACGACGAACGGGAACAGACGTTGAACCAGCTGCTGGTTGAAATGGACGGCTTCAGCGAAAATGAGGGGATCATCATCATTGCAGCGACAAACCGTCCGGACATCCTGGACCCAGCCCTTCTCAGACCCGGTCGTTTTGACCGCGAGGTAACGGTGGGAATTCCCGATGTTGCAGAACGGGAAGAGATGTTCCAGGTTCATGCCAAGAACAAGCCTCTGGAACCGGATGTGGACCTGAAGGTCCTGGCTCGGGGGACACCGGGCTTTACCCCGGCAGACATCGAGAACATTATGAATGAGTCCGCTATTCTTACTGCACGCAAGGGCAGAAAGAAGATCAATATGGAAACCATCGAGGAAGCGAAAACCAAGGTGGTCATGGGGGTTGAGAAGAAAAGCCACGTCATCAGCGAGAAGGAACGCCGGTTGACGGCGTACCACGAAGCAGGCCACGCGATCCTTGCCAAGTCTCTTCCGGATGTGGATCCTGTTCATCGGATTACGATCATTCCTCGGGGACGGGCTGGCGGATTCACCATGCAGCTTCCCCGTGAAGACCGAAGCTATACCACAAAATCCATGATGGAAAACGAGCTGGTCATCCTTCTCGGAGGCCGCGTCGCTGAAAAACTGGTGCTCCACGATGTCAGCACCGGGGCTCAGAGCGACCTTAAGCGTGTATCCAGCATTGCACGAAACATGATTACGCGGTATGCCATGAGTGAGAACCTCAGTTCCATGATGTACGGCTCCGATGAAGAGGTGTTTATCGGCAGGGATATGACTTCCCGCCGCGAATACTCCGAACAGGTGGCTGCCGAGATCGATCGGGAGATTCAGGTTCTGGTGGATTCAGCCTACGAACGGGCTGTTGAACTGCTCACGGAAAACCTTCACAAGCTCCATGAAGTGGCCAAGGCCCTTCTTGAATTTGAAACCATCACCGGAGAAGAATTCGAGATGGTGATGCATGAGAGCTTTGAAAAACTGAAGGCCGTCAGAGATCAGGAGGAACCCGAGGTACAGGAACAAAGCGCCTCTGTGACCCCGGAAAGCGCCATTGAAGAGACGGAAGACGTGAATAAGGCACCTGAAGAGGGGCCGTTGCAGTGAAATCAAAGCCAGCGCTTCGGCGCTGGCTTTAGCCAATACCAACGGTAAAGGAGATTACCATGGAATTTTCATTGAAAACAGGCATGACAGCGAAAATCGAGCATCAGGTAACCGCGGAAGATACAGCGGTACGCTTTGGCAGCGGAGAGGTACAGGTTTTTGCAACGCCCATGATGATCGCCCTTATGGAAAAGGCGGCGTTGAGCGCCGTCGATCCGAATCTGCCGGAAGGATACGCCACTGTGGGAACCACGGTGGATATCGCTCATATGGCGGCCACCCCGGTGGGTATGAAGGTCACAGCCACGGCGGAATTGACGGAGATCAGCGGCAAGAAGCTGAAATTCAGGATTGAGGCCTTCGACGAAAAAGAGAAGATCGGCGAGGGTTGGCATGGGCGCTACATCATCCAGACACAGAAGTTTTTGGAATTGACACGGCAGAAGGCAAAATAATCAGGGAATGCGAGATCGGATATTATGGCAATGAAATTCACAACATGTTATCCCGCTCTGGCCCAAGGGAGCAAAACCCCATGCGGAATGGTTGCAGACCGCCAGACCGGAGTCGTTCAGGAAATGGTCTGTCCGGAAATCCCGGAAGAGGTATGCGGGCGCATTGTATCCTCGTGGAATGATCGTGTGCCTGAGCAGTGGGATGGCCGGTATATGGAAGAGGAGCTGGCGCGATTCATCTCCGATGAACTTCAGAAGCTTTAGCACTTGGGGGAATTGACCATGGAAGGTTCTCAAATACTGGTTACGGGCTATGCGAAGCATACACAGGGGCTTCCGGGAAGCGAGATTTACGACACCATCGCGCTGGGCCTTGTCATAGACTGTGACTCGGGCGAAATAATGGATGTTGACTGTTCTCTGGTAACTCAGATTGCCCGGGACTTTGTGAAGCAGTTGGTTGCCCACAAGAACATCAAGGATCTGGATGCTATCGAAGAGGCTTTCAACACCCGCTATTACGGAGCGGCTCGAAAAGCCCTGATAGTGGCCATAAGGGCCTGCTCTGAAAAATACCGGCGCATTTGTTCCGGGGAACAACCGATTGATTGAGAAGGAACCGCTTTTATCGGCGGTTTTTTCTCTTTTTTGAAACGGCTACAAAAGGGTTGAAATGAAAGCTGTGATTCAAAAAGTATACACATATACTTTCGGGTGCAGGATGGCTTTCATTGTAGGGAGATGATATTCTGGAGGTGGTGAATAGGATAAAGGAGGAACCCCATGTTTGATAAGGACGCAATCGCAAAGATTGATGAGGCTTACCGTAAATTTGAGGAAAAGACAGCGGCGTCTCTCATGAAAAATCCGGAACGAAGCGCCATTGCCACGGGATCAGGGGAGCCGGTTAAAAGACTGTATACGCCGGTGGATCTTTCAGATCAGGATTATATGGATGAGATAGGTCTCCCGGGACAGTACCCATTCACCCGGGGTGTTCAAAACACCATGTACCGCGGTCGCTTCTGGACCATGCGGATGTATGCGGGATTTGCCACAGCGGAAGAATCCAACAAGCGGTATAAATTTTTAGTTGAGCAGGGTTCCAGCGGCCTTTCGGTAGCGTTCGACCTTCCTACTCAGATCGGATACGATTCGGATCATCCCCTGGCGGAGGGAGAAGTGGGCAAGGTTGGGGTGGCCATTGATTCCCTAGCCGATATGGAGGTTCTCTTTGAGGGAATACCGCTGGATAAGGTGTCCACGTCCATGACGATCAATGCCCCCGCAGCCGTTCTGCTGGCCATGTATATCGCGGTCGGTGAGAAGCAGGGTGTTCCGTCGGATCAGTTGAGGGGAACCATACAGAACGATATCCTGAAAGAATACATTGCCCGCGGCACCTACATATTTCCCACAGAGCCGTCCATGCGGCTGATTACAGATATATTCGCCTATTGCTCGGAGCAAGTGCCCCAGTGGAACACCATCTCCATTTCGGGCTATCATATCCGCGAAGCCGGATCCACGGCAGCCCAGGAAGTGGGCTTTACCCTGGCGGACGGGATCGCTTATGTCGAAGCGGCCATCAAGGCGGGCTTGGACGTGGACTCCTTCGCCCCCAGACTGTCCTTCTTCTTCAATGCCCACAACGACCTTCTGGAAGAGGTGGCGAAATATCGGGCAGCCCGGCGACTCTGGGCTAAAATCATGAAGAACCGTTTTGGCGCTAAAAATGAAAAATCAATGATGCTGAAGTTCCATACCCAGACGGGAGGGTCCACTCTCACGGCCCAGCAGCCGGACAACAACATCATCCGTGTTACGATCCAGACCCTGGCCGCCGTACTGGGCGGAACCCAGTCCCTGCATACCAATTCCAGAGACGAGGCCCTGGCGCTTCCAACAGAGGACTCGGTTCGGATTGCTCTGCGCACGCAGCAGATCGTTGCAGGGGAAAGCGGCGTGACCAATACCGTAGACCCCTTGGCGGGCTCCTACTATATTGAAGCCCGGACCAACGATATCGAAGCAAAGGCAATGGCCTATATCAATAAAATTGACGAATTGGGGGGAGCGCCCCGAGCCATCGACAAGGGATACATTCAAAAAGAAATCATGGATGCGGCCTATCAGTACCAAAAGGAGATTGAAACCGGAAAGCGCGTTGTGGTCGGCATGAACAAATACCAAATAGAGGAAGCACGGCCCAAGGGGCTTCTCCGGGTGGATCCAACGGTGGGGGAACAGCAGAAACAGAAGCTGGAAGCCCTTCGCACGCAGCGGGATAATGCCCGCGTGGAAAAAGCACTGGAGTGCTTGAAGGCTGTCTGCAGCAGCGAGGGCAACGTGATGCCGGAGATCCTTGAAGCGGTGAAGGCCTATGCCACCCTGGGTGAGATATGCGGGGTCATGCGGGAGGTCTTTGGGGAATATCAGCAATCGGTTATCTTATAGCTGGTTAAAATATGAACAGGGAGGCAATTCATGGATAGACCGATTCGCGTACTTGTCGCCAAACCGGGTCTTGACGGTCATGACAGGGGAGCAAAAGTCATAGCCAGGGCTCTGAGGGATGCCGGCATGGAAGTGATCTATACCGGGCTGAGGCAAACGCCGGAACAAATCGTGAACGCAGCAATTCAGGAGGATGTGGACTGTGTAGCCCTGAGCATCCTTTCCGGGGCGCACAGCACGTTGCTGCCGAAGGTTGTTGACATGCTGCGGGAGCAGGAGGCGGGTGATATCCTTGTCATCGGCGGCGGTGTGATTCCCGATGAGGATATTCCGGAGCTTAAGGAAAAGGGCATAGCGGAGGTGTTTACTCCGGGAACCCCCACCGGCGTCACCATTGCGTTTATCACCGATCATGTTCGGAAACCCGTATAGAAGGTGACAGCATGAATCTGGCACAAAAAATTCTGGAGGGTGACCGCCGGGCTCTGGCAAGAATGATCACGTTGCTGGAGAACCATGATCCGGAAGCGGAGACCTGTCTCCGGGAATTGTACCCATATGGCGGCAGGGCCTATACCATCGGTATCACGGGTCCCCCCGGCGCGGGAAAGAGCACCCTTACGGACAAGCTGGTTAAACTGGCCCGGAGGTCTGTGCAAAAGGCGGCAGTGATTGCGGTGGACCCCACCAGCCCGTTCTCCGGGGGAGCCATACTTGGGGATCGGGTGCGGATGGGGAATCTCAGCACCGATCCCGGTGTATTCATACGGTCCATGGGTTCCCGGGGGCATCTGGGCGGAATATCGGAAGCAACGGCGGCTGCAACGGCAGTGCTGGATGCGGCCGGCTATGAGCTTATTGTCATTGAAACCGTAGGCGTTGGGCAGTCCGAAATCGATATTGCGGGGCACTGCGACACCACCCTGATGTTATGCGTTCCCGGTCTGGGAGACGAGATCCAGGCGCTTAAGGCAGGAATACTGGAAATCGGGGATATTTTCGCGGTGAATAAGGCGGATATCGACGGTGCGGACCGAACCGCTCTGGAACTGGAGGCGATGCTGGATTTCTCCAGTCTTCCCTGGCGCCCTCCTGTTATTAAAATCATAGCCAGGGACAGCAAGGGCGTTGAAGAACTGTGGAGGGCCATAGAGGAACACCGGCGCTGGCAGACGGAGTCCGGCGCGTTGGAAAAGCGGCGTCGTGACAATTGTCGTGCAGATCTCTTGGAAAGGATACGAAATCGCCTGATCGGCCATATTCATCAGGATACCACTATGGGAGAGCGGCTGAACGCTCTGGTCAGTGCCGTATATGAGAGGAACATAGACCCCTACTCGGCCAGTGCCAGAATCCTGGAGGCCTATAAACGCCGTGAGGATGAGGAGATACGATGAAAACTCTAAAAATAGACCATATCGGTATTGCTGTCAATGATCTTGAAGAAACGCTGAAGTTCTATACGGATGTTCTGGGACTTGAGTGCCAAGGCACAGAGGTTGTGGAAGAACAAAAGGTCCGTGTGGCCTTCCTGTCGGTAGGGGACACGGAGGTGGAATTGCTTGAATCTACCGATCCGGATGGGCCCATTGCCCGTTTTATTGAAAAGAACGGGCCGGGTGTCCAACACATCGCCTTCAGGGTGGACGATATCGCGTCCGCCATTGAATACATGCAGGGAAAAGGGATGAAGATGATTGATGAAACTCCGCGCTATGGCGCCGGTGGCGCCAAGATCGCCTTTGTGCATCCCAAGGGTACCGGACGGGTATTGGTGGAGCTTACGCAGCGTTAATAGAGGTGTTGGATGAGGGCAAAACACTTTGTTTTATTAAGCGAATTTCCAAAATATCTAAGCTTTGTTCTGGTTCAAGGCCGTTATAAGAGATAGAATTGGAACAGACTCATTTCATCCGTCTCCGGGAAGGGCATGTCCGCACCGGGGATGACTAGTGCAAGGAGGTAATGGCGTGTCCATTGACAAGTTGGAAGATCTTCGGCAACGGAAGGCAAAAATTCAGGCGGGGGGCGGGGCCAAACGGATCGCCAAACAGCATGAGAGCGGCAAGCTTACGGCCCGTGAAAGGATTCAGCTCCTGTTTGATGAAGGAAGCTTCGTAGAACTGGATGCATTCGTGAACCATCGCTGCGTCAATTTTGGAATGGAAGCGACAGACGCCCCGGCGGAAGGGGTGGTTACAGGATACGGTCAGGTGGATGGGCGGATTGTTTACGCCTTTGCGCAGGATTTCACCGTCGTTGGCGGATCACTTGGAGAAATGCATGCCAATAAGATATGCAAGGTGCTGGACAATGCCATGAAGGTTGGAGCCCCTGTGGTGGGACTGAACGATTCCGGCGGAGCCCGTATTCAGGAAGCGGTTGATGCCCTTTCCGGTTATGGGAAGATCTTTTACAGGAATACCGTTGCTTCCGGAGTGATCCCTCAGATCACTGCCATCATGGGTCCCTGTGCAGGGGGCGCGGTCTATTCTCCGGCGCTGAACGATTTTGTTTTCATGGTGGATCAAACCTCCCAGATGTTTATCACCGGCCCTCAGGTTATTGAAACCGTTACCGGCGAAAAAGTCAGCGCCGAAACCCTGGGCGGAGCCATGACGCACAACAGTGTCAGCGGCGTAGCACAGTTCATGTCTTCTAATGACGAAGCCTGTATCGCGGATATACGGCGGCTTCTCAGCTTCCTGCCGTCCAACAATCTGGAAACGGCTCCGCCAATTCATACAGAGGACGATATCAACCGGATCTCCGAGGAACTCAACAGGCTCATTCCGGAGAACCCTAATAAACCCTATGATATGCACGATGTGATCCGACTGCTGGTAGACAGCGGGGATTTCATGGAGTATCAGGCGTATTTTGCAAAGAACATGATAACCGGTTTTGCCCGAATCAACGGACAATCCATCGGCATCGTTGCCAATCAGCCCAAGGTTCAGGCCGGTTGCCTGGATGTGAATGCCTCGGATAAAGCAGGACGCTTCATACGCACCTGTGATGCATTCAATGTTCCCTTGCTCAATATCGTGGATGTTCCGGGGTTCCTTCCGGGGACTGCCCAGGAATACGGCGGAATCATCCGTCACGGAGCCAAAATGCTTTATGCATATTGTGAAGCCACGGTTCCAAAGGTTACGCTGATTGTCCGGAAGGCCTACGGCGGCGCGTATCTGGCCATGTGCTCCAAGGATCTGGGCGCCGACATGGTACTGGCCTGGCCCAGCGCTGAAATCGCCGTCATGGGACCTCAAGGCGCGGCTAACATCATCTTCAGAAGTGAGATATCTGAAGCCAGCGACCCGGTAGCCATGCGACAGCAGAAAATCGACGAATACACCGATGAGTTTGCGACACCATACAAGGCTGCTGAACGGGGATTCGTGGACGATGTCATCGAGCCGTCCACCACGAGACCGCGGCTGGCCGATGCGTTTATGATGCTGGCATCCAAGCGGGAATCCCGGCCGGCTAAAAAGCACGGCAACATCCCGCTTTAAGAAAGGAGACAGGCTATGTCTGTTTTGGAGCGGCTTGGGGATCAGCAAGGAATCGCCAGTATGCCGATGGACGAAAAGCTTCTGGCTACTCTCTATGTAGCAATCCTGGGAATGGGGATCACCTTCCTGGTGCTGATTTTCCTGCAGTATTGCATAAAATTCATGTCGTGGCTCCTCAATTCCAGAAAGCCAAAGCATTCTGTCCAGGTCCGGGAAAGCAATATCCCGCTGGAACGTCCTAATCCGGCTGTAGAGACTCGGGATCTGGACGAAGAGGAGCTGATTGTTGTTATTGCCGCTGCGGCGGCGGCCTTCATGGGCTGTCCGGCGAACCGCGTTGTCGTTCGGAATGTCAGACGGCTGGATAGCGGCTCCCCTGGCTGGGCCAGAGCGGGATTGATGGATCAGATGACGATGCGTAAATCATAGCAGATGGAGGACACCATGAAACAGTTCAATATTACGGTCAATGGGAAGACATATCAGGTTGAGGTCGAGGAAGTCGGGGGTAATGCCGTTCCGGCATCGGTGTCGAGTCCGGCGGTTCCCCAGGCACCCAGACCGGTTCCGGCTTCCCAACCGACGCAGGCTCCGCAGTCGGCTCCGACAACATCCGTACCCAAGGACATCCCTGGGGGAGGCGTCACAGTGAATGCCCCCATGCCTGGAACCATTCTGGATGTAAGGGTAACGGAAGGAAAGGCTGTTAAAACCGGAGAGGTGCTGATGATCCTTGAAGCCATGAAGATGGAAAACGAGATCATGGCCCCTCATGACGGTACAGTGGCTTCCATCCATGTAGCAAAGGGTGCATCGGTCAACTCCGGAGACGTCCTGGTCGTGCTGGGCTGATCACAATGGCTGGGAAAGGAGCTGGACAATGCTGAACGCTTTTGGAGAATTCTTTAAAAGCACAGGGGTGTATCATCTGCTTACAGCGGTTGAAACGCCCGGCTATAAGTACCTCTTTATGATCGGTATCGCGTGTTTTCTGCTGTATCTCGCCATCCGTAAAGGCTTTGAACCGCTGCTGCTGATTCCGATCGCCTTCGGGATGCTTCTGGTGAATCTTCCTCTCGGCGGTATGATGGATGAAACGGTGGTCATGCTTACCTCAGCCATACCGGCAGGAAAGCATGCGAACCTTATTGTTGACGGCATTGAATACTATCGGAGCAATATTGTCGGCGGTGTCCTCTATTATCTTTATCAGGGCGTTAAATCCGGGCTGTTTCCGCCGCTGATTTTTCTTGGGGTGGGGGCCATGACCGATTTTGCCCCCCTGATTGCCAACCCCCGGTCCATTCTGTTGGGAGCTGCGGCACAGCTGGGAATCTTCACAACGTTCCTTGGGGCCATCCTATTGGGCTTCAACGCTCAGCAGGCCGCATCCATCGGCATTATCGGAGGAGCGGACGGTCCGACGGCCATCTTTCTCACAACCCGGCTGGCTCCGGAGCTGTTGGGTCCCATAGCGGTAGCAGCCTATTCCTATATGGCTTTGGTTCCGGTGATACAGCCCCCTATCATGAGGCTGCTCACAACAAAAGAAGAGCGCATGATCAAAATGGACCAGCTGCGGGAAGTATCGAAGGCGGAACGGATCATCTTCCCGATCTTCGTAACGATTGTGGTTTCCCTGGTGGTTCCTCCGGCGGCCTCATTGGTCGGTTTTCTGATGCTGGGGAATCTGTTCCGGGAGTGCGGGGTCACCGCGCGGCTTGAAGAGACCTCTAAGAATGCGCTGATAAATATGATCACGATCTTTCTGGGTACCACAGTGGGGGCGACTGCCACCGCGGAAACCTTCCTCCGGGCTGAAACCCTAAAGATCATCGTTCTTGGAGTGCTGGCTTTTGGAGTGGGTACTGCCGGAGGCGTCTTACTGGGTAAGCTGATGTGCAAGATGACAGGGGGTAAGGTGAACCCGCTGATCGGTTCAGCAGGTGTTTCCGCCGTTCCGATGGCGGCCAGGGTCTCCCAGGTCGTGGGGCAAAAGGACAACCCCTCAAACTTCCTCCTTATGCATGCCATGGGCCCCAATGTGGCTGGTGTCATTGGGTCGGCGGTGGCGGCCGGTGTGTTGTTGACACTTTTTGGATAATATCAAGTGCCTCTTTCGTAGGCTCTCGAACTGGTGTAAAGATTATCTAGAAGAAAAACTCTCTGTATGGAGCAACCTAACGGAGGTTGGCAAGAAAATAGAACGAGGTCTGTAGCCGTTAGAAATTCACTGTCTGAGCGAAGCGAGTTTGAATTTCTGCGGAAGACCTGTTCGTTATTTTCTCCAACCGGGAGTTCAAAGTTGCGCAGTACAAAGGGTTTTTCTTCAAGCTGAGAGCCTCTTTCGTAGGCTCTTTTTTTCTGCATGTGTTAAACTGAAACTACGAAACGGAGGGCCACCAATGAAAATGCATATTCTTAAATCTCTGACCGATCATCCGGGGGAATGGCTCTCGGGCGAGGAACTCAGCCGGCTGTCCGGCGTCACCCGTACAGCCGTATGGAAGCATGTGCGGCAGCTGAAGGCGGAGGGGTACATAATTGAATCGGCTCCTTCCAAGGGCTATCGTATGTTTTCCGAAGGAGATGCACTTTCCAGGGAGGGGCTCCAACTGGCCCTGGAGGGGTCTGAAATGCTGAGCCGGGTGGTTCATCTGAAAACGGTGGATTCCACCAACCGGTATGCCCGTCAGATGGATGATCCCGGAGTGCTGATTGTAGCAGAAGAACAGACCCAGGGCCGCGGCCGCTTGGGAAGAACGTGGTATGCCCCATCGGGGGAAGGGCTGTGGTTCACCTTGGTCCTGCGGCCTGACGTGGATCCTTCCAAGGCGGCTGTCATTACGCAAATCGCGGCCAGTGCGGTGTGGCAGGGAATTCACGCGGTCACGGGGATCGAAGCGGCCATCAAATGGCCCAATGACATCCTGATAGGCTCCCGAAAGATCTGCGGCATCCTTACGGAAATGAATGCAGAGCTGGGCTCCATCGAAAGGCTGATAGTGGGGATCGGCATCAACGTCAATACACAGCGGATGCCGGAAGATCTTAAGGATACGGCCACCTCGCTGATGATAGAGACCGGAAAGCCGTGGTCGCGGAAGGCTCTCCTGGTGGCGGTGCTGAAGGCCTTTGAAGCAGACTATGCAAAATTCATTTCTACCGGAGAACTGGAGGATGTCATCCTCCGTTGCAGGCAATACTCCTCCCTTATCGGGAAACAGATACGGATTCTTCACGGCAGTCGGGAGGAGTTTGCAGAGGCCGTCGATCTCAGCAGCAGCGGTGAGCTGATCATACGCAAGGATTCCGGGGAGCTGGCCCCTCTCATATCCGGGGAAATATCCGTACGGGTCCTTGACTCACATTGAATCCGCTGGGGCAATCTGCTATGATAAGTGAGTACTTTAATTGGATTAAGAAGGTGACAACATGCTTCTAGCATTCGACGTAGGAAACTCGAACATCGTTATAGGTGTTTTCAAAGGTCAGGAACTGATCAAGGATTGGCGTGTGTCTACGGACAAGAGCAAATCCTCCGATGAGATCGGCATCCTGGTGAACCAGCTGTTTGAATATGAAGGACTGCATCTTGCAAACGTCCGCGCGGTAATCATCTCCTCCGTAGTACCCACCATTATGTACTCCTTAGAGCATATGATCCGTAAGTACTGCAAGCTGGAGCCCATCGTGGTGGGACCGGGGATCCGTACCGGTATGAACGTGAAATACGACAATCCCCGACAGGTAGGTGCCGACCGGATTGTTAACGGAGTTGCTGTGCATAAGAAATACGGGGGCGACTGTATTGTCATCGATTTCGGCACGGCTACGACCTTTTGTGCCATATCCCATAAATGCGAATATCTGGGCGGCGTGATCTCTCCGGGTATCAAGATTATGAGCGACGCCCTCTTTGAGCGTGCTGCAAAGCTTACCCGGGTGGAACTGCAAAAGCCCCCCTCTGTCATATGCCGCAACACCACTCAGGCAATCCAGTCCGGTGTCATATTCGGCAATGTGGGCATGGTGGACTATATCATCGAACGGATGAAGCTGGAACTGAACTGGCCGGAAGCCAAAATCATAGCGACCGGAGGTCTGTCGAGCCTCATCGCAACAGAATCGAGACTGATTCAACATGTGGACAGATACCTTACGCTGGAAGGGCTCCGCTATGTGTATGAAATGAACCCGGATAAGGCGGTTGCACTGGAGTGAAGATGAAGCTTCAAATAGGAACCCTGGAACTGAACAGCAACATACTTTTGGGCCCCATGGCGGGCGTTACGGACAGCCCGTTCAGACGTCTGTGCCGCCAATCCGGATGCGGATTGATGTTCACGGAGATGGTCAGCGCAAAAGCCCTCTATTATAAGGATGAAAAGACCAGACGGCTCATGACCTTCCTTCCGGAAGAAAGGCCTTTGGGACTGCAGATATTCGGCTCGGAACCGGCAGTATTTGAAGCGGTTGTTCCTGAACTGGACGAACTGGGATTTGACATCATTGACCTTAACCTGGGCTGCCCGGCGCCGAAGATTGTAAAAAATGGCGATGGCTCCGCGCTGATGAAGGACCCCAAGCTGGCGGAAGCGGTGATTCGCTCCGTCGTGAGGAACAGCCGCCTGCCGGTTATGGTCAAGATACGCAAAGGGTGGGATGAAACCTCGGTTAATGCGGTGGAGATAGCCCGTATAGCGGAAGCCTCCGGAGCAGCGGCCGTAACGGTTCATGGCAGAACCCGGGACCAGTTCTATATGGGAAGGGCCGATTGGACCATCATTGGAGAGGTGAAGGCGGCGCTTAAGATTCCCGTCATTGGGAACGGTGATATCTTCACTCCTCAGGATGCGGGGCGTCTGCTTCGGGATACCGGGTGCGACGGAATCATGGTGGCCAGAGGAGCTCAGGGTCGTCCGTGGCTCTTTGCACAGATCAATGCTTACCTGGCGGGCCGGCCGATACCGGCAGAACCGGATCTGGCGCAGCGCATCACCATCATCGCCCAGCATCTGGAGGAGCTCATTAAAATAGAAGGAGAGCATATCGCCGTGCTGGAAATCCGCAAGCACGCATCCTGGTATCTGAAGGGCATCACCGGGGGTGCCGCTGCGAAGACCAGCATACACCGGGCCAATACGCAGCAGGAAGTTCTGGCCGCTCTCGACGTGCTCAGGGGTCAAACCATGGGCCAGCCGTTGCCTTGACAAGGGTGTGCAACTAACATATAATAATCGCATAGTCTGGGCACTGGAAACAGTGCCATTGTGCTACAAGCGTGTAATTGCAAGAGTTACAGACCATTCACAGAGGGGCGGGACTATCGTGAGCAAAGAATATTTAATGACCCAGGAAGGTCTCCAAAAGCTCGAAAACGAGCTGGAATATCTTAAGATCGTGCGGCGCAAGGAAGTGGCTGAAAAGATCAAGGAAGCACTGTCCTTCGGCGACATCAGCGAGAATGCGGAATATGACGAGGCAAAGAACGAGCAGGCGGACCTGGAAAAACGGATCGCCAAGCTGGAAAACATGGTACGAAATGCAATCCTCATCGACGAGACCCTGGTGACCACAGACGAGATCAACGTGGGTTGTCGCGTGCGTTTGCTGGAAGTGGATGAAAAGGAAGAAACAGAATACATGATCGTTGGCGCTACTGAGGCGGATCCTTTTGATTCAAAGATATCCAACGAATCACCGGTCGGCATGGCGCTGATTGGGAGAAAAGTTGGCGATGTTGTGGATATCAACGTTCCGGACGGTGTAGTCAAGTACAAGGTGCTGTCCATAGAACGGTAATAGGCGAATGGAGGTATTGGCATGGAATATGAAGAAAATCTCAACGAGCTTCTCCGGGTGCGCAGAGAAAAGCTGTCCCGCCTGAGAGAAGAGGGGAAGGATCCTTTCAAGATTGAGCGGTATGACCGTACGGCATTCAGTACGGATATCCATAATCGTTTTGATGAACTGAACGGTACCGAAGTAAAGGTTGCGGGCCGGATCATGGCCAAACGGACCATGGGAAAGGCTGTCTTTGTCGATATCCAAGACAGCGAGGGGCGGATCCAGTCTTATGTTCGGGCAGACGCCATCGGTGACGAATCCTTCAATGATTTTGTCACCTACGATATCGGCGATATCATCGGTGTCAGCGGGATTGTTTTCAGAACCCAGAAGGATGAGATTTCCGTTCGTGCCGAATCCGTTGTGCTGCTTTGCAAATCACTCCAGGTTTTGCCTGAAAAATACCATGGTCTCAAGGACCCGGAGCTTCGCTACCGTCAACGGTATGTGGATCTGATCGTAAATCCGGAGGTGAAAAGCACCTTTATGGCCCGGAACAAGATCATGCGCGCCATAAGGGAATTTTTGGAGAGCAAGGGCTACCTTGAAGTGGATACCCCCATCCTTACAACACTTGCCGGCGGTGCCAGCGCCAGACCCTTCGTGACCCATCACAACACCCTGGATATCGACATGTACATGCGGATTGCCAACGAACTTTATCTCAAGCGCCTTATTGTAGGGGGCTTCGACAAGGTTTATGAAATGGGCAAGATGTTCCGCAACGAAGGCATATCCTACAAACACAATCCGGAATACACCGCCATGGAGCTGTACGCGGCGTATGAGGACTATACCGACATGATGGATATCACTGAAAACCTTGTGGCCCACTGCGCCATGGCGGTTCACGGAACCACCAAGATCGTATTCCAGAGCAAGGAACTGGATCTTACGCCTCCCTGGAGACGGGTCTCCATGCACGACCTGGTAGAAGAGAAAACAGGCGTGAATTTTTACGCCCTTTCTATAGAAGAGTGCAGAACCAAGGCCAAGGAGCTCCATGTGGATTTCGAGCCCTACTGGACAAACGGCCATTTTGTCAATGCTGCCTTTGAAGCCTTCTGTGAATCCGACCTTATCCAGCCCACCTTCGTTATGCACCATCCGGTGGAGGTTTCTCCCCTGGCTAAACGAAATCCGGAGAATCCGGCCATCACCAACCGATTTGAGGCCTTCGTGAACACATGGGAGATTGCCAATGCGTTCTCTGAGCTCAACGATGCCATCGATCAGCGGGGGCGTTTCGAGGAACAGATGAAAGCCCGTGAAGCCGGAGATGACGAGGCGCAGGTTATTGACTACGACTTCCTTAATGCCCTTGAAGTGGGACTCCCTCCCACGGGCGGACTGGGTGTCGGCATCGACCGTATGATCATGTTGCTGACAGATTCTCCCTCCATACGAGACATCATTTTGTTCCCCACCATGAAACCACAGGTAGATTAAGAAATGAAGGGGTCGACGGAACACGTCGGCCCCTTTTGTGCAACCAGGTGTTTTGCGTATTTAAGGAAGCCATGAGGAAGAATGGCTTTATTTTTATAAGGCAAAGCGCTGTTTGTAAATTAGTGCGAAAAAAATTGAAATAACGTGTTGACACGGAGTGGCATACCTGATATTCTAATTAAGCCGTCACGAACGACGGCGCACCACTGGAGATTGAAAACTGAACAATCCAAGACGAAATAAAGCAATACAAT
>CAZYQI010000009.1:0-101412 GCA_964649745.1 uncultured Peptostreptococcaceae bacterium | reverse complement strand
TGGGACATAATCCTTTATGTTATAACAGGACATTATCGCTTATCGTTCAGAAAAAGATTACAATTCTATTAAATTTAATTGACAGGTTGATGAGTGCGTTGTATAATAATTGGATTTGTGTTATGCTGACACTGAGGCTTCAAACAAGGAAGGTGATGGCGTTGGCGACAAAGGAAACTATTCAGGAAATCAAGCGTACGGTTGAACGCTGTGTTGGCCGAAAGGTAATTCTTAAAACCAACAAGGGCCGCAAGAAAGTTCTTGTTCGGGAGGGCATCCTGGAGGAAGTCTATCCCAGCGTTTTTATCGTTAGAGTGGACGAGGGACTCCAATCCGAGCGGAAGGTTTCGTTCAGCTATTCGGATATTCTGACGGAAACCGTGGAGTTGTCAGTTTCGGAAACGGTGGTAAGAGTCCAGCTTTCTTAAAAATAGTTTATTCTTCATCTATTATGAATATACAGCGGGAAAACGTATCCCGCATCGGACAAACTGCTTCCTGCAAAGGGAGCAGTTTATTGTTTTCTATAGATGTTAAATAATGTAATAATATTCAGTGGATGAATATTCGAAAGAATACCAGATGATAACAAATCCCTGAAAACCACTATTATAAATGTTCTTGCATTTGGAATAGGAGAGAATTATACTTAGGGAAGGATTTTGGACGGTGTATAAAATGGTAACAAATGGATATGGAGGTGTGCGAAGTGGCAAACAACCCAATCAAGGTCTATTCTGAAATTGGAAAGCTAAAAACGGTGCTTTTACACAGACCGGGGCTGGAAATCGAAAATCTGACGCCGGATTTGATGGACAGGCTTCTTTTTGATGATATCCCTTATCTGGAAGTGGCACGTCAGGAGCATGATGCGTTTGCAGAAATATTCAGGAAGAACAATGTGGAAGTGCTTTATCTGGAAGAGTTGACGGCTCAGGCGGTGGCCGATCACGAGGTGCGCAGTCGCTTTGTGGATGAGTATGTTTCGGAGGCGGGTATCCAAGGAGATTCAAAGCGCCAGCTGGTTCGTGAGTACCTCCTGAGCTTTGCCTCCACCAGAGCCATGGTGGACAAGATGATGGAAGGTGTATGCAAAAGCGAGCTTCCGGAGTATAAACGTATAACCCTGGCCGACAAGATTGACTCAGACTATCCGTTCATTGTGGATCCCATGCCCAATCTCTATTTCACCCGGGACCCCTTTTCCACGGTAGGTACCGGGGTTTCGCTGCACCATATGCGTACAGTGACCCGCTGCCGCGAAACACTTTTTTCAAAGTACATTTTCGGAAATCATCCCCGGTTTGCAAATACAGATATGAAATTTTGGTATGACCGAGCAGACGAATACGCCATAGAAGGTGGAGACGTGCTGGTTCTCAGCCCTAAGGTTCTGGCCATTGGCGTGAGTCAGCGTACGGATGCGGCTGCTATTGATATTATGGCAAAGCGTATTTTTGCTGACGGACAGTCCTTCGAAGTCATTCTTGCCTTTGATATTCCCAAGAAACGGGCCTTCATGCATTTGGATACAGTATTTACCATGGTTGACCGGGACAAGTTCACCATCCACCCAGAGATCGAGGATCCCTTGACGGTTTACTCCATTCGTAGGGGAACCGCTAAGGATTCACTCAGTATTGAAAAGGAAACCATGGAGCTCAGAGAGATACTTAAAAAATACCTTGAGGTGGATGACGTGACCCTTATCCGCTGTGGGGGAGGGAACCCCATTCATGCCGCGAGGGAACAGTGGAATGACGGCTCCAACACCTTGGCGATCGCCCCCGGAGAGGTGATTGTTTACTCCAGAAACCACGTTACAAACCGATTGTTGGAAGAGGCGGGAGTCCGGCTCCATATCATGCCCTCCTCCGAGCTTTCCCGAGGCCGTGGCGGCCCACGATGCATGTCCATGCCGATTTATCGAGAAGACATCTAATTAGGGACTATTTAGCCACGGATAGCACGGATTTTCACGGAAGGGTGATTCTCTTCAGTAGAGGGCTACCATCGTCCATCTCCCTCGTGAGGGAGATCAATAAATACATCCGCGTACATCCTTGTTATCCGTGGCAAATATTTTGTGGTTTTAACTCCCAACCGGCCCCTTGACAGCAATGGAAAGGGGCGTTATAATGAACTTGTTTATTAACCCCCGTGGTGGTTACTGGCCATTGTGCCAGTTCGAAACGATAGTATCTACACACTTAGAGGAGGGCGTATTATGCCAGTGAATTTGAAAGGTCGCAGTTTTCTGACGTTGGCTGATTTTACTCCAGAAGAGATTCGTTACCTGCTGGATCTGTCCAAGGATCTTAAGGCGAAGAAACGCGCAGGGATCAAGGGCGAGCTGCTGAAGGGCAAGAACGTTGTACTTCTTTTCGACAAGACATCCACCCGTACCCGTTGTGCGTTTGAAGTAGCGGCTTTCGATGAAGGGGCGTCTGTAACCTTCCTCACAAACAGCCAAATGGGTAAAAAAGAATCCATTGAAGACACAGCGAAGGTGCTTGGGCGTTTTTACGACGGTATCGAATACCGTGGATTTGCTCAGGAGCTGGTAGAAGATCTTGCCAAGCATGCAGGGGTACCGGTTTGGAACGGCCTTACCGATTTTGACCACCCGACACAGATTCTTGCGGACTTCCTTACGGTTCAAGAGCATATCTTCAAGCCTCTGAACAAAATTAAATTTGTATACTGCGGCGATGCCCGAAACAATATGGGGAACGCCCTGATGATCGGCGCTGCCAAAATGGGCATGCATTTCGTGGCGTTTGCTCCCAAAGAGCTGTTCCCGGATGAAAATCTGGTTGCCAGAATGCAGGAAGTGGCTAAAGAAACCGGCGCAGTTCTTGAATTCAGCGATAACCCGGATTGTGTTAAAGATGCCGATGTCGTTTATACAGACGTATGGGTATCCATGGGCGAAGAGCACATGTTTGAAGAGCGTATCAAGCAGCTGAAGGCCTACCAGGTTAATATGGATCTGATCAAGCGCACCGGCAACCCGGACGTGAAATTCCTCCACTGTCTGCCTGCTTACCATGACAGAAACACAGCTGTCGGCGAAGAGATTTTCCAAAAATACGGCATCGAGTGCATGGAAGTAACAGATGAAGTATTCCGTAGCAAACACTCCGTTGTGTTTGACGAAGCAGAGAACCGTATGCACACCATTAAGGCCATCATGGTTGCAACCATCGGTGACCTCTAAAAACCAGAGGATCCCGTATCCCCTGATCAAGGCTTAAAATGGCCGGGCAGTGCTGCATGGCGCTGTCCGGCTTTGTTGACTCAACAAGACTCAAACTATAGAGATAAGCTTAAAATGGGAGAGGAGTCATATCTATGAAATGCAAAGACAAAATTGTAGTCGCCCTTGGCGGCAATGCTCTGGGGGATTCGCCGGCAGAGCAGCTGAGTTTGGTAAAGCAAACGGCTAAGCCTATTGTGGATCTCATTGAAGCAGGCCACGAAGTTATTTTGGCTCACGGCAACGGCCCTCAGGTGGGGATGATCAATCTGGCCATGTCCACGGCAGCGGAGTCTTCTGTGTCAACACCGGAAATGCCTTTCCCGGAATGTGGCGCCATGAGTCAGGGGTACATCGGTTACCATCTTCAGAACGCCATTCGTGAAGAGCTTCTGAACCGCAACATGCAGATTCCTGTAGCAACCGTTGTTACACAGGTAATCGTCGATAAGAACGACCAGGCGTTCCAGAACCCCACAAAGCCCATCGGGAAGTTCTACTCTAAGGAAGAGGCCGAAAAGCTGGCGGCTGAACGGGGTTATTCCATTAAGGAGGATGCGGGCCGCGGTTACCGACGGGTTGTTCCGTCTCCTCTTCCGGTGGATGTAGCCGAGAAAGAAACCGTCAAGACGCTGGTTGCTGCAGGTCATATCGTTATCACCGTCGGCGGCGGCGGAATTCCGGTTGTTCAGGAAGGCAATCGGCTTGTAGGCGTTCCGGCGGTCATTGACAAGGATTTTGCCAGTGCAAAACTGGCTGAGATCATTGATGCAGACTACCTCATCATCCTGACAGCAGTCGATCAGGTGGCCATCAACTTCGGCAAGCCTGATGTGAAATGGCTGGATAAGCTGACGCCTCAGCAGGCGTACCAGTATATTGAAGAAAAGCACTTCGCTCCCGGCAGTATGCTGCCCAAGGTGCAGGCGGCCCTCAGCTTTGCGGAATCCAAACCGGGCCGAAAAGCCCTGATTACATCTCTTGAAAAAGCCAAAGAAGGAATCGCCGGCAAGACAGGCACCCTGATCATGGCCGACGAGCAAAGCACAACCACTGAGAAGATGGCTTAAAATCGGGGAAAAGACAAGTTATCAACAGATTTTTCCGCCACGGATAACACGGATTTTCACGGATCGAAGAACTTCATGCGTCCGTGTAAATCCGTGGCTAAAGGATTGGATGCCGCTATTGTCTCACTTTTAAGTTGTTTAAAATAGTTAATAATCATGGCACTCACTGCGTAGCGGTGGGTGTTTTGATTTTGAGTGAAAAATGTTCGGATTTTAATACAATTTGTGCCAGACCCGTTGACGAAAGTGAGTTTCATTCATTATAATGAATTGAGTAAAAGAATACTGTATTCAAAATTCACACGAGGGGGAGATCCGCAATGGATCGAATAGACCTTAGAGCCTATGCGAAGATTAATCTGACCCTGGATGTGGTAGGCAAGCGGGCTGATGGTTATCACCTGGTTCAAATGATCATGCAGCAGATCGATCTCTATGATGACATCTCTCTGGTTCGAAGTGATAACGGGATATCGCTTCAGAGTGACAGTGCTTATGTTCCGGAAAACCCGCAAAATCTTGCGTGGAGAGCTGTGGCGCTTATGCAGAAGGAGCTGGGATTAAAGGACGGCGTACATATAAACATACGGAAGCAGATTCCGGTTGCGGCCGGTCTTGCCGGCGGCAGTACCGACGCGGCCGCTGTCATTCACGGATATGCCCAGTTGTGCGGTGCCAGCCTGACCCTGGAGGAAAAAATGAAATTGGGGCTGAAGCTGGGAGCGGATGTTCCCTTCTGTCTCATGGGGGGCGCCGCCCTGGCAGAAGGAATCGGGGAAGTGCTGACCCCTGTAACGGGACTTAAGGATAGCTGGCTGGTTGTGTGCAAACCGAATTTCGGCGTGTCCACCAAGGAAATCTATACGGCCCTCGATTGGGAACGGATTTCTGTCCATCCGGATACGGAAAGCATGCTCAAAGCCCTTGATAAAGGCAGTGTCCATGGGATATGCCCCCTGCTGGGCAATGTATTGGAGCCTGTCACCTGTGCAAGGTATCCGGAAGTGAAAGCACTGAAAGACAAACTGCTTCAATATGGCGCAGACGGAGCGTTGATGAGCGGGAGCGGGCCCACTGTTTTCGGCATTTTCAAATCAGCCGAAAAGGCCAGAAGCGCCTGTGTCAATCTTAAACGTTTTTATCGGCAGACATACGCGGTAAAAACCATTAATAATCAGGGGGAAAAACAATGACCCGCAAGAAGCTGAAAAAGGTTGAAATACAGAACTACAAGCCACTGGGAGAGGTGGTATTCGATTACCTTCGCAACGCCATTCTCTCCGGAGACCTGAAACCCGGCGAACGGCTGATGGAAATTAATCTGGCAGAACAGCTGGGAGTGAGCCGTACCCCCGTGCGGGAAGCCATCCGAAAGCTGGAGCTTGAGAACTTTGTGGAGATGATCCCTCGGAAAGGGGCCTATGTTGCCCAGCTTAAGGCAAAGGATATCCTTGATATTCTGGAAATACGAGCGCTTTTCGATGGCTATGCGGCGGCATCAGCTGCGGAGCGTATGTCAGAAGAAGAAGTGAAAGCCTTGGGGAATACGCTGGAGAAATTCAACAAGGCGGTTACAAAAGGTGATAAGCAGGCCATGATTGATACGGATAACCGATTTCATGATCAATTGATACAGGCCACCAGAAACCGGAAGCTGATCGAGATTGTCAACAGTCTTCAGGACCAGTTTCAGCGGTTCAGGATTCTGTATTTCAATGAGTTCGACAACTATGGGGATATGCAGTCCAGCCATCAGGAGCTGTATGAGTCCATTTCAAAACGGGATGTGCGCGGCGCCAGGGAAAGAGCTGAAAAGCATATAAAGATTGTGGAGCATTCCGTCATCCGCGTGGAAAACAGGGATAAGTAGGTGGCGCCATGATTCCGGTACACCTGCGCGTAATCAATCGTCAAACCATATCCGGTGAGGAACCTGAAGAGCTGGAGTTGGTCACGGAAGCGCGCTACGCCTATAGAGATGGAAGCCATTATCTGCTTTATGATGAAAGTGTACTTTCCGGACTGGATTCAGCCCGGACATCCTTGAAAATAAACCCTGAGCGGGTATCGATCCGCCGCTTCGGGAATCAGGAATCCCTGCTCCAATTTGAGGTGGGCAAGCGGTTTGTCACCCGATATCCAACTCCGGCGGGAGCGCTAAAGCTGGAATTGGTGACCCAGGGACTTTCAGTGGAAATTGTAGAAGGCCCTAAAGGGGCGGTTCGTGTTCAGTACACAATGATGATGCAGTCCACCATAGAAAGCCGAAATGAAATTATGATTGAAATATTCTAACAAACCCGCCCCTTCGGCGGGTTTTGTGTTACAATGACAGCGAATGCCGAATATTCGGCACGTGTGCCTAAAAATGGGCGATTCGGCGGAGGAACGGTTATGAAGAATGTTGAAGTGGTTCTGGACTATATCAGCGATGGGATACAGGAGATTAACAACGGGGGGATTATCGTTTACTGCAACAGAGCTTTGGCAGTATTGGACGACATCAGCATCGATGATGTAATGGGCAAGCATATCCTCGATGTGTATCCATCCCTCACGGCAGAGACCAGTACCCTGATGCGGGTTCTGAAGACCGGTATCCCCCAGATTAATGTAGAGCAAAGCTACACCAACTATAAAGGGAAGAAAATAACCACCATCAACACAACCCTGCCGGTTACCGATAACGGGAATATAACGGGGGCCATCGAGCTTTCCCGGAATATAACGGATTTCAAGAAGCTGTCGGAACGGGTGTTGGATCTTCAAAAGCAGGTTCATGGGCATAAACCGGAAGGTCTAACAGGGGATTACGCTCAATTTTCCTTCGATGACATCGTTTCAACGAATCGCGATATCATCCGTGTGAAATCCAATGCAGCAAAAGCGGCACAAACGGACAGCCCCATTCTGATCTGCGGAGAAACCGGAACCGGAAAAGAAATGCTGGTACAGGCCATCCACAATGCCAGCCCCAGGAAACAGGCGTCCTTTATTGCGCAGAATTGCGCGGCGCTGCCATCGACCCTTCTGGAGGGAATCCTCTTCGGCACCGTGAAGGGAGGGTTCACCGGTGCCACGGACCGACCGGGCCTGTTTGAGCTGGCCAACGGGGGAACCCTGTTTTTGGATGAAATTAATTCCATGCCGTTGGAGCTGCAGGCGAAAATCCTCCGGGTGCTTCAGGAAGACAGGGTGAGACGTATCGGCGACACCCGGACCCGGGCAGTGGATGTGCGGATTATTGCCGCCACCAACGTGGAGCCCGTGGAGGCCGTTGAGCAGGGGCTTCTCAGGCGGGATCTGTACTATCGCCTCAACACCATGATGTTCCTTCTGCCAGACCTGAAGGATCGGCAGGAGGATATCCCGGTGCTGACTGAATTTTTCATCCGCAAATACAATCGCAAGCTCTACCGAAATGTTCAGGGAGTGTCCCCTGAGGTGGCGCGGATCTTCCAGCACTATCCGTGGCCCGGAAATGTACGGGAGATGGAGCATGTGATCGAAGGGGCGTTGAACCTGATGGACGGCAGGGTTATCACAGAAGAAGACCTGCCCCCTGCCCTTCAGAAGCTCAGTGGAAGACGGGACGCCGCGCCGGCTAAGCTTGAGGAAACCCTGCATCACACCCTGGACCAATATGAGTTTCAACTGCTGCGGGATGCCATGCAATCCTGCGGCGGCAACGTAACCAGGGCGTCCAAGCATCTGGGGATTCCGCGGCAGACTCTGCAGTACAGGCTTAAAAAGATGAAGTAAACTGCCGGTTTTTCGGCAGTTGTTAAGAAATTGGCAATCTTTTTCTGAATAAAGATACCGAATGACCCGTTGAGTATCACGGGTCATTTTAATTAAATGCTGTAATTGCAATACATACGTCAATGGCAGAGCCATTAATCGGCAAGAAGGAGAGGTTTGGCACGACACTTGCTATTAATCACAACGGGTGAAAGAAAACGTTATCACATCACATTAAACGGAGGACATGAACACATGAAACAAGGCTGCAAATTTGGAACACACCGCGTTATCGAGCCAAAGGGCACATTGCCGCAACCGGCTCAAAAGATCGACAACACCATGGAAATTTACGACAACGAAATTCTGATCGATGTACAGACACTGAACGTGGACTCCGCTTCCTTCACACAGATCAAGACCGCTGCTGAGGGCGATGTTGAGAAAATCAAGAAAACCATTATGGATACCGTGGAAGCACGGGGCAAACAACATAATCCGGTAACCGGTTCCGGCGGGATGCTCATCGGTACAATTGCACAAATCGGACCCGCCCTTGAAGGAAAGACCGATCTTAAGGTAGGGGACAAGATTGCAACTCTGGTTTCCCTGTCCCTTACACCGCTTAAAATTCAGTCCATCAACGCGGTTCGTAAGGATATTGACCAAGTAGACGTGACTGCTCAGGCCATTCTGTTCGAAAGCGGCATTTATGCAAAGCTGCCAACAGACCTTCCCGAGAACCTGGCGCTTTCCGTACTTGACGTTGCGGGTGCTCCTGCACAGACCGCTAAGCTTGTAAAACCCGGCGACACTGTGCTGGTTGTCGGCGGAGCCGGTAAATCAGGTCTGTTGTGCCTGTACGAAGCAAAGAAACGAGCCGGCATCACGGGCAAGGTTATCTGCATGACCAGCTCCGAGAAAACCCTGGAGAAAGCAAAAAAACTGAACCTGGCAGATTGCTATTTTACAGCAGATGCAACGAAACCGGTTGAAGTTATGAATAAGGTAAAAGAACTTACCGATGGCAAGATGGCGGATGTCACCATCAACTGCGTAAACATCCCAGGTACTGAAATGAGCTGCATTCTGTCTACCAACCCAGACGGCCTGATCTACTTCTTCAGCATGGCTACCAGCTTTACAGCGGCAGCACTTGGTGCTGAAGGGGTTGGCATGGATACAACCATGATCATCGGAAACGGATACGCTCGGGGTCATGCAGAGATTGCGCTTCAGATTCTGCGCGAGAGTCAGGGCATCCGGGATCTGTACACAGAGTTGTACGCTTAATAGCCCGTCAAGTTGATTTGAGGTATTGTTAAGAAAGCATAGCCACGGATAACACGGATGGACACGGATGAGGATTGCTGTTGGCATATTCCGTTTAGATCCGAGATGTCCGTGGCCCGCTTCATTTGATAATCTGAGAGGAGATCAGGACACATGCGTAATTACAAAGAGATCCCGCTGTGGAAAGACGTAACACCGGAACAATGGAATGACTGGCATTGGCAGGTCCGTAACCGCATCGACACACTGGACGACCTGAAAAAAGTGGTCGCACTTACTGCCGATGAAGAAGCGGGAATCAAGGAATCCCTTAAAATCCTCCGCATGGGCATTACCCCTTACTATGCAAGCCTGATGGATGAAAATGACCCCAATTGCCCTGTTCGCAAGCAGGCGGTTCCAACCATCCTTGAAACACATAAAGCCGATGCCGATATGGACGATCCTCTTCATGAGGATGAGGACTCCCCGGTTCCGGGCCTTACACACCGTTACCCGGACCGCGCACTGATTCTGATCACCGATATGTGCTCCATGTACTGCCGTCACTGCACACGGCGCCGTTTTGCCGGCAGCAATGACGACGAGACTCCAGTAGATCACATCGATCTGGCCATCGAGTACATTGCCAAGACTCCTCAGGTACGCGACGTTCTTCTTTCCGGCGGCGACGCGCTGCTGGTTTCCGACGAGCGTCTGGAGTATATCATCTCCAGACTCCGCGCCATTCCCCATGTTGAAATTATCCGCCTGGGCTCCCGTACACCGGTTGTTATGCCGCAGCGGATCACCGATGATCTGGTGAATATGCTGAAAAAATATCACCCCATCTGGCTGAATACCCACTTCAACCACTCCAAGGAAGTAACCCCGGAAGCTGCAGAAGCCTGCCGCAAGCTGGTAGACGCAGGAATCCCCCTGGGCAACCAGTCCGTTCTGCTTCGCGGTGTGAACGACTGTGTGCACATCATGCGCCGCCTGGTTCACGACCTGGTGAAGATCCGCGTACGTCCTTACTACATCTACCAATGCGACCTTTCCGTAGGGATTGAGCACTTCCGAACTCCGGTTGCAAAAGGCATTGAGATCATTGAAGGCCTCCGTGGCCACACTTCCGGATACTGTATCCCCACCTTTGTTGTGGATGCTCCCGGCGGCGGCGGGAAAACCCCGGTTATGCCTCAGTACCTGATCTCCTCTTCGCCGAAGCGCGTGGTGCTGCGGAACTTTGAAGGCGTAATCACCACCTACGCAGAGCCCACCCCCTACGAAGAGAAATGCACATGCCCGGACTGTGCTTCCGATAACGGACACAAGAACATCGGCGTTGCAGGGCTGCTTCAGGGCAACCAGATCAATCTTGAGCTCAAAGACCTGGACCGTCACAAGCGGTCGGGGCACTAATCAACGGAGTAACCCATGAACCTGCTGGAACTTGTATCGGACCATCACCGGATCATTTCGGTCATAGGCATGGCAAAGAACGCCGGGAAAACCGTGGCGCTGAATGAACTGATCGCTCAAGCCTCAGAGCATGCTCTGAGGCTTGGCCTCACTTCAATTGGTCGCGATGGTGAAAAGGTGGATGTGGTCACCAGTACGGACAAACCCACTATTTATGTTGAGTCAGGGACCCTGCTGGCAACGGCCGAGGGTCTCTTTGCCTGCTCAGAAGCCAGACTTGAACTTTTAGAAATCACGGATTATGGATCTCCCATGGGTCGCATTGTCATCGCCAGAACCATCGGCGCGGGCAATATCCAGTTGGCAGGACCCTGTACCAATACTGGGATCCGTGATGTTTCTGAACGGATGTTGGCATATGGGGCGAGACTGGTTTTGGTGGACGGAGCCCTGGATCGCGTATCTTCTGCATCCCCGGCCATTGCCGACGGGGCGATTCTCTCTACAGGAGCGGTTCTCAGTCGGGATATGAACAAGGTGATTGAGCAGACGGTTCACCGGGTTCGCCTCTTTCAGCTTCCGGCGGTGACGGAACCTTTCATCAAAGAGATTTCTGACGAACTGGGGTATGCCCCGGGGGTTGTATTGATTGAAGCACACGGGGAACACATGGAGCGGATTGACCTGCCCCTGAAAACCGCGCTGAATGCCGGACGAGACATTGCCGACGGGATGAATTCCTCCACCCGGTTTGTGATTATAAGCGGGGCTCTGGTATCCAAGACCGTAACGGACATCGTGCAGAGTACCCGTACCTATAAGCATGTGGTTTTTGTCGTTAGGGATGCCACCCGGATATTCATCGATCACCGTGACTGGCTTCATTTTCAAAAGCTGGGTGTAGCGGTACAGGTGGCGGACCCCATTGATATGCTTGCAGTAACGGTGAACCCCTATGCACCCACCGGTTATTTTTTTGAGCCCATGCGCTTCCTTGGGGAGCTGAGGGAATTCCTCAACCCTATTCCGGTTTTTGATGTGGTTCATGGAGGTGAGGCATGATGCTGACAGAGGATGCCGCAAAGCATCTGGATCTTGATTTCGTGTTGAGCAGGGTTGTGGTGCATACCCCATACGGCGAAGAGGCCAAACGGCTTCTGAGACTGTACCGGCCGGAGGAAAGCCCGTTGCTTCAGGAAGAGCTGGACCGAATAGAGCGGACAGTAGCCCTTTTGGGAACCCATCGGTACAACATTGTTGAAATAAGGAATCAGTTCAAGCGGGTGCGAAACCTTGCAGGAACCTTCAAACGCCTTGAAAACGCTGAAGTACTCAGTGTAACGGAATTATTCGAGCTTAAAACGCTGGTCAGCGTTTTTGAACGGCTTTCTGCCCTGGAAGCGTCCCTGCCGTGGGATTTTCCTGCAGATCTTCGGATTGAACCTCTGGAAGCTGTTGAAAGTCTTTTTGATCCTGAAAAGACCGGAACGGGGACGTTTTATATCTATGACGCCTATTCGGGTGCCCTGGGGAAGATTCGCCAAGAGATCCGAAGGTATGAAGGAAAAATCCAACAGGAAAGAAAGTCACAGCGAGAAGCGCTGGAGGCAGTCTTGGGGTTGAAATTCAGACCAGGGGGGGACATTACAGTTCCCAAACAGGATAAGGATCTCATCGCCCGTCTTTCGGCGGTTCCGGAGCTGGTGTATAACTCTGAAACCTATATCAACATCACCTTCAAGATTCGCACCACCCCGGCCATGGATGCCAGTGAGAATCAGATAGAGCTTCTCAAAGGGCAGGAGGAAGAGGAAGAGTATAATGTTCGGCAGGCGCTTAGCCAAACCCTGAAGGCCTGGGTAACAGCATTTACCAAAAATGTTGAAGCCATCGGAAGGCTGGATGTGTTGCTGGCAAAGGCTGCCCTGGCGGTGGGTTTTCATGGCTCAAAGCCGGAGCTTTCCGGGGATGGCCGCATTGCCATTCAGGGAGGGCGGCATCTGAAGGTGGCCCATGCCCTCACCAAGGCGGATAAGGAATTTACGGCAGTATCCCTGGATATAAAAGAAGGCGTAACCTGTATCACAGGAGCCAACATGGGGGGGAAGACCGTTACCCTTAAGCTGCTGGGAATGCTGACCATGATGGCTCAGATGGGTTTTTTTGTACCGGCGGAGAAGATGTGTTTCACACCGATGGGATTCTTTTTCATTTCCGTTGGTGACGAGCAGAACACGGATAAGGGTCTAAGCACCTTTGGCGCAGAAATGCAGAAGATAGGCAAAATTCTGAAGGAGACGGACACGCGGGGGCTGATTCTCATCGACGAACTGGCCCGAGGAACCAATCCCAAAGAGGGCTACGCCATATCCAAGGCCATTATGAACCATTTGAAAGCAAAACCGGTTGTAACGGTCATCACTACTCATTTCGATGGCTTGGCCGATGAGCCGGACATCCTTCATCTTCAGGTGATGGGGCTGTCAGGGGTTGATTTCGATACCCTGCGGCAAGAGCTTGACCAAGCGGGAACCCTAGGGATCGATGCCGTGCATCAGCTGATGGATTACCGCCTTCGTGTGATCCACGGCCCGGAAGAGGTACCCAAGGACGCCATCAATATATCCCGGCTGATGGGCCTAGATGAGGGGATATTGGATGAGGCGCAGAGGATATTGGAAACATAAAGAATTTAGCCACGGATAACACGGATGGACACGGATACGCCTATATTGCGGGATGCCGTTTGTTGTCATTGCGAGGAGTGTATAGACGCGGCAATCTCTCCCTTTGCTTTTGTTAGTGTTTAGTCGGAAATCAAACCATGAAAGGGAGAGAGTGCCACGCTACACTTGCAATGACAAGACTAAAGATAGTTTTCGTGCAAATCCGTGTTATCCGTGGCAAAAGAGTATAATTTGTATTTTCACACAAGGAGGACAAAAAGTGAGCAAGCTGAATTTGGATCAATCATTGATCAGCAGAGCCAGGGCTTCCGCCAATACCATTGCGGAAGATATCCAGCTCCACATCGATCAACATACCACCGTCACTGTAGAGCGGGCTGTTTCCCGTCTGTACGGCATTGATGGTGTAGATGAGACGGAAACACCCCTGCCCAACGCATTGGTGGATCATATTAAGAAAAACGGCGGACTTTCCATGGGTGTATCCTACTGGCTGGGCAACGCCATCGTTCAAACCGGCAAGAATCCTCAGGAAATTGCGGAAGCGGTATCCCGTGGGGAGCTGGACCTCTGTCGACTGCCTCAGGCAGGAAGAGATAAGATCCGTGAAGCCGTCCAGCCCCTGGCTGAAAAAATGGTGGCCCATATCCGGAACAACCGCAATACCCGTTCCGAGATGCTGAGTACCCTGGGGGAGGGGGAAAAACCCTACCTGTATCTGATCGTAGCCACGGGCAACATTTACGAGGACGTGCTCCAGGCTCAGGCCGCTGCCCGTCAGGGAGCCGATATCATTGCGGTTATCCGTACAACCGGCCAGAGCCTGCTGGATTACGTCCCTTACGGCCCCACCACAGAGGGCTTCGGCGGCACCTATGCCACCCAGGCCAACTTCAAGATCATGCGGAAAGCCCTGGATGAAGTGGGTCAGGAAGTGGGCCGCTACATCCGCCTCTGCAACTACTGCTCCGGTCTCTGTATGCCCGAAATTGCGGCCATGGGTGCCATCGAACGGCTGGATGTCATGCTGAACGATGCCCTCTATGGCATTCTGTTCCGGGACATCAACATGCAGCGCACCTTGGTAGATCAGTTCTTCTCCCGCATCATCAACGGTTTTGCCGGTGTTATCATCAATACCGGGGAGGACAACTACCTCACCACTGCCGATGCGGTGGAAGAAGCCCATACCGTGCTGGCTTCACAGTTCATCAACGAGCAGTTTGCTCTTAAGGCCGGCCTGCCGGAAGAGCAGATGGGTCTGGGTCATGCCTTCGAGATGAACCCAAATATCAAGGATGGCTTCCTTCTGGAGCTGGCGCAGGCTCAAATGGCACGGGAAATTTTCCCCAGTGCGCCGCTGAAATACATGCCTCCCACCAAGTACATGACCGGCGACATCTTTAAGGGCCACATACAGGATGCCCTGTTCAATATGGTGGGCGTGATGACCAACCAGGGACTGCAGCTGCTGGGCATGCCCACGGAGGCGATTCATACCCCCCTGATGCAGGATCGGGCGCTTTCCATTGACAATGCAAAATACATCTTCAACAACATGCGCAGCTTCGGTGAAGAAATTGAGTTCAAGAAGGACGGCATGATTCAGAAGCGGGCCCAGCATGTACTGCGGGAGGCCACTGAAATGCTGGAAGAAATTGCAAAGAACGGGCTGATGGATACCATCGAAAAGGGTAAATTCGCCGATGTGAAGCGCTCACGAACCGGAGGAAAAGGACTTGACGGCGTTTCCCTCAAGGACGAAAACTACTTTAACCCATTTGTTGAACTGATGCTGGGAGGTGGCCGCTAATGTCTGCAAACCAACTGGATCTTACCCGAGTAAAACCCTACGGCGACACCATGAACGATGGAATGACACAGGTAAGCTTAACCCTTCCGGTTCCCTTCGGTGATGAGGCCATTGAAGCGGCCAAGCAGTTGCTGGAGAAAATGGGCCTGGAAGAACCCGGCATCTGCCATGCCCAGGACCTGGGCGTGGGGATGACCTTTGTGGTGGCCTATGGCAAGTGCTCTCACACCGTGGATTACACCAAGATTACCGTTCCCAAGGTTGAAGGGGATGTGATGGATAAATACGGGGTTGAAGAATACATCCATGAAAAAATCGGTCGCGATGTGGTTATTGTCGGCGCCTGCACAGGCACCGACGCCCACACGGTAGGAATCGACGCCATCTTCAATATGAAGGGCTTCGACGGCCACTACGGCCTGGAGCGGTATAAGGGCATCACGGCCATCAACATGGGCAGCCAGGTCCCCAACGAAGAAATGATTGCCAAGGCCATTGAAGTCAATGCCGACGCCATCCTGATTTCACAGGTGGTCACTCAGAAGGATGTTCACATACAAAACCTCAGCAATATGATCGAGCTGCTGGAGGCCGAAGGCCTTCGGGACAAGATGCTGGTCGCCTGCGGGGGCCCTCGGGTTACCCATGAGCTGGCCAAGGAGCTGGGCTACGATGCCGGCTTCGGCACCAAAACCTACGCGGAGGACGTGGCGTCCTTTGTGGTTCAGGCCATTGTCGAGCGGGGAAGAGTGTAGGGAAGGCGTTGTGCGCCACAAGTTAAGCGTCAAGAACTTAGAAGTGAACAAATAAATGATGAAATGAACCGAATAGGGCAAGATTGCCGCGCTTCGCTCGCAATGACAGACACAGGATGTCATTGCGAGGAACGAAGTGACGTGGCGATCTTGCCTTGTTTTTTTACTAATGATCGGTTCTGGCTGCCGTGTCCTTGACGCTTAACCCGTGACGCGCAACGCCTACCGCCCCCTCGTATTTGTAACCCCCCTGTAATAGCTATTGACCCAACACTGCTCTATAATGAAATTGGAAGATTTTATTCAGTTGCCATTTGTACAACAGTCTAAAGGCCAGGGCCTACCATGCCGATAAACGATAAAGAAGTATGCATATAGACCAGCTATTTGAAGCGCGGTTAAAAATCAAACGCTTGTTTAGCCATAGATTTACACGGACTAACACGGACGAATGCGAAAGGTGTATTGATTAAAAGCCTTCAATTGGCCGAATAGTCAGAAGTCACCGGGACAATCATGATGGAAACCCCTACTATCCGTGAAAATCCGTGTTATCCGTGGCAAAAGAGTGATCATTATGTGCCTATAGCCATATAAATAAATTCAGGAGGAAATGTCATGCCAATACTGAAGGGTCGCCGAAAAAAAGCCGCATGGATTCTTATTCTGGCCATGCTTTTTACAATCATCCCCCCGGGAGACTACAATCTCTTTGCCAGCCATGCGGTGACGGTGGGGTCCGATGCGGATGGGAACATTGATGTTACCTCTGTTGGGTTTGTAAAAAACTTTACGGGCTTTGATGAAAGCAGTGCAATCCTCCAGGTGTTGGGAAGCAATCTAAACGGCATTGACGTGCTGTTCGAAATAAACGGAGAGCTGAAAAAGGTAGGAACCCGGTCCTCAGACAGTAACGACGGGTTCATTAAATACACCCTTTCCAGCGCGGAGGCCGGCAGCTTCACCGGAAGTATCCGCATCGCCGCCACGACCATACGTCTGGTAGCGGAGAACTATCCGGTTTTGCAGAGTGTAGACAAACAGATTGTAAACCGGGACAGCGCCGAGCAGCTTCAGATGAGCGGAAGCAATCTGCTCCGTATCGGAACCGCCGGGATAACCGCCACATACGGCCGAGGGCTGACGACCAAACCGGTGACTCCTCTGGCAAATCCGGCTCCTACAGATTCGCAGATTACCATACAGCCTCCATCGGACAGCCTGTTAGGACTTCAGGATATTATCATCAAGGAAACAGGGATTACCAGCTTGGCCACAGGATCTCAGGCGGCGGGCATCAGCACATCCGTACAATATAACTACGGCAGCGCCTTCCGGATCATCAAGAACCTCAATGTCGTGAATCCCACCATTTCTCCCAATGCGGCCATGCGGGGCGAAACGGTGGTGATCAGTGCGGCTAATTTTCCGGCATCCGCAGGGTATCAGGTCTATTTTCTTGGAGCAGGAGAAACCTATTCCGCGGCCAACAAATCCCCCTCCGTGGTGCTTTCGGGAGATCTGACCAAGCTAACCGTACAGGTTCCTACAACTGCATTTCCGGCTTTTAAGGAAGGGACAAAAACCGTCAAGATTGTGGATACCCTGGGCGGGGAGATGATTGCGGAGAAAACCGTGGACGGTACCTTTAACCTGATCGATGCCAGCAACCGACCCGTCATCACCGACGTTGCCCCGGCCTCCGGTACCGATTCGGGTTCCCCGGTGAATATTCGCGGACAGAACCTGCTTACCCCGGGTTTGGCAGACCTGGTCACACCGGATCTGGTAACGGCCTCCGGCGCATCCCTCTCTGCCGACAAAAAGGAACTGACCCTAACCTATGATAAAACCAATTTTCTCTATCAGGGGGTGCAGGTAACAACAGCCTCCCGTACCGTCAAGGTCATCATCGGTGCAGCATCCACCTTCGAGCCGGTGACAGCCCCCATAACCCTGAACGGGGACGATCTTCTCTATGTGCGGACAGCCTCCATTACCGACGCGGACACCGATCCTGTAAAGGATGTGGTGGTGGAAATGAAAACCATCATCGAGGCCGGCGGCAAGACCTATGTCTATGAGCAGGTGGCCCGGCTGGTGGATGGCTATACCTTCATCCCCAGCTCCCTGAAACCCACCATAACAAAAATCAGCCCCAATCAGGTTCACGTGACCAATGCCCTCAACATGAAGGAGAATATGCTGATCTCCATCGAAGGCACCAAGTTCATGGTCAACAAATGGACCGACAACGCCAACGTGACCCATGTCAACTATCCGGTGGTGGTGATTCAAAAAACCTCCAACCTGGGCACCGGGGACCTGATCCTGATGTTCGACAAGAACGGGAACCCCGCCCCCAACAACAACGGAAGGATATCCTATAATGACGGTACCGGAATACCCAAAACCCTCCAGGAAGGGGGAGTGGATGTTCCGGTGGATATGGTGGTGCTGGATGCCAACAACAGGGTGGTGGACGGCACCGTGGGGAACGAGGTGGGAACCCGGATTGTTCTCTATCTCCCCAAGCTGGCCAAAATAGATGCAGCGGCCAGCCGCAATGTGAAGGTGCTCAATCCCAGGCGTGAAAGTGATGAGTTGGGAATGGAAGCCATTGCCCTGGATGCTCTGACCTTCATTAAGGAGCCTCCTGCACCGGTTATCGAATCGGTTTCTCCCACCATCGTTACGGCGGGAGGAGGGGAAGAAGTCACCATAACCGGAAGCACCAGTATTGAAGAAGGGGCGAAGGTATACATCGACGGCAAAGAAGTGGCAGGCGTTACCCGGGCCATCGACCTGGCCGGAAACAAGGTTCTGATGAAATTCAAGGCTCCGTCAGGGCGATTGGGTAAAACCCAGCTGGCCGTCATTAATCCCGGAGGGGGCCTTGCCGTACGGGATTTCTATTATGTGCAGTCGTTCAATAAGGATCCAAAAATCACTACCGTTGCACCGGACAGAGGAACAGAAGGAACGCTGGTGGTTATCGGCGGCGACAACTTCTTTAAACCGGACCCTTCGGTGGTTTCAACTCTGGGAATGGACGCCTATCGCCTTGTGGGAAGCCGGGTACTTATTGACGGAGTCGATGTCAGTCTATACAACAAGAACAGCTATGGGGAAATCGCCTTTACCCCTTATACATCCCCAGGAACCAACAACCTCGTACAAATTGCAAACGATGCTCAGGGAACCCCTCAGGCACAGGCGGCGGATTATGCCCACAGCGTCATTTTGGAAGGTCCCGCAGGGCACTACTATACTCTCACCACCCTTTTTGACGGAACGGTGAGGCTTACAGATGGTCAGCAAAACAGCTACACCGTCCGCCTGAATGCAACTCAGAACGATTTTGTAGCGGACAAGGATGGCGGCTCCCAGGTGGCGTTTTCCGTAAACAGCGCGGGGCTCACCGTGGATGGGCAGAACCTTACCATGCTCACACCGTATATCGTCACCGGAGGTGTGATCACCGGCAACAAAACCCGGGTGATCAGCAAGAATCAAATCGCGGTGGTAATGCCGCGGTTGGAAATCAACGGGCTTAAGGATGTTGCAGTGGAAAACCCGGATACCAAGCGTGCGGTGAAAGAAGACAGCTTCACCTACTTTGGGTCGGTGTTCCCTCAGCCCATGATCACCTCCGTGGTTCCCAATATCGGCTCTGTCAGCGGAGGTTACCTGATTGCCATCAATGGAACCAATTTTGAAAGCGGAAGCCAGGTCTATATGGATGGCCTCCTCGTTCCGGCAGCAGATACCCTGGTAAACACAGCCCAAACGGTTATCACCATTAAGGTGCCGAAATACAGCCGTAATCTGGCGGACTACAATTCCGACCGGATCACGGTTCCCATTGTTGTGGTCAACTCCAATGCGGCCACCGCATCCCTTCCCAAGGGCTTCACCTATGTCAGCCCCTCTAAGGAACCAACCCTTACCAAGGTTCAGCTGGATGCCGGCTCCACCATCGGGGGGGAGGTGGTGGAACTCACCGGTACAAACTTCAACTACTTTGAATCCTTTAAGAACAAAGATGGGGTGCCCGGGTACCAAAGCGGCAACGGGGATACCTTTATCAACCTCAATCCTGGGATCAACACCACTTGGGACGATTTAAGCGGTCTCAGCAATCTTACTCCTCTGGATCCACGGCTGGAAGCCACAAACTTCACCGACGGCACCCATATGTTCTACACCCAGTATTACGCCTCGCAGATTTTGCCGAAGGTTTATTTCGGCATGAATCAGGCAAAAATCGTCAGCTATGGACAGGGCAAAATCGTCGTTGTGGTGCCCCCAGGGACGGCAGGATCCGCAGATGTCTATGTGGTTAACAACGATTCAGGGATATCAAACAAACTGAAATATACCTATAAATCCTCAAATCCTCAGATCACCTATATGAATCCCACTCAAGGGGCCCGGGTTGGGCAGGAAAACCGCGATATCTACGGCAGCGGCTTTGCTCAAAATCTTGTACCGGGATACGCTAACAACAATGATGCCGCCTTAGTTAACCCCATGGCGCGAGTTGAAGGGTTGGTCCGGTTTGCCGATATCACAAACCGGAAGATTGCATTAGGACAGCCCAACGATGGGAAAATCGGTGGCGGACAGCAGGCCATTGTTTCCCTTGAAGGAAACCTGGCCATGGAATACAACGGGAACAACGGTACCATCCGGGTTATCCTCACCGAAAACGGGAAGACCTATTCCCGCACGTTCTCCAACTATACCAACACAAAAGCATTAATTCCCGCCGGCATGCTGAGAAGCACGGACGGTGAATATTATATTCCCAACGGTTACAGCGCGGCTGCAGGTTATAATGCCAGCACCCATTACGAGCTTTTCCTGGTAGAGGTGGACCCCGTCGCGGGCCGTTTCTACGTGGAGCGGGGCTATGCCCCCCGGGTTGAATACGACAACGACACTCACCTCAACCTGGACACGCCATCCTACTACACCATTGGAGCCGTTAACGCCACGGTGTTCAATCCTGACGGTGGCTTTGCCGTAACCAAATACACCTACCGGAACCCGGCATCCAAGCCCACCATCCGCATGATCAAGCCCCAGGCACTGATGGAGGGGGGCGGAGCCTACATGGTGGAGGCCTCGGTGAAGGGGGGGATCACCATTGAGATCAAAGGCTTCGACTTCCGCGAGGGCGTCAAGGTTTATATCGACAAGAAGCCCATGGAGGTCATCGATATCACCACCGACACCACCTCGGTACCCGGTGAAACCCTGGAGGTCATCATCGCCAGGGTGCCTGCAGGAACCACGGCGGATATCGGACTTAAGTTCCCGCTATTGGTGGAAAACCCCGACGGCGCCATTGCCAGCTCCGTGGATCCCAAAACCCTGACCAGCGCCGATAAATTCCCGATCTATTTTATCTATCGGAACCCCTTGTCCGACCCCACCATTACAAAAGTAACCCCCTCGGAAACCTCCATCGCGGGAGGTAACGCCATCACCCTTACGGGAACGGATTTCAGGACCGGAGCAACGGTCATCATCGGCTCAAAAGGCGGTATTCCCATCACTACAGGCCTTGATATCGACCCCAGGGGAACCTACATCAAATTCACCACTCCGGTAGGACTTCTTACCCTTGGCCAAAAGGACATCCAGGTGGTGAATGCCGATTTTGGAACCGGTGTGAAGGCCAACGGCCTCAAGATCATCAGCTATCCCAAAATCACGGCTGTCAGCTCGGAGGACGGCGCATCCGACGTGGAGTGGGTATCCGTTGAAGGGGGCGGAAAAATCCGCATCACCGGCAGCGGCTTTGCCAACGGGGCCAGAGTCATATTCGGAGGAACCCGGGCAGAACAAACCGCTTCGGGAACCGCAGCAGGTCTTACGGGTCTTTGGAAGAACGATAAATACTTTACCGTCACCGATGGGGTGCTGGCCACCGGCGTGGAGTTCGTCAATGACACCACCCTGATCGTTACAGCCCCTCCGGTTACAAAAGAAAAGGACTTCACCGTAACGATCCTGAACGCCGATACAGGCATCAGCGACGGGGACACCACCGTCAAGTACAGTGTTCCGGTTCCCAGTGCACCGCTGAATCTGAAGGCGGATGTGGTGGAGGGGAAATACATCCGTATCTATGGGTACACTTCCACTAATTTCGACTATTTTGAGGTGTATGCCTACATTGGAGATAACTCCATAACCAAGCTGGAGAAGGAGGGGTACAAGGATTTCCAATACCTCACCACCACAGTAACCGAGCCCTATCGAATCACGAAATTGGATGGACTGAGAACCCGTGGAGACAGCAAGGTATACCTCGTCCTTAAAGCCGTCAATAAGTACGGTCCCTCCAATTGGTCCAATATCGTTCAGCTGTCAGCATCTCAGATAGAAAAGCTTTCCGAAGGACTTGGAGAAGAGAACTTTGACGGCAACCTTGACGTTCCGGCATGGGAACAGCAACAGATTACAGTGAAGGCCCAAGAGGCGGTCATTGTCCTTAGCAAGACAGATCTCGGCTCCGGACTGAACGTGGACCTGACAAAAAAGGAATACGCCCAAATAAAACAGTTTTTAGTATCCGTGCCGGAGGCTGTTGTTCTAAGGCAAACCGCCACCATACGGTTAAATACCAGTGGCGCATCTCTGGGCTTCAATTCCGTGGCGCTGAATACCGACACGTTCTACAATAAGAGTATTTCTGATAAAATTGAAACCTACGCCAACGTCCGTATAGACGAAAAAAATACTCAGTACTCCGGGCAGATGCTGAGCAAGCTTCCCCGGGGGATGAAGGCAATATCTCCGGTTTATCGAATTGATTCCACAGTAAGCAATAACCTGACACGGCTGCCGGTGCTTCAGTTCAGCGGCGCCATGGATCTTGGCATGAAGGTTAACCCTGCGCTTTCCGCAGGACTCAATGCTCAGAAGCACAAAATCTATCGGTACGATTCCACCCTGGCTCAGTGGCAGCCATTATCGGCAACAGGTACCTCGCAGTCCGGTTTTATCTACTGCAAAACAAACAGGCCGGGAGATTACGTGGTGCTGGGAGAACGGTAGGGTTTCGCATAGCGCGTCTCGCGTCCTGCGTCAAGGGATAAAAACTGAGAAATGGCCACGGATAACACGGATTTTCACGGATGATTTATTTAGGATATTCTTTGGATATCATACAAGGTTATGCGTCAATACGCGGAATTCACATAACTAGAAAACAAAATGAACCCTTCCATCCGTGTTATCCGTGGCAAAAAAAAATGTGTATAAAAATTTGCAGGAGGCACTTATGAAACGTCATCTGGCTTTAATTTTGGCAGCCAGCTTAATCGTAACCGGATCTCCGGTTGCTTTTGGTGAGGATATAACCCTCAAACCGGAGGTGCGGGTACCGGAGCTGGTTGCTGCGGCTATAAGTCAGGAAGGCGCAAAAGAGCTCCTGGCACACCCCAAGGGAACAGAAATTGCTGCCAACGCAAGATTTAGCGATATTGCAGGCAGTTTGGATAAAACCAGCATTCTTCGCATGGCTGTTGAGGGGGTCATAAGCAAAGGGACCAAATTCCGTCCCAACGATCCCATCACCCGGCAGGAGGCCTTGGTCTATCTGGTTCGAATGAGGGGAAATGAAGCGGCTGTTCAGCAGCGTCTGGCTGCAAACGCAGGAACAAATCCCGCCAATTATTACAACAGCCTGTTCCGGGAATACGCCAATGAAGCGGCAACCCTGGGAATCATAACCCCGGGGGAAGAGGGAACCCTTGGAGCAGCGGCCACAAAAGAGGAAATTGCCCTGTGGCTCAGCCGGACTGTCAATCTCACCCCGGGCTACGGGGATCAGAGCATCCTCAACAGCATGGGTGATGCCGGTGCTGTTGCCCCTGCCAACAGGGCGCAGATTGAGGCGTTGCTTTCAGAGCGTATCATGACGGCCGATCAGGGGAGCAAATTCAATCCAAAGAGAACTGTATCCCGTGGAGAAATGGCGTCTTTGCTGGCCCGTTCCACTGACAGGCTCTATACTGCCCGAACACTGGCCAGTGTCTTCGGTGTTGTTTCAGGAGCCACTACAGCCCCAAGATATGAAGGGGGCGCCACCATAACGGAAAGCGTCTATACAATCAAAGGATTGGATGGGACAGTTTCAACCGTAAAGCTTTCAGATAATTCAAAGACAAAGCAGAAAACAGGCTTTGCGGTGTTGAAAAACGGGAGCGTAGGGCAATCCTCCCAGTTGGCCGTAGGGGATCAGGTGGAGCTGCTTACCCTAGGAGACCAACTGATATTAGCGCAGGTTTATACGGATGGAACCGTCCTGCAGAGACTGAAAGCCGATGCCCTTAAAGACCAGACCCTCCGTACCTATTATGGCACGGCTAACTCCCGCATTCAGGAAAACCGTCAGCTCAATGGGCGGATGTTTAAAACCGACAGGATCCGTATCAAAAATCATACCGGCCAAACCTTTGATATGGTAGTGGATACCGATGGGGTCACCGGTGTTCGTAACGATATTATCGTGCAGCGCAGCGGAAAAACCGGCGGCATCGACCTCCTGCAGGTGGGGGATGCCCTTGAGTATGCTGTAAAAGATCCCAACATCCTGCTTTATGTGACGGCGAATCCGGGAAGCTCATCCCAGGTGAAGGGAACCGTCCGTTTAGTGGAGCCGGCGGGAACCGACGGACTGGCGCACCTTACCGTGCTGGATTACGCCAATGCAATCTACCGTTATCCCGTAGCCGGATATGCGGATATCAGCATGAATACGGAGTTCAGTAAGCTTTCCGATCTGCGATTCGGACAGAATGTTGTACTCTATCTGAACAATGGCCTCATAACCAAGGCGGATGCAGAAACCTTTACCAGCCCGGGCTATATTGCTCCTGAAAGCAAAATGCGGATCGGTACGGTCCAAGGGGTTAACGGGAGCACGATAACCCTGAAGGCGGATGATGGCTCCATAAGCCAATTGGTACTTGAAGAAACCACGGTGGTCCGAAAAAACAGCCAAAACGTAAGCCGTACATCCCTTCAGTCCGGGGATCGCATAAAGGCCTATTTTGATACAGTGGATACCGACACTCCCTCCCGGATAGATGTTGAAGGAAAAGAACAGCTGATTAAAGGGATTTACAAAGGAAAAATCCAGCAGGTGAATGCTGCAAAAAACGAGCTGATACTCCGAGAGCCTCAGGTTCTGAAGAATAACCAGTGGGTTTCAACCGGCAACTACACTCAGGCTGTTGAAATGGAAGCCAATGCACCGATCTTCAGTAGGGGGAGCGTTGTAAAACTCAGCAGTCTTAAGCCGGGTTATATCAACAGCGACGTATACGTGGCCCTAAAAGACAGCTATGGCAGGGATGTTGCCGTCAAAGCCCTTCTTAAGAACGGCAGCGAGCGGATGCACTATGACCGTATCCGAACCCTCAGTCAGAGCATTCAGAAATTTGAGCTGGACAATCGCATCAACTACGCCTTCAATGACGGAACAATCCTGGTCAAAGATGGCCGTCTTGTGGATTTGACGGCTTTGGCGGAAAAAGACAGTGCCCTGGTTATATCCGGCTTCAGCGCAGGCAATCATACGGCGGGAGTCATCAACCTGGTTCCAGGGGTGGCCTCCCGGTTGAAGAATATTTACATCGGAACCCTGGAGGAAATCTATTCAGGACAGTTTACGATCCGCAGTTTCTACAAACAAAACGGGAATGAATTCAATCCCCTCAACACACAGGATGAGATAACCATAGGGTACGGAGGCGATACCCAGATTTTTGATGTTACCAACGACGCGGTCAAATCAATAACTCCGGCACAGCTTTTTAACGGGGGCTACAGCAAGGCAGAAAACGCCGATAGAGATGGGCGAGGTCTCTCCTATGAGCACTGGTACGCAGTGATCGTAACGGATGAGAATGAGGATGCATACAGCATCATGCTGAGACATAATGCCATACTTGAGAACCAGGACATTGATAATACCTTTATCAGTTCCACGGCTCAGCGTGAGGAGATGGACAAGGTTATGAAGCAGGTGGTGTTCACCCGTGGAACCATCGCCGGCAAAGATTCAACCTGGAACCGCATCAAGATGCAGGACTCTTCAGACTACGCCTCCTTCAACGGACAGTGGGTGCCCAACAGCACAGAAACCTATGTGGCAGCCAGCGACACCGTCATTCTAAAGAATAACAAGCCCGTAGCATTTGAAAATCTGGAGCTGGGTGACCGTATCAATGTCATCAAGGTCAAAGGCAATGCCCTGGTCGTGATCGTGGAAGACTGATGTACAGGGCGTTTTAGCGTAAGGCGTCACGCGTCGCGCGATAAGAACGATGCAGACCCTTTGCCGCGGTGGGTTTATGGTTTTAAAAATCATCCCTCATCTGCGTCATCTGCGGCAAAATGTTTCACAAATTTTTTAATGCTGAACGCGCGACGTTCAGCGCCATACGCGTAGCACGTAACCAAAAGACATGGAGGTCCCTGATGAAACGATTTATCCTTACCACCCTGCTCCTCATATTCACCGCCTTTCCTGCCTATGCCGAGATGATCGGCTTTGAGGGGGGCGTTATCGGGGATCCCAACATGAAAAAAAACACCTACAACTATCAGGAGGTGTTCTTCCTAAGCGGAGAGCCAAAGGTGCTTACGGGGACAGTAACGGTTCCCGCAGCCCCGGAGGGAAAAGATACCTATACCCTGCAATACAGCTACACACTGACCAGTGAGGATGAAACCGTCACCCTTTCCCGTAAGGTCACGGCGGAAATAACAGAAAAGGCCAATACGGCCTTCAAACAAACCCAATATAAGGCCAAAATAACAAAGTATCAGGAAGACATCACCGTAGATGGGGTGGATTACAGCCTTGACGGGTATCTGTTCACCAAATCCCTGCTTTTTGACAATACCCCGGCGGTGGACTATTTTTCCGGAAACCTCTACGGAAAGCGCACCTACTACATCGGAGGAACCGCTCTGAAGAACAAGGGCAAAATCACCGTTGAAACCACCGGAGATACCTACATCGGCTATAAGCACCATTGGGGCTCCAGTAATACGGCCGTTATCCGGCACACCATCCAGGGAGAAAAAGCCAATCCGGACTACACGGCAGCCGGTACAGCGGCTAAAACACTGAAATGGGACGGCCTGGTTACCCTCAAGCTCTCCACCACGGATCGAAAGACCTTTGAGCTCTATTCCAACAGCCCCCAAACCATCAGCTTCCGGAGTGGGTATATCCTCAATGAAAAGCGTGAGAACATCATGCAGTACCAATATGATCTTCCCAAGTTCGATTCTGCCAAGCTTCCGTTGAGTGGCCGAAGCACAGGAGAGAAGAACCTGCGCTGGGACATGCAGCTGGATTCGGAAAGCCTGCTGGTGCCCAAATTCCGGGATATCGGCAATCACTGGGCAGAGCAATCCATATTCCTGACAGGAAGCCTGAAAATATTCAATAACGACTCTGCATACTTTTCGCCGGATACCCCCATCACCAGGGGAGATTATGCCAACGCCCTGGCCAATGCCCTTACGGAGATTACCCCATTAACAACCTCGGAAAAACTGAAGCTCAAGCGGGACAAGAATCTTCAGAAGCTGTTTGAGGACATCACGGTGGAAGATCCCAACTATCCCGTGGTTAGGTATGTGAAGGAACAGGGCATCATGAAGGGGGAAAACAGCTACTTTCTGCCAGACAGGAACTTGCGTAGGGCAGAGGCCATCGAGATTCTTATCAACGCCCTTGGTATCAGCCACATGGCTCCCAGCCCCCCCTTCTCCACAGGCTATGCGGATGATATGGATGTGCCCAACTACGCCCGAAACTCCGTGTACATGGCAAAAGAAATCGGCTTGGTCACCGGCTTTGAAGACGGATACCTGCGCCCCAACGACATGGTAACCCGAGCCGAAGCCGCCGTATTAGTAGAAAAATTCATAAACCACATCCGCCAGCAGATCAATTATGACTACAGGGAGAAGATTATTAATAACTTGTAGACCTCTTGCCGCAGATGGACGCAGATGAAAGTCAATGAAAACCGATGGAGGTAGTGGTGTATCCAGATGAAGCGCTAACACGTCAAATTATTCGCGTTTCGTTCGATGTACATAATCACCTGGGGTATGGCTTCCTTGAAAAAGTATATGAGAACGCATTAGTACATGAATTGAATAATCTCGGTTTAAAAACAGAGCAGCAGAAACCCTTGTCTGTCATCTACAAAGACGTTAATGTAGGCACGTACTATTCAGATTTAATCGTCGAGGGCCGAGTGTTGCTGGAATTGAAAATAAGTGAACGATTATGCCATAACTACGAGCCTCAGGTGCTGAACTATCTCAAAGCGACTGGATTAGAGGTGGGCCTGCTCATTAATTTTGGGAAAAACAAAGTGGAATTCAGAAGATTTATCAACTCGCTAGAGGGCTAGCAGTACAAGAGCAGAATGCTGTATGAACTGAAAACACGAAGATGTCAAATAGTTAGAACCCATTATCTTTCATCTGCGTCATCTGCGGCTAAAGGTTATGGGGGTCGTTTTCCATCCGTCGCAAAAGTGGAGGTGTTTTTTGAAAAAAATTTTTTTGTCGATGATACTCATCACTTCTATGTTGTCGTTGCAGCCTGTTTTCGCCTCCAATCAGCCGGTTACAATGGATGTTTTCCAGAATGTTCTCAGCCAGGTGGAAACGGAATACTACAAGCCCGTAACCCGCGATGCCCTCCTTCAGGCATCGCTTAAGGGGATGCTCTCATCTTTGGACCCCTACAGCGAGTATTTCACGGCCAGTGAATATAAAAGCTTCACCGACAGCATCGAAGGGGCCTTTATCGGTATCGGTATCATTGTCAACGACCATCCTCAGTATATTGAGGTTGGTCAGGTGTATCCGGGGTCTCCGGCCATGGGGGCGGGGATTCAGAAGGGGGATCTGATTACAACCGTCAATGGTCAGGTGCTCTCCACCTTTTCCTATAATGAGCGGATCGACCGTCTGCTGGGGCAGGAGAACACAGCAGTGACCCTGACGATTCAAAGAGGCGCTGAAACCATCACCAAAACCATCATTCGTAAACGCATCGAAGTGAATCCAGTGGAAGGCAAAGTGTTAGACAATCAGATCGGATACATCCGAATCTATGAATTCACCTCCACCTCCGGCGGTTATTTTGAAAAAACCTTAAACATTCTACTAAATCAAAAAATCAAGGGTCTTGTCCTGGATCTCAGAGACAATCCTGGGGGAGACATCGAGGCGGTTTTAAAGATAAGTGAATGGCTTGTGCCAAAGGGAACCACCCTGATCACCGTTAAATATCGCACCGGACAGGACGCCTATCAGTCGGATCGGGCACCTCTAAAGCTTCCCCTGGCGGTTTTGGTTAACGAAAACAGCGCCAGCGGTGCCGAGATGTTGGCTGGAATCGTCAAGGACAACAAAACGGGCACCGTTATAGGAACCACCACCTACGGAAAGGGCGTGGCCCAGGCAACCTACCCCCTTAAGAACGGGGATGCCGGGGGTATAAAGCTCACCGTTGCGGAGTTTTTCACAACAGCCTTGGTTAAGATACAGGGAACAGGAATCAAACCGGATATCCTCGTCCCGGTGCCTGCGGCAATATCGGCGGACAAAATGAAGGAGCTGGCAGTCGTTGAGGACGCATCCCCCATCGGGGTGGGAAAAACAGGTCTTAATGTCATGGCGGTGGAGCAACGACTGAAATTGCTGGGCTACCAGGTGGAGGTCGATGGACGCTACGACCAAGGACTTAACGACCTGCTGAAGCAGATGAACATAGATGGAGATGGCCGTCTCAGCAGACAGGAAGCCGACAAAGTACAGCAGATGATGTCCCGCGCGGCACAAGTGGTGCCGACAGATGTGCAGTTGGATAAAGCCATAGAAATCCTGACAAAGAAATAGTGGTTTGATGAAATTCATTGCCGCGGATTACACAGATTTTCACAGAAATATTTTTTAACTCATTAAACCTTTTGCCGCAGATGAAACCTGATGAAGGGCCTATGAAGGGCGATGGGGTTTATTGCGGAAACAAATCCGGCTTGATCCGGTTTCATAGGTTCTCATCTGCGGATAAGGTTGATAATTATGCCTTAACTCAGGAGAAGGCATACAGCAGAATCAGCCCCAAAACGACACATTAGTAACAATAATTGCATTAATGGTAATTATTTGATACAATTTGTGTAAATCAACCTCGCGGTGCCGGGGCAATTGAGGCTACACGACTAATTTGCGGACCGAGAAAGGTTATACTGGGAGGCCCACGTGAAAAAGCTGCTGTTAGATCTTATTGCAAGGGTTAACGCTGTGTACGAGCTTCTTGAATGCCTGCTGGAAAAAACGGTTGTGGTAAGCATGCGTCAGGAACAGGAGGCCTCCCGACAGGATATTTTTCACAATCGCCTCATATCCCTGGAGGCGGCCCTGGATCACAAACTGGAGATCTTCGGCGAACGTCAGGCTAAAAAAGAGACTACTGAGGAACGTGAAGAAAAGCAGGTAGTGGGATGAAGTAGACAGCATTACCGAAAGCTATGGGAAGAAATCAAAAAAAATAGCCACGGATCACACAGATTTTCACGGATTAAGCAATAATCTATTCTGTGAAGAAGAACAGGGTTTTGTACGCATGTTCACAGGATTGCTTAATTCGAAAAAATGAATCATACCCCTTTTATCCGCGATAATCCGTGTGATCCGTGGCAAAGCTTTTATTAGTATAAGCGCGTTTTCAGCTAGATGGCTAAAATCGTAGATAGCCGTAAGGGGATGATCATTACTAAGTGGTTACAAAAGCGTGGCGAGCGCTTCCCAAAACATAGAATAAGACGTACAATTAAACCAAACACCCATGAAATTAAATAATGTGAAGGGAAGTGTGAGTTTATGTATAAACGACTTATGTCCTTAGTTCTCGTTGCAATGCTCTCCGTTGGAGTCGGCTATGCGGCCGGCAGTGGAAAAAGCATCACCGTGTATTATGACACCATTAAAAAAATTATGATCGACGGAGCAGACAAAACCCCAACCGATGTAAAGCCCTTTATCCACGAAGGAACAACCTATGTGCCCCTGCGCTATATTGCGGAACAGCTGGGCAAGCCGGTGTATTTTGACGCCGCAACACAGGTTATCTACATCGGCTCAAGACCCAATGTCGTCAGTGTTGAAAAGAAAGATCTCTTTTCGCTGCCGTTCAGCGGCATGTACAACGTGTACGTCTATCGGTTCAACAACAGCACATTCCCCGGAGACAATCTGGACAATGATGCACAGTTCGATTACCCTAAAGACTACAAAATGACCTTTCGTACCAATGAAGACAATAACAACAAAACCTATGAAGAGCTGACAAAAGGCATGAGTATCAATGTTTCATCCGGTGAGACGGCTCTCCATAATCGGTTAAACCAAGAATATACCAATGTTACCGGCCGTGTGGGCTATGACGGAAAACTGAATCGGATCTTTTATCCCACCACCGTACAGGTGATTGTCGATGAGGTGGTTCGTCAGGAAATCCAGTTGGACGAAAAAAACCGCTACGCCGATATTAATGCCAGTGTCATCGGGGGCAGCAATCTTAAGATTAATATGAAGGTCAAAGAATTTAACAGCTCCAAGTCGGTGTACCTTAACCTCACAGAGATGACGCTGGAAAAATTCACAGCCAAGTAGCAACAAAAAAGCCGACGCTTCGTTTAATAACGAAGCGTCAGCTTTTATCGGATGTTATTTTACAGAATAGATGGCAACAACCTCACTCTGTGCACCGTAGAGAATTTTGTCTCCCAAAGCGCTGGAGATGGCGCGGAGCGGAACCAGTGTGCGGCCGTCAATGATTTGTGCGGGGGCATCCAGTTTTACTGGGGTGCCGTTCACCGTCATTGTAGGGCTGCCAATAAAAAGAATAACCTTGTCTGCCTCCCTGAAAACGCTGATGGATTTGGCTTCGGCATTCCATTCCACCTGGGCCCCCATCTTCTCAAAGGTGGCCCGGGCGGGCACCATCAAGCGGCCGTTGATAACGGAGGGAGCAACATCGTACGCTACAGGGATCCCTTGATAGTATACCTTTTTCCCTGTGGGCAGGCTTTCAACCGTGCCGGGATTGTAAACCACCTTGCTGCTTGAAGTGATGGTGCTCAGCTTTAAGCCCTTAACGGGATCCGGCAGCTTGATGGTGTACTGCCTGGAAGCGGCTCCGACCTTCATGTAAATAGCTTCTGTAATATCTTTTACGTAGGTACTGGAAATCACCAACTGGGCATTGTCATAGATATCCAACTGAACCTCGGAAACATCCACTACTGTTCGTGTGCCAACGTTTACATAATGGCCTCTTACCTCTAGCTTGGCCTGTCCGTCTACATACCCAACCTCGTCCACAATGAACTGCACCGGGTCATCGGCGGCTCCGAATACGGCTCCGGAAAACAGTGCGGTGAACACAAGGGTAAAGATGAAAAGCAGAGAAAGGTTTCGTTTCATTTAAATCCTCCTTTTATAAGTATATAATATGCCGTTCTTAGGTATTATTCGATACGGGAAGCGATATTCCTTTAAAATTACGGAAAAGGCAATCGTATTCTTTCCAAGCTAGCTAAAAGAGTGATTCAGCGGCCGAAGAGTCTGATATGCCGCAGCCAGCACGGTTCATGTTTTACAATGGAGTGAGGGTTTCTCTTGTAAAGAGTATCCCCCGAACCTTGAAAATTACACTTCTGTTACACGGATCCTTAACAGATTGACGCACCGCCACCCCCATAGTATAATCAACCTAGAGTTCGGAGTGGACCTCCGGAGACACTTCGCACTCTACATACGATCCAGGGGCAGAGGGTACCCTGTGGACGCACTTATACCCTCAAAAAACCTTTAAGGGAGGAATTACACGCATGAAAAGAAAACTAGCGTTGTTCATGGTTCTGGCTATGTTGATCAGCCTCGTACCAATGAACGTATTCGCAGGATCCACCAACCGTGTGGATGCTGTCGACACAATCAAGAAGGATTTGACAGGTTCCGCAGTAATCAGCTTTGAAGAGAGCGTAGCTGCAGACTTTGCAATTGGCGAATCCTTCAAGCTGTCCCTGAAGAATGCTGATATCCTGTCCGTAGTAGCTGGCACTGCAGTTGATGCAACTGTATCCACAACTACTGGCACAGCAATCCTCAAAGTAGGCGCTGCGGCAACTACATCTGTAAAAGAGACGATGACCGTTACTGTTAACTACAAAGTAACAGAAGAAGCCAACGTAACTGTTGACATCGACGGCATGTCCTCCGGCGTTACATCACAAGAAGGCCTCATCATCGCTAAAGGTGCTGCTGGCGCGACTAAGACTACAATCGGTTCCGTAAAAGTAATCGGCGAAGCAACTTCCCCGATCGCTGAAATCACCATCGAAGAAACCGCTGGCGACAGCTTGGTTCTCGGCAACGAAGGCAAACTGAAGCTTCCTGCGAACTTTGAGTGGGTGCAAGCTCCTACAGTCTCCGTTTACGGCGGTATTTCATCTGCATCCGCTATAATCAACAGCAATGACAAGCGTGAACTGACAGTAAAAGTACTTGTAGACAACGGTACAACTGCTCGCGGCGGCATCATTCTTTCCGGCGCAACAATTACACCGACTACTGATGCTAAAGTTGGCGAAGTGAACATGGCTGTCAACTCCATCAGCGGCGACTGGTCCTCCGAGTCCGTTAAAGTTGCTGACTACAAAGCATACGGCGTAACTGTTAAGCTTGACAAAGAAACTGTTCCTACACTGGTTTCCGGTCAGCACAGCACAAACTCCGATTCCGATGACACCAAGCTCCAAACACTGGTTATCAAAGAAGATGTAACAGCTTCCCTTCTTGGCAACCGTAAGTTCAAGGTTACATTCCCCTCCGCAGTTAAAATCACAGGCTACGATGGAACTGTTGTTTCAGGCAACGCCTACACAGTACTGGACGGCCCGAACTACAAAACAAATGATAAGAGCGAAGTTGAATTCCTGATGGGAGCATCCACTTCAGGCACAACTAAAGCTGAATACAAAATCAAATTCTGGGTTTCCATCGATCCTAGCTACGCTGGTGATATCGAAGCCACTCTTTCCGGCAAAGCACTTCCCCAAGATTACAAAATCGTTCTTGGTAAAGCTGTAAAGCCTGCTACATTCACAGTTGTACAAAAAGACGTTAAACTGGGTCTCATGAAGCAAGCAGTAGGCGATATCGTTGTTACAGAGCCGAAGGCTGGCTACTGGGCAGTAGGCACAAAGGTAGTTGTTACATTCCCAACTGGTATCACAGTTGATACAGACCCAACTATCAAAGTAACAAAAGGCGACATCGAGATTAAAGACCTGAGCAAGGTTGACAGCTACGAGTTCACAGTTAAGAGCGAGTCCTCCGCTGCACCTGCTGAAGTTTCCTTCACAGGCGGCACAGTGAAACTGGATCGTACATTGGCTGAAGGCGAATACAAAGTAAACGTTGCAGGTTCTGCTGTTGTTAAAAACTTCGGTACTGGCAACGCACTCCACGATGTATCCGGCGTTGGCAAACAAGTTACTTTCCGTGTAATCACACCAGCTCCTGGCGACACAAAAGTTGGCGAAAAGGTTGTATTCACAATCGACTCCATGGATTACATGGTTGGCGCTGCTAAAGTAACTTCCGATGTAGCTCCTTACATCAACGAGCAAGGCCGCACAATGCTGCCCCTCCGTGCATTTGCATCCGCACTGAACGTTCCTGCTGACAACATCGTTTGGAACGAAGCTACTCGTTCCGTAGTTATCTTCAAGGGCGACGCTACTATCAAAGTAGTAATCGGCGAAATGAAGTTCACTAAGAACGGTACAGAAGTTGGTATGGACACAATGGCTGTTATCAAAAATGGTCGTACAATGATGCCGCTTCGTGCAGTAGCACAAGCTCTCGGCGCTACAATCGTTTGGGATGAAGCTACAAGAACTGTAACAATCAACTAATTAATTAAATAGAAGAGCCTTCCCTCGGGAGGGCTCTTTTGTTTTATAAGGAGTAAAACATGAAAAGAATCATAGCGTTGGCAATATGCCTGTCCATGGTGGGCACAAGTGCGGTATACGCTTCGGGGGTTAATGATGCCGCTGGGGTATTGGTTAAAGGGGACTTTAAATACTATTCCCTGCGGCAGGCTGCTCAGGCTGCGGGAAGCACGGTTACCTGGAATGCAGAAAAAAGAGCCATCGTACTCAGTAATAAGGGGAAGGAAATGGAGCTGTATCCGGGCTTTGGGTGGTTTAAGCTGAATGGAGCCTATACGGCCCTTAAGCAGCCGTTAGTAATAGAAAACGGCATCAGCTATCTGAATTCAGGCCTACTGGGGCAATTGACAGAAGCCGGATTTGTGTCTGCCGGTGCAGGGTCCTCAACCACCGAGGGCGTTGTAAAAAAGCAAAGTGTTGAGGGCCTGATCGCCAGTGGAATTGCCCATGATAATGACCTTCGCATTCTTCGCAATACGGTGAATAAGACACAGGAAACCCTTACAGAGGTGGAACGGGGCGCGGCGCAGATTCTGCCTTACACCGGAAACGGCGCAACGGATCTTCAGGTGAACACCACATGGCTGTCCATTCTGGGAACTCGAGTTCAGGAAGATATTGCCAAAAAAGGCATTATCAACCGCCAGGATGTACTGACGCTTCAAATTTCGGCGCTATACGACGGCCTGATAGCGGCCATGGACTCAGAGGTGCTTTATCAGGAACTGGTTTCCAATGCCATGAAAACACTGACGGAAACCCAGTTGAAGTTTGAAAATGGTCTTGTCAGCTCCCTGGACTATGACAAGGCCAAGAACGCCTTGGAAACAGCCAAGAGCAATCTGCTTATTCAGCAGGCCACAATTAAGGACACTCGAAATAGCCTCAGCAGCCTTACAGGCATCGCCGCAGACCAGATTGTCCCATCGGGCACCGTAAGCATTACTCCCCTTAAGGGTTTTAATCTTGATGGGGCATACAATGAAGCGGTAGCCAACAGCTACAGCCTGTATGTGTTGGGTAAGAACTCCCTGATGGCCAAATATGGAGTGGATTACTACGTGTTCAACGCAGGCGCGGCACCATACAAGGCCAAGGAACTGGATCTCTCCAATGCCCAGATTGAAGTAGACAAGGAAAAGGAACGGATTCGAAAAGCCCTCCTCAGCACCTGGCAGGAAATTATCCAGGCAGAGGAAACAGATAGATCCCTGAAGGTTCAAATTGATGAAAAGCAAAGGGATCTGGATACCCTCCGTCTTCAAAAATCCTTGGGTCTGATAACCGATCAGCAATTTCGCACCGCTTGGTTGGGAGTTAAGCAACTTGAACTTAGCAGGGAGGCCAACAGCATCAAACATCGTCAAGCTATCCGTATTCTGGCTAAGCCTTGGCTAAGCCAGTAGTAATAACCAATTGTAAGTAGTACAACCCTCTGATACAATAGCAGAAGAAAACGCTATTGGAGGGTGATATCTTTGCTAGAGCGATTCAAAGGCAATTTGACCGGACTGTATTGCGGCCTGTTTTTCATGCTGTTTCCCCTGATCATAAGGATACGGCAGTTTAAAACCTTGCCCGTGGACCAAAAGGTATATGGACTGGACCAGTTTACGGAGATGTTCCATCAGTTTAAAGGTCAGGTTCTGACGGCTTTTGTTGGCATCCTTCTGGTCATTTTGTTGATATCCTGGCTGGTGGGAGATTTAAAGGTTCGATTCAACAGGGTGTTTTTAGTAGCCGTTTCATCTTACGCTGTGATGGTGACGTTGTCCTATTTAACCGCCTCGGATAAAGCCCTCGCATGGCGAGGAACATTAGATCACTATGAGGGTCTGCCTGTATTGCTGTCATATGCGGGGCTTTGTCTGTGCTTCTACATTTGCGCCAAGAAATTCAGCCCGGATCCCTGGCTGGAGATTTTCTTTACAATTAATAATTTTTTTGTTTTTATCATCGGCATTATGCAAACAGCGGGCTTTAACCTGTTAAATACCGATTGGGTCATCAAACTGGCGGTTTGGCCGGGTACAGCCGAAATTACAAGCGTCGGCAATTCGGGAATGAACAGCGCGTTTGCGACCCTTGGAAATCAGAACTTTATGGGCAGTTATCTGACGTTGGCACTGCCGATTCTGATGTATAGCTTTTGGAGGGCATCAACAAAACGGAGCCTGTTGATTCGCGGTGGGATGCTTTTTCTGGCTTTGCTGACACTTCTCTGTTCCGAGTCTCTGGCGGGGACAGTGGGGTTCTGTGCTGTCGCTCCCTTCATCGCTTACATGCTCCATGAGGTGGATGGTGAAAACCGAAAAGCATACATGTTCTCTGGGTTAGCCATATCCGCTCTGGTGGGATATGAACTGATACGGGGATTTCATTTCAGTTCAGAGGCAGCGGCCTACGTTGCAGCAATGGTTGTGTTTGTCATCAGCTTTGCGGGAATAGGCGCTTATGGGCGAAAACAGGGTCCTGTTCCGTTTTTAAAATTCATGACGGTTATAATGACGGCGGGGCTTATCCTTGTTACGTTAGGCGGAGTATTTGTCCTCTCCACAGCCGAGCGTAAGCCGTGGCCGGTGACAGAGTTGAAGGTGGCGGAAACAGAAGTTCGGCTGACGATTCACGGGGACCGCTTTATCATTACACCGTCCAATGGCAGTGTAGCCATTGAAGATGCCGCCACCTCCGTCACAAAGAAAATCACAGGAAAAGCACAGGCTCAGTTTGTAACAAGGTCTGGCAAGGAAGTCAGGATTACGCAACTGCCGGATGCGTCCAACCCAAAGATTTTCGGTCTTGTTGTTGAAAAGCCCTATTTGGTATTCCTTTATGGCGAAGTAGGGGGTAAAATGCATCTCTCTCTGGCCGGGAATGGGGGTGTGCCCATTGAGCTTGTTCAGGATAAAGGCATAAAGCTGCTGGACGGCCTTGAACGCTTAGGCAGCGGCAGGGCATACATTCTATCCAGATCACTGAAACTGGTTCCTGAGTATTGGTTATTGGGTGCCGGGCCGGACAATTTCGTTGCAGTTTTCCCGCAAAATGAGCTGCTCCCTAAAATGGCGGTTGATAATACCTATCTGATCATAGACAAACCTCATAATTGGTATCTTCAAATGATGATTAATACAGGGCTCATAAGTGCTCTGGCGGTTATCAGCTTAATGGTGGTTTTGTCCAAACGAGTGAGCGGTCTCTTCGCCGCAGAGTCAGCCGGTCATCTTTTGCCGGGAATATTGTGGACCGCCATAATCGGTTATGGGGTTGCCAACCTGTTTAACGACAGCGTAACCTCTGTTGCTCCGATATTTTGGGCGTTTCTGGGTATCGCGTACGCTTTGACAGATCATGCGGCATTGGAAAAACAACCGACTGCCTTCAGGAGGAAATAATGAAAAAACTGATATGTCTATTGCTGTTGATGAATTTATCTATAGGAGCGGGCTTTGCGGAATCCATTACCATTAAAATGGACGGAGCCCTGCTTTCTCCGCCCCAGGCGCCCATGATTACCAACGGTCGGGTTTTGGTACCCGCCCGGTTCCTGCTGGAGTCTCTGGGCTTTACCCTGAACTGGAACCCTCAGGACAAGAGTATTTCGGCAGATAAGAGCGGGTATGGCATTGCCATGAAGATTGGGGACGATAAAGCCACCATCAACGGAGTCCAAACCGGTTTGGATGCGGCGCCTGAGATATTTGAAAATACCACCTATGTACCCTTACGATTCATTTCAGAAGCGGCGGGTGCGGTGGTGAGCTATTCGGATGCGGAAAAATCCGTCTCTATATCAAGGGATAGTCTGAACCGAGAGCTGACTGTATCAGATCCCGCTCTGCAGGAAGCCCTTAAGAAAAGCCTTAAAACAGACAAGCTCACATTCGGCCATGCCTTTTACTGCACCGCCCTGAACCTTAACAGAAGCGGTATTCGTACCCTTACAGGTATTGAGGCATTTAAAAACCTAAAGACCCTGAACCTTCACCAGAACCAGATTGGGGATATCGCACCAATTAAGGAGCTTGCGAAGCTGGAAACCTTAGATCTTGGAATGAACAAGGTACAGAGTCTGGCCCCCCTGACCGATCTGAATTATCTGAAAACCCTGGATATCAGCGACAATCAACTGGGCTCACTGAATGCACTCAATGATATAAAGGCCTTGCGTGAACTCAAGATTCAAAACAACGGAACCACGGAATATAAGAATATTTACTTTATTAAAGATCAACTTACAGCTTTAGACATAGATAAATCAAAGATTGAGCGACCGGATTACGATACCCCCGTAGTAAAGAACTATGCTTCTTTTACAGTCCCCATCAGTAAGGGTGTCGATTGGGTGCCGGCCAACCGATTGGGAGGATCCACTACCCGTTATGATGTCATGCAGGGGTTGCTGAAGCAAAGTCCGGAAGTAAAACGGCTCCAAATTGCAAGCGTGTTTCAATTGGCTCAGTTCCTCTATGAAAACACCTGGCATAAATATGAAAGTGCGGCCTTGGTTCCGTCAAATCTTGCTGAGCTCAACCTGAAGATATATCCAAATGGGGCGGACACCCTTAGAATGAACAAAGGGGGTCAAGTGGAGACAGCCATCATGGCCCATTATCTCCTGAGTGGGGATTACCCGGAAAGTGGATTTCTGCTTATAGAACGGGAATCTGGAGAGAATGTACTTTTAAATTATTTCCGAACAGAGAAGAACGTCATTCGAAAGAACGATAAGGATGAAGATATAAATGTGCCTGAAAGTACATTTACAGTTGTCAATGCCGCCGCCTATCTGAAGCAAAGCGGAATAAAACCTGCTACAGAAACAGGGTCCTTGGCCGACTACACGAAAAGCGACGGGTTGATGTCAAATATCACCACTTCGGCAGATGTTGCCACCATCGGACGGTTGTTTGGCAGTACGTATCCGGATATAAAAGCGGTTTATCAAATAGAAACGGATTCCGATCATCGGACAACCCTGGCCATCGGATCTGTGGGGGGGCGGTTGGTTTTACCGGCATCCGGTGAGGAGAAGGTGGGTGTTTTGTATAAACGGGATGCCTCTGTGCTTGCCCCAACGTTTCGGAATATTGACCTTGCCAAGCCCTATTTTGAGAAAGAGCCAACATTTGAATCGTATTATTACAAGTAAAGGAGTCCCCCTATTTGTGAGGGGATGCTTTTGACAAGTATTAGCAGCTATGATAGAATGGCATTGCGTTCAAACATTGAACGCAATGCCATTTTTTCGGAGTTGTATATGGATAAGGAATTGATTTTGCTAAGCGCCGTTGAAGGCGACCCGGAGATGTCACAACGAGAACTGGCCCATAAAACAGGACTGTCTTTAGGCACAATCAATATTCTTCTGAAGAAGATGGTGCGCGAGGGACTCATAAAATTGGAGAGACTTCCGCCGGATAGAGTTGCCTATATGATGACACCCAAAGGGATTGAGGAAAAAGTTACAAAAACCAAAGCCTATATTCAAGGGCATTATACGGCGCTTGAGCGCATGCGGGCTCAACTGATTGAACTGCTCGGAGAGCAGCGGTTCAAAAAAAAATCGGTAGTATTGGAAATTGAGCAAATTGAGCTTAGAGAGCTGGTTATGCAGGTGGTGACTACATTGGAGATTGCAGTGTCCCTCCATCCGTCGGAACATCTCAATAATCAGATAACCTTAAGTGATTGTGGGCCTCCGGTGGATGCTCATGATATGGGTGATTGGATTAATTTGCACGATTATATAAAGCTGTGAGGTGGAGTATGAAAAAAATCAGAATAGCACTGGTGGGTTGTGGTAGGATTTCCAAGAATCATTTTGAAGCGATTGGAGAATTGTCGGATACGGTTGAATTAGTGTCCGTATGCGACACCATTGAGGAACGGGCAGCGGGTGCAGGGAAGCAGTATAACGTTCCTTGGTACACAAATTATCAGCAAATGTTGGATTCCGTGTCCTGTGATCTGGTGTCTATCTGCACTCCCAGCGGTTTACACCCTCAGCATGGTGGTATGGCTGCAGAAAAGAAATATCATGTATTGTCAGAAAAGCCCATGGGAACAGATCTCCGAAATGCGGATCGCTTGATTAAGGCTTGTGATGATAATGGGGTACAATTATTTGTGGTTAAGCAGAATCGATTAAACAAGACAGTGCAGTTGGTTAAAAATGCCATAGAAAAAGGAAGATTCGGGAAGATTTACTTTTCCACAGTTAACGTTTTCTGGACGCGCCCCCAGGAGTATTATGATCACGCAAAATGGCGCGGGACTTGGGAATTCGACGGTGGGGCCTTTATGAATCAAGCCAGTCATTACGTCGATTTGATGAGCTGGCTCCTTGGGCCCATAGATAGCGTTTCTGCGTTTACCGGAACGCTTGAAAGGCGAATTGAAGCTGAAGACACCGGGGTTGCAGCGCTGCGATTCAGAAATGGAGCCATGGGCTCAATCAATGTTACCATGCTGACATATCCGAAAAATTATGAAGGTTCTATTACGATTATTGGAGAAAAAGGAACCGTTAAAATAGGAGGCATTGCCCTCAACAAGGTAGAGCATTGGGAGTTCAAGGATTACGATGACGATGATGCGCTTATTTTTGAATCCAATTACAATCCCCCCAATGTTTATGGGTTTGGACATGCGAACTACTATCGCAATGTTATTGATACGCTGAACGGCAACTGTCCTGCGGATACAGATGGTAGAAGTGGAAGAAAATCCCTTGAAATTATTCTAGCGATTTACAAATCGGCGAAGGAAGGGCGGTATATCAGTTTGCCCTTGGAGTATTGAGGAGACACAAATGAACTATTTTAAACATGAATCCAGCTACGTTGATGAGCCATGCACCATTGGAGAAAGTACTAAAATATGGCATTTTAGCCACGTGATGAAAGACTGTGTCATTGGGTCAAACTGCAATATCGGTCAAAACGTCGTCATCTCGTCCGGAGTTGTCCTTGGGAACAACGTAAAGATTCAGAACAATGTTTCCGTATACACTGGAGTGGAGTGCGAAAATGATGTGTTCTTAGGTCCCTCGTGTGTATTTACAAATGTAATCAATCCAAGAAGCCATGTATCAAGAAAAGATGAGTACCGAAAAACCATAGTAAGGCAGGGGGCTTCCATTGGGGCGAATGCAACGATTGTCTGCGGTCATGAAGTCGGTAAATATGCATTTATCGGGGCGGGAACCGTGGTGACAAAAGATGTGCCGCCTCATGCCATGATGTACGGCAATCCTGCAAGATTGAAGGGCTGGGTATGCAGGTGCGGCGAAAGGTTGACTGTTAAACAAGGAACAGCAGCGTGCCATTGCGGTGATTGCTATCGTGTGGATGGTGAAAATTGCATAAGAATTGAGGATATACGATGAACGTACAATTGTTGGATTTGAAGGCACAGTATGCATCAATTAGGGAAGAGATACGGAATGCAGTAGATGAGGTTTTGGAATCCCAGCATTTCATTATGGGTCCTAAGGTATCCGGATTTGAGAAGGACTGCAGTAACTATCTTGGAACGGGAAATACGTTGGGGGTTTCGTCGGGATCCGATGCACTGCTGCTGGCCCTGATGGCTTTGGATATTAAGCCGGGAGACAAAGTGATTACAACGCCCTTCAGTTTTTTCGCCACAGCGGGCTGTGTAGCGCGACTTGGAGCAATTCCTGTTTTTGCGGATATTGAGCCAGCAACATTCAATATTAGCCCGGATTCAATTGAAGCCATCCTTGGAGAAATGACGGATACAGAACTAAAACGGGTTAAGGCGATAATCCCGGTACATCTATACGGCCAAATGGCAGACATGAGTCAAATCATGAAAATCGCTGAACGCTACGGACTTTATGTTGTGGAGGACGCTGCACAGGCTTTTGGTGCGGATACACTGTACAACAATGAGATCAGGAAAGCGGGCACAATTGGTCATATCGGATGTTACTCGTTCTTTCCTTCAAAAAATCTGGGGGCATACGGCGATGGCGGCATGGTGTCCACAAATGACCCACAATTGTTTGAAAAAATGAAAATACTGCGCGTGCATGGATCCTCCCCTAAATATTATCACAAAGTTATTGGCGGCAATTTTAGGCTGGACGAGCTTCAGGCAGCCGTGTTGCAGGTAAAACTGCGATATCTAGACCAGTGGTCGCGAAGTAGACAGTCTGTTGCAGATCGCTATTGTGAAGCGTTGGCAAGGATAGAAGGGATTCAGGAACCGGTCAGGAAAGTTCAAACAGAGTATGGCCATATATACCATCAGTATGTCGTGAGATGTTCAAACCGCGATAAGCTGCAGGCAAGACTGACTGCTGCAGGAATTGGAAATGCTGTGTATTATCCGGTTCCGCTACATTTGCAGGAGTGCTTTTCTTATCTTGGATATTCAAAAGGAGATATGCCGGAAAGTGAGCGTGCGGCGGCAGAAGTATTGGCCCTGCCGATCTATCCGGAGCTGGACACCATGGAAATAGATAAGGTGTTGGAAACACTTATCTTGTAACAGAATTTTAGTAAACGAGGTAACATATGTGTGGGATAGCAGGAATACTCTCGCTTAATGAAAACGGCATTAAACACATTGGCAAAAAAGTTGCCGTTATGAATCACCTTCTGGCCCATAGAGGACCGGATGGATCCGGTATATGGGCAGACGGGATGTCCAAGATCGGTCTCGGTCACACACGACTGAGTATAATAGATCTTGCAACCGGGGCCCAGCCAATGTCTTCCGATTCTGGAAATGCGTTGGTGTTCAACGGGGAGATCTATAATTATAAAGATATAAAAAAAGAGCTCAGCGATTACCCCTTCCATACCAATTCAGACACAGAAGTGATACTGGCCGCGTATGAAGCCCATGGAATTGAATTTATCCATCAGCTTCGCGGAATGTTCTCGATCGCCCTGTGGGATGCGAAAGAGCAGGCGCTTATATGCATAAGAGATCGCTTCGGCATCAAGCCCTTCTACTATACGGTCGAAGGTGGGGTATTCCACTTCGCGTCTGAAATCAAGGCGTTGCTTCCGTTTGTTGAGAAGGTTGAAACGGACCCGGAAGCGCTGAGGGAATATCTGTCCTTTCAGTTCTGCATGGGATCTAAAACTTTGTTCAAAGGGATTCATCAATTGGAGCCTGGTCATTACCTTACCGTGCGAAATGGCGATGTGAATATCAAGAAATACTGGGAAGTTTATTATGACCTGGATTATCACCATACCGATAAGTATTTTGAAGAAAAGGTGATGGAAACGCTTCGGGAAAGTGTAAACTATCATATGGTCAGTGACGTTCCGGTCGGGGCTTATGTCAGCGGTGGTATCGATTCCAGCCTTATTGCTGCCTTGGGAGCAGAGCATCAACCGGATGGATTTATGGGTTTTACTGGGAAGTTCAATGAAGGTGCAGCCTTTGACGAGAGCGGATATGCCAGAGTACTTGCTGAAGACAAAGGGTTTCCATTGATTGAAACGACCATTACAGCCAAGGATTTTTCGGATACCTTTGAAAAACTGATTTTTCACTTGGATCAACCCGTAGCAGGTCCAGGCAGCTTTGCTCAGTATATGGTCTCTCAAACGGCGGGGAAACATAGGAAAGTGGTTCTTGGAGGCCAGGGGGGCGACGAGATATTCGGAGGCTACGCCCGCTATATGATCGCCTATTTTGAACAGTGTATTAAAGCCGGTCTGGAGGGAAAACTGCACAACGGAAATTTTGTTGTGACATACGAATCAATTATACCCAATTTACCCACCTTGGAGCAGTATAAGCCCATGATTCGTCAGTTCTGGTCTTCAGGTCTTTTCGATAGTCTTGAGAACCGCTATTATGCATTAATTAACAGAGCCCCGAATTTGACAGACGAAATCCGCTGGGAAGCACTGAACCATGATCCCTACGAAAAATACCTAAGCATTTTCAAAGCAGACAATGTTCGTAAAGAATCCTACTTTGACCTAATGACACACTTTGATTTTAAAACTCTTCTTCCTGCCCTGCTTCAGGTTGAAGATCGGGTAAGCATGGCTCACGGACTTGAATCAAGAGTTCCCCTGCTGGACCACAAGCTGGTTGAACTGGCCGCAACCATGCCGGCGGATGTCAAATTCAAGAACGGTGAACTTAAACGGGTTCTCAAGAAAGTTGCACGGGGAATCCTTCCGGATCCTATTCTTGACCGTAAGGACAAAATGGGCTTTCCTGTGCCGCTCAACAATTGGATGAAGGGCGATTTGAGAGAGTATGTTTCAGATGTCCTGACCACCTCAAAAGCACAGGGACGTGAGTATATCGACAACCAGAAGGCGCTGCGTCTTATTGAGCAGGAAGGGACCTATGGCAGGAATCTGTGGGCAATTCTGAGCCTTGAAATGTGGCAACAGCAATTTCATGATAAGGCACATTACTACAAAAATATGATAAATCAATTGGAGGAATAAACAATGAAACGTATTCTTATCACAGGCGGTGCTGGTTTTATCGGATCCCATTTGGCAGACAGGCTTTTGGCAGAGGGGAACCATGTTTTTGTAATAGATAACTACGAGACCAGCCGGAGGGATAATCTTACGGCTCACGAGAATCTTAAAGTTGTTGAAGGTACCATAGCGGACAAAACACTTGTTGAAAGCTGTTTTGAAGAATTCAAGCCGGAAATCGTAATTCATGCTGCTGCATCCTATAAAGATCCCGAAAACTGGGAAGGGGATGTTATGACCAATTGCCTGGGAGGAGTCAATATTGCCAAGGCATCCGTTAACCATGATGTAAAACGCATCATTTATTTTCAAACTGCCCTTTGCTACGGACTAAAACCCCTGGAGCAGCCCATTACACTGAACCACCGCATACACTCTTATGGAAGCAGCTATGCCATCAGCAAAACGGTCGGAGAGCAGTATATTGATCTTTGCGGTGTGGACTATATATCCTTCCGTCTGGCCAACGCCTACGGCCCCCGAAACCTCAGCGGCCCATTGCCAACCTTCTACCACCGAATTACAACTGACAAGCCCTGCTTTGTCATGGATACCCGAAGAGATTTCATTTATATTGACGACCTTGTGGATGCGGTTATGGGTGCAGTTGCCGGAAAGGGACAGAAGGGTGCGTACCATATTTCATCGGGCTCAGATTACTCCATTAAAGAGTTGTTTGATGCTACGATTGCGGCATTGGACATCAAACTTGACCAAGAGGTTGAGGTGCGCCCCCGCCATGCGGATGACGTGTTCACCATCCTTTTGGACCCCAGTGCTACAGAGCGCGATTTCAACTGGAAAATCAAAACACCCCTCGAAGTGGGCGTTAAGAAAGCAATTGATTATTACAAGGCCTTTGGCATCTCCCAAACCTATACTCATCTGAAACAGTCTAAATAACAAGGGGATAACGCACATGAAACGATTTGAGAATGCAAAGGTTCTAATTGTGGGCGGCGCCGGATTTGTTGGCAGCAACCTTACCAAAACGGTTTTAGAAGAGGGAGCCAAAGAAGTAATCGTTGTGGACAACCTGCTCTCGGCAGAAAAGGAAAACCTTCCCCTTGATGAAAACCGACTTACCTTCATTGAAGATAGCATCACCCAGGATCATGTGCTGAATCAACTGCCCCAGGATCTGGATTATGTTTTCCACCTTTCTACCTATCACGGCAACCAAAGTTCCATTCATGATCCTTTAGCAGACCATGAGAACAATACACTTACCTCCCTCAAGCTTTTCAATACTATAAGCGGATTCAATGGAATAAAAAAGGTTGTGTATTCTTCCGCGGGATGTACGGTGGCGGAGAAAACCTTCGACAAGGCCCATGCCACAGACGAAGATGCCCCCGTTTCGCTGTACCTTGACAGTCCATACCAGATATCAAAAATAATCGGCGAGTTTTACGCCAACTACTATTTCAAGCTTTATGGATTGCCGGTTGTTAAAGCACGATTCCAAAACGTATATGGCCCAGGCGAAGTTCTAGGAGCCGGAAAGTGGCGGGGAACCCCCGCCACGGTATGGCGAAATGTGACCCCAACCTTCGTTTATAAGGCCCTCACCAATCAGCCTATACCGGTTGAAAACGGAGGAATTGCAACCCGCGACTTTATTTATGTAACAGACATCGTGGAAGGGCTTATCTGCTGTGCTGTAAATGGAGTGCCGGGTGGAGTTTATAATCTGGCAAGCGGCGTTGAAACAACCATACTGGAACTTGCCCAAACCATCATAAGCGCTGCAGGCTCTTCCTCCAAGCTGGAGGTGTTGCCTAAACGCGCTTGGGACAACTCGGGGAAAAGGTATGGAAGCACCGGCAAGGCAGAGAAAGAGATCGGATTCAAATGCCAAGTAGGTTTCGAAGCAGGCATAGCAAAGACTGTTGAATGGACGAAAGCTAATTTGGAAAGAATCAACTTGGCAATTTCGAAACATGAGCGATATATGGAAAGGAATTAGAATGAAATCACTTCGCGGTGCAAAAGTGCTTGTAATAGGTGGAGCCGGCTTTATTGGTTCTCATGTGGTTGAAGAATTGATAAAAGAGCCTGTGAATGAAATCATCGTGTACGATAATTTTTGCAGAGGTGTTCGCGAGAATCTATCGGAAGCTTTAAACGATTCTCGTGTTCAAATGTTTGATGCTGGTGGTGATATTTGCCAAATTGACATTTTGAACAGCGCTATGCAGGGAGTAGACTATGTGTTTCACTTGGCAGCGCTTTGGCTCCTTCAATGCCATGAATATCCTCGAGCGGCATTTGATGTAAATGTTGCAGGTACATTTAATGTGCTGGAAGCATGTATTAAGAATAATGTGAAAAAATTGATATACTCATCCTCGGCATCAGTTTATGGAGATGCCGAGGATGATTTGATGAACGAAAAACACCCCTTTAATAACCGCACATTCTATGGCGCAACGAAGATTGCGGGTGAACAAATGTGCAGGGCGTTTTTTGAAAGGTATGGGTTAAGTTATGTTGCGCTCCGCTATATGAATGTTTATGGTGCGCGTCAAGATGATAAAGGGGCATATGTTTCAGTTGTTGCAAAATTAATGGATGCCATTTATAAATCAAAACTGTTAACAGTATACGGTGATGGCAATCAATGCTATGATTTTGTTTATGTAACGGATGTTGCGAAAGCGAATATTTTGGCACTTAAATCTGATGCAAATGACATATGCATAAACGTTGGAACCGGTGTCGGAACATCGATAAGTGAGCTATGTGAGTTGACGGCGACATTGGTTGGAAGTAATATTCCCATTAATTATGATAGTACGAAGCAAACGTTCGTCACTAAAAGAATAGGTGATACAACAGCTGCAAAGGCCAAAATCGACTTTACTTCTGAAGTCGGCATTGTTGACGGGATGAGGGCTACAATGTCCTGGTTTGGAATGAAAAGACATTTGGAGGGGAAATGAAGTTTTTAAAAGAAGAGATATACGAGATTTGTTTCGTCGAAGGAAAATATCCCACGCCAGATAACTGGACTCTCGTCCATATTTGTCCTATATGCGGTTCGCAAAGAATCGAGGATTTTTTTTATAAACATGAAATGAATTATTCTTGTTGTAAAGAATGTAAATTTATTTTTATGAATCCCCTTCCGAAAAATGAACTGCTGACAAAAGCATACAATGGCGAGTATTACACAGGTATAAGACGTTATGTAGAAATATACAAAGCGTTAAATGGCGAGAAAAACGCCAGTGAATCAAACCCCGATACTCTATTTCAAACAATCATCGATGAGGTTCATGCCGTGAAAAGCCAAGGTTCGTGGCTTGATGTAGGTGGCGGAATCGGATATTTTCTTAGTTTGGTTGGAAAAACAAGTCAACATTATCAATTGTATCTTAATGAGTCAAATGATGAGTCTTCAAATTTTGCGAAGTCACATTTTGGGCTAAATGTACTAAGTGGTGATGTGGATGAGTTACTCGATAGCAGTGCGAAATATGATATAATTTCGTTTATTTCGGTGATTGAACATATCTCGGATCCAAAGTTGTTTCTTATGAAATATGCTAATATTTTAAATTCTGACGGTGTAATCGTAATAAGTATACCTCAATTTTCATTTCTAAACAGACTGCTATCAAAGGATGGCTCTTACAATGCGATCCCCCCATACCATGTTTCCTTATTCAGTATAGATAGCTTGATGCTAATGATTAAAGATCTGGATCTAATAATTGAGAAACAGTGGTACTCCACTCAACCGGCGTTTTATTTTACAGATATTGTTAAAACATATAAAAACTTCGATGTTGCCATTCCAGATTCAGACAATATGAAACAAACGGTTGTTTTAACAAAGAGGTTTTCCGTTTTGAAAAGGATTGCTGCAGCTCTGGCGCAAAGATTTGACAGAGTTCTTTGTAGAATGCTAGTAAAGTATGATGGTGGCCAGTTCGTTAACTTGATATTAAAGAAAGGCGACAATGAGCTCAATAAAGAAACTGTTTAAGCATTCTGCATTATACGGCATTGGAGATGTGGTTGGTTCGTTGCTTAATTTCATTTTGTTACCACTTTTTACTTCATATCTCTCTGCTTCTGATTATGGAATAATTGGAATTTTGAACATTATGAGCATATTGCTGATAAGTTTATTTTCACTTGGTGTGCCAACAGGGTTGTTTTGGTATTACTATTCCTGTGAAGATAACCGGGAGAAAGAGAATTATATTTCATCAGCCATTCTGTTTTCAGTGATAGCACCACTGATACTTATGGGCATATTTATCCTGCTTTCAAAACCTCTGACCCACCTAATGCTCGGTGATTTGAGTTTTGTAGGTGTCTACATAATGACCGTTGTTGGAGTATATTTAAAAAATATCCACACAATTCCTTTAACATTGTTTAGAGTTAGAGAGAATTTAAAAGCATATCTATTTGCAAGTGTCCTTAGGATTTTTATGACCATATGTCTAAAAATATATTTTGTGGCATCATTGAAAATGGGTGTTGAAGGATTTTTTCTAAGTGATGTTATAGTCGGGGCTGTAATGGTGCTCTATTTTGGAATTTTAGGTGCACGGAGAGCCAGTTTTATCTGGGAGTGGAGTAAAATCGTGCAGATGGTTAGATATGGAGCTCCTTTGATACCTGCTGCATTAGCTTTTTGGGTAATTGAATCGTTTGATAGGTGGATATTACAAAGCCATTTTGGTCTAACTGCAGTGGGAAACTATACCATGGCGTTTTCGTTGACGGTGGGAGTTACTATGTTATCTAATGCATTCAGTTCAGCGTGGCAACCGCTGTATTTAAGTTCATACAAAACGGATAAAGACTATTCATTATATAATCGTGCGATCGTATATTATTTCCTTATAAGTTGCGCTTGTGTTTTTGGAGTTTCGTTGTTTTCTAGAGAACTAATCATCATACTAACACATGGGAATTTTTTAGAGTCAATCAAAGTGATTCCGTTAATTGGATATGCATTGGTCTTAAAAGGAGCTGTAAGCGTTGTTCTGATCGGATTATATATTACAGAAAACACCAAAGTGATAGTATTGATAGAGATAATCTGTTCAGTAGTTAATATTGTTCTAAACTTAATTATTACTCCGCGCGGAGGTTTAATAGGGGCCGCGATGTCCTTGTTAATTACGTATACGCTAATGGTCCTTATGATTACTGTAGTTTCTACAAAATCATTTGGTGGCAAGGTGGATATTCTTAAAATACTAAAAATATTGTTTTTTACATCCTGGGCATTGCCTTTACAGTATATATTCTTAAGTAATATTGGGATTACAATAATCATAAAAAGCGTGTGCGTTCTGCTTGTTGGAGTGATGGTTATTAACTCTAACATCCTCGATGCGAAAGATAAACGATCGATATATTCATTATTTGTAAGAAGAGGTGCATAATGGGTGTGGCAAATGCGGTATTGCTTTATCACAATTCAATTAAAAAAAATGCAAATACAATTATGGAACACGTAAATGCATTTAAGAAATATTCAATTCTTCAGCCCATACTTATTAACACCGAGTTTGGGTCACCCGCGTTATTGTTTGCATGTAAATTCGATGTCATTATTTTGCATTATTCTCTTTTTGGCAGCGATAACTACTGCATTGATGATTGGTTGGAAAAATATATAATCGATTCTAAATCATACAAGATCGCATTTTTCCAGGATGAGTATCATTTTTTCCCCAAAAGATGTACATTTATTGACAGGTGTAATATCGATGTTCTCTATACTTTGTTGGATGAAACATATCATGACCAGACATACTATAAATTTTCAAACATAAAAAAAGTATACTCGACCTTGACAGGTTATGTAGATGATGAAATGGTCAAAAATGCACGTTGTGCATATAAGGACTTTTCGAACAGAACAATTGATGTTGGTTACAGAGCACGCAAACTTCCGTTTTATATGGGAAAAGGTGCTCAGGAGAAACACGAAATATCAAATGTGTTTCGCGAGAAGACTGAAAAAACGAATCTAAAATTAGACATAAGTACGGATGAATGTGATCGCTTGTACGGGAAGAAGTGGACGGATTTTTTATCTGAGTGCCAAGCGGTACTTGGCGTAGAGGCCGGGGTTTCACTATTTGATGTTACCGGGTCGATTAAGGATCTGTGTGAAAATGAAATAAGAATTAATCCCGAGATATCATTTGAAGAAATATCTCAAAAGTTTTTAATGGATCAAGATGAACTGATCCAATACAGACAATTGAGTCCAAGGCATTTTGAAAGTGCTGCACTTAAAGTATGTCAAATACTATATGAAGGTTATTATAACGGTGTAATGAAACCGGGAATACACTATATTTCTTTAAAGAAAGATTTTTCAAATATTGACGAAGTCATAAATCAGTATTCTGATATAAATACGAGAATCAAGTTAGTCAACCAGGCCTATGAAGACCTCATATTGTCAGGGAAGTACGCTTATAAAGAATTCATTAAGGGCTTTGATGAACAAACATATTCAAGTATTAATTTGGAATTGATAGCTGAAATTAAGGTGAATGTAATAAATAATTTTATTTTAAGTTTGGATTTTCCTTTCAGAATGACAAAAAGATATCTTGAGTATATTTACAAAAAAATTAAATTTGAAATAAGAAAAATCAAGAATAAGTGAATGGGAATTTGATGTAGATGTGGAGTATTTAATAATCGGATTAGTTGATATTCCACAGAAAATGTGTGAAGAGCATTTACCATTAATCTTAAATATGGCTGCTAAGTCTCGCGTAGGGGGAACGGTATGAACATTTGCTTTTTTGGAGATTCGATCTGTTTCGGGCAAGGCATATCAATTCATAAAGGTTGGGTTACAAGAATTTCTGCAGCACTTGACGAGTTCTCAAAGGAGGTTGCTGTTCCAATATCTGTAACCAATGCGTCCGTCAATGGAAATACTACAAGAATGGCGCTTGAAAGAATGCCATATGATGTTCAATCAAATCAATTTGATATATTGATCATCCAATTTGGCATGAATGACTGTAATTATTGGAAAACTGACAACGGAAATCCCAGGGTTAGTCCAGAAGCCTTTAAAGCCAATCTAAAAGAGATAATAATTAGGGCAAGAAGTTTCGGAATAGAAGATATATTTTTAAATACAAACCACATTTCCTGTAGAGACAAGACGAAATATGAGTACGCAAACTGTACTTATCAAGAAAGCAATCATTATTATAATTGCTTAATTCGTCAGGTGTCCAGTGAATTTAAAGTTGGTGTTCAGCTTATTGATATAGAAAAGCACTTTGAGTCTATTTCTGAAGACGACAATTATTCAAAATACCTTCTAGATGATGAATTGCACCTAGGGTTGGTTGGACATGATGTCTATTTTGAGTATGTTTATCCTAAGATTCTTAAATGTGTAGAGAGGCAGTTGAAAATAAAATGAAAAAAGCTGTACTTTTGATTCAGAAGCCGCTTGGCGAGCGTTGTTTTTTTGAGGTTATCGAGAGTCATCCAAATCTAGTAGGTGCCGTTGTAACCAATGAGTCCGTTAATAATTGGTGGGGGACAAATCGAATATTCAATTATTGCAAAAGCAATGCGATACCAGTTATCGGGAATGAAAAACGGAACGAGCAAGAACTTATTGAGGTGATCAGAGAACACGAAATCGAGAATTTGATTTCTGTTCAGCACCCATGGATACTTAGCAACGCCATTCTAGTGAATTTGCCTGGAAGGGCAGTAAATATTCATTGTGCAAAATTACCGGAGTACAAGGGATATTACAGCTACAACCATGCAATTATAAACAATGATTCCAAGTACTATGTTACTGTTCATCTCATGAGCGGATCGGTTGATTCCGGAGACATCCTGTATCAACCGGGGTTTGATATTACAGCTACTGATACTGCATACTCGCTTTTTAATAAAGCCTCAGATTTGGCGTTTGATATGTTCAAAATGCTGATTTCGTTAGATTTTAAAACCGATTTTTCACCGTATAAACAGGATGGCAACGGACATTTTTATGGACGGAATTCGCTGTCTGCATATAGAGAAATTACCACGATAAATCCAGAAACCATTGATCGATTTGCCCGTGCACTCTATTTTCCAGGTTTTGAGGGTGCGTATTGTTGCTGGAATGGGAACAAAACATTTTTAACTCCACAGCTAAATATGAAAGAAGATCAATGATTGTATAGTTTTAACTGTATATTCGATTATTGAAAAAGTCTGTAGTTATATTTTTCTAACGGGCTGCCATTTGTTTTGCCAAAGATGGGATGAACACTAGGTTTATGGTATCAATATGGAACAGGTATTTTAACAGTTGCTACCATCAACAATACGGAGAAATTATGAAAAACGTACTTTTTATCTATAACCATACGGTGTTCAAAAATTCTAGCACCATTATGGACCATGTTAGTTCAATTATCAATAATTCGAATCATGTGATTACATCCATAAATACAGAGCTAGGATTTCCCAAGGGGATTTACAAGAATAACTATGATGCGTTGATTCTTCATTATTCTCTGTTTGGAACTGCAACATACTGCTTAACAAGAGAACACTACGAGTATATTAGAAACTTTTCGGGTTTGAAAATCGCGATGTTTCAAGATGAGTACCAGCATTGTAGGCAAAGGTTTAGATTTATTGATGAATATGGAATAAGGCATGTTTTTTCAATATTTGAGGAAGATGAGTATTCCAATACCTACAATAAATACTGCAAGGATGTTCAAGTGCATACGACCTTTACTGGATTCGTAAGCGATAAGCTTATGGAATTAGGGAAAGCTAAAACCATTTCTGTGGATCAAAGAAGGATTGATATTGGGTACAGAGCCCGGCGACTGCCGTATTATATGGGCAAGGGAGCACAAGAAAAGCATCTTATTGCGGAAAAATTTCGCGAAATTGCCCAGGAGCAAGGCTATAAAGTGGACATAGAGACTGAGGAGCATAAAAGGATATACGGTGATGCGTGGTTTAATTATTTGGCAGATTGTAAATTCGTTTTAGGCGTGGAATCAGGGGTTTCGGTTGTTGATATTGATGACGTTGTATATCCTGAATATCTGAGAATGATGAGAGAAAAACCGGAAACAACATTTGATGAGTTTTACGAGTCTGTTCTTATGCCCTGGGAGGATAACATAAGATATCGGGCAATCAGCCCGAGGCTTTTTGAAGCTGCAGCGTTTCGAGTCACTCAAATACTTTTTGAAGGGCATTACAATGGTATTGTGAAGCCGTACGTTCACTATATCCCCCTGAAAAAGGATTTTTCGAATATCCAGGAAGTACTGAGCTATATGAAGGATGATGCCTTTTGTTCCGCGCTGGCGGACCAGGCATACAACGATTTGATTCAGTCGGGAAATTATCACTATCGCGTTTTAGCGAACCAGATAGATACACTTATCGGGGAGTCCAGTGACACGGAAGCTTTATTCAACGATAGTGACCTCCAAAGGATAAGGTATCCGTTGAGATCGATCGTATGGGCCTATGCAAAATGGCCGTTGTATCATAATTTTCCGGGAAGGGTGTGGGTGATAGCACTATGGAAAGCACTGAAGAATCTGAAAAGCACTCATTGATAAATGGTGTGCTTTTACTGTATAACTGCCGGGTATATGATTTGGCCCCCAGCTTAAACGAGTTTGTGGATGCTTTGGGGGCATCGGAGAATTATTCCGTTTGGCCTGTCAATACCGAGCACGGTTTTCCAAAAGGTTTAAGTGATGCTCAATTTAAGGTAATCGTGCTGCACTATTCAATTTTTTGTCATGATCACTATCCGCTTTCACAGGGTTTCCTGGAGTACTTGAAGGCGTCGAAGGGATATAAGGTTGCAATGTTTCAGGATGAACATTGCAATTGTATGCAACGATTCAGCTTTATAAAAGATAACCGGATAAACTGCATTTACACATTACTACAAGAGTCAGAGTACGGTAAGGTATATGGAAAGTACACCCCGGAAGTTGGACGTATCATTACCTATTTGCCGGGATATGTAAGTGATGTGTTAATAAATGCATCAAAAGATGTCACCTGGGACTCAGTGAAAAAAAGTTTGGACATTACATACAGGGCAAGAGAGTTGCCCTTGTCCTGGGGAAGGAAGGGGAAAGAAAAAACGGAGATCGCCCACCAATTCTTGAAACACTCTTCCCAGTATCAACTGGTGACAGATATTTGTGTGGGTGAAGAGTCCCGCAAGGGCGGTCTTGACTGGTACGATTTTCTTGCGTCCAGCAAGGGCTGTTTAGGTGTCGAGGCCGGAGTGAGCATTTTTGATCTAGAGGATTCCGTATCGGAGAAGACAAAGGCATATCTTAGTTCTGCCAAATCTTTAAGCTATGAAGAGTTTTGGAGAACTGTTCTGGAACCTCATGAGGACTTGGTATATTATCGCACAATTAGTCCCAGACATTTTGAAGCGATTGCGTTTAGAGTGTGTCAGGTGCTTTTTGAAGGAACTTATTCTGGCGTTTTGACTCCTTGGGAGCACTATATCCCTCTTAAGAAGGATTTCTCAAATATTAATCAGGTTATCGAAGCCTTTTTAGACGGTGAGACACGAAAGCGTATTACAGATACAGCCTATGAAGATATTATTCTCAGTGGGAAGTACGATCTTAAGTCTTTTGTTGAAGATTTTGAGAGACAGATTTTTATGGGGCGGGTTGACTGTAAATCAAATTCGAGTATAGACCACTCTGTTGAAAAATTAATGAGAAAAGGAAAGCTCGGAAGGGATTTGCGCGAACGGTCACTCAAGTTTGTGTTTAACGTTTTTCCCGGAAAGCGGTTCTTGTTCAAGTATGTCAAGCCGTTATGGTTCCATTATAAGAATATACAGAAGAAGGGTAAATCATGACCAAGTTGATAACAGTAATTGGGACACGACCTCAGATCATTAAATATGCCCCACTTCAGAAGCATTTACAGAATAGTTTTTCAGAAGTATTGATTAATACAGGACAGCATTATGATAGAAATATGGCCGGTGATTTTTTCGATGAATTGGGAATTCGGTGTCCGGAATATGATTTAGAGGCTGGATCGGGGCCTCATGGAAAGCAAACAGCGGAGATGCTGACAAAAATTGAAGAGATATTGATTAAAGAAATGGCGGAGGGTGTTATTGTATTTGGAGATACCAACTCTACGTTGGCAGGTACTCTGGCTGCAGCAAAACTGAACATTCCTGTGTTTCATATTGAAGCGGGTCTAAGAAGCTTTAATAGAAAAATGCCAGAAGAACAAAATCGGATTGTGTCGGATCATCTCTCAACACTGCTTTTTTGTCCTACCGACACGGCGGTGGAAAACTTGAAATCTGAAGGAATAACGAGTGGCGTTTTTCAGGTAGGAGACATCATGTATGATGCGACCTTGATGTATTCTCAAAACGCTGAGGAAAAAACGTCCATCCTCAGTGCGTTAAACATCAGGGAAAAGAACTATCATTTAATGACGTTTCATCGTGCAGAAAACACCCAAGATATACAAAAGTTAAAAGCTGTTTTACATGCGATTGAAAAGTCGGGTTTTCCGGTTGTGTTCCCTGTTCACCCAAGGACTAGAAAATTCATCGCTGATCAAAGTGTATCAATTCCTTCAAACATAATACTCACGGAACCCTTGGGGTACCATGACATTCTTAACCTGCAAAAAAGCGCAAAGAAAATACTCACGGATAGTGGTGGTGTTCAAAAAGAAGCATTCTTCCTGGGAACCCCGTGTATCGTGCTTCGCGAAGAAACGGAATGGGTTGAATTGATATCAAACGGAAACAATGTTTTAACCGGGACAGATGAAAGAAAGCTTTTAGAAGCTTTAGTGTCATTTGAAGGGAACTTGGATCGTCCGAATTATTATGGTGACGGAACCGCAACATTAAAAATAGTAGATAAAATAAAGGCACATTTCGGAGCTTGATATACGGATACCAAGAGGGTGGATTATGTGTGGAATCAACGGCATCATCTTCAAATCAAATAGCAAACCTGAATATTGCAGAGATCTCGTTACACGAATGAATGGGTGTATTACCCATCGTGGCCCTGATGAAGAGGGGGTGTATTCAGATGAGTACTGCGGCATGGGGATGCGTCGACTATCTATTATCGATCTCAGCACGGGAAGTCAACCTATTTTCAACGAAAACGGGAATAAACTGATCGTTTTTAATGGGGAGATTTACAATTACCGAGAGCTTCAGAGATTGGTAATAGAAAAGGGGCACCAGCTGAAAACCGCTTCCGATACAGAGGTTGTGTTGCATCTTTTTGAAGAATATGGCGAGGATTGCGTTGAGAGACTAGATGGAATGTTCGCATTTGCAATCTATGACAAAGAATCCAGAGAAGTATTTATTGCAAGGGACAGAGCGGGTGAAAAGCCGCTGTATTATTACCATACGGATACAGAGTTCGGTTTTTCATCGGAACTTAAAGCCATAACAAAAGGGTTGGGTAAGGTCTTTACTCTTGATTTATCGGCTCTGAATATCTATCTTTCATTGACATATATTCCGGCACCAATGACTATTTTTAGCAATGTGCATAAGCTTGAGGCTGGACACTGGATGAAACTTAACTCAGACGGATTGAGAATACAGTCCTATTGGGATGTTCGACCATGTATTTCGAATAGTATTGCTAACTATGAGGAGGCAAAGCGTCATGTCCGAGGGGTTATGTCCCAATCGGTTGAGGCCATGATGGTAAGTGATGTTCCTTTGGGTGCTTTTCTCAGTGGCGGTGTAGATTCCAGTATTGTCACGGGTCTGATGAGCAAGATATCAAGTAAGAAAATCAGAACCTTTTCCGTGGGCTTCACTCTTTCAGAATATGATGAGACATACAAGGCCAAGGCGGTATCCGCATTCCACGGCACAGACCATAACGTCATTACCCTGGATTATTCAGATGCGATTAATTGGCTAGATAAGATTCTTGACAATATGGATGAACCCTTTGCTGATTCTTCATGCATCCCAACATATTTCGTATCGCAGTTCGCCCGTAATCATGTGAAGGTTGTGCTTACAGGTGATGGTGGTGATGAGATGTTTGCAGGTTACAGTAAGTACCTAGTGGGGTACTATACAGGCTTATATAATCGGTTGCCAAAAGTCATTTCAGAAGGCATATTTGAGCCGGTACTCGAATCCCTTCCGGATACCAGTTCTATGGTGAGAAAAATGAAAAAGGTTGTTCGAAGCAAGAATGATGATCTGTTCGAGCAGCGCAAGCGTCTGATGCAACTGGGTTTTTCCGAGGAAAGCCCACTGCTCAAACCCAACTGCCATAAGGATAATGCCCTGGGGTTCATTGAGGATATTTATCACGGGAGTGGAATTGAGGATGAACTGACACGAACGCTTTATACGGATATGCGGGTAGTGCTTGAAGGGGATATGCTGGCTAAGGTGGATCGTATGTCGATGCTCGCCTCAATTGAAACACGGGCCCCGTTCTTATCTAAGGATATGATGGAACTTGCTTTCAGACTACCATCTCGGTTTAAAATCAAAGGACGGAATCAGAAGGTGATACTAAAGGACACCTTCTCGGATATGTTTCCGCCGGGCATGATTAACAGAACAAAACAAGGGTTTGGCGTTCCGGTAGGGGAGTGGTTTAAAGGCCCCTTAAAACAGGATCTCCTGCAGACCTTGAATTCTGAGCGTTTGAAAGAACAGGGAATATTCCAGCCGGATGTTGTTGAAGAAATGATGAAACAGCATTTTGAAGAATCAGAGAATCATAGTTTTAGATTATGGACATTGTATGTATTTCAAAAGTGGTATGAAAAATACTATCAGAATGGAGCTGTTTGATATGAATCTGCATATGAATCTGGTTGGTAAAGAAACACGACTATCAGTCATTGGATTAGGGTACGTCGGCCTTCCTCTGGCAGTAGCGTTTTCGAAAAATATGAAGGTCGTTGGCTTTGATATGAATCGGGAAAAAATAAACGCTTATATTGAAGGAAAAGATGTAACGCAGGAAGTTGGTGACGAAGCTCTGGTAGAAGCCCAAATCGTGTTTACGGATGACTCAAAATCCCTAGAGGATTGCAATTTCCATATAGTGGCCGTGCCAACTCCAATTCACCCTGATAAAACACCAGACCTGACACCTGTTATTGGTGCAAGCCAAACCTTGGGAAAGCATCTCAAGGCGGGAAGCATCGTTGTGTATGAGTCGACCGTGTATCCCGGTGTGACAGAAGAGGTATGTATACCAATCCTAGAGAGGGAATCTGGCCTTCGATGCGGTGTTGATTTTAAAGTGGGCTATTCTCCTGAACGGATTAATCCAGGGGACAGGCTTCATCGACTGGAGAGCATCGTCAAGGTTGTATCGGGCCAGGATGAAGAAACACTGAATACCGTGGCGGCAGTTTATGAGACCATTATCAAAGCGGGGGTGTATAGAGCCTCTTCAATTCGAGTTGCAGAGGCGGCCAAGGTGATTGAGAATTCGCAACGGGACATCAATATCGCATTTATGAATGAACTATCGATTATTTTTAATCGGATGGGGATTGACACTCTGGAGGTGCTGAAAGCCGCCCGAACCAAATGGAATTTCTTGCCCTTTGAACCCGGGCTTGTTGGCGGTCATTGTATCGGAGTTGATCCGTACTATCTTACATACAAGGCAGAACAGTTGGGATACCACTCTGAAGTAATACTGGCAGGGCGGCGAATCAATGACAATATGGGCAAGTATGTGGCAGAAAATGTAGTGAAGAGCCTGATAAAGGGAGATAAGCCGGTAAAGGGATCAAACGTAGCCATATTAGGTTTTACATTCAAGGAAGATTGCCCAGATACACGGAATACGCGGGTGATAGATATTGTAAACGAATTGAAGGATTATGGCATTAATGCGATGGTTTACGATCCCGTTGCTGATTCGAATGAGGCATACCACGAATATGGCATACCCTTTGTTGAACTTTCAGAACTCGAGAAACTTGATGTTATCATTGTTGCTGTGAAACATGAGGTTTTCAAGAATTTCAAGCTTCATGAGATGGCAGATAGATTTCGAGACAGAAAAATACTGGTGGATATCAAAGGGGTATTTGACCGCACGGAAGCCGAAAACCAAGGTTATCTGTATTGGAGGCTATGATGAAAGTACTGGTTACTGGAGCTGCCGGTTTCATAGGGTTTCATTTATCAAAGCGTTTATTGGAAATGGGTATGAATGTTCTGGGCTATGATAACCTTAATGATTACTATGACGTTAATCTTAAGCTGGAACGCCTGAATTTATTGAAGGCTATTCCTGGATTCAATTTTTGTAAAGCGAGCCTGGAGGATTACGATGCATTGGGAGCAGTATTTAGTGAGCTGCAGCCAGACATCGTTGTCAATTTGGCGGCACAGGCTGGTGTTCGATATAGCTTAGAAAATCCCCATGCATATCTTGATGCCAACCTGCATGGTTTTTTGAATCTTATCGAAATGGTTCGGAAGCATGAAACAAAGCATTTAGTGTTTGCATCTTCAAGCTCTGTTTATGGAGGAAACGTGAAGCAGCCCTTTTCCACAACTGACTCGGTGGACCATCCGGTGAGTCTGTATGCGGTGACAAAGAAGTCAAACGAGCTGATGGCACATTGCTATAGTCATTTATATGGCATTCCAATGACAGGGTTGCGATTTTTTACGGTATATGGTCCTTATGGACGTCCGGATATGGCATTGTTCCTATTCACAAAGGCTATTCTTGAAGGGAAACCTATTCAGGTGTTCAATCATGGGAAAATGCAGCGTGACTTCACCTATGTGGACGATATCGTAGACGGAATAATTGGCGTGATGAATAAACCGCCCGCAGCAGACCCTGGGTGCAACCGAGAGATGCTTACACCAGACCGTAGTTGGGCACCTTACCAAATATTCAATATAGGAAATAACAACCCTGTAACACTGGAGAAGTTCATAGACACTTTGGAAGAAGAACTGGGAAAGAAAGCAGTGAGAGAATATCTGCCTATGCAGGCTGGGGATGTTCCGTCAACCTATGCAGACATAGATTCACTGACAGAATGGTGTGGATTTATACCTAAGACGGATTTGAAAAACGGAATCCGTGCTTTTGTTAAGTGGTATCGCCAGTACTATCAGTGTGAATAAAGAGGGAAATGGATGAAGAGCGTATTAATTCTAGCCAATCATGATGTTGGATTATATAATTTCAGAGCAGAATTAATCGAACAGTTGATTCAACAGGGGTTTGACGTTCATTTTTCAGTCCCCTTCGGCGAGAAGGTACATTTGATTGAAAAAATGGGTGCGATCTATCATCCTGCAGTCATAAACCGAAGAGGTAGAAATCCATTGCAGGACTTGGCGCTCTTTTTTCACTACCTGGGTTTGATACGGTCACTTCGCCCAAGTGCTGTACTTACTTATACTGCAAAGGCCAACATTTACGGAGGAATGGCTTGCCGAATTACCGGAGTGTCTCAACTGGCGAATATAACGGGATTAGGTTCAGAACTTAGCCGTGATGGTCGGGTGGCATCTCTTCTCAGGTGGTTGTATAGAGTGGGACTCAGCAAGTCGCACACCATTTTTTTTCAAAATGAATCAAACAAACTGTATTTTTTACAGAGGGGTCTTATAAATGCGCGAGCTACAGGTGCCGGAAGACCTCAGGTTATGGTCCTCCCTGGTTCCGGGGTTGATGTTGAACGATTTCGACCGGATCCGCACAAAGAATTCTCTGATATAGGGAAGGCCAGATTCCTTTTTATAAGCCGAATCATGAAGGACAAAGGGATTGAAGAATTTTTAGATGCATCAGAGAAGGTAAAGCGATTATTTCCGGAATCGCAAATGGATATTTTGGGTTTTTACGAGTCAGAGGAGTATCGCAAGCGAGTTGAAACACTTCAGGCCCAAGGTGTCATTGGGGATGTGATATTTAGCGATGATACCCGAGTAGAAATGCACCAGGCAGATTGTGTTGTCTTGCCGTCTTACCATGAAGGCATGAGCAACGTACTCCTGGAGGCGGCAGCATCAGGTTTGCCAATTATTACTTCTGACATCCCAGGATGCCGTGAAGCAGTAATTGACGGTTGTAGTGGTTATCTTTCAGAGGTTAGGGATGCTAATCAACTACAGGATAGAATGATCCGGATCATCCACCAAAATTCAGCAGCAAAGCAGGCTATGGGAACAGCTGGGCGAAAGTGGATGATGGAAAAATTTGACCGCAACCAAGTTATTGACGCATATATGAAATGCCTTGAGAACATTTTGAATAAATAGGGGCATTAAGAATCTCCTGAGAAGGAGCACAACGATGCTTAAAGCTACATTTCTTTTATGTTTGATCACAGCCCTCACCTTCATGCTGGACACCTTGGCCTATTCGTTACGACTGGTGATTTATCGAAATCAGCAGTATACCCTGACGGCGTCAACATTCAATATGATTTCTCTGGTCGCAAAGACTGTTATCGTATTCCAAATGCCCCTGCTGGGTGTATTGCTGGATGTCAGCATCAACGGAAATCGGGATCCGCTATGGGATTTCAGACTGATATTAATCTGGGGTGCTGTCGGTGTTCTGGCGGCTATAGCGGCGCTGCCCTGGTTCATTCCTTTATTTGCGAAGCTTGTTGACTGTATCTCTGAAGATGGATCCTATTGGAAGGCGCTGCAAGTTATTTGGAAACGGCGCAGGGCCGTGCAGAGTGTCGTCTCCTCCAAGCGCAATATGTTTCCCTCTAAAGAGGATTGGGCGGCTCTCTGGAGTCAGCGGTCAGTACTGTTGCTCCACGGGGCAATTACTGCAATATATGCGGTAGGCCTTCTGTCGGCATACTATGCAGCGTATCTGCACCCAAGCCACCGGATGAGCCTTGCGGGATTTTCCGGTGTGATTAATGGATTTGCCACCATCATGATGACCCTGGTCTTGGAGCCGAAAATTGCTGTAATTACAGACCGCGCTTTGAAAGGCGAGACAGAGTATAGTCATTTGAAGGGCATGGTGATGGCATTGGTTTTTTCGAAGTTTGGGGGCGTATTATTGGCACAGGTGATTTTTGTGCCGGCTTCACTTTTAATCATTGCGGTATTCAAATTACTGGTATACTAAAGTGGAGAGTTGAGGAAGCGTATGTATAGCATAAAAAGGCTGATCGATAGTGTGATATCCCTGACGGCATTAATACTATTAATGCCTTTTTTGCTTATTCTGGCGCTTTTGATTAGAATAAGATTGGGGAGCCCAGTGCTGTTCACACAGGAACGGCCTGGCTTGAAGGGCAAGGTATTCCGGATGGTGAAGTTCAGATCCATGACAAATGCCCGCGATGGGGAAGGGAACCTGCTGCCGGATGATATGCGATTGACCCGTTTTGGTAAGCGACTGCGTAGTAGCAGCTTGGACGAGCTCCCGGAGCTTTGGAATGTGCTTAAGGGCGAGATGAGTATCGTGGGGCCAAGACCCTTGTTGGTAGAATATCTGTCGCTGTATTCAGAAGAACAAAATCGCCGCCATGACGTAAGCCCTGGAATAACAGGATGGGCCCAGGTGAACGGGCGCAACGCCATCTCCTGGGATGAAAAATTCGCACTGGATGTTTGGTATGTGGATCACTGGTCGATTTGGCTGGATTTCTGCATCATTGCTAAAACGGTTAAGAGTGTCATTGTCCGAAAGGACATCACCGCCCAGGATCATGTTACGATGCACCCATTCAAAGGAAGTGCAGACCGGGTTGTAAAAAGAGAAAATCATCATCAAGAATAGGAGCGCATATGGAAAATCCTTTTTTTGCAGGCTATTACTCGGAAGAGGAGTTAAGGCAGTTTGGATTTAAAAAAATCGGACGCAATGTAAGCATATATAAAAATTGCAATATTGTTGGCCTCGAAAATATTGAGATTGGCGACAATGTCCGGATTGACAGCTTTTGTACATTAATTGCGTCTGGTGAAGGCTTTATCAGATTGGGATCATATATTCATATTGCCGGTTATTGTCTTCTTTCCGGGGGTAGCGGGATTATTATGGATGATTTTTCGGGGGTGTCTCATGGTGTGTGTCTTTATAGCCGATCAGACGATTACTCTGGGCGGTATATGACAAACCCCATGGTCCCGTCGGAATACACCGGGGTATCCAGCGGAACTGTTCGTTTGGGTCGTCATGTAATCATTGGAAGCGGATCGGTGGTTTTACCTGGAACAAGCATTGAGGAAGGGTCTTCAGTAGGTGCTCTCTCGTTGGTTACCAAATCATTGGGCCCCTGGGGTGTTCATTCCGGTGTGCCGGCAAAAAGGCTGCGTGACCGGCGAAGAGAATTGCTGGAATGCGAACAGAGGCTGCTTTTTAATTCAAATGAAACGAGGTGATGGGATGAAACACATCGTTCTATTCGGAGCCGGAGGTCACGGCAAGGTTGTTCGTGATATTGTAGAGCAAATGCATGAATTTGATCTGGAATCGAGCATTGCTGCAGTTTATGATAACTATGTACTGGAAAAAATGATGGATGGCACACTGCCGATTCTTCATAACGAGGAGTCCTTCCAGAGCTTTATTGAAAAGAACGGGAAGGTTTACGGCCTGATTGGGATTGGCAACAACGAAATCCGTGAGAGGCTCAGTCGGGAATATCCTCTCCGCTATGCGGTGGCAATTCATCCGACTGCAATTATAGCGGCTGATGTAAAAATCGGAGAAGGAACCGTGGTGATGGCAGGGGCGATTATTAATCCCGGAGCCAAAATTGGAAGACACTGCATAATAAACACAGGGTCAATAATTGAGCATGATTGCAATATTGGCGATTTTGTACATGTCTCCTCTGGTGTGAAGATGGCTGGAGATGTGAAAATAGGGCGTATGAGCCATATCGGTGTAGGGGCATCCATCATTCCGAAGATCACCATCGGTGAGAATGTGGTGGTTGGCGCTGGTGCGGTGGTGATTCGAGATGTCAAAATTGGGAAGAAGGTTGTCGGGGTACCGGCAAAAGAGATTTAGTGGCGAGCTAAGTACGGAGTGCAAAACCAGGAAGCATGACAAATAAAATTCGGAGAAGAGCAATCTCTGCGTAGGGCTGAGTTCTTTCAGCCCCAACGCGATGAGCTCGCCGCTCAGCGCTCAGCGCTCAGCACTCCACCTAAGAGGAGCCAACATGAACGTACCCTTGTCAGGACCGGATATTACAAAAGCAGAAATCGACGCCGTATTAGGGGTAATGGAATCGGAGCACCTCAGTATTGGCCCTAGAGTGGAAGCCTTTGAACAGGAATTTGTAAAGCAGATTGGCGTCAAGCACGCCATTGCGGTCAACAGCGGCACCAGCGGCCTGCACTGTTTGGTGAAGGCCATGGGAATTGGTCCCGGGGATGAAGTGATTACAACCCCTTATAGCTTTGTGGCATCCACAAACTGTGTGCTGTTTGAGAATGCCACTCCCGTGTTTGTGGATATCGACCCTAAAACCTTCAATATGGATCTCGGCCGTGTAGAAGCAGCGATTACGCCCCGCACGAAAGCGATTCTGCCGGTGGATGTTTTCGGACAGCCCATGGATATGGAAGCAGTGAACAGCATAGCAAAGAAACACAATCTGCTGGTTCTGGAGGATTCCTGCGAGGCTCTGGGAGCGGAGTACAAAGGGGTAAAAGCCGGCAGTAACTGTGACGGAGCGGTGTTTGCCTTTTACCCAAACAAACAGATCACCACGGCAGAGGGCGGGATGATCGTTACCAATGACGATCGCATCGCGGATTTGTGCCGAAGCTATCGCAGCCAAGGGCGAGCAATTACAGGCTTTTGGCTGGAACATGAGCGCATGGGCTTCAACTACAGGCTCAGTGAGCTTCATGCGGCACTGGGCGAGGCTCAGATGAAACGTCTTGATGAAATTCTGGATAAACGGCAGGCGGCAGCAAATAAATACAATATAAGACTTAAGGGCATTGATGGGGTCACACTGCCGTGGATACATCCGGACGTGAACCGTATGAGCTGGTTTGTGTATGTTATTCAGGTTGCCCCTGGAATCGACAGGGATAAAGTCATGGATTCACTTAAAGCGAATAATGTTGGATGCCGACCGTACTTTACTCCGATACATGTGCAGCCCTATATTCAGAAGCAATTTGGCATCAAGGCCGAAGATTATCCCATTTCAGCCGATATAGGCAGTCGATCGATTGCACTTCCGTTTTTTAACAAAATATCCGATTCGCAAATAGATTATGTAGCAGAAACCTTGAAGGACGCTCTATTAGGTGCATAACGTAAAGGGGTCATCATGCAAAAGCGCTTACGCCAATTTCTTCTTTTGTTTTTTGATATTATCGCCATTCACCTGGCCTTTTTCCTAGCGTTCTATATCCGCTTTGAGGGGCAGTTGTTTTCCAATGCATCCGCACAGGTGTTTTTCAACCTCTATCTGCAGAGCGCCCTGGCGATTACGCTGATCAAATTGACCATATTCGCCGTGTTCAGGATGTACAACAGCCTGTGGCGGTATGCCAGCATCGAGGAACTGATTCAGGTGGTTCTGGCAGGGCTGGTCGCTACGGCGGGAACGGTCACGTATTTTCATTTGATGCAGTCGTCGCTGCCAAGAAGCATCTATATTCTAACGCTGATGCTGGATATCCTTCTGATTGGCGGAACCCGATTCAGCTACCGAAGCCTGCGTACGGTAAGGGACATTCGAAATTTTGGGCGGAACAGCCATAGTAAACGGATTATGATCATCGGAGCAGGAGAAGCCGGTGCGCAGATCATTCGTGAACTGAAAAGCAATGAGGATCTTCACAGCACACCGGTTGCCCTGATTGACGACGATTTGGCCAAGAAAGGGCGTATGATCAACGGAGTTCCTGTACTGGGGGGACGGGATCAGATCCCATTGGTGATAGAGGAAAAAAGAATCGATCGGGTGATCCTGGCCATTCCCTCTGCCTCACGGGAAGAAGTTAGGGAAATCGTTGACATATGCACGCCTCTGAAGGTTGAACTCAAGATTGTACCCGGCGTGGGAGAATTGATTGACGGGAAGATTCAGATAAATGCCATAAGAAGCGTTGAAATCGAAGACCTCTTGGGCCGCGAACCGGTTAAGCTGGATATTGAATCCCTTAGCCATGAAATCAGGGGGAAGCGGATTCTGGTAACCGGCGGTGGCGGATCCATAGGCTCGGAAATTTGCAGACAGGCGGCTAAGTTTGAACCCGCTGCTCTGTTGATTGTGGATGTTTATGAGAATGGCGCCTATGAGCTGGAACAGGAGCTGAGACGAAAGCACCCTGAATTGGACCTCAGTGTCCGCATAACCTCTGTGTGCGACCGTGAGGCTATTTTTGAGATCATTAAATGGTTTAGCCCGGATATTCTGTATCATGCAGCGGCTCATAAACATGTGCCGCTTATGGAGGATGCCCCCAGGGAGGCTGTGAAGAACAATATTCTTGGCACATGGAACACCATGCAAGCTGCTCGCAAGGCAGGCGTAAAGAAGTTTGTACAAGTTTCAACGGATAAGGCCGTGAACCCTACCAATGTAATGGGGGCTACGAAACGCGTCTGTGAGATGATGGCCCAGGCCCTTAATGAAAATTCGCAAACAGAATACGTGGCGGTGCGATTCGGCAATGTTCTTGGATCCAACGGAAGCGTGATACCGCTTTTTAAGAAGCAGATAACCGCTGGAGGCCCGGTAACGGTGACCCACCCGGATATAATTCGCTACTTTATGACCATTCCTGAAGCCTGCCGTCTGGTTATTCAAGCAGGGGCAATTGCAGAGGGGGGCGAGATATTTATTCTCGATATGGGGGAGCCCATACGGATTGTGGATCTGGCCCGAAACCTGATCCGATTATCAGGCTTTGAACCGGATAAGGATATTTCAATCGCCTATACAGGACTTCGTCCTGGAGAAAAGCTTTTCGAAGAGCTTTTGCTCAACGTTGAAACGGCTGCTTCCACTCGGATTGATAAGATCTTTGTGGAAAAGTCGAATCCACAGGGCTACCGTGAAATCCTTAAATGCCTGAAGATCTTGAAAAAAGCAGTTAAGGAAAGCGATCAGGAGACGGTGTCGGCACTGAAGCGGGTTGTTCCGGAGTTTGTTACACCGGAGGAGCATCGGGGACTGAAGGAGAAAGACGGAGAAGTGGGATTCCAGGATGCCGCCTCGTCTTAAAAGAGTGGTGATAAACCCTTAGCCGTAGATGAACGCAGATGAAAACCGATGAGTTTGAATGGGCACATGGGTTCATCTGTTCATCCGATGGGAAAGTTGCAACAAGCGGATATAACCCATTAGGACAACGCCTCACGGCTACGGGACACCCATTGTCCTTCATCTGCGTACATCTGCGGCTAGAGGTTTAGTCTTTCACCAGAATTTTGAGAATTCGTATTAAGCATTTTTTAAGCTTTAATGACAAAAGGATATTCGGCGCGGATATAGAATATAATGGTTATAGAGTATTTTGACCATGAAACCAAGGAGGAATAGCATGTTTCTGAAAAGAGTGCTGGCCATTTTTATCGGGTTATTGATGATGCTGCAGACGACCGCGGTATTTGCAGGAACATTTAACGATTTGAAGGATTCGGAGTGGGCGGAGAGCTACATTGAAAAAATGGCCTCAAAGGGTATTATTACCGGCTTTAACGGGGCGTATAAGCCGGTGGAGCCGGTAAATAAATACTCCGCTGTGGTGATGATATACAGAACCCTGAAGGCGGCGGGAAAACTGGATGATGCGGCGGTGAATGCAGCTGTTTCTAAATATTCCGCGGTACTATCCACAAACAAGGTTCCTGCATGGCCGGACCTGCATCAGGCAGTGGCCTGGATGTTGGAGAATGGCGTTGTTCAACAGGATGAGTTGAAATACTTCATGTCTGGAGACAATCACATCAATGCACGCCGCTATGAGCTGTCTATCTTTTTAGGAAAGGCTCTGAACGTTTTTTTAAAGGAAAATGTGAATACGTTTATCTCGCTTTCCTTTAAGGATGCCAACCTGATCAGCAGCGGCTCGGCGCCCTATGTGAACCTGCTGGTGGGGAAGAAGATTCTTAACGGGGACTTGGATGGGAACTTTAAGCCCTATGACCCGATGAACAGAGCTGCCATGGCCAAGGTGCTTTCACTTTCCTACGATGTGCTGAGCCAGGGAACGTCAACCGTTACCCCACCGCCTGTAACGGTTCCAACGGATACAACCAGCAAGACAGGGGTTATTTCTTACGTTCTTTCGGATACACAGAAGGTGATTATTGCGGATAAAAACGATTCCAGCAAGACCGAAATTTACAGTGTTCCCTCCGACGCCAAAATATACATTACAAATTCCCCGGCGACGTTCTCCGATCTCAAGAAAAATATGGAAGTGACCCTGACATTAAGCGGTACAAAGGTAACTCGCGTTACGGTAGGTTCCTTCGGCAGTGATATCAACGGTGTCTTAAAGAGCATCGAGAATATGAACGGGTATTATCTGATTACCCTTAAAGACGATGCAGATGAGAAAACCAAAGAGATCAGTACGGTCAGCACATTTAAGAAAGCTTCACTGGACGGCGCCTTGGTGGACCCCATGAAGATCAATGCCGGGGACAAGATTAAAATCAGTGTCAATGAGTATAAGCAGGCCATTAGTCTTGAAGTGACAACTAAAACTAAAAGCTTTGAAGGCATTCTCAAGAGTCAGAGCCTTTATAATGGAAAACCCACAATCGTAATCAAGCTCAGTAATACAGAGGAAAAAGCCCTGGAACTGGATTCCACCCTGTCGGTTCGAAGAAATGATAAAACAGCCGAGCTGGTGGACGTGATTCCGGGGGATTACATTACGGTAAAAACCTATTTTGACAAGGTTGTACGAATCGAGGCCTACAGTGCTGCAACGAAAAAGCTTTCCGGGAATATCGAACAGATTACCATTGGAAGAACCAATAAGCTGTCCATCAAGAACGATGATGGTGTCATCAAAGACTATGAAGTGTCTCCCAATGTAGAATTGAAGCTAGACAGCAAGACGGCTGAAATTTATGAACTTCGGATGAATTACAGGGTTGAGATTGAGCTTCAGGGAACCACTCTGGTAAAAATTGCGGCCACCAAGACTGCCAGCAAAGATCAGGTGTCAGGGCGCGTCAGCAAGATATACTCAGATCTCGGAATCATAACGATCCGGAACATGATTGGCACAACAGAGCAGTTCGTTTCGGTAACGGTCAACGGAACAACCAAAATCATTACTTCATCTGGGGTGACAAGATCCATCGGAAATATTGAGGTGGGGGATTCCATATTCGTTTATGGAAACTACTATGACACCTTCTTCCTAGCCGAAAAAATTATTATGCTGGAGTAATGGCCGAGTAAGTTAATCAACATTTAACACTCCAATGTTGAACAAGTATCCAACTTAAAGAAAAATATTTAACTTGTTTACCGGGTGTAAACCTAATTGTTTTAGTTTTTATACAAAGCCAAGCCTCATCTTTGATGAAGCTTGGCTTTTTTAATAAGGAATGTTAACCGGAAAACGATTCAGAGCCTTGATATATCAGGATAGAGAGCACTATTGTATTTGTTATTCAGGAGTACTACAATAAGTGGGTGTTAATTGTGGAGCGCTGTGCTCGCAGAGCGATAACAAACAGCCAAAAGCGTGCTGGTGTTTAGGTGCCACAATTCAGGGTAAATGTACAGGGGATAGACAGCCCTCTCATCTGGAGGGGCCGGATTAGAAAATATCAGTGCGAAGAGGAACAGGAGGCATCCAATGAATAACCGTTCAGTGGAAATGTATCTGAGGAAAATGATAGAGATCGACCAGGAAGCGCTGGCGGTTGAAGGTCGCATCAAAGAAGTGGAAGAAACGAAACAGAAAGAGCTTCGGAAAGTGAAGCGGGACATGGAAATGGATATCCTTAAGAGAGCCAGGATGGATGCCCGCAGAGAGCAGGAAGCAGTCTTGAAGGAAGCGAAGGAGCAGGAGAAAACCATCAATCAGGAGACGGAAAAGGAATTGTCCCTCTTGATGCAGGCATATAAGGAAGCTGAGGATGAGTTGTTGAGGTCTGTGGTATCCCAAATGCTGAAAACGCCGGAATCCGCTCCGGGAAGGGTATAGAGGTGGCAGGATGGGCACTTTTGCGCAGTTTGCAGCAGTAAACACCAAGATTAAGATCCTTCAAAGGGATCTGCTCAAGGATAATGATTATCGAAGAATGCTGGAAGCCAAGGATGTTAAAGAGGTTGTGAGTTATCTGAAGGAGCAGACCCGTTATGGGGCCTTGCTTGACAAAGAAGATGGTGAACCGGTCCAGATCAATAAGCTGGAGGTGGTTTTCAGGACCCATATCCTTAAACGTTATGAAACGTTGATCCATTATCTGGTGGACCAATACCGGTTCCTCTTCCGCGTGATTTTTATGCGATATGAAATAGAGAACCTGAAGATGATCATCCGTGCGGTATCCCGCAAAGAGGATTTGGCCCCCCTGGTGGACAGCTTTTACAGATCGTCGGTGATACCGCAGCTGGATTATAAGCAGCTTACCATGGCCAAAACCATAGAGGAAGTGATCCACTATCTGCAGAATACACCGTATCACAAGGTATTGTCTCCCTATGTGGGGGAATCGCCCAACCGTCTTCTCTTCTATGTGGAGATGAGCCTGGACCGCATGTATTTCAAGAAGCTGGCCGGTGTGACACGAAAGCTTCAGCGGGATGACAAAATGCTGGTTTCCGAGCTTTTGGGAAAGAATGCGGATATTCTGAACATCCAGTGGATCTACCGCGGTCTGAAATACTATCATATTTCGGCGGAAGAGCTTTTCAACTACAGCCTGCCATCAGGTTACATGCTTGATTTGAAAAGCCTTCGGGACCTGTGCTATTCCGCCGATGAAAAGGATCTGGTAGAGAAGCTGAAAAAGACCCGATATGCCTTTCTGTTTCAGGAAGAAACCAATTATGAGCGGTTCATGGAAATCGGCATGGAGCGGTATCTGTACAGCCTGTTAAAATCCTTGGAACTCAAGAGCTTCATGACGATACTTCCCACTATCATCTATATTCATCGGCTTGAATTTGAGATGCGGGACCTGTTCTCATTACTGGAAGCAAAAAAATTCGGACTTTCCGCCGAGGATATTAAGCACTTTCTGGTTAGACCCCTGGCGGGTTAGTAATAGCAGGAAACACGTTGCGCGGCGCGTCATGCGTCAGAGCAAGAGTTGTATTAGGTATTTATAATCGCGCAACGCGAGACGCTTGTCGCATAACGAAAAAACAGGAGTGACGTCTATGGCGATAGAACGCATGGAGATGATGAATGTCGTTGGGCACTGTGAAGACATGAACAAGGTTCTCCGGGATCTTGTGGTGCTTGGATGCATTCAACCCATCAGGGAAGTTCAGCAAAGTCATATCGCATCCACATTGGACACCATGTCCTTTGATGCCTCGGAAGCGGCTAAATGGGTGCAGTTTCCCTCCAGCAAATGGGAGTTCAGGGAAGCGCAGATGCGCTTGGAGTTGCTGATGAGCCGCATGGAGATCAAACCGGAGGTGAATCCTTTAAAATTCACCGAGGATTATGATTTTAAGGATGTTGAAAATGACATAACCGTCATGTTTGACCGATTCGCAGGCCTGCTCAAGCAGATTGAGGGCTTTGAGAAAGAGAAGAAAAGCCTGGACCGCTTTCGCGTGATCACCCTCTTGAAAGATGTGGATCTGGATTTCAACGAGCTGGAAGCAATGACCCATTACAGCTACAGGATCGGCGCGATTTCCAAGGAGCACAGGCAAAAACTTGCAATTAACTACGAAAACATATCCGCAGCGGTTATGCATCTGGGTGAATGGGACAGCCAGGAAATATATATGGTGCTGTTTCCGAAGGATTTGGAAACCGAGAATCAGCGGATTCTCAGATCCATTGATTTCGAAGAATATGAAATCCTGAAAGAATATCTGGATATGCCCGACCGTATGATTGCGAGGCTGGAAGGAAGGATTGCGGAGATTGAGGAAGAACTGGAAAAACTCCGCTTGGAAATCGACCGGTTCCGCAGCACTTTCGGTCCGGCCATCAAGGACAGCTACAATAAGATGCGGATGGAAGAAACCCTGGTGGAAATCCGTGGACAGGTGACCGTTACCCGGAACTTCTTCTTTGTAAGTGCGTGGGTTGCCAAGCGCGAGGTTGACCGCACCCTCAAGGCGCTGAGTGGATATGGGGACCGCCTGATCCTCAGTGTGAAGAAGGAAAGCGAAGTGGACGACGGCCATGTACGCCCCACGAAGCTTCGGAACAACTGGCTTGTAAGGCCCTTTGAACTCCTGGTTAAAACATACGGAACACCGGCTTACCAGGAAATGGACCCCACTTTTTTTGTAGGCATCACCTATATGATCCTTTTCGGAGTGATGTTCGGTGATTTGGGGCAAGGTTTTGTGCTCTTCCTGGCGGGGCTGTTTGTAGCAAAGAAATTCAACCCCATGGGTGGCGGGATACTGAGCCGAATCGGAATATGCTCCATGATAACCGGGACCCTGTTTGACAGTTTTTTCGGGATGGAACATGTAATCTCTTCCGTAACAGCCGCCATTTTTGGTGAGGCTGCCGCAGAGGCCTTCCACTTCTATACCATGGAAAATATCAACACCGTCATGGCTCTTTCGGTTCTGGGTGGAATCCTGCTGTTGTTCATCAGCTTCGGAATTAGTATTTACAATAAACTGAAGGCCGGGGATCTGCTTGGCGGCATTCTGGGAGACAAGGGAATCGCGGGATTCGTACTTTATCTCATCCTGCTACAAATGGTGGCGGGTCTGGCCATGGGTGGTCCGATTATTCCTACCGTAGCGGCTGTGGTCATGATTGTCCTGCTTACGCTGACGATTGCTTTCAGGGAGCCGCTGGTCAACATGGTAAAGAGTCATACCCCCGTTTTCCACGATTCGGTGGGAGCCTTTACAGTGGAAGCGTTCTTCGAAACCTTCGAAGTGTACCTGGCTTACTTCAGCAACACCCTTTCGTTTGTCAGGGTCGGCGCCTTTGCGCTGAACCATGTGGGAATGTTCTCGGTTTTCATCATTCTGGCCGATATGATCGGCGGCATGGGCGGCAAGGTGAGTATGTATCTGCTGGGGAACATCGTTATCCTGGGTCTTGAGGGCATGATCGTCATGATTCAGGGGATGAGGCTTGTGTACTATGAGATTTTCAGCAAGTTCTTCAATGGAGATGGCATCGATTTCAAGGCCATCACTCTGGAAGCATAGCAGGACACGAAAGCAGAGAGGTGGGTATATATGGTTACACTGGACGATAAGTTTTCGTCATTCAGCAAACTGGTATTGGATAAGGCCGCAAATGCTTTTGAAGAGCAGGTTCGGCACATGGACCAGAAAAACCGTGAGAATCTGGAGCATTTTAAAGAGGATCTGGAGAACAAAGCCAAGGAAATGAAGGGTAAATCCCAACAGCAGGCGCAGCACGAAAAAAAGCTGATCATATCCAAAGCTCAGCTGGAACGCAAGCGTAGGGTTATGACCATGAAGGATGAGTTGATGGACACCCTGGTTCAAAAGATCCGGAATGAGCTGGAAGTCTTTTCGGAGTCACCTCAGTATGTAGAATCGATATTCCAAAAGCTCAAGCTGTTCAGCAAAGGGTTCGAGGAGATGGATTCCGTCATTGTCCAGCTGAGCGACAAGGACCTGGCGCAGCATCAGGAAACGGTTAAAGCCCGGATCGAATCGGAATTTCCACACATCTGTGGGCATATTGTGTTTGAACCCCTTGCCCCGGAATATATCGGCGGATTCATTCTTTTCAACGGAGCCCGTACGGTGAGGTACGATTCCACGCTGAAGGCGCTTTTGGAAGACTGGTTGGATCGGGTTGGCGAGATGCTTCATGAAACTTTGAATAAGGCGGGGATGAACAATGGATAAAAGTCGGGCCATAGTGACCATGGTCAACGGACCGGTAGTCAAAGCCAGCGGAATGCGCGACTTTGCCATGCGGGAAATGGTTATGGTAGGAACACGGAAGCTGATCGGCGAGATCATAGGCTTGGACGGCGACGTTGGGACGATGCAGGTCTATGAAGAGACAGAAGGCCTTTGCATCGGAGAGCCCATCATCCCGACCAACAGGCCGATGTCTGTAAAGTTAGGTCCTGGGTTGATGAGTAATATCTTTGACGGAATCGAGCGTCCTCTGCAAAGGATCAATGAGTTCTCGGAGGGCTTTATTGCAGAAGGAATAGGCCTGATCTCCATTGATACGGAAGAGCTGTGGAAGGTGGATTTTACCGTACAGGTGGGGGATGTTCTGAAAGCCGGACAATTCTTCGGAGAGGTTCAGGAAACCTCCCTGATCAAGCACAAGGTAATGATTCCTCCCGGTGTGGAAGGAACGGTTGCCTGGATTAAGCCGGATGGACGTTATAACATAGAGGAAGAAGTCTTGGGGCTTCGCCTAAGGGACGGCCGCGAAATCGGCGTTAAGATGGCTCAGGAGTGGCCTGTTCGGACCCCAAGGCCTGTCCGTGAACGGCTGATTCTCAGCAAGCCTCTTGTGACCGGACAGCGGGTTTTGGATATCTTCTTTCCCCTGGCCAAGGGCGGAACTGCGGCAATACCGGGAGGGTTCGGAACCGGCAAGACCATGACGCAGCATCAGCTGGCCAAATGGTCGGATGCGGACATCATCGTCTACATAGGCTGCGGTGAACGGGGCAATGAGATGACGGATGTTCTTGAGGAATTTCCAAAGCTGATTGACCCTAAATCCAACAAACCGCTTATGGAACGGACGATCCTTATCGCCAATACCTCCAATATGCCGGTTGCGGCCCGTGAGGCCAGCATCTATACAGGTATAACCATTGCGGAGTACTACCGGGATATGGGATACGATGTCGCCATCATGGCCGACTCCACCTCCCGTTGGGCAGAGGCCCTGCGTGAAATTTCCGGACGTCTTGAGGAAATGCCCGCAGAGGATGGTTATCCGGCGTACCTGCCTTCGCGTCTTGCAGAATTCTACGAACGGGCGGGAAATATCATTTCCCTGGAGGGGAGCGAGGCTTCCGTCACCATCATAGGGGCGGTTTCTCCGGCCGGCGGGGACTTTTCAGAGGCTGTTACCGAGAACACCAAGCGATTTGTAAATGCGTTCCTGGGCCTTGATAAGAAGCTGGCTTATGCCCGCCACTACCCGGCTATCAACTGGCTGTTCAGCTACAGCGGCTACGTAAAGACCCTGGCTCCCTGGTATCGGGAGAACGTCAGCGAAGACATTATCGAGCTTCGGGCTGAAATGCTGAAGCTGTTGCACGAGGAAAATCGCCTGATGGACATCGTGCAGCTGGTTGGGGAGGATGTACTGCCGGACGACCAACGTCTTATCCTTGAAATTGCAAGGGTACTGCGCGTAGGATTCCTTCAGCAGAGCGCGTTCCACGAAGTGGATACCTTTGTTCCGTTGCCGAAGCAGTATCTGATGCTGCAGCTGATCAAATATCTGCACGACAGGGCGCAGGCAGCTATAGGAGAGGGTATCCCCATCTCCAAGGTTCGGAATGAGGAGCTTTTCAGCAAGATAACCAAGATGAAATTCACCATTCCCAACGATGACCTTCGCGGGATCGGGCGGCTGATGAAGGAAATCGACACCTACTACACAGAGTTAAGTGCAGAATATCAGGCATAGAATAATCAACTAATGGAGGGCAATACAATGAAATGGATTCTCTTTCTGACAGTAACGCTTGTAATCGCTACAATCGGTTCCGGGATCATCTGCTACCGCAAGGGTGCCGGCACCTCCGTCACAGGCATGAAAAAGGTATTGGGCGTCAACATGTCCGTTATGGCAGCCCTGATGCTGGGTGCTTTTGCCATGCTGGTGCCGGATATCGCCTTGGCGGCAACAACCAAGGAGCTAACCCAGGCCGGAGCAACGGCTTTGGTTGCAGCCGCTCTTTCCACGGGTCTGGCCTGTATCGGCGCCGGATACGCTGTTGGCGCGGTCGGTGCATCTGCACTGGGCGCTGTTCTTGAAGATCCGAAATCCTTGGGTAAATCCCTTATCTTCATCGGCTTGGCAGAGGGGATTGTCATCTACGGCCTGATTATTTCTATCATGGTTCTTCAAAGAATTTAAGGTGATATGATGCGATCTGTATTGATCAGCCAAAACCCCGATCTTCTTACGGGGATGCGTCTTTCCGGTATTGCGGGAGTTCTTGTCTCGGATAGGGAAGGCTTTCTTGAACAGCTAAAAAGTTTTCTGTCAGACCCCAAGGTGGGCATCATTATCCTCACCCGGGATGTCATGTCTCTGGCAGAGAGTGAAGTGATGGAACTGAAGCTTCAAAGCAAAGAAAAATTGATTGTCGAAATCCCCGATTTCGGGGGAGTTATGGAAGACAGGATGAGTAAATATATCCGTGAATCCATCGGCATCAAAATCGACTGACCCTGACGGGAGTGAAACTATGCGTAAAGAATATCTGAGCCTGGACCGCGTTGAAGGCCCTCTGATCGTCCTATCAGGAGTCGAAGGTGCGTTCTACGGAGAAATTATCGAAATAGAGAGTGCAGACGGGCGCAAACGAACCGGAAAGATCATCCGAATTGAAGGGGATACCATCATCGCCCAGGTGTTTGAAGGGACCTCCGGTCTTACCACCTCCAGCACGTCGGTGCGCCTCACGGGAAAACCCTTTGAAATCAAGGTTTCAAAAGAGTTGATGGGCCGAACCTTCAACGGTATCGGGCGCCCAGTGGATGGTGGCGGTCCGGTGTTCAGCAACCTGAGCCGAAACATCAACGGACGTCCTATTAACCCCATTGCCCGCAAATATCCGAGAAGCTTCATTCAAACCGGCATTTCCTCCATAGACAGCCTGATCACCCTGATCCGTGGTCAAAAGCTGCCCATTTTCTCAGGAAACGGACTTCCCCACAACGAACTGGCGGCACAGATTGTCCGTCAGGCCCAATTGGGTGAAGGTACAGACGAAGAGTTTGCTGTCGTGTTCGCAGCCATCGGCGTGAAGAACGACGATGCCGCCTTTTTCAGAAGAAGTTTTGAAGAGGCGGGGGCACTGGACCGCGTGGTTTTCTTTTTAAACCTGGCCAATGACCCTGTGGTTGAACGGATCAGTACACCCCGCTGTGCCCTTACGGCAGCGGAATACCTGGCGTTTGAAGAAGGCATCAACGTGCTGGTTGTCATGACCGACATCACCAGCTACTGTGAGGCCCTCCGTGAAATTTCATCCTCCCGTGAAGAGGTGCCCAGTCGTAAGGGGTACCCGGGTTACCTGTATTCCGATCTGGCGTCCTTGTATGAGCGTGCAGGTCAGATGAAGGGACAATCAGGCTCCATTACCTTCCTGCCGATCCTGACCATGCCCAACGATGATATTTCCCACCCGATTCCAGACCTTACCGGTTACATCACGGAAGGGCAAATCGTTTTGGGTCGAGATCTTCATCAGGATGGGGTGTTCCCTCCGGTGGCAGTTCTTCCATCCCTGTCCCGACTGATGAAGGACGGTATCGGAAAAGGCTACACCCGGGAAGATCACGCGGATGTGGCGAATCAGCTGTTCTCATGCTATTCCAAGGTTCAGGAGGTACGCGCCCTTGCCCAGATCATCGGCGAGAGCGACCTTTCGGATCTGGACAAAACATACCTCAGCTTTGGCCGGTCCTTTGAAGATAAATTCCTGGGTCAGGGCGATAATGTGAACCGGAGCATCAACGAATCCATCGAGTTGGGCTGGGACCTTCTTTCCATCATGCCCCGCATCGAGTTGGCCCGGATCGATGACCGATTCCTGGATGAACACTATAATAAGCGGGTTAAGGCGTAGCGCGTCGAGCGTCCCGCGTAACGGGCAAATCATTCTCTTATCCCTGTACGCAAAACGCGCGACGCATGACGCACCACCCCTTGGAGGTAAATATGTACCAGTCAGTTGCCCCAACTAAATCCAGCCTGCTGCGGGCGAAGTCGGTCCTGGCTTTTTCTCTGAAGGGCTTTGAACTTTTAGATAAGAAGCGGAACGTGCTGATTCAGGAGCTGATGTCCCTCACGGGGCGGGCCAAGTCCATACAGGGCCGGATATCCGTGCTGGTCATTGAAGCGTATCAGGCCATGCAGTTTGCAGAGGTAACCCTGGGCAGCAGCGCCGTGGCTGAAATCGCCATCTCCGTTCCGGAGGAAAAGGTCTACAAAATTCTTCTCCGAAGCGTAATGGGGGTAGAAATCCCCACGGTTTCCTATGAAGAAGAGGAGCTGGAGGCCTATTTCGGATTTTTCCGGACCAACCCGGCTCTGGACCTGGCCGTTGCCCGTTATCGCGAACTGAAGTACCTAATCTACGAGCTGGCTGAAATCGATACGTCCATCTACAAGCTGGTGTTTGAAATCAAAAAAACCCAGAAACGGGCCAACGCCCTGGATAAGATTCAGATTCCAAAATATCGGGAGATCGTCAAATTCATCTCCGATGTTCTGGAAGAAAAAGAACGGGAAGACTTCTTCCGCCTGAAGAAGGTCAAAGCGAAGAAGCGAAGCTCGTAAATTTAAAATTCAAGAAAGTAAGACCCTTAGCCGCAGACCCCCATGTCCCTTTTGGAAACCACCGGCCATGAAAATGGTGACGATTGGCAGTGGCTCCATCCCCCTCTTGAGGGGGAACGGACGCGAAGCGGCAAGGGGGAGTACGCGCGTAACAACTCCCACCGTCACCTTCGGTGCCACCTCCCTCAAGAGGGAGGTCTAGCAGTAGTACATTTTTAGGGTAGATGAACGCAGATGAAGGGCAATGGGTTAAATCTTATTAGTAGGTTTTGAATTTGTGTTGTAATTGACGGAATCATTAACATTACTAATCGAGAGATATTTGGACAGGTACGTCGAAACCCATCGGTCTTCATCTGCGTTCATCTGCGGCAAAAGGTTGAATCCCTTGACTGTAATTCCATTTTGCATTACGCTATCCATAGTGGTTTAAAACCTTCATGGCGTTTTCTTTCACCCACCTAAACCCCATGAAAGGATGAATCCTATGCAAAAGCTCATCATTACCGCCGCCCTTACGGGGGCAGAAGTAACAAAAGAACAACAGCCTAACCTTCCTGTAACGCCTGACGAAATTGCGCAGGCGGCTTTTGAGTGCTGGGAAGCCGGTGCTTCCATTGTCCATGTCCACGCCAGAGATGGCGAAGGGAATCCTACTCAGGACTATGCCGTGTACAAGGAAATCAAGGAAAAGATCGAAGCTCGGTGCAATATCATTGTTCAGCCTTCTACAGGGGGCGCCGTCTGGCATACCGCGGAGCAGCGTCTCCAGCCGGTGGACCTGAAGCCCGAAATGGCCACCCTCAGCGCCGGTACCTGCAACTTCGGCCCTGATGTTTTCATGAACACCGAAGAAAACATGGAAAAGTTTGCCGCCAAGATGAAGGAAAACGGAGTTAAGCCTGAAATCGAGGTTTTTGAACGTGGTATGATCGCCAACGCCCTTGCCTTGGTGAAAAAGGGCCTGCTGTCCCATCCCATCCATTTCGATTTTGTGTTGGGCGTACCCGGTGCCTGCCCAGGAACCCCGGAGGATCTGATGCATATGATCAGCTGCATTCCAGCGGGAAGCACCTGGACAGTAGCCGGTATCGGACGCACGGAAACGCCGCTGGCCACCATGGCCATCGTTCTTGGGGGAAACGTCCGTGTCGGTTTTGAAGACAATGTGTGGTATAAAAAGGGCATTCTCGCAAAAAATAATGCAGAGCTGGTAGAGCGCATCGTGCGTATCGCCAACGAGGTGGGCAGAGAAGTGGCCACACCGGATGAAGCCCGAGAGATTCTAGGGATTGCAAAGAAATAGAATAAAACGCAAAAACCAGCCGCGCGGCTGGTTTTTCTTATGGGAGGAGGTGCAAGCTAAACCTTTAGCCGCAGATGAACGCGGATGAAAAACGATGAAGGTCGATGGTTAATGTTGAAAGGTGTTGGCCCATTTCCCTCTTGAGGGAGCTCAAGATGAAATATCCTCATCTGCGGACATCGGTTTGCATCTGCGTCATCTGCGGCAAAGGGTCGTATCAATATGTTCTCTCACTTACCACGGCATAGTCTCTATGGTCGTGTACTTCTCTTCAAAATAAGACATCGACATGTTAAAATGGGCATCGATGGCTTCCGCCAGGGGAGCGCCGTCCTGAATGCGCCGTATGGCGGATACGGGATCCGATTCAACCCATTGTCCGTTCATCTGCATTTCCACCCAGGTTGTGGGGGTACCTTCTACAGTCAGAACCCGGGCGGGAATCTCTGTTGCTCTCAGTAATGCCGTGTAGAGAAGTACAATTTCCTGCTCGCTTCCTGAACTTTTAAGGTATACATCGGAGGCCTGAACGGGATCGGATTCGGAAGGCTTCAGTTCAATGTTTTCAATGATCCATGAAAACAGCTGCCGGGCCTTCATATAATCGCCATAGGTCTTATAAGTCAGAAGGCTGCTCTGGCTGGTGATGTAATCACTATCGGAGTTTATAAGCGTTCCGGGGATTGTCCAACGGGATTCCTGCGGATCCGTGTTCACGACGCTTACCTGAAGAATTCGGTCCTGAGGATTCTGTACATCCTTTGAAGCATAAATCGTGAGGTCGTGTTTTCCAAGACCCAGAGGCGTGTAAATTGATGCTGAGAAGGCCTTGTCCTTAACGGGGATCTGCTGTGTGATCGTTTGTCCGCCTCTGGTTGTGGCTATGTATAGCCACTTGACTCCGCGCTCTGCAATTGTGCCGGCAAGCTGAACATGACCACGGACTTCCATATTGCTGTATAGAGGAGCTGACAGGGTTACACCCTTTTCGAAGAAAGCGGGGGCTTCCAGGTAGTGCTCCCGCTGCACATCCACCGTCATATCGCCCAATCTCAGGGATCGTGTAATTCCAGTGATCTGACGAAGGACGGCTTCTTCATCGACGGCATGCTTTATCCATCCTTGAAAGACATAGGCGGTTTTGTCCCGTTTAAAGAGGTAAAGGATCATTTGGCCTGAGGCGTCATCTGAATAATAGCGATATACAGCGGTTACGCCATCAAGACCATTAACCTGAAGGGGTGCCACCTGATCGCGCAGAAGTTCCACGCCGGCGTCGGTGGCGGCTTTTTCAGCCAGCTCCGTCAGCAGCTCGTTATCGGTACGTTTTTCCATGGGCTGGGTCAGGAAGGTTACATGATAATCATCATAATCAGAGATTTCACCGAATCGATAAGGTGACCCTGGCAGCCGATTCCATGATTTTGGGACAGCGAACTGCAGGTCCGATTCTTTTACAGCAATGGGAACGTAATACTCTCCATCCACCAGCTGCGGGCCTTCCTGGTTTTCCTGATGGGCGATTGCAATGACGCCATCCTTGGGATACGTGAGTCCAAGGTCGAAGGAATCAAAAATAAGAGAAGCCGGGACATAAAGGGTGTCCTTTATCAAAACCGGAGACTGGGATTTTGAAAGCGTTTTTCCATTACGTTTCAACGTAAGGCTCTTGGTATCAATCTTCAGGAAACGGTTGTCGTGGTAGGCGGTCACCACATCCTGTTTGGGATAGTTCTCAGCTGGGATGTTCAACAGCGCCAGTGATTCGATGAACGGAAGATAAAGTTTGCCATCCAGCATGACGGGAGCAGGATCCGGTTTGAACGGCTGTCCGTCCACTAACAGTGCCGGCGCCTGAGAGGTGTCCAGAAGGGGCTGAGGTGTTTGATTTTCCTTATTGAAAAGAGAACAGCCGGCAAGAAGAAATGCCAGTGAAAGAATCAATAGCATGGAAATGGGGCGAAAAGGGTTCATAAGACCTCCGTAAAGCTGTTGATATATTCATAATACCTTTTGCGTCAGAGCCTTTCAAGGGAACGTGGGAAGACTTCGAAAAAACCGTTGCGACCCCATTTGAATCATGATACAATATAGAGGTTCATCGAGGATGCAAAACCATCCAATAAAGATGTTGCAAGGGAAAGAGGTGAAAAACATGAAAAGCGGAATCCACCCGAAGTATGAGGCGGTAACTGTTAAATGTGCCTGCGGAAACACATTCGAAACAAAATCAACGAAAGAAGAAATAAGAGTTGAGATCTGTTCCGAGTGCCACCCGTTCTTCACGGGAACGCAGAAAGTCGTAGAACGCGGCGGACGTGCAGACAAGTTCAAAACGAAATACGGCATGAAGTAAGCGATGGGTGGATTAGAAGGAATTCTAATCCATTTTGTTTTTTGAAGGATTATAAAGATAGTGATAAAAGGATTGCCACGGATAACACGGATTTACACGGAAATGAGATGGCGTGACAGCTTGCTTTTATTATGTTGAAAACGTGCTAAACGGGTGAGTGGCATCAATTTTGCGCATCAAAAGGATGATTTGCCGGCCAAATAGATTATTCATCCGTGAACATCCGTGTTATCCGTGGCTAATTGGATCTATCTCTATTCATAGGAGGACCTCCGGTTATGTCAAAGCTCTATTTTCGCTATGGTGCTATGAACAGCGGCAAATCGACTGCGTTGATGCAGGTTGCATATAATTATGAGGAACGGGGCATGCAGGTGCTTGTCATCAAGCCCGTAATGGATACCAAGGGTGGACAGCACGTGGTGTCACGGCTTGGCGTGACACGGCAGGTGGATCTCAGCGTGGAGAAGGACGCGGATATTCATGAACTGGTCTGCCGATGGCAGGGGGTGCAGGGCAGGGTCCACTGCGTGTTGGTGGACGAAGCGCAGTTCCTGCAAAGCGAACAGGTGGATCAGCTGTTCAAGCTGGCGGTTACGGAAGGCATTCCTGTTATCTGCTACGGACTACGGACAGACTTCCGGATGCAGGGCTTTGAAGGAAGCACACGGCTTCTTCTGATGGCTCACAGCCTTGAAGAGCTGAAAACCATCTGCAGCTGTGGGAAGAAGGCTCTGATGAATGCCAGGAAGATGGATGGCCGGTTTGTCTTCGAGGGGGAGCAGGTTGCCATCGATCAGGTTGGTGCGGTGGAATACCAGTCATTGTGTCCGGAATGTTATTTTAGGGAAGCGGAAAAGCAAGCATAGAGATCTAACTATTCTGGAGGTACCAATGAGCGATAAAAAGTACACCTCGGTTGGCGGACAAGCCGTCATTGAAGGAGTTATGATGAGGGGAATCGATACCATTTCGGTGGCGGTGCGAAAACCTGATGGGGAGATTGAACTTAAGGTGGATCCGCTTACGGCAGTGGCACGGATGGCATGGACGAAATGGCCCGTTTTCAGGGGTATATTCGGATTTTTTGACTCCCTGATCATCGGGATGAAAGCGCTGATGTTCTCAGCGGAATTTTTTGAAGAGGGCGGCGAAGAAGAGCCTCAGGGTAAATTTGACATTTGGGTCGAAAAGACCTTTGGAGATAAAGCGGATCAGGTGATGATCTGGACTTCCGTCATGATTTCCATCAGTTTTGTAATTCTGTTTTTCATGGTCCTGCCGGTCTTCGTTATCGGAAGCCTGCGTCCCTGGGTGCACAACGGCATTGCCCTCAGTGCCCTGGAAGGGGCTCTCAAATTGGGCCTCTTTGTCGGCTATATCCTGTTGATTTCCAGAATGAAGGAAATTCGAAGGGTCTTCGAATACCATGGAGCGGAGCACAAGGTCATTCACTGCTTTGAAAGCGGAAAAGAGCTCACCGTTGAGAACGCCCGAAGCTTTACCACCCTTCATCCCAGATGCGGTACGAGCTTTTTGCTGATTGTCATGGTCATCAGCATCCTCATCTTCAGCCTGATAAGCTGGAATTCCGTTTGGATAAGGGTTGCGTGGAAGCTGGTATTGCTGCCGCTGGTTGCAGGGCTTTCCTACGAGCTGTTGAAATGGTCCAGCAGAAAAGAAACGGCGCTGACCCGCATCATTAAGGCGCCGGGTATGGCAATGCAGAAGCTCACCACCAGAGAGCCCGACGACAGACAGCTGGAGGTTGCCCTGGCGGCTATGAAGGCTGTTGTTTGCGAAAAGGAACGGGAGGCCTGTTTTGAAGATTAGGGAAGCGCTTCGGGAGGCGGCCTTACGGCTTACCGGGGCCACTCCCACACCAAATCTCGATGCAGAGCTCATCCTATGCTGGATTTATGAGTGGGATCGGATACAGATTATACTAAAGTCGGATATGGAAATGCAGGAAGACGATGAGATCCGGTATGCGGAGTTCATCGAACAGCGTAGGGCCGGAAAGCCGGTGCAGTATATCGTATGCAGTCAGGAATTCATGGGCCTGCCTTTTTATGTCGACGAGCGGGTATTGATTCCAAGAGGGGATACGGAAATCTTGGTGGAAGAGGTGCTGAAGCGTATAAAGGCAGTGCATGCCCCAAGGATACTGGACGTGTGCACCGGCAGCGGCGCGATTGCGGTCAGCCTGGCGCGGTTCATTGAAGGTGCGGAGGTTGTCGGCACCGATATTTCAGAGGCGGCTCTGGAAGTAGCCAAAGAGAACGGCCGGGCCTTGAAGGTGTCAGAGCGTGTCCGCTGGCTGAAAGGGGATCTGTATGAGGCGTTGGGAGATGACACAGCTCCCTTTGATGTGATTATCAGCAACCCTCCGTACATAGCCCCTTCAGTGATTGAAGAGCTGGAGCCCAATGTAAGGGATTACGAGCCAAGGGGAGCCTTGGACGGAGGCGCTGACGGACTGGCGTTTTATCCGGTACTTGTTTTAGGAAGCATTTGCAGGCTGAAGCCGAACGGGCTGTTGGCATTTGAAATAGGCTGGGATCAAGGAGCTGCGGTATCGGAACTGATTCGGAACACCGGAAGCTTCCTGGAGCCAGAGGTTATAAAGGATCTGGCAGGTAAGGACCGGGTTGTTCTGGCTTTCAAGGCGTAGCGTGTGCTGCTTGAAATGCAGTGCGGATTCTGATAATGTAGTAATGATGCAGATGTATATTCTTATCTTTGACGCGTTACGCTAAACGCGGTGCGCTTGACGCATAATGAGGTGCTATATGTTCGACAAACTTGAATTTATTGAAGACAAATACGAAGATCTGAGCGCAAAGATCGCCGACCCCGAGATTATCGGAGAGCAGTCTCTTTGGCAAAAGTATATGCGGGAGCATGCGGATATCACCCCCATTGTTCAGGCATACCGGAAATACAAGGAAGCCAAGAAGGCGTATGAAGGTGCCAAGGAAATTCTGAACACGGAAAATGATGAAGAGCTCCGCGAGATGGCAAAGATGGAGCTTAACGAGATGGAGGACCTGATCGAGGCGGTTTCCATCGAGCTTAAGAAGCTTCTGGTTCCCAAGGATCCCAACGACGAAAAGAACGTTATCGTAGAGATTCGTGCAGGGGCGGGTGGCGATGAGGCGGGACTTTTCGCTGCCCAGTTGATGCGGCAATATATCCGCTATGCGGATCGTCGTCGCTATAAGATAGAGATGATGTCCACCAGTGAAAGCGGTATCGGCGGCATCCGGGAAGCCATCTTTATGATCAAAGGAAACGGTGCCTACTCCCGGCTTAAATACGAGAGCGGAATTCACCGGGTTCAGCGGATTCCGGCAACAGAGTCCAGTGGCCGTATTCATACGTCCACAGCAACGGTGGCCGTACTTCCGGAGGTTGAGGACGTAGAGGTTGAAATCAACCAGAACGATCTGCGTATTGATGTATTCCGTTCTTCCGGGAACGGCGGACAAAGCGTCAATACAACAGACTCAGCTGTCCGAGTGACACACCTTCCCACAGGCATGGTGGTTTCGTGCCAGGATGGAAAGTCACAGATATCCAACAAAGAAAAGGCCATACAGGTTTTAAAGGCTCGCCTGTATGAAAAAATGCTGTCAGAGCAGAATGCAGAAATTGCCGAGGAAAGAAAGAGCCAAGTCGGCAGCGGGGACAGAAGCGGGAAAATTCGCACCTACAATTTCCCCCAAAGCCGTGTGACGGATCACCGGGTGCCTATAACAGTGTATAACCTGGAAGCATTCATGGATGGCGAAATCGATGAGATTGTGGATGCCGTCATCACCATGTACCAGGCTGAACAACTTCAGCAGCTGGACTAAACTTCCGAGGCGCCCGGCGCCCGGAAGTTTTTTTCGGGAAGAAATGCATATCGAAAAAGGAACTCCTTCCGTCGGCTTCGCCGCCACCTCCCTCCGGAGGGAGGTCAACATGGTCCATCCCCCTCTTGAGGGGGAACGGAACAACGTGACAGGGGGAGTTCACGCATTTGAGGTGCACATGAAAACACTTATTCTGAACATAACCGACGAAAACGATCCCCGTCTGGAAGAAGCGGCCCGCATTCTCCGGGAGGGGGGCACAGTGATTTTTCCTACGGAAACGGTTTACGGCCTTGGCGCCAACGGGCTTTCCGAGGAAGCCGTCCGCAAGATTTATGCGGCGAAGGGACGCCCCTCGGATAACCCCATCATCCTGCATATAGCAGGGCGGGATCAGCTGTTTGCCATCGTGTCTGAAGTCACTTCTGAGGCCGAAAAACTGGCGGATGCCTTTTGGCCAGGGCCTCTGACCATGATTCTTCCCAAAGCCGATTCTGTTCCTGACACCGTGACGGGGGGGCTTAAGACGGTTGCGGTCCGACTGCCGGAGCATCCTGTTGCCCGAAGGCTGATTGCGCTTTCAGGGGTTCCTGTGGCAGCCCCCAGTGCCAATCTTTCTGGAAAGCCCAGCCCCACTTGCCCGGAACATGTTCTTCAGGATATGGACGGACGGGTTGACTGTATCCTTTGCGGCGACCATTGCTCCGGAGGGGTGGAATCCACGGTGGTGGATATGACGGCAACCCCTCCGATGGTTCTCAGGCCCGGCGGGGTTAGTCTGGAGGACCTGCAGCGTGTGATTCCCGGAATCCAGCTGGATCCGGGACTTACTGAGCTCGATGAGGGCAGTGCGCCCAAGTCTCCGGGAATGAAATATACCCACTATGCGCCCAATGCGCCGATGACCCTTTACACAGGGGCTCCGGAAAAGGTGGGGCCGGCCCTTAGAGCCGGCGCTCAAGCGGCTGTTTCCCAAGGGAAACGGACTGCAGTGCTGGCGGTTATTGAGCACCGGGAGTTGTTTGGGGATCTGGACGTTATTTTTTATGACCTTGGCTCCGAAGGGCATCCCCATGAAGCTGCAAAGCTCCTTTTCAATCGCTTGAGGGCATGCAACACAGCCCAGGTGGATGTGATTCTGGCGGAAGGTGTTCCTGAGCACGGGGTAGGCCGCGCCGTCATGAACCGAATGCGAAAAGCGGCGGGAAATCATGTGGTAGTAGTGAAATGACGTCAGCTACTGGTAACCAAGGGGATAGATTCAAAACCTTTAGCCGCAGATAACGCAGATGAAATACAATGGGTTATATCCTGTAATCGTTGGTTTCTTGCTTTATCTTGCATCAATCGAGTCAGTAAAACTACTAATTAGAGAATATATGTTGAACACGTCAGCATCCATTGCCCTTCATCTGCGTCATCTGCGGCAAGGGTTTTGACCTTACTGGAGGCTCTATGCGCGTCCTTATTGTATGCAGTGGAAACACCTGCCGTAGTCCCATGGCAGAGATTATGTTGCGGGAAGAACTGAGCCGTGCCGGAATATTGGATGTTGAGGTTTTTTCTGCGGGCCTTGTTTCCCCTGGGGGAGAAGCGATGAGTCCCAACAGTTCCAAGGCCTTGGTTATGGGTGGATATGGCGACGGTGCCGAGTTTCGGTCCTCGGCCATTGATAAACGCATACCCTCGGATTTTGATCTCATTCTGTGTATGACACACAGCCACGAGACATTCCTGGTGAATCGGTTCCCAGAGACCAATGAAAAGACCCGGGTGCTGGATATCAGCGATCCCTTCGGCGAGGCTTTGGAAACCTATTTAAATACTTTTGAAGAAATTAAGAAAGCTGTAAGCCAACTGGTGGTAGAATTGAAAGAGGGAAAACAGAAAGGAGTCAAATGATGATAATCGGATTAGGTTGCGATCATGGTGGGTTTGAGCTCAAGAAGGAGATTGTCGAGCATCTGGCAAAAAAAGGCATCACATGCACGGATTACGGCACCTATACGAAGGACTCCTGCGACTACCCTGAATATGGCTATAAGGTGGCTGCAGCGGTGGTGGCGGGGGAGTGCGACTATGGCATCCTTGTGTGCGGAACAGGAATCGGAATCTCTCTGGCGGCCAATAAAGTGGATGGCATCCGATGTGCGGTGGTTTCGGACACCTTCAGTGCAGAAATGTCCAAGGCCCATAATAACGCCAATATGCTGGCTATGGGAGAACGGGTGGTTGGCAAAGGACTTGCCCTTAAGATAGTAGATACCTGGCTTGCAACGGATTTTGAAGGTGGCAGACACCAGACCCGGGTTGATAAGATCATGGAGATAGAGAAGCGCTAGGCGTTGGGCGTCTCGCGTTACGTGTAAATGACTTTAAAGATGAGAAAACGGGCTTGCGCGCGACGCGTAACGCAATACGCACAACGCACAGCAAACCCCACCCAAAAACAACGGAGGCTAAAATGAAAAACGTATTCGCCATGAACCACCCGCTGATTCAGCATAAATTGACATTAATCCGGGACAAGAACACCGGTTCCAAGGAGTTCAGAGAATTAGTTGAAGAAGTTGCCATGCTGATGTGTTATGAGGTTACCCGGAACATGGCGCTGGAAGATGTGGAGATTGAAACACCCATCTGCAAAATGAAAACAAAGGTCCTTTCCGGCCGAAAGGTAGGACTTGTTCCCATCCTTCGCGCGGGGTTGGGCATGGTTGACGGGTTCCTTAACCTGCTTCCGGCTGCCAAGGTGGGACATATCGGCCTGTATCGTGACCCGGAGACACTTTTGCCCGTGGAATACTATTGCAAGCTTCCCAGTGATGTCAACGAGCGGGAACTGATTGTCCTGGATCCCATGCTGGCCACCGGCGGCTCGGCCAACGCAGCCATCCAATTTCTCAAGGACCGGGGTGCCAACAGCATCAAGCTGGCTTGTCTGATCGCATCCCCGGAGGGCATCAAGGCAGTCAATGAGATGCACGCCGATGTAGAGATTTATGTTGGGGCAGTTGACGAAGGACTTAATGATCACGCGTATATCGTACCGGGTCTGGGTGATGCCGGCGACCGCCTCTTTGGGACAAAATAGGGTATGCGGCGGGATAAGACCAATTATTACCTTGATATCGCTGAGACGGTTTCTAAAAGAGGAACCTGTCTGCGCAGAAATTTTGGGGCAATAATCGTTAAACATGATGAAATCATTGCCACCGGATATACCGGATCTCCCAGAGGGCGGGCGAATTGTTTGGATCTTGGAACCTGTGTCCGTGAAACCCTGGGAATACCCCGGGGAACCATGTATGAGCGGTGCCGGTCGGTCCATGCCGAAGCCAATGCCATCATCAGCGCCTCGAGAAAAGATATGATGGGGGCAACCCTCTATCTGGTGGGTACAGAGAAGCGGGAAGTGAAGTATGTGGCAGAGGCCAATTCCTGCGCCATGTGCAAAAGGCTGATCATTAATGCCGGTATTGAAACCGTTGTCATTCGCGATGACAACACCCGCTATCGGACTGTTTCCGTTCAGGAATGGGTGGATCATGATGAGACCCTTGGGAATTATGAAGGTTATTGACAGGAGGAATGTTCTTGTTTGACTATATACTGCCGATGATTCTTGCGGCAACGATTTCCCTTTTAGGAACACCCATGGCAAGAAAACTGGCCTACCGGATAGGTGCGGTGGACGTGCCAAAGGATAACCGGCGGGTTCATAAGGAACCCATACCCCGGATGGGAGGCTTGGCAATTTATGTGGCCACCATCTCAACGTTTCTCTTTTTCTGCGATTTCTCCTTTCAGAAAACGGCTGGAATCCTTATAGGATCCACAATGATTGTTGTCATGGGAATCTTTGACGATGTGAATGCCCTGCCGGCAAAGCTGAAGCTCCTTGTTCAGATTGCGGCGGCCTTTATTCTGGTTTTCGCCGGATTGGAGATCAATTTCTTCACCAACTGGCTGAAGCCGGATCAATTGGTATATCTGAGCTGGCTCAGTGTACCGGTGACCATCGTATGGATTGTAGGGATCACCAATACGGTGAACCTCATCGACGGGTTGGACGGACTGGCGACGGGAGTAAGCATCACTGCTGCTGTAGCACTTGCGGTCGTGGCCCACGCCAACGGCTTTCAGCAGGCGGCGACCCTGACAATGATTATTGCGGGAGCCTGCCTCGGTTTTCTGCCTCACAATTTCAATCCTGCCAAGATATTCATGGGGGACACCGGTTCCCTGTTTCTGGGCTATATGCTGGCGGTCATATCCATCATGGGAAGCTTGAAAAGTGCCACAGCTCTTATTGTGCCGATTATCGCCCTGGGTCTGCCCATCTTTGATACTGCTTTTGCTATTGTGCGGCGGTATCTTAGCGGAAAACCTATTATGGAAGCGGATAAAGGACATTTGCACCATCGTCTGCTCCACATCGGCCTCACCCAGAAGCGGGCTGTACTGTTATTGTATCTGAAAAGCGGTCTTTTCGGTCTTGGAGCGGTGCTCCTGGCCAGTCAGAAATACCTGAAGGGCTTCAGTGTCCTGTTCGCAGTAGCCATCCTGATCCTGATTCCCATCAGCATGACGTTGGATATTACCAAGAAAAAGGATGGAAACGAAAAGGCGGAGTAAAAGATAAACCTTTAGCCACGGATAACGCGGATTTACACGGAAGGGTTCATCTCCCTCCGGGAGGGAGGTCAATCTAACCATTGTCCTTCATCTGCGACATCTGCGGCTAAGGGTTTTGATTTCTATCTTGTATGAAAGGGATCCTAATGAAAAAATTAAAAGTAATGTCCATCTTCGGCACCCGGCCGGAGGCCATTAAGATGGCGCCGGTGGTAAAAAAAATAGAGGAATCGGAGGATATGGAGTCCATCGTTTGCGTTACGGCACAGCATCGGGAGATGCTGGACCAGGTGCTTTCGCTGTTTTCCATCACTCCGGACTACGACCTGAACATCATGAAAAGCGGTCAGACACTCTCGGAGATCACCAGTCGCGCCCTTATGGGCATTGAAGAGGTTTTGGTCAAAGCCAGACCGGATGTTGTGCTGGTCCATGGAGATACCACCACCACATTCACAGGCTCCCTGGCTGCATTTTATCACCAGATTCCGGTTGGTCATGTGGAGGCCGGTCTTCGGAGCGGGAACAAATATTCCCCGTACCCAGAGGAAATGAACCGTACTCTCACCGGCCGTCTGGCCGAGTTGCATTTTGCCCCCACCAAGGGGAATCATGCCAACCTGATTAGGGAAGGCATCGACCCGAAAAAAATCTGGATAACAGGAAATACGGTGATAGATGCCCTGAAGATGGTTGTTCGGGAGGAGTATCAGTTTGATGTTCCGGAGCTTAATCGGGTGGATTTCAAGAATAAGCGAACCATTCTATTGACAGCCCATCGACGAGAAAATCTTGGAAAACCCATGGAAGACATATTTAAGGCCATACTTAAGGTTCATCAATACAACCCGGATGTGGAAGTAATCTTCCCTGTACACCTCAATCCTAAGGTGCAGAGCCTTGCCAAGGAGTATTTTGAGGGACAGAGCTTTGTTCATATGATTGAGCCCCTGGATTACGAGCCCTTTGCCAACCTGCAGGCTAAAGTCGACCTGATCCTTACGGATTCAGGCGGAATACAGGAAGAAGCGCCTGCCCTGGGGAAACCTGTCCTGGTACTCAGAACCGAAACGGAGCGACCTGAAGCAGTTGAAGCGGGTACCGTAGGAATGGCGGGAATTAAAATGGACACCATATTTGAAATGACTCATGATCTCCTGAATAATCCGGAAAGCTATAACAAAATGGCAAATGCTGTGAATCCGTACGGGGACGGCAGGGCTGCCGACCGTACAAGAGATGCAATCCGTGAATATTTTAACGTAAAAAGTTGAAAAGCCTGTCCAGTACATAGGTGTAGAATTCCAACAATAGCGGCCTCAGACATTTTTTAGAAAATGCCTGAGGCTGTTTGTTTGCAGGCGCTGTGGTTATACAAGAAAACTTCACGTTTTCAAGGCGATAAAAATAAATGCAATATCGTTAAAAAATTGTTTATCACGAGAGCATTTCCGACTATAATGTATTAAGGGCCCGTAACATTTGACATTTTTTTGATTCGATTCGTGATTCTCAGGGTAAAGTATGTCGGTGATGCCAAAGACGCAATTGTCTGAAATTTCAGAGGTTTGAAATCGATTTCCTGGCGTTTTTCAGGCGATTTTAACCCACAAGGATAACGAAATGTGATATTCTGATTTGGGTGATGCATGAGTCTTTATACTCGGTGGTGGCAATATAAACAGTTCATTTATGGAAAGGTCGGTGCCTGTGAACCGTAAGGATTTTTTAATTTATGAGAATCTTTTGTATTTAAGCCAGCTGGGCATCCTCATGATCGTACCGATTTTTGGAGGCGTCGTCATCGGAAAGTGGCTGGATGACCGGTTTCACACCAATGGGATCCTGCTGTTGGTCTGCATTGTCCTCTTCACAATGAGCGGCTTTCTCAATGTTTATAAAGCGGTTATGAAGCAAATGAAAAAGAGTGGGAGGCAATAAAGGGTGGATCCTGTTAATCAATTAACGAAAGAAATTTCTAAATATGCACTCCTATTCAACATTTTTGCGTTCGTTCTTGTATGGATGGTTACCGGCGAACTTAAAGAAACCGCTGCTGGTGTGTTTCTGGGAGGCGCGGTCGCTATTCTGATGTTCATGGAGTTGGGCAGGACACTGCAAAAGGCGGTAACCATGAACGCTGGCGGGGCTCAGGCCTTTGCCACAATGAAGTACAGCCTTCGGTTTGCTGTAACGGCTGTTGTCGTACTCCTTGCACTCAAGGCACCCTACATTTCCGATGCAGGGACAATTCTTGGGTTGCTTTCAGTAAAAATAGTGGTATGGGGTAAGTATTTATTGGAAGGTAAGCAATCCCGCAAGAACCATTCTTGAAGAAAGGAGGAGTAAGTATGGGAAGTAGTGGATTCGGCCCGGATAAAGTGTTCCAGATTGGAGACATCTGGATATCCCGTACCGTTACGACAACCTGGTTCATCATGTTCGTGCTCTTTGCGTTTTCGCTTTATGTTTCGCGCAATCTGAAAGAGCGGCCAGGCGGACTGCAGGTAGTCGTAGAATCAGCGATTACGGGACTTTACGGTCTGGTGAAGATGGTAATGGGTGAAGACAAGATGGGATATGCACCGTATATCTGTACATTATTCTTGTTCATTGCCGCTTCAAACCTGTCAGGTCTGTTAGGATTCCGGCCTCCTACGGCGGATATGAACACAACACTGTGTCTGTCAGGTATGACGTTTCTGCTGATTCATGGCAGCGGCGTCCGAAAGAAAGGACTTAGGTACTTTAAGGGCTTTATTGAGCCGGTACCCGTCATGTTGCCGTTGAACATCATCGGTGAGTTTGCACTCCCGATCTCCATGGGTTTTCGTCTCTTTGGAAACATCACGGGCGGCATGGTCATCATGACATTGCTTTACAGTGCACTGGGATGTCTGACAATCGGCAACATACCCATTGGCATGGGCATACCGATTCCGGCATTTCTGCACATCTATTTTGATGTGTTCTCCGGAATCATCCAGTCATTCATCTTCTCGATGCTGACCATGGTGTTCGTAGCTGGTGCAATTGACTAATTGTTGAAATGAGGTGTTAGGATGGAATCTACCGATTTCATCATCCGGTTTCTCAACTGGCTGATGAGCTTCGACAAAGCGGCTTTGGTCCTTGGAGGATCGGCCATCGGTGCAGGGCTCTGCATGATCGGCGGAAATGGCTCAGGCGTAGGCCAGGGTTACGCTGCAGGGCTGGCGGCAGAAGGTGTTGGTAAGAATCCGAAATACAGCGGTGACATCACCATGACAATGCTGTTAGGGGATGCGGTTGCAGAAACCTCCGGGATATTCTCCCTGGTTATCGCACTTATTCTGTTGTATGCGAATCCACTTGTTAATGTGGACGGATCCGCGCTGGTTCTTATGGCCGCTGCGATTGGAGCTGGATTTGCCATGATCGCCGGTGTTGGTCCTGGCCTGGGTCAGGGCTTGGCCACAGGTGAAGCCTGCAAGGCTGTTGCAAACAGGCCCAAACACAGAATGCTTATCATGCGTGTCATGCTCTTGGGTCAGGCAGTGGCTCAAAGTACAGGTATCTACGGTTTGATAGTTGCAATAGTCCTTTTATTTGCAAATCCGCTTTTGACAATGTATTAAGAACACACACTCTAATTCATTTGATTCAAGGAGGAAATTATCGATGGAACCCATCACTGGAAAAGCTCTCATTCTCGCATGTTCTGCAATAGGCGCAGGTCTGTCTATGATCGCAGGTATCGGCCCTGGTATCGGTCAAGGATTTGCTGCTGGTAAAGGCGCTGAGGCCGTGGGCCGTCAGCCGGAAGTTCAAGGGGATATCGTTCGAACCATGCTGCTCGGCTGTGCCGTTGCAGAATCCACAGGTATCTATGGCCTTATCGTAGCTCTTGTACTGCTTTTCGCAAACCCACTGGTAGGCATGCTGTAAGAAATACCCACGCATAAGGTTTAAGGAGGCGTACATTATGGAAGGGGTCAAATTCGGGTTGGTTGAACTTAACTGGAACATGCTGTTCCAGCTGGTCAACACCCTTGTGATGTTCCTTTTCCTGAGGAAACTACTGTTCAATCCGGTCACGAACTTTGTTAAAAAGCGTCAAGATGCCATCGACGCGAGTATCAGTGAGGCGGATCAGAAGAATCAGGAAGCGGAGGCCCTGCGCACTCAGTTTAGCCAGAAAATTGCTAATGCTGAGGAAGAAGGGCGCTTGATAATCAAGGAAGCGGCCATGCGCGCTGAAACTCGGGCGGAAGAGATCATCAAAGAAGCAGAAGCAGAAATCACCCATATGAAGACCGCTGCAAAGCAGGATATGGAGCATGAACGTCAAAGGGCACTCAATGCGCTTAAGGATGAAATTGCCCATCTTACAATCCTTGCAGCATCCAAAGTTGTTGAGCGGGATATTGACGAGGGCGCACACCGCGCTTATATCCAGCAATTCATTGACGGGGTAGGCGATTCCAAATGGCAAAATTAGCAGCCAATGTTTACTCAGAAGCCCTGTTCAGCCTGGCTCTGGAAGAGAATCGGGTCGATGAGCTTGAGAAAGAGCTGAAAACCCTTTGTGGACTGGTTGCCGAGAATCCGGAATTTATGGAATTTCTGGTGACGCCAAAGCTTAGCAAAGAGGAAAAACGCTCTTTTGTAGACAGCGTACTGAGTGGTAAGTTCAGTCAGGAGATCGTCAACCTGACAAAGGTGCTTATCGACAAGAAGCGCGGAAGTGAGCTTCTGGATATTGCAGAGGTGTTTCAGCATACGGTATTGACCCACCATGGTTTGGTTGCAGCATCCGCCTATACAGCGGTGCCACTCACCGAAATCGAGTTGGAAGCCCTGAAGGTGAAGCTTGTTCAACTGACGGGTAAGCAAATCAGCTTGGACAATATCATCGATGCATCCGTCATTGGAGGTATTCGTCTCAAAGTAGGGGACCGCGTTATAGACGGATCCTTGAAGCGCCGTCTGGAAGATCTTAAGGATAATTTGGCCCAGCTCATAGTTTAGGATAATGGGAGTGATAAAAGAAGATGAATCTGAGACCTGAAGAAATCAGTTCTGTAATTAGAGAGCAATTGAAGCGCTATGGCAATAAGCTTCAAGTTGAGGATGTCGGCACGGTCATTCAGGTCGGAGACGGTATCGCACGCGTCCATGGTCTGGAAAAGTGTCTGGCAGGCGAACTCCTGGAGTTCCCCGGCGGCGTTTACGGCATGTCCCTCAACCTTGAAGAAGACAGTGTTGGCGCCGTACTGCTCGGTTCAGACAAAGAGATTAAAGAAGGCGATGAAGTAAAGCGTACAGGCCGGGTTGTAGAGGTGCCGGTAGGCGAGGCTATGATTGGCCGCGTTGTAAACGCTTTGGGTCAGCCCATTGACGGCAAAGGCCCCATTAAAACCGAGAAGTTCCGACCGATCGAAAACAATGCTCCTGGCGTTATTGACAGAAAATCCGTACATCAGCCGCTTCAAACCGGCATTAAAGCCATTGACTCCATGATCCCCATCGGTCGCGGCCAGCGGGAACTGATTATCGGTGACCGGCAAACGGGCAAAACCGCTATTGCGATTGATACGATCATCAACCAAAAATCAGAGAATGTAATCTGCATTTATGTGGCCATCGGTCAGAAGAAATCAACGGTTGCACAGCTTGCTAAAACCCTGGAAGATCACGGGGCTATGAGCTATTCCATCGTTGTGTGCGCATCTGCCAGTGATCCTGCACCGCTCCAGTACATTGCACCTTACGCCGGGGTATCCATGGCAGAGGAGTTCATGTGGCAGGGCAAGGACGTACTGATCATTTACGATGACCTTTCTAAGCATGCGGTTGCATATCGCGAAATGTCCCTTCTGCTCCGCCGTCCGCCGGGTCGTGAAGCGTACCCTGGCGACGTATTCTACCTGCATAGCCGTCTTCTTGAGCGGGCATGTAAGGTCAGCGACAAGTTGGGCGCGGGTTCCATAACGGCTCTCCCGATTATTGAAACACAGGGCGGCGACGTTTCGGCCTACATACCGACAAACGTTATCTCCATCACTGACGGACAGATCTACCTTGAATCCGAGCTGTTCTTCTCGGGCCAGCGTCCGGCGGTTAACTCCGGGATATCCGTATCCCGTGTTGGCGGATCTGCTCAAATCAAGGCAATGAAGAAGGTTGCTTCGAAAATACGTCTGGAACTTGCCCAGTATCGTGAGCTTGCAGCATTTGCGCAGTTCGGCTCTGAGCTGGATAAGGATACTCAGGCTACACTGGCCCACGGCGAACGTCTGATGGAAGTGCTTAAACAAAAGCAATCCCAGCCAATCAGTGTTGCCGATCAGGTTCTGATGATTTACTGTGTAACCAATAAACATCTGGTTGATGTTCCTGTACATGCGGTGACACGATTCGAGCATGAGTTCCTTCAGTACATGAAGGATTCCCATGGGGAAATTGGAAACGCCATCAGCGAAACGGGCAACTTGGATGCTGCAACAGAAGAAAAGTTCACCGAAGCAATCCGGAAATTCAAAGACAAGTTTTTTGTCCGTACGGAGAACCGAATGCTGATCGGCTAGGCTAGAGGAGGAATAGGAAATGGCGGGAATGGGTTCGCGCGATATCAAGCGCAAAATCCGCAGTGTTAACAGCACAAAGCAGATTACCAAAGCCATGGAACTGGTTTCCACTGCCAAGCTCAAACGGGCCAAGGATAAGGTGGACATTACAAAACCTTACTTCAAGCAGGTGGTCGACACGGTTCAGGAGATTGTCAAGGGCGAAAAAAGTCTCAAGCATGAGTATCTTTCCTACCGTGAAGTGAAGAAAACCCTGTACATCGTCGTTGCGGCAGACAGGGGGCTTTGTGGCGGATATAACGTTAACGTAGCCAAGAAGGCATTGGAAGGCGTTAGTGATAAATCGGCTGCATGCTTCATAACCGTTGGAAAGAAAACCAGGGATTTTTTCACCAAGATGAACTGCGAAATCGTTAAGGATTATCTGTATATTTCGGAGAAGCCCAGTTACGGTGATGCTCAAGATATCGCCCGCAGGGCGCTCCGCATGTACGAGACGGAGCAGGCAGATGCCATAAAGCTGGTGTACACGCGGCTTATCAGTACCATATCACAGGTTCCTGAGGTTCTGAACCTCTTGCCTGCGGTATTGCCTGAAGCGGAAGTTGCGGAGCCGGAAGTTGTTGCACATGGGGAAACGGTGGAAGTTCCAGATTTGAAATTCACCACCTATGAACCATCTGCAGAGGCTGTGCTCAGCTACCTGATCCCGAAATACATTGAAAGTACGATTTTTGGCGCCTTGATAGAATCGGCGGCCTGTGAACAGGCGGCTAGGCGTGTGGCCATGGAAAGTGCTTCCGACAATGCTGACGAGATGATTGAAGAACTGACGTTGACCTACAACCAGGCCCGTCAATCCGCAATCACTCAGGAAATATCCGAAATCGTCAGCGGCGCTGAAGCCCTTAAATAGTATACTGATTCACATAATCAGCTGGAAAGGGTGTGTAACGTAACTATGGATAAAACGGTTGGTAAGATCGTACAGATCATTGGCCCTGTCCTTGACGTGCGGTTCGACTCCGAAAATCTGCCCAATATCTATGATGCCATCGAAGTTCACCACAACGACATCCACGTTGTGGCGGAGGTCATGCAGCACGTTGGTGACAATACTGTCCGATGCGTATCCATGTCCTCAACAGACGGACTTCTTCGGGGTGTGGATGCCATCAACACAGGCAAAAACATCTCCGTTCCCGTCGGAAAAGGCACATTAGGCAGACTTTTCAACGTACTTGGGGATCCCATCGATGAAAAGGGTCCTGTAGATTCAACGGAGCGATGGGCGATCCACCGCGAGGCTCCAAGCTTTGAAGATCAGGAAACGTCTACAGAAATCCTGGAAACAGGCATCAAGGTCGTTGACCTTATCTGCCCTTATGCAAAGGGTGGTAAAATCGGCCTCTTCGGCGGCGCGGGCGTTGGTAAAACAGTTCTTATCCAAGAGCTGATCAATAATATCGCCAAAGAGCACGGCGGACTTTCGGTATTCGCAGGTGTTGGTGAGCGTACCCGTGAGGGAAACGACCTCTATCATGAAATGATTGAGTCCGGCGTTATCGACAAGACGGTAATGGTATTCGGACAGATGAACGAGCCGCCGGGTGCCCGTATGCGGGTTGGTCTCACGGGACTAACCGTTGCGGAGTATTTCCGTGATGTTGAAGGTAAAGACGTTCTCCTCTTTATCGACAATATTTTCCGCTTCACACAAGCGGGTTCCGAGGTTTCCGCACTTCTGGGCCGTATGCCGTCAGCCGTTGGTTACCAGCCAACCCTGGCCACCGACATGGGCGCCCTCCAGGAGCGGATTACATCAACGAAAAAGGGATCCATCACGTCGGTTCAGGCAGTTTACGTTCCGGCCGATGACTTGACCGACCCGGCTCCGGCTACAACATTCTCCCACCTGGATGCCACAACGGTTCTTTCCCGTAAAATCTCCGAGCTGGGGATCTATCCGGCTGTTGACCCACTGGATTCTTCGTCCCGTATTTTGGCTCCAGAGGTTGTCGGAGAAGAGCACTACTTGGTTGCCCGTCAGGTACAGGAGATTCTTCAGCGCTACAAAGAGCTGCAGGATATCATCGCCATCCTTGGTATGGATGAGCTGTCAGACGAGGACAAGCAGTTGGTTGCCCGTGCCCGCCGTATGCAGCGTTTCCTTTCCCAGCCTTTCCATGTAGCGGAGCAGTTCACCGGTACCGTTGGAAAATATGTTCCACTGAAAGAAACCGTTCGTGGATTTAAAGAAATCATCGAGGGCAACCACGATGAGATCCCCGAGGCTATGTTCCTTTTGGCTGGAAGCATTGACGAAGTCGTAGAACGTTACAATAAGTCCAAATAGGTTCCGGCCACAGGAGGTGACG
>CAZYQI010000008.1:0-117055 GCA_964649745.1 uncultured Peptostreptococcaceae bacterium | reverse complement strand
CCTTTATTTGGTAGTATTAAAATACCAAGTAAAGGCGGCTTTTTTGTGAAGAAGTCTGATTCAAGGGTTAGGCTAAAAAAGTTAAGTTATCCCGAGGATGATAATTAAAAATGGGTACTTAATTTCTTTAGACTGACCCCGATGCCCCCCTCAACATGAGTAGTTATTATGTTGCGTTTAACTTTTTGATACAATATAGTTGCCAGCAATTTATTACAAACACATGAGGTGGCACATGAAAGATATATTCATTTCGTATTCTCACAATGACATGGACTTTGTAAATGAACTATGCAAAGCGTTCGAGGGTATGGGTGTTGATTATTGGAGAGATAAAACTGAATTAACTTGTGATAAGGACATAGTTTCTTCAATCAATGCAGGATTGATTAATTCGAAATTCGGTTTAGTTGTACTCAGTAGTAGTTATTTAAGATCCGGGTGGACAAAAAAAGAATTAACTGCACTCATTACACAAGAAGCAAATGGGAAAAAGAAGATAGTATATATAACTCAAGATCTTGCATATAGTGAGATCCAGAATGACTATCCTCTAATAGCATCAGCGTTTATTTTTGATGGAAGCAAAGGTGCGAAAATAATAGCCCGGGAAATCTATGAAATGATATTAATGGGCAATGACAAGGCGGGTACGAGTGATCCCTTAAGAGACGCAAGCATTATAGAAACATTCGCAGTAATAGAAAAAAAGAAGGGGACAATTACAATCGGAAACAACGAAAGTGCGTTTTTTTATGTATCTGCCTTGAGTGGTGAAATGTACCTATCAATCAAACAGTTCGCAGAAATTCATAGAATTCATAAAGATAATATCATCTACTCACAAAGTGAAGATGCTGTAATAATATTCCATGGCGATATGGTCATACACTCGAAAGTCAATGAATATAAATTAAGAGCAAACGGGGTTGAAATACCGTGTAGCCACAAAGCTGTGATTATTTATGGAGATCAGTATTATCTTAGTCTTTCGGCATTCACAACTTTATTAGCGTGCAGAGTAATTGATAGCGAATCACACATATATCTTGTGAAAGTTAAGAGAAAATTGGTATGGAATACTGAGTATCTGGATACACTGCCTCCATATGTGAAAGAAGTTTTGTTAAACAACACTGCAGGAAGTTAATAAGGCGACAGTGAACCAGCAAAAAGAACCCGCTAAAAGGGGTCGGCTCACGAAGCGGGGAAATAGCGCGTTAAGAGTACCCGTGCTGACGATTTGCCCATATTATACCATCCACACACAAAACGACGTATTCCTTCTCGCTGTAAATCGGGTTCTCGTGAACAGGCCCTAGATCTTTTGTTAAAGAAATGGAGGGTGTCCTTATGAAATGTGTCAGCGACTCGGAAGACATACGTAAATTTCTGTTAGGAAGAGAGTATTTGACATCTGACGAACATCAGTGGATAGATGGAAAGAACCAGGTCTTTGCGATGACTTCTATGGATGCAAGCTACCAGTTGAATTGTATGCGATGGATGGTGAAGAACTTACAGGATCTAAAATTAGAAGATGAAGATGTTGTAAAAGCCGTAAAGCCGCTGGTAATCGAAAAAATGAAAGAGTTCAAAGATGTGTTTAAGCTCGCGTTGAAAAAAGTACAGACTCCTTTGAAAGGGAGATATAAAAAGGACTTTAATGATGTGAAAACTGCTTTTGATTTCCATCTGAAGGAGTTGAAAAAAATTTAGGATGTCGTGTCCATCATAAAAGATGGGATGTGGCTGTGCGGGCTCTCCCGTCAGCAGGGTCGCGGGGGTCAGGCTAAAGCAATTAAGTAAATTGAGATTACTCAAGCACATCATTAACAATCCAAGAATACTATGGAGGTTAAAATGCCTCGTAAACAGCGCATTCATTACTCCGGTGCCTTATATCATATCATTGTTCGTGGAAATAACCGGGAATGGATATTCCGAACAGAATCAGAGAAGCAGAGATATCTGGAATGCATTGCCGTATGCCAGAAGAAGTACAACTTTCGAATTTATGCCTATGTGGTGATGTCCAATCATGCACATATGCTGATCAAAGTGGATCAAATCCCGCTTTCAAAGATCATGCAGAGCATTCAGCAAAGCTATACCGGTTGGTATAACCGTAAGCGGAAAGGTACCGGCCATGTATTTGAACAACGTTATAAAGCAACCCTTTGCAATGAAGACACCTATCTGCTCGCCCTGATTCGCTACATCCATCAGAATCCCCAGCGGGCTAAGCTGCCGGAAGGGTTGGATTACCCCTGGAGCAGTCATGCGGTATATATCGGGAATCGAACCTGCCCATGGCTGGATAGAAGATTCCCCTTAAGTCTCTTTGGAGAGCAGAATCGAACGGAACAGTATCTTGTCTTCATGGATGAAACAGAGGAAACAGTGGGTCAGGTACATTGGGGGAAAATAGAAGAGGGCACTAAGGACAATGTGTCCGAAGGCCATACCAGCGAATCGCCTATACATAGAATGGATTTGAATTCATTGATTAAAGTCGTTTGCACTCATTTCGGAGTTATTCCTGAACAGTTGACGGATAAAAGCCGCCGTAAAACAATCTGTACAGCCAGAAAAGCAGTTGTGCAGTTGGGTAAAAAAAAGTGCAGTTGTACAGGAAAGGAGTTAGCTTTAGCACTGGGCATCAGCGAAGCGGCGGTTTCTCAGTTATTGGTGAAGTCGCCGGAGGGATTGGAAGAAGTTGAGAACTTAATTGCTTTACCCTGACCCCGATGTTTCTCAGTGGGTCAGGTACATTGGGGGAAGATAGAAGAGGGCACTAAGGACAATGTGTCCGAAGGCCATACCAGCGAATCGCCTATACATAGAATGGATTTGAATTCATTGATTAAAGTCGTTTGCACTCATTTCGGAGTTATTCCTGAACAGTTGACGGATAAAAGCCGCCGTAAAACAATCTGTACAGCCAGAAAAGCAGTTGTGCAGTTGGGTAAAAAAAAGTGCAGTTGTACAGGAAAGGAGTTAGCTTTAGCACTGGGCATCAGCGAAGCGGCGGTTTCTCAGTTATTGGTGAAGTCGCCGGAGGGATTGGAAGAAGTTGAGAACTTAATTGCTTTAGCCTGACCCCGATGTTTCTTGCGATGTTTCTATCCCGAGTATAACTGTTCATATCTTGTAGTTTGTGCATGACCAAATGATTATTGTTTATCTCAAGCTATAAATCCAACATATGTTTGACTTTGTAGTCTGTAAGCTATAAAGTGAAAATATAGGTGGTGGTTCGATGAAAACCAGAGAGATGATTAAAAGAACTGCATATGTGGCCGCACTCAGAACGTTGAAGGATACCAGCGTGATTAAGGTGATTACTGGAATTCGAAGAAGCGGGAAATCCAGTCTGCTTCTTCAATTCCATGAGGATCTTATTACATCTGGGGTGGACCCCTCAAGCATTATCATGATTAACTTTGAGTCCATGCAGTATGAAGCCATGGAAGATTATCGTGCGCTATATGCTTACATTTCTGAGCGAAGAGGAAAGAACCAAAGAATTTACATGTTGTTAGATGAGATTCAAAGAGTCAAAGGCTGGGAGAAGGCTGTTTCAAGTTTTCAGGTTGATTTTGATTGTGATATCTATATAACCGGGTCCAATGCATATTTATTGTCCTCGGAATTGGCGACATTTTTGTCAGGCCGGTATGTTGAATTGCATGTATTGCCTTTATCGTTTAAAGAGTTCGTATCTGCATATCCGGCAGAGTCCGTTAATGATCTGTTTAAACGATACCTGAAATATGGCGGGTTCCCAGGTTTGCTAGAAATGGTCGATCAAGACGAGGTTAAACGAATTTATTTGGAAGGAATTTTCAACACGGTTGTCGTTAAAGATATTATTGCCAGGAGCACCATTAAAGACATCGACTTATTGAACCGTATCTTGCGGTATCTGCTTGATAATGTTGGCAATTTGGTTTCGGCCACGAAAATTGCACATTTCTTGACAAGCAACAACAGAACAACACAGGCGAGCACGGTAATAGACTACCTGACAGCCTTTGAAAACGCCTATATCGTATATAGAGCCCACCGATACCGTATCCATGGCAAGCAGCAACTGCGTTCGCCTGATAAATTTTATGTTGTCGATATCGGTTTAAGGAGCATGGTTCATTCCTTCGAATCCTTTGATACCGGCAGGATACTTGAGAACATTGTCTATGTGGAACTTATAAGAAGAGGGTATCATGTACATGTTGGGGCAGATCCTAACTTTGAAATAGATTTCGTTGCGATAAAAGGTGCTGATAAAAAATATTATCAAGTCACACTTTCTATGGTTGATGAAAATGTGAAAGCAAGAGAAATCGCCGGTTTCAAGAAGATACGTGACAATTATCAAAAGACCATACTGTCCATGGACTACACTAGCGAGGACAATGTCGATGGGGTTATTCACCAAAACATTGTAGAGTTTCTGCTACAGGATTAGCGCTGACTCTCCGGTCATTGATTGGAGAGTTTTTTATTTGCGAGAAAGAGAATTGAAACCCATTGAGCGCTTCAATATCAAAATAGAAGAAGGACTCTCCCTTGTCTCACACTATGGGAGTATTATAGAGAGGGGTACAGCAAAAATTATTTGCTAACAGCAAAATTTATTTGCATATATTAGTGCATTCTGACCTCGGGAAGAGCAAAATAAATTTGCTCTTCCCGAGGTTTTTTTAGAGAGAAACGCTTAAAAATAGAAACGGAAACGTTTTCCATACTTTAGAACGGCTTCGATTCAATGTTTCTCAAGGTTTTGAATGGACGGGTCCATGTTGGCACCATATTTGCGATATAGATATTCAGGTGCACCGCCTATGAATAACAAGGAGGTTCTTGAATGGAAAACGAAATGGCAGTAGAAGAAAAAGCAGTATTAGAGAAGGCGAAGACAGAAAAACCTACCAAGATACGGGCAGGCGTGTTCTGGCCGTCGATTATCGTGGTAGGGGGCGCGGCTATACTGGGATTGGTCAACAATAAGGCATTGACCGATGTGGCAATGAATACGTTCTTATGGTCTCTCAGATCCTTCGGATGGCTGTTCCAAATCATTTCAATCGTTTCTCTTGTTGTAATCTCAGCCATCATGTTTTCAAAGCATGGCAATATACGCTTTGGCGGAGATAACGCCGTGCCGAAGTTTCCCTTCTTCACCTGGTTTGCCATGGCTCTGACAGGAGGCATCGCCACCGGTGTCATCACCTACGGCGTTAACGAACCAATCATCTATTTCGGGAACATCTATGGTGAAATGGCTCAATCGGGGATGCCCCTCAACACTCCCATGACAGCCGTCTACGCCATGGGAAGATGTTTTTACAACTGGACCTTCATCCCCTATGCCATGTACTCGCTTTGCGGACTCTTAGTGGCCTATCTCTATTTCAACAAGAAGCAGGCTCTCTCCATTACGGCCACCCTTACGCCACTTTTCGGCGAGAAGGTAACCAAGGGTGTCTGGGCGAACATCATCGATACCCTGGCGCTGCTTGCCATTGCATTGGGACTGGCGTCTTCCCTGGGTGCAGGTCTTGCCCTTGTGGGTTCCGGGCTTGAGCAAAGTTATGGAATTCCGGCTGGCCCTCTGGTATGGGGCGTTCTGGCCCTGATCACCACCGCTACCTTTACCATCGCCTCCTATGTGGGTCTGGACAAAGGGATCCGATGGTTGGCCGATTTCAACTCAAAAATATTTTATGTGCTGCTGCTCCTGCTTATCGTCATCGGGCCAACCCTCTATATCGCGCGGGTATCCACGGCGGGTATGGCGTACTGGCTTCAGAATTTCTGGATATGGGGCCTCGATCCCATCGACATCGGCGGAGAAGCCCTGGTCATGTGGTGGACGCTGTATGACTGGGCGATCTGGATTGCGTATGCGCCGCTAATGGGAATATTCCTGGCTATGATCTCCTATGGACGCACCATCCGGGAATTCCTGATCATTAACTGGATCCTTCCATCGGTATTTGGATTGGTGTGGTTCGGTATCTGGGGCGGAACGGCTCTTTATTGGCAGCAGAACGGCTCCGTGGATCTTATCAAGACAATCAACGAAAGCGGCGCGGTGGCAGGTCTGTGGACCTTCTTGGCCCATATGCCATTGGGCGTGATCCTGATTCCCATTGTTATGCTGACTCTGGTCATCTCCTTTGCAACGGCGGCCGATGCCATGACCACCACCATCGCTTCACTCTGTACACAGGATTCTACCCACGATCATGAACCGCCCACCTGGCAGAAAATCCTGTGGGGCGTATCCATCGGCGCCATCGCTTATTTTATGGTGGCTTATGGCGGTGGGGAGCAGGGGGTTGACGGTGTCAAATATCTGGCAGCCGCAGGGGGTTCCGCGGTGCTGTTCATCTTTGTTCTTCAAGTGATATCAACCATCAAGGTGTTCTTTATCGATAAGGTCATGACAGGCAACGAAGAGGCGGCGGAGGTTTCGAGTGGAATCAAATAGAATGGAAATGGCTAAAAAGGCTATCCTGTTGGGAGAACCAATCAGCTTAGAGAGCTTCATCTCCGTAGCGCGGCATGGGGCTCGGGTGGAATTTTCCGATGCGTATTGCGAAAGGGTTAACCACTCACGGCGGTTGGTTGAGCGGTGGGTTCAGGAAGGGCGCATCATGTACGGCATTACCACCGGATTCGGTGCTCTGTGTACTCGGGTGATTTCACCTGAAGAAACGGAGCAACTACAGCGGAATATCATTCTCTCCCATGCGGTGTCGGTGGGTGAACCCCTTAGCGGAGAAGAGGTTCGGGGAACCTTGCTGATGATGCTTCAAAACCTCGGTCAGGGCTTTTCCGGTGTGCGGCTCAAGCTGCTGGAACTGATTCGCGAATTGCTCAATCGTGGTGTGGTTCCCTTTGCACCGAAGGAAGGATCTGTGGGATACCTGGCTCCAGAGGCCCACATGGCCCTGGTCTTCATTGGCGAAGGGCAGGCCTATGTTGACGGTAAGCTGATGCCGGGCCGGGAAGCCCTGGAGACCGTTGGACTTAGCCCTCTGGTCCTGTCATCCAAGGAAGGGCTGGCACTGGTTTCGGGCACTACCTGCGTTACAGCACTGGGGGCCCTGGCACTTTACGACATGACCAATGCGGCCAAAGCGGCGGACCTCATCGGCGCCATGAGCCTGGAGGTGCTGAAGGGCACCACCAGAGCCTTCGATTCCCGTCTTATGGACATTCGCCCCCATGGGGATCAGAAGCTGGTGGCGGAGAATGTGCGAAGAATATTGGAGGATTCGGAGCGGGCACAAGCCAATGTTCACACCCGGCTCCAGGATGCCCTCTCCCTTCGCTGTATCCCGCAGCTTCACGGCGCTGCCCGGAAGGTGCTTAGAGATGCACGGGAAACCATCGAAACAGAGCTCAATTCCTGCTGCGACAATCCTGTCATCATGCCCGACGGCGATGATGGGGAAGCCATCTCCGGCTGCAACGCGGATTCCTCCTATGTTGGCGTAGCCATGGATACCGCTTGTATTGCGGGGACCATGATCGCCAAGATGTCAGAACGTCGAAACAACCGGTTGATCGATGGAAACCTTTCCGAGTATCCCTGGTTTCTGATTAAGAAGCCTGGGCTCAATTCCGGGATGATGATTCCGCAGTACACCCAGGCGGGGCTTCTCAACGACATGAAGATTCTCTCCCATCCCTCTACGGTGGACAGCATTTCCACCTGTGGCAATCAGGAGGATTACGTGGCTATGGGGTATAACGCCTCAAAGAAGGCCCGACAGATCGCCGAGAAGCTGGAGTACATCCTGGCGATAGAGCTGCTTTCCGTCTATCAGGCCCAGCAGTTTACAGAGGATGGGCTGAAACCGGGAAGTGTGTCAACGTCGATCCTGGAGGAACTGGGTAAAACCGTGCCGGTGATTGAAGAGGATGTTTTCCTTTACCCCCATATTCAGACCATAAGAGGGCTGATCCACTCAACCCGGATTGTTCAACTGGCAGAAGAAGTAATCGGTAAAATGGAGTAGTCATGAAAGCACAAATTGATCTTCGAAGGATTTTTTTAACTCCGCCCAATTCCATGCTGGAACGGTTGATTCTTTTTGTCACCTTAGCGGGACTGTTTGCGGTCTTTTTCAGGCCCCTTCAGTTTTCTCCCATGACGCCTCTGGAGGCGGCAATCACGGCGGCATTGCCTGCCGTGTCCCTATCCTGGGCATGGCTTGTCTTACTCAGGCATTTGTTCTTCAAGCGTTGGTTCATGAAGCCCTAACCCTTTCAATAAAACAAGAAGGCGTTTCCCATCATTATAACGGGAAGCGCCTTCTTGTTCGTCAGTCAATCAGTTCATGTTTTTTCAGGTGGTACTGAAGGTTTTGACGGCTCATACCCAAAGCCTTGGCCGCTTTAGAAATATTGCCGTTGTGATAGGCGAACGCAGTGGAGAACAGCTCTCTTTCAAATGCCATGAGCTGAGCATTGTAAGGAACCTCCGGCAAAGGAGCCGGGTCAGCCGCATCGGGAAGCTCATCCTGACGGAAGGAATAGCTGTCCTGGGTCTGCAGATAACCGGGGAGGTGTTCAGGTTCAATCATTACGGCGTCCTCATTGATGCGGGTGAAGGAATATTCTATAACGTGCTGAAGTTCCCTTATGTTACCGGGCCATTGGCTCCCGTACAACACCTCCAGGGTGGCATCTGCGAATTGAAGGTTAGTACGGTGATATTTTTGCTTCAGTTCATCCAGAAAGTGCATGGCCAATAGCGGAATATCCTCAGGGCGCTCTTCCAGTCTGGGGAGCTCAATCTTGAAGGTGGATATGCGATAGTAAAAATCCTTACGGACTCGATTTTCAGTTATAAGGGTTTCCAGATTTTCGTTGGAGGCGGCAATGACCCGAACATCACAGTGAAGGGGCTTTGCTCCTCCTATACGTTGAAAGCGCTTGTCTTGAAGGGTGCGCAACAGCTTTGCCTGCATGTCGGGGGGGATGGAGTTCACTTCATCCAGAAAAAGTGTTCCACCGTCCGCCATTTCGAAATAACCCTTTCCGGACACGCTGCCGGTAAAAGCCCCCTTCTCGGTGCCGAAGAACAGGGATTCGAAAAGGTTGCTGGGTACAGCACTGCAGTTTACATCAATGAAGGGCTTGTGTCTTCTGGGGCTGAAGTTGTGAACGCTTTGGGCAATCAGTTCTTTTCCCGTTCCTGTTTCACCGGATATAAGAATGCTTGAATCTGAAAACGATACTTTTTTCGAGAAGTGGATGACATCTTTCATGGAATCGCTGCGGTGGATGATATCGTCAAAGGAAAAAAGGGATCCTGTTGGCACCGTGCGACGTTCCTCGGAATAGGTTTCAAGATGCATGAGCCGCTTCCGTGTTTGCTCTAGGGTGGAAAGGTCGCTTTCGAATACCACGGCCCCCTCAACGGAGTCGGATCCATTTATGGGGTATCCGGAGTTGATGGTGGTAAGCGTTTTGCCCTGGTGAACCTGAAAACGGTCGCAGCGGTTAAGAACAGGCTTTTGTGTTCTCAACACGGTTAAAACCGTGCTGAATTCCTCCCGCAGATCATACAGATCCAGTATGTGCTTGCCTTTGAAATCATTGTTGGCGTACTGTCCCAAGGCCTCACTGGCATGGTTTCCAAAGATGAAATAACCGTTACGGTCGTAAATCTGAATTCCCTCGTATACATGATTCAGGGCCTGCTCATAAAAAGACTTCAGAATGCCCGAATGGCTCAGATAAAGGGAAAACCCTTGGGGTTCCAACTCCTTCTGATAGTGGAAGAACCGGGCATTAAGCTCCAGGGAGCCCGTATTACCCTTAATGGGCTTGCCGAAAATCAATTCTGGGGTTTTTCCGTCCATGTCAGACAGGGAATCCGACTCCATGGTTTGTGAAAGAGGACTGAGTTTGGCGATAGCATAAAGGGAATTGTTCTTGTCGAAGCGCATGATGAAATCAATGATATGCATGGGAAAACCTCCTGCTAGGCTAACACAATTATATCATGCTGAGGGCGTGGGAGATTGCCAAAGCATGATGAGATTATTTGTGAAATAGCCAATGCTAGGGGGGCAATTAAAGAGTCAAGGGGGGCTAAAGAAATTAAGTGATACCGTGGGCGATCATTAAAGAAGGTGTTGCTTAATTTCTTTAGCCTGACCTCTTGGACCCCAAGACAGGGCATTTTCTCATTCTTTGAAGGGTTCTGTGTTCAAAGCTAGAAGTTGAACTCCTGAGACCAGTCGAACTCTCCGGACTCTTCATACCACTGGGGCCAATGGGAGGCCCACTGCGGTGAGCGGATATCACGGACCCTGTCCAGGGAAGCCTCGTAGGGCTTGATGTCCAGAAGGGGGGTGTTGTTTTCTGCGTCGATGTAATTCAGTTCCAGCCGATGTCGGGCTTCATCCACGCCAATCAGGGCGCAGGGGGTAAGGGCGATGGGGTTGGGCCTCAGGGGGGAACGGGTTGCAAAAATGCCGACGCGATCCGGCCCTTTACGATAGGGCTTTTCGCATTGAAGCACACGGCGGTTTTCTGCGGTGTCGTAGAGGTTGAAATGCCAGAACACCTGGAGGTGGCTGAAATCTTCAAGGCCTTCAACGGCAGGCCAGAACTCCGGCTTCAGCTCTAGAAAAAAACGGTTTTCTTCAAGACGGATGTGGCCGATGGGTTCAAAGGTGATCATAGGGGGGGCTCCTTTCGCAGTGATGGCCTTTCGGTGCGCCATCCTAAGATCAGTATAGCGATTCCAGGCGGTGTACACTTGATTGAGGATGCCCGATTCATGGGCGGGAATTATGATAAAATAACGGTGATATGATCAATCCTGCTCTTTGAGACCCGGAGGTTCACCAATGCACAAGCTGATAACGATGGCCCCCCTGCACCTGGCGGGGATGAATTTTTACGGAGACCCCTTCAGTCAAAAGGGAGGCTGGTCAACCGACAATGAGATCGGCCGCACCTGGGAGCGGTTTATGGCTTATGGGGAGTCCGCTCCCTTACGGCTTAGCTGTAATGAGCCCGGAGTGCTTTACGAGGTTCATCTTCATACGGAGGAAACCCCTAAAACCGGAGTGTTTGAGGTGTTTGTGGGGGAATCCTCCCTATGGGAGCCGGTTTCCTTCAAGCTGGTGACCAAGGATTTGCCCGGAGGGGAGTATCTGGTGCTCACATTAACGGGGGATCAGATAACGGGAGACTGGGAGCCGGTAGCCCTGGAGGCTGCCCGGCAGGTCGGCAAGACGTTGGACCCACGGTATGTGATCCTACGCTATGATCATCGCTTCAAGGGCATGGACAAGCTGGCGGAATCCGAGCTGGATGTACTGATCCCCGTGGTGTAGCCATGGCGATACAGGAATGCCTGATACGGGCACTGGATTACATGGAGAGCCATCTGGAGGAGGATATCGGCGTGGCGGAGATTGCCCGGTGTGCGGGGTACTCGCAGTTCTATTTTTCCCGCCTCTTTACCCTCCATACCCGCTGTTCCCCCTATGATTACCTGGTAAAACGCCGCCTGGCGAGGGCCCGGCAGCTCCTTGCACAACCGGACCGGCGGATCATCGACGTGGCTCTGGGTTTAGGCTTTGGGTCCCACGAGGCATTCAGCCGCTGCTTCAAGAAGCATTATGGCGTAAACCCCAGCCACCGTGGCGGAGCTTTGGCGCTTTTGGACATGCCCCGCATTGGGGAGCGGGAACTGATATTTTTGTCCGGCCTGAAGCCGGTAAAGGGTGTCGCCCTACCCGGATGGGTGTACTTTACCCCTTCCGCAGCGGGAAAGGACCGTCTGCTCCTCTTGAATGGAGAGGAAGGGGCGGTGGAGCTGGTCCTGACCGGAGGCCTGGAATGTGAAGAGCCGGAGGCCTTGCATGTGAAATTCCGGTTTCGTACCTGCTTTGAATTCAACGCTCCCTATGACGGATTGCTGGAATCCTTTATGGGGCAGATTTTCCCTCTCTGGATGATGGGTAAGGGGCTTGCCGTGGGGAATCTGCCGGAGGGGTGCCGGATTTATTCGGATGCAGACTGAAACCATGACAAAAGAGGTCAGACCAGCAAATAACCCCTCTACATAAAACAAGTTACACTGGCGGCAGAAACAAGGCCGCTTTTTTTAGTGGACCCCTTGTGAACCGTTTCATTTTGGGAAGGGTGGCGGAACGGTTTACAGTGTTTCAACGATGGTTTGTTAAAAAATGTACAGTCCCTGCGGATCGGGTACTTTGTAAACGCCTGGTGAAACGTTTGCCCGGTATACTTGTGCCTAGGATTGTACAATTCTAAAGGACCAACCAGAGGAGGAAGAAAAATGGATACTGGAACTGCAAAACCGTCTTTATGGGTATCGCTCTCAATCGTGCTGTTCTTGTTTGGGTGTTTTGCGTGGCAATTGATTGCAACAGGTACGCCGGATGTGCATATGACATTGATTTTTGCCTCTTTTTTTGCGGTGATTATGTTAAGTGTGTTCAGCAAGACCCCACTGGCCCTGGTGGAGGAGGGGATTCTTCACGGCACAAAAATAGCAACGATATCAATGATGATTCTGATGTTTATCGGCGTGATGATTTCTGCCTGGATTGCGGCAGGCACTATCCCGACCCTGATCTATTTTGGGATCCAGATCATTTCCCCGTCCGTTTTTCTTCTGACGACTACCCTGGTGTGTGCGCTGTCCTGTCTGGCTACGGGGACCTCATGGGGAACTGCAGCAACGTTCGGTGTGGCACTTATGGGCATTGGCGGCGGCCTTGGTGTCGATCCGGCCATGACCGCCGGCGCGGTGATATCCGGAGCCATCTTCGGAGATAAGCTGTCTCCCATATCGGATACGGTTAATCTGTCTGCCGGAACCTGTGAGGTTGGTGTTTTCGAGCATATTAAAAGCGTTGCGACGGCAACCCTGCCAGGATTTGTGCTGGCGTTGATTGCGTCGGTTATTTTCGGAATGAGCTATACGAAGGGGCAGGTTGACACGGTTCAGATCAATCAGCTGTTGACGGCCCTCAGTACAAATTTCGATCTGTCGCCCTTCAGTGCGCTGATTAGCCTGTTGCCGATGATTATTGTGGTTATTCTGGCACTCCGGAAGTTTAATGCCCTGGCCACCATTGTCATCAGCGCAATGCTGGCAATGGCCATAGCCGTATTATTTCAAGGGCATACCGTCACCGAAATGATGGGGTTCATGAATTACGGCTTTGTTATTGACACAGGGGTTGCCGATGTCGATAAGCTACTGAACCGTGGGGGGCTGCAGTCCATGATGTGGACGATTTCCATCGGATACCTGGGCCTCTCATATGGGGGCATCCTTGAAAAAACAGGGGTTCTCGACACGCTGCTGTTCAGTGTCAGCGCCATCACCAGCAGTGCGCGGAACCTGATACTAACACATATCCTTGCCGGTTTTGCAACCATTATGCTGACCGCCAGCCCCTACGTCAGCATCCTCATACCCGGAAGAATGTTCATTGCCGGTTACGAAAAGCTTGGAATTAAGAAATCGGTAGCGTCCAGAACCTGCGAGCACTCGGGGATATGTCTGGATCCGCTGTTGCCCTGGAGTCTTGGAGCGGTATATTTTTCTGGAGTGCTGGGTGTAAGTCCTCTGGCATATGCGCCTTACGCCGTATTGCTATGGACGGTTCCGGTCATTGCGGCATTTTATGCCGTCACGGGCATCTTTGTGTGGAAGGAGCCGGTGGAGGCGAAGCAGCCGGAGTTTGCAAAGGCGGAATAGAATCCTGCAGGAAAGCGGATTATTCAAGAGCGGAGTAGCGGGCAGCAAGGTATGCGCAGCATTTCGTTCCATGGCATTTAAAATAAGGAGATACAGAGGATGGTTGTAGAGACATTATTGAGAAACGGGAAAATTTACACCCTGGAGTCTGAAGGAACATACGTCGAGGCCATGGGCATAAACAAGGGCATGATTGTGTTCTCAGGCAGCGATAAGGAGGCAGAGAACCTGACAAGCCAACAGGTGATCGACCTGAAAGGCCAAGCGGTTATTCCGGGAATGGCGGATTCCCACCTGCATTTATACGCATACTGCATGAACAAGATGTATGTCAACTTAGAGACCGCCAGAAGCATGGACGAGCTTGTTGCCATGATGAAAGAAAAAGCGGGGCAGACAGCGGCCGGAACCTGGATCAAAGGGGTTAACTTTGATCAGACCAAGTTTCGGGAGAACCGGTTTCCGACCCGGCACGACCTTGATCTGATCAGCACGGAACATCCCATTGTCATTAAACGCTGCTGCCTCCATGCGGTGGTGGCCAATACGCTGGCATTGGAATTGGCCGGCATTGGAAAGGGATATTGCGACTACAGCGGGGGTATTGTAGAATTTGAAAAGGACGGTATGCCCAACGGTATTTTAAAGGAGCAAAGCACCAAGGTTTTTGACGCCATTATGCCGGACCCGTTGCTTGATCCGGTGGACAAGAATCGCGTAATGAAGGAAGTAATGGCCGAAATGTCCGCCAAGGGCGTTACCACCATACATACCTATGCGGCTAAAATATGGAAATACGAAGAGGACGTTGAGTTCTACAGAGATCTGGAAAAGCAAGGAGAATTGCCGGTTCGCGTAACGGTATATCTCGATGAGCTGTTTGTGCCGGAGGAGATTACCTCGGAACAGCAGGGGGATCCCCATCGCTTGGTGAACATGGGGGGCTATAAGGTGTTTTCAGACGGGTCCCTGGGCTCACGCTCTGCGGCGCTCAAAGCCCCTTACAGCGACGATCCGGAAAACAGCGGCTTTATGCTGTATAATCAAGAGGAGCTTACGGATAAGGTTAGGAAAAGTGTGGCGGCAGGGCTTCAGCCAGCCATTCACGCCATTGGCGACCGTGCCCTGGACATGACGCTGAAGGCCATTGAAGAGGCTCAGGCATGGGCGAAGATGCACGGAAAGGAAGAGCACATGCTGCCGTTTAGGATTATCCATGTTCAGATGATCGATGAGCAGCTCCTGGAGAGAATGCAGAAGCTGCCGCTGGTTCTGGATGTGCAGCCGGTATTTCTTTGCACCGACATCAACTGGATTGAAGAACGGATTGGACACCAGCGGGCCAAAGGTGCCTATTCCTGGAAAACCCTTAAAGACGCAGGGCTGATACTTACCGGTGGATCCGATTGTCCGGTGGAGGATTTCGACCCCATGGCCGGAGTGTCCGCCGCGGTTAATCGCAGTACGGATCAGGGGCTTCCTGTGGGGGGGTATCGCCCGGAGGAGAAGCTGTCGGTTTATGAGGCACTGGAACTCTTCACGAAAAATCCTCATTTTGCCACCGGGCAGCAACACCAGCTGGGTACACTGGAGGTTGGAAAATTCGCCGACTTCGTGGTGTTGGACCGAGATCCTTTTGAGGTTGAAGAAACAGATTTGAAAAAAATCAGGGTAGTAAAAACCTATGTAGCGGGGAAGCCGGTATTTTCGTCATAGAAAGTCCCATGGCTATTTCAGGAGGTAAAGTTTGTGGTAGAACCCGTAATGCACGCGGATGTTTTAATTAAAAATGCAGGCTGCTTAACGATGAAAAACAAGGGCACTGCCGACTGGATAGCGGTTCATGGTGGAAGGATCTTGGATCTGGGAAAGGGCGATGATGGAAATCGCTGGATCGGAGAAAACACCATTATCATCGATGCTGGAAAAAACACGGTGCTCCCCGGCTTCATTGACAGTCATTTTCATGTGGTACAGACCGCGCTTAACGCTCAAAGCCTGAATTTGCGGGATGTGAAAAGCTTCGATGAAATTGGACACATGATCAGCCGATCGGTGGCAATGCATCCCAACGCGAGCATTACGGGTATCCGTCTGGAAGCTGAGCAGCTCCGCGAAATGAAATATCCGGATCGGTTGGTGCTGGACAGGTATTGCAGCGATCAACCGGTCTGGATAAACAGCCTGGACTATCAGGTGAGCATGTTGAACACCTATGGGTTATTGTATTACAAGATACCGTTCAATCTGGAAGGAATTGAAAAGGACGAAAAAGATGTGGCGACAGGAATCTTTCGCGGAAAGGCCAACGCCATTCTGCGAACAAATATTCTGGATGCCATCACGGACCGGACCCGGAGAAGCGCGGTTGCGGGGATCGTTCCCAAACTGCTGGCAGCAGGTATTACCACCGTCAACGCCATGGAGGGGGGATACATGTACAGCAACAGGGATGCCGAGTTCATCATTGATCACGGGGAAGAGTTCCCGGTGGACATGGCGCTGTTCTATCAGTCGGTGGATGCGGAGAAGATCAGTGGAAAGAAATTGAGCCGCATCGGGGGAAGCCTCTACGTGGATGGCACAATGGGAGCCAGAACGGCGGCTCTTTCCTTCGAATATGCAGATTGTCCTGGAAAAATGGGAAGCCTTCGCTATCCGCAGAATGAACTGAATGCCTTTGTTACAGAATGCTATAAAAGAAACCTCCAGCTTTCGCTGTATACCATCGGTGACAGAGCCATCAGCGCGGCCCTTGCCGCTCACGAATATGCCGCATATCACACGGGGGTTACCGGCCTCCGGCATCGATTGGAGCATGTGGAGCTGGCGACAGCGGAGCATATGATAAAAGCCAGGGAGCTGGGGATTATCTTCTCCATGAATCCAACCTATGAAGCGTATTGGGGAGGCCCTGACAAGATGTATTCCCAAAGGTTGGGAAGGAATTATGTGAAGACCAACCAATTTAGAGAAATCATCGATCATGGGATTTGCATCGCCGGGGGCTCCGACAGCGACATAACGGAGTTTGCGCCCATGTTGGGGATCGCGTCGGCGGTCAATCATCCGGTTGCGCAGCACCGAATCAGTGTCTATGAAGCACTGGAGATGTATACGTGCAACGGGGCTTATGCTATTTTTCAGGAACATGAAAAAGGTACGCTGGAGAAGGGCAAAATGGCAGACATTGTGATCCTGGATGACGATATTCTTGTGACCCCACAGGACCGGTTGACCCAGGTTGGTGTTGCGGTCACCATAAAATCCGGAGAGATACTCTACAATAAACTAGGTTAAGAAAAGGATAAGGTTATCCGCTGATGCTAATTCTTGGGTTTTTGGGGAAGGTACAGATTGAGTACAATGGAGTCAATATCGTTGGAAGTCTTAGGAACAAGACCATTGCCCTAATCTGCATTCTGGCACTGAATCATGGCAAGAGTTTGAACAGAGAAAGAATTGTGGACTATCTGTGGCCGGACAGCAATGAAGATGCCGCCAGGTACAACCTTCGTTATAATCTGTGGCTCATAAAGAAGAGTATTGGGTTGAGTGAAAACAAAGAAGAATTTTTAATTGTAAAGAAGGACTGCTGCGGCATCAATCCCAAATACCCCTTCAGCTGCGACATCATCGAAATCATGCAATCCGACGCATACCACGAGATGTCCATCGAGCGCATTGTGCACCTGAAGGAAATGGTTAAGGGCGATTTTCTGGAAGGGTATTATTTTAACAATTGTGATGATTTCAATGAAGTCATTCTGTTTGAAAGGGCAAAATTTGAAAACGCTAAGACCGTGATACTGAAACGGCTTGTGACACTATATGAGAAGAGCGGCAAGGTATCGGAGTGTCTTAAACTGCTGAAAGAAATATTGGAAACAGAGCCTTATGACGAAGAGGTTGCCTATAAAATCTTAGGAATTTATGAGACGGTTGGCAACCGAGCATCAGGCGTTGTCTTTTTTAATCAGTTTAGAGACAACCTCATGGGAAAACTGGGGGTGTCTCCATCGGAAAAGCTCTGGAGAAAAAACGAAGAACTTAAAGCCTGTCAGGAACCGGTCGTTGAAGCTGCCGGGCCTGGGGAAGCGGTTATTAAGGTGCGCTGTATGAAGGGTGTTCGCTTTTTTTGGATGTCGGAGGTTGTGGCCGCGCTTTTCGATTATCCGGGTCTTGGGTGTGACGGGCGGCTGCACAAGCACCTGCTGACCGCCTTAACCTTTATACGGCCAGACATTTGCAAGACCGATTACAGCGAAGTCAGAGGTGTTCCGGATGTGCAGATCGCCGGGGCCTTTGTGCAGCTGATTCAAAGTGTTTGTCAGGACTATAAGCTCATTATTCTGACCGCAGATCAGGACCTCATCGACATGGCTTCAGAAAATGTGATGGATTATTTAAAACGATTAAACATTAAGAACCTGCACTTTTCAGAGAGCAATCCAGGGTAGGGTCAGATCGACACAGACAAGAATTAAAGCACGTTTAAACAAAGCCGCCGTTACTTGGTTATGGGAAAAAACCAAGTAACGGCGGCTTTGTTATCATACCTTATTCCGCGATAATAATATTCAGCCCCTGATCCTGTAAGGTCCGGAACTGCGCACGCAGGCCATCGTCGAACCGGTTGTCGGTGATCACGATGAAGCTGGGGTCCAGAGGGGCAATCTGAATCAGGGATTCGTGCATGAATTTGGTGCTGTCCGCCAGAATGATGACCTGTTTGCCGGCATGGAGCATGGCTTTCTTGATGGCGGCATCATCGATGACGGAGGCGCTGAGCCCTCTTTCAGAGGAAATGGAGCAGGAGCCCACAAAAACCTTATCCACATAGAGCTTGCGGATAAAGCTGAGGCATTCAATACTGCTGGTGGATGCGTGTTCGGTATGGAGCAGTCCCCCGATCATAAAAAGCTTGATCTGAGGATAGGTGGCATTGATTTCTGAGGCAATGGCAATGGAGTTGGTGAAGACGGTGAGCCCTTTGAATCGGCCTAACTCCGGAATAATGGCGGCAGCCGTGGTGGAGCTGTCCAACAACAGGGTGTCGCCGTCGGAAATAAAGGTGGCAGCCATCCGGGCAATGCCTGTTTTCTCCCGTTGGTGCAGTTTTTTGCGGGTGGCATACCCGAAGGATACCCCCGGATTATGGGGAAGGATGGCGCCTCCGTGGGCGCGTTTCAAAAGCCCCTCCTGCTCCATCTGCCTGAGATCCCGGCGCACGGTGTCCACAGAGACCTGGAATGTTTCACTTAGCTCGGTTACAGATACGCGCTCGTTTTTTTCCAGCAATCGAAGAATCTCAGTCTGACGTTCCTGATTAAACATGTTTTATCTCCCTTTGCCTGCAGGTATATGCTTATATGTGCACGATAATGCTTGTATGTTCTTGATAATGCTTTTTTATTATGATATCATGAAACTGCAGACAGGAAAAGAAAAGACTTTTGAACGGAGGAATGGACATGTATACATGGGTTGCGTTTGACGTGGACGGGACGATGATCGATACGGAACATATGGTGATCAGCACGCTGAAAACCTTAATAGAGGAAGAAACCGGTGGTGTCTATTCGGATAACGAGCTGGCGTTTGCCATCGGCCGACAGGGGGAACTTACCCTTCAACACTTTGGAGTTCAGGACATTCCAAGAGGATTGGCCCGCTGGTATGACTATATGGACAACGCCCGTCATCATAATAAATCCTTTCAGGGTATTGTTGAAACCCTGGAAAAGCTTAGAGAATCCGGGTTTCGTTTGGCGGTGGTCACATCCCGGAGAGACTTCGAGCTGACGGGGGACCCCATATTCAATGAAATCAAGGGCTATTTTGACGAAATCATCTGTGCCGACGATGTAAGCCGGCTAAAACCGCATCCGGATCCGCTGCTGGAGCTGATGCGGCGGCAGAAGCTGAAGGCCGGGGAGATTCTGTTTATAGGGGACACCGTTCACGACAGCGGCGCTGCCGCCGCGGCGGAGGTGGATTTTGCCCTGGCAGAATGGGGTGCATTGAATCCGGACAGTATTGAGGCCGACTATCGCCTTTTTCACCCGTACGAGGTCATGAGCGTTCTTTTTTTAGAGCATCACCAGAATGCGGGCATATTCCGTGGAAGGCCCGGCGGCCTTTGCCAGAAATGCATCTGATGTGTGAATGAAACGGCAGAACCCCCAGAGCCAAGCGGCCCTTCGGATTCTGCCGTTTTTATATGCCAGGAGGGATTTTGGTTTCAGAGCATTGACAAAGAGGATGGCGGGGAGTATGCTTTATATATGAATACATGTTCATATGAACGTATGATTACAGGAGGCGTTATGACAGACATTCGTGAGACCATTGAAACCTGCAGCTGCAGCACCATACATGACGAGGTCATCCGCAAGGTCCGTGAGGTCATGCCCAAGGAAGAAATGCTGTATGACTTGGCAGAGCTGTTTAAAGCATTTGGAGATACAACCCGGATTAAGATTCTGTGCGCCCTTTTTGAAGCGGAAATGTGCGTCTGCGATATCGCGGCCCTGCTGAACATGACACAGTCCGCTATTTCGCATCAGCTGCGCATCCTGAAGCAGTCCCGGCTGGTCAAGCACCGGAAGGACGGAAAGGTTGTCTATTACTCCTTGGACGACAGCCATATCAAGAGCATATTCGATCAGGGACTTTTGCATATCAATGAACGGTAGCCGTGCCGGATTTGGAGGACATATCATGAAAAAGACAATCACCAGAGAATTACGCATAGAAGGGCTGGACTGTGCCCACTGCTCTTCAAAAATAGAAGAAAAGGTATCCGAGCTGAATAACGTTAAAACGGCTTCCCTAAATTTCATGACCAAGACCCTGACCATTGAAACGGAAAATGCGGAAGCCATGGAGGCGGTTCTGGATCAGGCCAGGGAGGTTATCGGCAGAATAGAGCCCATGGTCAGAATAAGCGAAAAAAGCATCGACAAAGCGGAAAAGAAGGTCCTGCTGCTGATGGGGCTTTGCTGCGGAAACTGCGCTGCCAAGATTGAACATGAAACAAAAAACCTGGCCGGCGTTAAGCATGCCTCGGTGGATTTCATCAATCGCAAGCTGGTGATTGAGGCGGCAAACAAGCGCGAAATGGCCACCATAGTGGAGGAAGCGAAGAAAATCATTCAGCGGATCGAGCCCTCCGTAAAAATTGTGATAGAAGAGGATCGGAAATCCAGGAGCAAGGATGAGGAAGCCCGGCTGGAAGCGGAAGAAATGCGTGTGGAGACGGCTCGAAGAAAAGTGAAGACCCTTCGGCTTAGCCTGGGAATCGTTCTTTTTGCAGCCGCTGTGTTTTTGGAGATGTCCTATTGGGTGGAATTCGGCCTATATCTGGCAGCCTATCTGCTTATCGGTTACGAGGTTCTGCTCAGCTCCGCAAGGAATATTGTCAGAGGACAGATGTTCGACGAAAACCTGCTGATGAGCATTGCCACCATCGGAGCGTTTTCCATCGGCGCTTTCTCGGAGGGCGTAGCCGTTATGCTTTTCTATGAAATCGGTGAACATTTCCAAGGTGTTGCGGTGAACCGTTCACGGAAGTCCATCAAAGCGCTGCTCAATATTCGGCCGGACTTTGCCAATCTTAAGCTTGGTGAGGATACCCGCCGTGTTTCTCCGGAGGATGTGACGGTTGGGGAACTAATTGTCGTAAAGCCTGGGGAGCGGGTGCCTCTGGACGGTGTTGTCATTGAGGGGCAGTCCATGGTGGACACATCGGCCCTTACCGGAGAATCCCTGCCCAGGGACGTAAAGGCAGGAAGCGAGGTGCTTTCCGGGTCCATCAACAAAAATGGCGTGCTGGTGGTGGAGGTAACCAAGGAATTCGGTGAATCCACTGTTTCTAAGATTCTGGATCTGGTTCAGAACGCCAGCAGCAAAAAAGCCCCTACGGAGCAGTTTATAACCAAGTTCGCCCGCTATTACACCCCTGCCGTTGTGGCAATTGCCGCAGCTTTGGCGGTGATACCACCCCTGGTCGTTCCGGGAGCGGTCTTTTCCGACTGGCTGTATCGGGCCTTGGTATTTCTGGTGGTATCCTGCCCCTGTGCCCTGGTGATCTCCATCCCTCTGGGCTTCTTCGGCGGAATCGGCGCGGCGTCGAAGGCAGGTATTCTCATTAAGGGAAGCAACTATCTGGAAGCCCTGAACAATGCCGAAATCGTGGTGTTTGACAAAACCGGAACCCTGACCAAAGGGGTTTTCAACGTAACGGAGATTCAACCGGTGGGAATGTCCAGGGAGGCCTTGTTGGAGTACGCCGCTTATGCGGAATGCTATTCCAGCCATCCCATTGCCACCTCCATTCTCAAGGCGTACGGAAGTGAGATTCCAAAGGGCGATATTGAAAGCTATGACGAGATTTCCGGTTACGGAATCAAGGTGAAAATAAACGGGAAGACTGTTTTAGCCGGGAACCTTCGGCTGATGAACCGGGAAGGAATCGTTGCAGTGTCTCCCGATTCGGCGGGAAGCGTGGTCTATGTTGCGGTGGACGGCGCGTATGCAGGGCACATCATTATTTCCGATGAGTTGAAAGAAGACGCCGCAAGGGGAATTCAGCAGCTGAAGGCTGCGGGCATCCGGAAGATCGTTATGCTGACCGGAGACGTTGAAAGTGTGGGGCAAAGGGTAGGAAAACAGCTGGGCTTGGATGCCGTTTACTCAGAGCTTTTACCGGACCAGAAGGTGGAACGGTTGGAAGCCCTGGAGGGGGATAAATCGGCCAAGGGCAAGCTGGTGTTTGTCGGAGACGGAATCAACGACGCGCCCGTGCTGGCCCGGGCGGATATCGGCATCGCCATGGGGGGCTTGGGCTCCGACGCCGCCATCGAAGCGGCGGATATCGTCATCATGACGGATGAACCCTCTAAAATTGTGACGGCCATCCGGATTGCCAAACGGACCCGGACCATTGTGGTGCAGAACATTGTCATGGCTCTGGTGATCAAGGGCATTGTCCTTGCCCTGGGGGCCGGAGGAATGGCCACCATGTGGGAGGCGGTGTTTGCCGATGTGGGGGTTGCCATTGCAGCTATCCTCAACGCCATGAGGGTTATGAAGCCTGAAGACGTCAGTCAATCGCCCATGCCTCTGCGGGCAAAATCGGAAACAGCTGCGGACCGGTCCGCCTGAAGCGGTGCTTTTCAAAACCTCAGTATTCTTCAATTAAACAGTATTAGGAACAGCAGGGGCATAAGGACCTGCTGTTCTTCTTTTATTGCCGGATGGTCTGGTCCGCGCCGACCGGCGCCGGAGAAATTTCAAGATAACCCGCTGTGGGACAAAATCTTTACACTATCTTAATACGGAATATGAAAAAATATTCCTGGATGCAGTGTGTTATCAAGACATCCGCATTTACGTTAGGAGGAAATCGTGGGGAAACAGTATGTCGTAATCGGCGCCGGCCGTTTTGGTTCAAGCGTAGCCATACAGCTTTGCAGTCTGGGTGAGGAAGTGATGGTCATCGACAGCCTTGCGGAGCATATTCATGCCATTGAGGATAAGGTGACCCATGCTGTCCAGGCGGATGCCACAGATGAGAATGCGTTGAAAGCACTGGGCGTAAGAAATTTTGATGTGGCGGTCATATCCATCGGTTCGGATATCCAGTCCTCCATTCTGGTAACCCTTCTGCTTAAGGAGCTGGGCATACCTTATGTCATTGCCAAGGCACAAAGTGAGCATCATGCAAAAGTGCTGTACAAGATTGGAGCGGACCGGGTGGTGCTTCCTGAACGGGATATGGGGGGGCGGGTTGCAAACAGCCTGGTATCCACCAATTTTCTGGATATGATCGAACTGGCTGCGGATTACAGCGTTGCAGAGGTACATCCCAAGGAAAAATGGCTTAATAAGGCCCTGAGTACCCTATCATTGCCTTCAAAGCACGGTGTGTCCCTTATGGCAATCAAGCGCGGCTCCGAAATTCTGATCACGATCAATCCGGAGATTGAGATACTTCCTTCGGATGTGTTGGTCATGATAGGCCATAACGACGACCTGATCAAGCTGGGGAAAAACTGAAAATGGATGATAACGCCTGGGCGAATCAACACGCCGAGGTTTTTTTCATATTTTTAGGATCTAAGATAGAATAGAGAGTGAAATGAATCGTTCGGATTGAAATCGGGTATCGTTACAGCGTCTTAATGTCCGGGCAAGTACTTTGTTCCCGTTTTATGGGATGTGTTCAAAAATGAAGGTGGAGGAACAGTTATGAGTGGAGAACCCAGGGAAATATATAAAACCCGTACCAGAAGGATTTTAAGAAGCAGTATTCAAACCATGGGGATCCTGTTCTTCATAACGCTGACAGCACTGATTTTTGACTGGATCGGATTTTCCGAGGCAACCCTCATTCTTATGTATCTGTTGGGTGTCCTCGTGGTAGCCTCCCAGACCCCGGGCTACATTTATGGGATATCTGCCTCTGTGATCGGTGTGCTGCTGTTCAACTATTTTTTTACAGCTCCCCGGTTGTCATTGTCCGTCAATGACCCGCAGTACCTGGTCACCTTTTTCGTGATGCTGATGGTCGCCATTGTAACCAGTACGTTGACTGCCAGGGCTAAACAGCAGGCGGAGCTCTCTGCTCTTCGGGAAAACAGGGCGAACATGCTGTATCAGATCAGTCAGAGCATGCTAAAAACCAAAGGGGTCCAGGATATTTATCCTGTAATTATAGGGCAGCTGGAAAATCTATTCAGCTTTCCGGTGTGTCTGTATTTCCCCGATGATAAACGAACCCTGGTCCGAATACCCAAGCAGGAAGATGGTGCCGGCGGGAACATTCTTGAGGAACGGGAAAGGGCTGACCGGGTTTTTAGAACGGGAACCTCAGGGGAGACAGGCTGCTATGTGCCGGTAATCGGTCAAAGTCGTATTTTGGGAGTGATTGTCGTGGCATGCCCGGGAGATGTCCTGATGAATGAGGAGCAGAAGACCCTGCTGGAAGCTGTGGCGGCCCAGGTGGCTCTGGCTGTAGAACGGGAAAAGGTCTTGGAGAAGGAACAGAGCTCCAAGCTGGAGATTGAAAGAGAGCGGCTCCGGAATACGCTGCTTCGGTCCATTTCCCACGATTTGCGTACACCGTTGACAGGAATAGCAGGGGCCACCAGCACGATTCTTGACAATTATGATTACTTGGATGACGAAACCAAGAAAAAGCTGCTGGACGGCATGGGAGAGGATGTTCAGTGGCTGATTCGGCTGGTGGAAAACCTCTTGAGCATGACACGGCTGGAAGCGGGGGTGCCGGTGGTGAAAAAGCATCTGGAAGCGGTGGAAGAGGTTGTTGCTGAAGCGGTTGCACAGGTAAGAAAGAGAGCGGGGAATCACAGGATTTCCGTAAAGATGCCAAAGGATCTCATCCTGATTCCCATGGACGGAAATCTGATCGAACAGGTATTGGTTAACCTGATGGACAACGGTATAAAATATACGCCGGAAGGCGCTGAAATTAAGGTTGGCGTTGAGCGGGCAGGCCAGCACATCTGGTTTGAGGTATTGGATAACGGGAATGGAATCCCCGACGAGGACATGCCGCATCTGTTCGACCTGTTCTACACCGGAGGCAATATACGGGCTGAAGCCCGAAAGGGAAGCGGGTTAGGGCTTGCCATCTGCCAATCCATTGTTCGTGCGCACCACGGAGAAATAGTCGCCGGTAACCAGCCAGAGGGAGGCGCAGCATTCCGATTCAGCCTTCCGGTTAATGACCCGGAGGAGGCCACCCATGAGTGACAAGCCATTGATTCTTGTAGTGGAAGACGATCGGCCCATCCGCAATTTTATCAGTGTATCCCTTGCGGCACAGGAGTATAGGACCATTGAAACGGATAATGGGCGGGACGCCTTAGAAGCAGCAGCAACCCGAAATCCCGAAATCATCATTCTTGACCTCGGTCTGCCGGATATGGACGGCCTGGAGGTTATCAGGAGCGTTCGCGGCTGGTCATTGATCCCAATCATTGTGGTGTCCGCCAGAGGGCAGGAGCGGGAAAAGGTGGAGGCCTTGGATGTGGGAGCTGACGACTATCTGACCAAGCCCTTCAGCATAGCGGAGCTTATGGCCCGTGTACGCGTGGCCCTGCGCCACAGAAACAGGGGAGATTCTCTGGATCCCGCCGCAGAAGAATTCTCGGTAGGGGGGCTGTGCATCAGCTTTTCAAAACGGACAGTCACCCTGGATGGGGAAACGATTCATCTGACGCCTATCGAATACCGTCTGATGGAGCTTATGTCAAATCATGCGGGGAAGGTGCTTACCCATAATTTCATCCTGAAGGAAATATGGGGGCCGAACGCCGGCAGCGAGATGCAGTCCTTAAGGGTGTTTATGGCAAATATAAGACGAAAGATAGAGACCGATCCCGCACAGCCCCGGTATATCCTTACGGAGGTGGGCGTAGGATACCGGATGGTGGAGGAATAAAAGGTGTAATCACCAAAGGGATCGGAAGTCCGGCCTTCATTGAGATATCCACGGAATCACAAAATATCGAAACCGCGGATTGGGAGTGCTCTACCGCTGACGTTGGCTGGGCTAGTCGGTTGATGTGTTTTCACAGGACAAGGTTTTGTAGAACAGTTTAATAAATGCATATGCAGATGACATGCAAGGATAGAAACGATATAATTGTTTTTAAGCTGGAGGACACTGAGGAGGATAATGAATTGTTAACCAAGATTTTGTTGTTGCTGTTCCTTGTGGTACTGAATGCTTTTTTCGCCGCATCTGAGATTGCTCTAATTTCTCTGAATGATAATAAAATAAAGCTGATGGCGGAATCCGGAAATAAAAAGGCAAAGATATTGAAAGGGCTATTGGATGAGCCCAGCCGTTTTTTGGCAACCATCCAGATCGGCATCACCCTGGCTGGCTTCCTGGCCAGCGCTTTTGCGGCGGAAAGCTTCTCCGGTGAGCTGGCGGCAACCATCAAACAAAGCGGCGTGCCCCTGCCGGAGCCGTGGCTGAACACCTTATCTTTGATTGTAATTACAATAGTCCTGTCGTATTTCACCCTGGTTTTTGGCGAGCTGGTTCCCAAGCGCCTGGCCATGAAAAGGGCGGATGCGATTTCCATGATAGCGGCCAAGCCACTTCAAACGCTTTCTGCGATCACCTCTCCCTTTGTCCGTTTCCTGACGTTTTCCACCAACTTCTTTGTCCGCCTTCTGGGAGTGGATCCCGATGAGAATGACAAGGCCGTGACGGAGGAAGAAATCCGCATGATGGTGGATGTGGGAGAAGAAAAAGGAACCATCAACGTTGCAGAGAAACAAATGATCAACAACATCTTTGAATTTAACAATAAGAATGTCACCGATGTGATGACCCATCGAACGGATATTATGGCCCTTGAGCTGGAGGCAACGCTGAGTGATGTAACCGCGTTTATCAACACAGAAAAATATTCCCGTATTCCGGTTTACGAGGACACCATCGACAATATTGTCGGGGTGCTTCATGCGAAGGATGTTCTTCGGTATGTCACCTTGGATGGTAATTCTGAAGGCTTCAATTTGAATCACCTGATTCGGCGCCCCTATTTTGTGCCCACTTCCAAGAGGATCGACGTTCTCATGAAAGAGCTTCAGAGAGAAAAGACCCATATGGCCGTTATTTTTGATGAGTATGGCGGTACGGAAGGGATTGTCACCCTTGAAGACCTGATAGAAGAAATTGTAGGTAATATCTTTGATGAAGATGATGAGGAAGAGAAAGAAATAGATGAGATCGGTGAGGACACATACCTCATCATGGGTTCAGTAAGCTTGGATGCAGTCAAGGACATACTGCGGGCAGCGCTTCCTGTTGAAGAATTCGATACCATTGGCGGATTTCTGGTTGGGCAGCTGGGTCGGATGCCACAGAAGGGAGAGAAGCCTGCGGTGGAATATAAAGGATGGCTGTTCGCTGTAGAGGATGTTGATGAAAAGCGGATTTCCAAGGTGCGGGTCAGTAAGGCAGAATAATCCCGTTCTACCTCTGCGGGAAACCACGGGTACCGACCGGGGATGTTAATGAATGGTTCGGATAGATGTCGTATGACAAGGTGATGGTATGGATCCCAACAAAGAGCCGAGTGTAGAAAAAGACACCGCTAATCGGATCAGAGAGCTGTTTCGTTATATAAGGGAAAAAGAGCGCAAAGATCCTCAGATTCTGCACGGAAGCTGCGACGAGGCGATTGCTCTTGCCATGGCAGAAGGCGATGATTTGCTGCTTGCGGAGGCCTTGCTCCTGAAAGGCAGGATCTTCTGGCTTTCCAGCAAACTGCCGGAAGCATTGGATTATCTAAACAGAGCCCATACCGCCCTTCAGAATGCCCCGGATGCAGCCCTTGAATCCGCCGTGCTGTGTGCCACCGGAAATGTGTTCATCGATATGGATATGATGGAGGATTCACTTAAATATTACTTGCGTGCAAAAAAACTGGCGTTATCCTGCAATGATGTTCATATGTCAGCTGTGATTTGCAACAACATCGGTGAAGTGTTCAAGGAATTGGGAGGTTATTCTGAGGCCCTGGATTACTATCGCGGGGCCCTGGAAATAGATCAAACCCCTCCCAGTGAAAAATTCGAAAATATCATAAGCATCGTTTTGTCCAACATTGGTGAGGTTGAACTGATAAAAGGGAATTTGGATATGGCGGAAGCCAGCCTGATGGAAGCCTTAGCCGTTGGAGAACGCTGTGAGAACTATATCACTGTATCCCATGTGTGTCATTTTATGGGCGAAATATGCCGCCTGCGGGGGCAATATGATGAGGCACTGGAGTATTTGGCAACGAGCTATGAAATCTTCAGTTCAACAAAGGATTACTATAACCAGATTCTGATGCTCTTTACCTATTCGGATGTCCATCGTGAAAAAGGGGATCCGGAGGCGGCGCTGAATATTCTCTTACGGGCGGACACCTTGGCCAGAGAAGCACCGTACCTTCGGATGGAATCCCGATGTTATGCGCGTTTGGGACAGTTCTTCGAGGAACAGAATTGTACGGAGGAAGCACTGAAGTATTATCGGGCATACCGCAAGGCCAGTGCGGACGAAAAGAAGGGGATTGTGGAACAGAGGCTGAAGAACCTTCTGGACAGGTTTGAACTGGAGCGGATAAGCACGGAATCCTATGAGTTCAAGATATCCACGGAGCTGTTCAGGGAGAAGTCTGAAGCCTTGGGCAATGCGTATATGCGAATTGCAGCCATCAGTGAGATCGGACGCCGTATTACCGATACCCAGGACATTTCCGATATTGTTGAGATTGTATACACGTCGGTTCTCCCTTTGATAAAAACAGAGTCCTTTGTAATTGTGATTATCGACGATGAGGAACGGGAGCTTGTACCCATACTGGCTGTCGATAACGGTGTCAGGGTCGCCAGAAACCCCTATCCGGTGGATAGTCCGGTTAGCCTGATCTCATGGGTATATCGAAACAAACGGGAAATCTTCAGCGGAGATATCAAGTCTGATATTCACAAATACGCGGATGGATATTACGAGCGGGTCAGTCAGGCAGCTGAGAATTCGGTGATTTTTATGCCACTGGAATACGCAGACCGGGTTATCGGGGTTGTGACCATACAAAGCATTGCTGTCAACGCCTATGACAAGCATCACCTGGAACTGGTTCGGGCCCTCGGCGCCTATCTCACCATTGCCATCAGCAACGCTAAAAAGGCATTGCTTCTGAAGGCGGAGATTGCAGAACGCACCAAGGCACAATCGGAGCTGGAAAGCGCCAATATTCTGCTGAAGCATATTTCTGAACGGGACGGCCTTACGGGGGTTTGTAACCGGCGCCGGGTTAATGATTACCTGAGTGAGCTTAACAGCTGGCTTCGGGAGTCGGATATCTATGTGTATATCGTGGATATTGATAATTTTAAGAATTACAATGACACCTATGGGCATTTGAACGGTGACGAGGTGCTTAAAGATGTCGCGTCGATACTAAAAGAGAACTTCGAGTCCTGCGGCGGATTCCTGGGAAGATATGGCGGCGAAGAATTTATCGGGATCCTGACCCGCATTAACGAAGAGGACGCGCTTACGATGGGGAGTCAGATCCTGAGAGCGGTGGAATCACAGGGTATTGTGCATGAAAAGTCCCCCCACGGCGTTGTGACGGTGAGCATGGGAATTGCTTTAGCCAAGATCCCGGGGGATAATGTACTCAATGCTGTCCGAGCTGCGGATGAAGCCATGTATGCGGCTAAGGAGGCTGGGCGAAATTGCCTGATATTGGCGTCGGAGGCAGGAAAATAACCATAAAACCGGAGCAGCATCCCTAACAGGAGGCTGCTTTCCTTCCTTGTAACCCCCCTGCATAACGTGTATATTAATAGGGAAGAATGATCGGAAAGGATGGCAACGCGCATGGCCATCGGAATTGCCTGGCAGGGGCCTCCCTGCATTACCATGAACGGACAGCGAATCATCTTCCCGTTTCGCAAGGCAGAAGCGCTGTTCTACTATCTGGCAGTTGAAAAACGGGCGACCCGGGACCGACTGCTGGCTTTGCTGTGGGCAGATATGGATGACGGTTCGGCTAGAAAAAATCTGCGAAACGGACTCTACATCATTCGAAAGGTAATGGGTGAAGAGATCGTGCTCACCCCTAACCGTGAAATGGTGGAATGGAACATGGCGTGCGGTCTGGAAGTGTTACCGGGTCGCGGCGAGTTTTTGGAAGGCTTTGTCGTAAAAGAGGCCGACGGCTACGAGGACTGGTTGGAATCCCAGCGGCACAGTCGCAAAGAGCTGGAACGATCTGCGCTGGCAGACAGCATTCATGACGGCAACCACGCAGAAAGCAAGCGGGCAGCATTACTAAGGCTCATCGAGCTGGACGAATATGACGAAGAGCCTTATCGCATACTTATGCAGGAATACAGCGATGCCGGCCAGGTGAACAGAGCCCTGGAGCTATACCAGGAGCTGACGCTCAAGCTCCGCAGAGACCTGGAGATACAACCGGAGGAGCAGACCATCGCTCTTTATGAAAGCTTAATCCGATTGAAGACACGGCAACAGGAATCGGCCCGTCCCAGAAAGCGCTATTTTTACGGAAGAGAACAGGAATTGGCCACCCTGAACGTTCAATGGAACCGCTTTTGCTCAGAGGCAGGTGCCTGCTCGGTGCTGATATATGGAGAGGCCGGGATTGGAAAATCGGAGCTCCTCAATCGATTCCTTGAAACGGTGGGACCGGAGGCTCTGGTTGTGTCTGCCAGCTGCTACGCCACAGAGGAAAGCGCGTATTACAGACCCTGGGAATCCATCCATAGGGCGTTACGCAGTGTAGAAGATGCGACAAGTGAAACATCCCTGGTGGAGTCTGATGGCCTTCTAAACGAGCGGGAGCTCTTAGACCTGTTAATCCGCGAAGCGGATACGCGGCCTCTTCTTCTTTGTTTTGAAGATATCCACTGGGCGGATCCCATGAGCCTGAACATGATGACCCGACTGCTCCTGAAAACCCGGAACCGGCGGATTTTGCTGCTGCTGACCAGTAGAGTCGGGACCTGGCAGGAGCTGGGGCCCCTTCTGACGGAGGGTCGCCGGGAGAACCTTCTTACCTGTATTGAACTGAAACGGTTTACGCCGGACGAAACCCGGGAATTTGCCCAAGGATATCTGAAAAAAGACGCCCCTCAGGATGCGATGAAGAATCTTTACAGAGAAACGGAAGGAAATCCGTTCTTTGTTGTTGAATATCTGAACCACGTAAAAAAGCAGGGGACCCCGGGAATGATCACTCCCCGTATGCAGGATGTGTTGCTTTCCAGGCTGGCCATGATCCGTCCGGAATCCCTGAAGGTTCTGGATCTGGTGTCTGTCTTCAGGGACAGGGTACCCTTGGGCGTTCTTTCTGAAATCAGCGGTCGGGATGAAATGGAGTTGGTGGAGCTTCTGGACGAGCTATACAGAGCGGATCTGCTCAGAGAAGGCCTGGGTGAAGACGGGGATGTGGAGCTTTCATTCACCCATCAGAAGCTGCGGGACTTTGTTTTTGAACGGCTCAGCGAATCCAAACGGCGGATTCTGTTCCGGCGCATTGGGGAGGTGCTTTCCAACCGCTATCAGGAAACCGGCAAGATTCGATGGGATCTGTTGGATTACTATTTTGAAAAGGCAGGAGAACGCTCCCGAGCCCTTTCCTGCGGTCTTAACAACCTGTACGGATACCTGGAATCGGCCTATGAGACCTTCCCGGTCCTGCCGGGCCGTGAGGGGCCGGGGGCTGAAAAGTTCTTTTCAGAAGAAGAACTGGGAGCCGAGCTGAAGCGGCTTGAAATCCGACTGCTTGCTCTGGAGCGACGGGAAGGGGCTGAACGTTCCAGGGAGCATCGGCTCCAGTGGCTTCACATGGATGCCCGCTATCATATCAAGATAGGCTCCTATGTTCAGGGGCTGGCAGCTCTGGAGGAACTGAAAAAACTTGCTGCGGAGGCGAAAGACCCTGTTTGGCAGGTGAAGGCGGGCTTTCAGGAAATTTTCTACTGCATTAACGCCCATCGCACCGCCCAGATGGAGCTGGTGGTGGATGAAACCCTTGAAATATCCAACCGTGCCGAAATGGAAATGGAAACCGCCGTACTGCTTCGCCTTAAAGGGTTTCACCGTATACTGGTGGGGGCTTACGAGGATGGGGATATTTGCCTGACAGATGCGTTGGAACGTTTTCAGAAATTCGATGAACCCAAGCGCTATGGACTCAATATTGCAGCAGTCTATTATTATCTGGGGGAGGGTCGACGTTTCCGCGGCCGTTGGGAAGAGGCTCAGAACTACTACCAGGAAGCCATCCGACTCTGTCAGGATATTGGAGAGGAAGGGCGGCTGACGATTTTCTATACCCAAGCCGGTCACGGCGCCTATGAAAGCGGGAACATTCAGCAGGCAGAGCATTACTTTATGCAGGCCCTGCGGCTTTACGAAAGCTATGATTTCAGGTGGGGGCACTCCACCGTATGCGGATTTCAGAGCCTGATCAGTTTCAGACAGGGCAACACAAAGGAAGCAATCAAGCTGATGGAGGAAGCCATGCACCTCGCAAAGCGCTTAGGGAACCCATACGAAATGGGGCTTTGTAACAGGGTGCGGGCAGAAATGAGGGTGTTGTGCCGGGACGCGAAACAGGATGCCGGCGTCAGAAAGCTGGCCGCCCTGGTAGACAGCGGGCAAGATGTTCCCTCGGAAGCCCTGGGTGACCGCTGTTATCAGATTGATGTAACAGAACGCATACAAGCCATCAATGAATGGTGATCACCGCCATCGGCGGAAAACATAACAGGAGGGGTTTATAATGAAGAAGGTTGATCTTGACTGGGGAAAACTAGGCTTTACTTACATGAAAACGGATTATCGGTACGTTTCGTACTGGAAAGATGGCTCATGGGATAATGGCAAGCTGGTAACTGAAAACACCCTGACCATCAGTGAGGGCTCCACTGCTCTACATTACGGGCAGCAGTGCTTTGAAGGTCTTAAGGCCTACACAACCAAAGACGGACGTATCCAGTTGTTCCGTCCCGACCAAAATTCCCAGCGTATGAATCAGAGCTGTGATCGCATGCTGATGCCGGAGGTTCCCACGGATGTATTCATCAACGCCTGCATCCAGGTGGTAAAGGCCAATGAACATTACGTGCCTCCTTACGGCTCCGGTGCAACCCTGTATCTGCGGCCGTATGTCATCGGTGTCGGCGACAACATCGGCGTTAAAGAAGCACCGGAGTATATCTTCGGCGTATTCTGCATCCCCGTAGGTCCCTACTTTAAAGGGGGCATGGCCCCGGTGAACTTTATGATTTCCGATTATGACCGTGCGGCTCCCAACGGTACAGGGGCGGCCAAGGTGGGCGGCAACTATGCGGCCAGCCTGATGCCTCACAAAATGGCCGTTGCCAAGGGCTTTGCAGACTGCATCTATCTGGATCCTGAAACCCACAGCAAAATTGAGGAGGTAGGGGCTGCCAACTTCTTCGGCATCACCAAGGACAACACGTTCGTAACGCCGAAATCCCCCTCCATTCTCCCCAGCATCACAAAATACTCCCTGATCCACGTGGCCAAGGAATATCTGGGTATGAAAGTGGAGGAGCGGGCGGTTTTCGTCAACAATCTGGATGAATTCGCTGAAGCGGGAGCCTGCGGAACGGCAGCCGTCATCACACCCATCGGAGGCATTGAATATCAGGGCAAGCTTCATGTGTTCCACAGTGAAAAAGAAGTGGGCCCCGTCACCAGAAAGCTCTACGACACCCTGGTAGGGATCCAGATCGGCGATGTGGAAGGCCCCGAGGGCTGGATGGTGGAAGTGAAGTAATCTATTAGAGATAGTCGCGATAAGGTTGGTTCATCTCCCTCCGGGAGGGGGATGTCACGAAGTGACAGGGGGAGTCTGCGTGGGTAGATTGTTACGGCGCGCAGACTCCTTCCGTCAGCTACGCTGCCACCTTCCTCCCGGAGGAAGGTGAGGCGTTGATCTTGATTGACGAAGCGGGTGATTTTGTGAGCACAGAGATCAACACAAAAAAAATACCGGCGGACGCCTTGTCGATTATAAGCACACTGGAAGCAGAGGGTTACGAGGCGTGGCTGGTGGGAGGCTGTGTGCGGGATTTGATGCTGAACCGGGCCCCGGTGGACTGGGATATTACCACCAGCGCCCTTCCGGAAGCCGTTCAGGCGTGTTTTCCTCACACCGTCCCCACCGGCATTGCCCATGGGACGGTTACCGTGTTGATGGGCAAGACCCCTTATGAGGTCACCACCTACCGGTCCGAATCGGAATACAGCGATTTCAGGCGTCCGGATCAGGTGTTCTTCGTCAGCAGCATTGAAGAGGATCTGGCCCGGCGGGATTTTACCATCAACGCCATGGCATGGCATCCTTCCGGGGGCCTGGCAGACCCCTTTGGCGGTGTACAGGACCTGGAATCCAAAATCATCCGGGCCGTGGGAAACCCAGTGGAACGTTTCGGGGAGGATGCTCTCCGCATGCTGCGGGCGGTGCGCTTTGCGGCACAGCTGGACTTTGTCGTGGAGCCTGTGACCCTGAAGGCCATAACGGAAGGAGCGGCAGGTATTTCCTATGTCAGCGGTGAACGGGTTCGGGTGGAGCTGGATAAATGGCTGATGTCTGCCGGAGCCTCCCGTTGGCCCCTGCTTCGTGAAAGCGGGCTGATGGGCTGGGTTCTTCCGGAGCTGGACCGGTGTTTTGATATGCCCCAACGGTCCCCATGGCATTTTGAAAGCGTGGGTGAGCATACCCTCCGCGCCGTGGCATATGCCCAGCCGGAGCGTGTGATTCGATGGGCCCTGCTGTTTCATGATCTGGGGAAGTGTGATATGCATACGGTGGATGATGCAGGGGTGGATCATTTCTACGGCCACGAGGCGCGGGGGGAAGAATTGGCCCGGGTAATCATGAACCGGCTCCACTGGGACAATCGAACCACGGAACGGGTGCTACGACTTGTCCGGCATCACGACAGGGATGTGGAGCCTTCTGAACGAGCTGTACGCCGGGCGGTGAAGGCCATTGGCAGGGAGGAATTTCCGTACTGGCTGAAAGTGCGCCGGGCCGATAGGCTGGCGCAGAGGCCTGAGAAAGCAGCGCCGCAACTGGTCAAGCTGGATGAAGTCGAGGCTCTCTATGAACACATCATAGAGGAAGAGCACTGTCTGCATGTCAATGAGCTGGCTGTAACCGGAAAGGACATCCTGGCCATGGGAGTTCCCCAGGGGCCCCTGATCGGGAGGGTTCAACACGCGCTGCTGGAGTGGGTGTTGGAGGAACCCCAGCTAAATACCCATGCTCAGCTAATGATCAAAGCGGCTGAGATTTATGAAAAAATGGCGTACAGCAAAAAATAAGAAAGGGAGCGATCGCGAAAATGGAAATGACATTCCACCTCGAAATCGCTCCTTCACTATTTTTGTTCAACTAAGCTTCATCTTACAAAGTTCACAGTGCCGGCCTTTCGCTCGGGAGCTGCGGTTCCGCTGGTTTTCTTGTATCCCAGGGTAATGGTGAAACAGGGGGCGTAGCCCTCCGGAATGCTCAGGCTTTCCTTATACTGGGCAGCCTTTGGCCCCTTCAGGGCGAAATTGGCCAGTCCTACCCAGCAGGAGCCGATATTCAGGGATTCTGCGGCCACCAGCATATTTTCGGTCAGGGCTGCACAATCCGTGGGGGCGTAGGGAGAATCGGCCACGGAGGAAACGATCACAGCGGTGGGGGCGTGGTAGAAAATATTGAACGCCTCTGTGGCGAATTTGCTAAAGTACGGATCCGCGCTCTTTGCTAAGGAGTCCTTAGCGTCCTCGTTAAGTGATTTCAGAATGTCGGAATTTTGAACCACGGTTACATGCCAGGGCTGCTGGTTAGTGGCACTGGGGGCGTAGAGACCCGCTTCCAGGATGGCGTTCAGCTCTTCTTCCCGGATTTGTTCGGGCTTATAGACCCGGATACTGCGGCGGTTTTTTATGCTCTTCAATGTTTCGTTCATGGGATCCTCCAAAATTATTGTCATGGCATCAGTATACCTGTTATTATAGAGAAAAACAGTATGCACTTTTTTGAGATATACTACCCTTTAGGATAGTATAAGGAGGTCCAATGGATTCGATGCGAACATTCAAGTGCCCGGTGGAATATACCCTAAGCCTAATGGGGGGGAAATGGAAGCCGATCATTCTGTGGCAGCTGGCCCTGGAGGGGGTTAAGCGCTATGGAGAGTTGAAGAAGGGAGTCAGCGGCATAACCCATAAGATGCTGAGCCAGCAGCTCAAAGAGCTGGAATCCGACGGCCTGATCCATCGCCGTGAATACCACCAGATTCCCCCCAAGGTGGAGTACTCACTGACAGAAAAAGGTGTTTCCCTTATACCGGTTCTCCGGACCATGTGCCAGTGGGGTCAGGAGCATCTGGGAGACAGCGTGAAGCACTGTCAGCTGGAGCGGGAAAGTGCCTGATCCGGGAAGGAAAACAGGAATAGTTGTCGAATCCAATTACCAATAGACCCATTGCAAGGCTTTTATAAGTCTGGTGATAAACCCTTAGCCGCAGATGAACGCAGACGAAGCGAGCCTTGCTTCAGGGCTACCTGAAGCTTAGTCGATCGGGTGCAGGTCCCATTTCGTACTCACAGATTCATGAAATGAAGATGTGTAAGTACGATTGGGAATCGCATGAAAACCGATGGGTTCAGACTGGGCAAGCGAGTTCATTGGTCCATGGCATAGAACGGTTGCAACAAGTGATTATCCAAAATATGAATACCGACCTGACGTTATTGGGCAACCATTGCCCTTCATCTGCGTTCATCTGCTGCAAAAGGTTTTATTGGGTGCTTTATCACTACGATTTTAGAGAGGATGCGGATTTATGAAAATAGTCAGTATCAATGGCGCCATGGGGCCTCATAATGAAACGGAAATCCTTATCAATGAAGTGGTGCGCCAGGTTCGGGAACATATGCCTCAGGCCGAGCATAAAAGCCTGTCGGTAAGAGAGCTGGCCATCCTGCCCTGCGAAATGGAATGCTCCGATTACTGCGCACAATCCAATTTCACCTGCCGGCTGGAGGATGATCTCAACGGCGTGCTGAGTGATATGGAGGCGGCCGACGTGGTCATCATAGGAGCCCCCCTCTATTTTCGCGTGCCCTCTGCCAAATTTCACATGCTGGCGGAGCGGCTCATTTCCATCTTCTATAACCGGGAGCGATCCGGCGGAATGGAGAATGTGCACTCGCCACTGTACAATAAACCCTGCGTGCTCATCGGGGTTGCGGAGTACACCAGTCCCAACCATGTACTTGAGTACCTTCAGGAATTCTGCCATGTATTGAAAATGCGGCCGGTGATGCTGCCAAGGTTTCCCTATCTGGGAATCGGCGCTCAGGGTGCTCTGGAAACGGACAGAATGTTCCAGCCCATGGAAAGGGCAAGGGATATGGGGGATGCAGTCTGGGCGACCCAGCAGGAACCGAGCCATCACCGAAGCCTTGTATTCACAAGCTTTGATGACATATGATCCTAAAGACGAATTGAGGTAAGATCTTGAAAAGAAAACATATTTACAGATTGATTGCCCTTCTGTGCGTCGTGATGCTCCTGTCCGGAGGATGCAGTTTGCCGGGCAAGGAAGCGGTCATAACGGAAAAGGAAGAATACATATTCGGCACCCTTGTGTCCCTGAAGCTCTACGAACCGGTTGAAGCGTCAGTGTTCCAGGCGGTGTTCGATGACCTTAGAAATGTGGACAACCGGATGACGGTCAAGGGGATTTCCAGCGAGCTGATCGCCGTGAATAAGGCGGCAGGAGTGAGCCCTGTGGTGGTTTCGGAGGACACCTTTCATGTCGTTGAAGTAGCCAGACAGTACGCAGAGGCCTCCCAAGGGGCATTTGATATCACGGTCTTTCCGGTGGTATCCCTTTGGGGCATCGGCACAGACAATGAACGGATTCCATCCCCCGATGAAATTGAAACCGGGCTTAAAAACGTGGGGTATCAGGATCTGATTCTTGATTCCGTGAAAAAGAGTGTTTTTTTAAGGCGCACCGGCATGGGGCTTGACCTGGGGGGCATCGCCAAGGGATATGCGGCGGATCGCACCGCTGAAAAGCTGAGAGCCCTGGGAGTGGAGCGGGGTATCATTAACCTGGGCGGCAATATCTTCGCCATGGGAACCAAGGAAGACGGAACCCCATGGAAAATAGGTATACAGAACCCTATAAACAACCGGGGGGAGTATTTAGGGATTGTGAACGCGGTTAACCAGACCCTGGTTACCTCCGGTATTTACGAGCGCTATTTTGAAAAGGACGGGAAGCGCTACCATCACATTCTGGACACAAAGACGGGGTATCCTGTGGAGAATGAGGTGGCAGGGGTGAGCATCCTGGCAGACAGCTCCATCGACGCCGACGCCCTTTCCACCACCTGCTTTGTGATGGGTCCGGACAAGGCCTTTGAATTTGTAAAGAGCAAGCCCGGAGTGGAGGTGCTCTTTGTGACCAAGGATAAGAAAATCAGGATGACGGCAGGATTTAAGAAGGTGTTCACCCTAACAGACAAGAGCTTTACTGTGGTGGAGTGATGTAAATTGCTGAAAATGATGATAGCCACGGATAACACGGATTTACACGGAGTAAGGGAATTATAAACACTCCGTGTAGTGATCCGTGTGAATCCGTGGCTAAGGATTTGTTACCGGGCTTCTAAGGCCTAAAGGGAGAGGTTGCCGCGTTGGCAGTTGCCTCCTCGCAATGACAAGACAAAGATAGTGATGGAGTACCCATGATAAAAAAGAATGACGCATTTTTGATAGGAATCCTTCTCTTGGCGGCGGCTGCCTGGTGGGGGTATACCTGGTGGTCCGCCGGGAGTGCGGGCCCTTCCCAGGTGGAGATATGGCAGGATAAGGTCCTTGTGGGTACCTATCCTCTGGATACTGCCCAGAGCATAACCCTGCCCCTGGATTCCGCCTATGGTCATAATGCACTGGTGATCGAGAACGGCACCGTGCGGATGATAGAATCCGACTGCCCGGATCAGGTCTGCGTGCACACCGGCACCATCGACAAGCCAGGGCAGACCATCGTATGTCTGCCTAACCGAGTTGTGATTGAAATAACCGGAAGTAAGGAGAGTCCCATCGATGACCTTTCTCAATAGACAGATAGTTCGGTCTAAAACCCACCGGATGGTCCTGATTGCCCTGCTGACAGCCCTGGCCATTGTGCTGATGGCTGTTGAACGGCTAATCCCCCTCTCCGTGGCTGTCCCCGGTGTAAAGCTGGGCCTGGCCAATGTGGTGACCCTCACGGCTCTTTACCTGTTCAACTGGCGGGATACCCTGGCCATCATCCTTCTCAGGGTGCTGCTGGGCTCCCTGATCCTTGGCAGTTTTTCGGCTTTTCTTTTCAGCCTGGGGGGGGCGCTGGTGGCCTTTTTGGTCATGGCAGTTCTGGTAACCTTTATGCCGAGAGTATTCAGTACGGTGGGGGTAAGCATATGCGGGGCGGTGGGCCATAATGTCGGGCAGCTGCTGGTGGCAGCGGTGGTGGTGCAAAATATCCGGATTTTGTCCTATCTGCCGGTCCTGCTGGTATCCGCCATCGGCACAGGGGTGGTGACGGGCTATACGGTCACGCTCTTGCTGAAGTATCTGAGGTTAACCAAACACAACACATAAAGGAGCAGATTATGGAAGACATGAAGGATTTTATGGCTGAGATCGATGCCTCCATGGAGGGGGTACAGCCCGGCGATCTTCTAGAGGGCAAGGTAATGTCCATCCAGGAGGATGCCGTTGTGGTGAATATAGGCTATATCAGCGATGGCATCATACCTCGCAGCGATTTTACCAAGGATCGCAACGCCTCCCTGACGGATTTTGTTGACCTGGATGCAACCATCCAGGTCATTGTGGTCAGCGTTAAGGAATCCGAAGGGGTGGTTTTCCTTTCGGCAACCCAAGCGGCCCAGCAGGTAGCGTGGTTCGATTTCGGACAGTCCATGGAAACAGGGAAGGTCCTTATCGTGCAAATCACGGAAGCCCTGAAGGGCGGCGTTTCCGCTGTCTATAAGGGGGTGCGGGGCTTTATTCCGGCATCCCGGCTGGGGGCCCGTTCCGTGGGGGATCTAGGGACCATGGTGGGCAAATCCATTCCGGTTCGTGTTATCGAACTGGACAAGGGCAAGAATAAGCTTGTTTTTTCAGGCCGTGAGCTGGCAGAGGCCAAGCAAGCCGAAATAAAGGATGCTCTGATGGAAACCCTTACAGAAGGAGAAAAACGTACCGGCACAGTGACCCGGCTGATGGATTTCGGCGCCTTTGTGGATATCGGCGGTATTGAGGGGCTTATTCACATCAGCGACCTCAGCTACGAGCGCATTAAGCACCCCTCTGAGGTGCTTCGGCTGGGAGATACCGTGGAGGTTCAGATTCAAAAGGTGGATATTCCCAAGAACCGGATCTCCCTAAGTCTTAAAGCGGTACAGAATGATCCCTGGATCGGGGCTGCGGAGTATTACGAGCCCGGGGATATCATTGAGGGAACCGTGGTGCGGCTCATGCCCTTCGGCGCCTTCGTAGAGGTGGAGCCCGGCGTTGAGGGCCTGGTGCACATATCGGAGATATCCCAAGAGCGGATCAATCGCCCCCAGGACGCCCTCCAGGTGGGGCAGACCATGGACGTGATGGTTCTGAAGGTGGAAGAAGCGGAGCGGAAAATGTCCCTCAGCATCCGCCAGGCCAAAGAAGAGGAAGGGGCCGATTACGAGCTGCCGGAATCCGAGGGAGAAGCGGTAACCTCCTTAGGGGCCCTGTTTGCAGCCAAATTGGGACACGTGAAGTAGGGTGAAACAACAAACGGGGGGTTATAAACAGGCACTAGCCTGTTTATAACCCCCCGTGATTTACATGCTGTACCTCCTGCTTTAGTCAACGACATCCAGTTCAACCGGAACCCACATTTTCGGGTTATAATTCAGCGTGTATTTGTACTTGCTTACATTTTCGTAGTTCTTTTGTTCAACGACATAGGACACATTATCGCTCAGTCCTATGAAGTGCTTCTGATACTTGCCGTTTTCGTCCTCGACAATCACCTCTAACTGATTGTCTGCCGGGTCTGCCGTTATGGACATTTTTCCCGTCATCTGAAACAGGATGTCTCCGTTGATGCAGTTGATCATGGTCAGCTGCCGAACCACATTGAAGTTATCCGCTTCAAGCGATAGATTGTAAGACACTTGTTCAGATTCTCTTGCAGCACATCCAGGCATAGCAAAGATTGCGATGATTGACATCAGTAAAACAAGCGTTCTTTTCATGTCACTTTCCTCCAGATAATTGGTTCGTATGATCATCCCAGCAAGAAGCGTTAACCGGCGGCGAACCGGTGTTTAACTGATGTCCACCCGTTTGTCCAGCAGATGCTGTGAGGTCCAAAAGAGAATGGCCAGTAAAATCGCTTCGCAGAGGATGACCCCCACATTGCAGTTCAGATCGGGGCCGAAGAGATCCCGAGTAGCGGCTCCGATCCATGGGAAGAGGTTTATCTGATACGGAAGCAGTCGCTCCGTCCACTGAGAAAGGGTGTAATCCAAAGCACAGATACCAAGGAAGGCGCTGACGGTTACCATCCAGCGGGCCTTGTGACCACCGAGGAAGGCCTTGGAGAGGACGATGGAGAATATGGCGGCAATGCCGATCCAAACGGCAATAAAGGTGATAATGGCGGTGCCGATCAAGGCAATATCCAGGTACAGCCGCGGTTTTTGCAGCAGCTCCGACACCAGCGTGGTGCCCTTGGCGAGGCCGGGGGTACTGAACACAAGGCATACGGCGCCCAGGGAGGAATAATACGCAGCACAAACGGACAGGGTGGTGGCGAGAAGCTTTGACAACAGGATGGAAGCGCCGGTGACCGGGATCATGAAGTAGAGCTTTCCGAAATCCTCAGTCAGTTCCTTGCGGAAAGACTCAATACCGCTGATCAGGATCAGAAAGGGAATGAAGAGCACTTCAAAAATCCAGATCAGTATACCGAGAGAGAGGGTAAGCTGTGCCGCGTTGCTGATGGCAAAGGAGCCGCCGGAGGGATCGGAGGTCATAAATTCCTTGACCGGTTCACCGCCCAGAATCAGGGCGCCGCAGAGCATCAGGGTAGTGGCCAGCAGAATGCTCAGGGCCGGATAGAGAACGCGGGTCATATGTCGCAGGTTAAACTTAAGCAATTTCTTCATTTGAGAATACCTCCCGATAAAGTTTGTCCACAGAGCAGCCGTGTTCCTGACGCAGAGCGTCGGCATTTCCATAAAGAAGCAGCTTTCCTTGGGTCATAAAGAGCACATCGTCGAATAGGCGCTCAATTTCTCCCACCATATGGGTCGTGATAAGCATGGCGGCGTTTTCCTGATATGCACTGAGAATCATATCCATTACAAACTCCCTTGCCAGGGGATCCAGGCCGCCCAGGGGCTCGTCCAGCAAATACAGCTGGGTTTCCCGGGACAGTACCAGGGAAAGGTTCAGCTTTTCCAAAGCACCCTTAGACAGGCTCTTAACGCTGGCGCCGGCATCCAGTTTCAGGTTTTTCATAAATTCACTCATGCGGTCAGGATTGAAATCTGAGAAGTGATCCTGATAGAATTCCTGGGCATCGCCGATTTTCATCCAAGGGTACAGGGGATTGCTGTCAGGCAGATACGAGATACAGCTCTTAAAATGGGTACCCGGTGGGCAGTTGGTGATGCGAATGGTGCCTGTCTGGTGCTTAAGCAAGCCGGCAATGGTTTTCAGCAGGGTTGTTTTTCCGCTGCCGTTGGGCCCCATGAGACCCACAATCCTGCCGGGATCTGCACGCATGCTCAGGTCGTTAAGAACAACCTTGGAGCCAAAGGATTTTGTGAGGTTTTCAATACTCAGGACTGCTTGCATGGGAACTCCTCCAATTTTGTAGTGATTTGTGTCAGAATCTCCTCGTTGGAGAAGCCGATGTTGGCCATGCTCTCCAGAAAGGTGGTGATCTCAAGGTTTGCCAGTACTCTGCGTAACGAGGCAATCAGCTCGCCGTCTTCCGTTACAAAGGTCCCCATCCCCCGCTGGGTAGCAGTGAGGCCTTCCCGCTCCAGCTCCTGATAAACCCGCTGGGCGGTATTGGGATTCACGCGGTTGGCGGCTGCCAGATCCCGAACGGAAGGCAGCTTTTCTCCCGGCTGCAGGTGTCCTGAGCAGATGTCCATCTTTATCTTCTTAAGAATCTGTAGATAGATCGGTGCGCTTTCATTGAATTCAAAGGCCATGCAGGACTCACCTCTCCGATGTATTAGTGTATTAATTGAATAGTACACTGATACGCATGGGATGTCAACAGAGAAATAATAAAAGGCAAGAAACCGGTCAGGTGACACGCAAAAAAAAAAGCGGGAAACCATCTACTCGGGTTTCCTGCTTCATATGGTGCCACTCACCGGTCATTACAGGTGAATATGGGTCATTTCAGGTCGGACAGGCAGGCCTTCAATACGGATGGAATCTCTCAGGATGTGATGTTCCATCTTCAAAGTGACTTCCGGTACGGTTTCGAGACGTTTGTCGAACCATACGGTCACGCCTTCGGTTTCAAAGCGGTCGAAACGCTCTGAATCACGGGTTTCCGGTTGTCTGAAACGGATAACCGGGTAAACAAATTCGGAACAGTTGGCACCTACGCATTCCTGATCGGCACTGACGGTAAGAGTGTCATGGTGCTTGATGTTCATGAATACCGCAACATCCTTATCAACGTTGAGTTTCATGTCTTTCGCCTCCGTTCTGACTGCTAAACTCCCTGTATTGCCTAACTAATGTATACCCATTTTTCACAAAAATATAGATTTTTAAATTATAAAGTTTGCAGGGGCCATGGGGAAGCGATAGCGTCTTTTTTAGTTAATTAATTAACGCATACTTCTGGGATTGGCGCCGTTACATGGGTTCAGCCATCCAATAAATTTTTATGTTTAATGATTAAAAATAGGCTTTCATAACCTTTCGATATTGTTTAGAATAGGAATTGGGTTAATAAATATACAAACTTTTTGGCTGTTCAGTTCCGAAAAAGATGTATATAATAAGTTTAACGGTAAAAAAATTAGGTTCGTAGCAAAGTTTTTCCCGGCCAGATGATTCTGATAAGAATATCGGATGACCTGCGTCAAATCAAATTCTTTAAAAGGAGTGGTGAGATGAGCACAGCGGAAAAATCGGAGATCACGGAAATGGCAGAAGCGGTAGATGCCATCATCGGACACTATCAGGACTATAAGACAAACCTGATCTCAATTCTCCAGAAGACCCAGGACAAGCTGGGGTACCTGCCACAGGAAGCGATTACCCATATCGCGGACAAGACAGGGATCCAGGAAGCCAAGATTTATGGTGTTGCAACCTTTTACACCCAGTTCAAGCTGAAGCCCACCGGGAAACACAACATTATGATCTGCAAAGGAACCGCTTGTCACGTTCGAGGCGCCGGTGCTGTGGAGAAGGCTGTATTCAGTCACCTGGGCATTGAAAACGGCGGGACAACCGACGACGGTCTCTTTTCATGCAACAGTGTGGCCTGTCTGGGCTGCTGCAGCCTTGCCCCTGTCATGATGGTGGGTGAGACGGTATTCGCCAAGCTGACGCCGCAAACGGCGGTTGAAGCCATCAATTCCATCAGAGCAAGGGAGACACAAGGATGAAGATACGAATCGGAGCCGGCAGCTGCGGTATCGCAGCGGGGGCAGGCAAATTATATGATCTTATGGATGAAAGCCTGAAAAAGGGTGCTTCAACCGATTACGATCTGGGTCTCACAGGCTGTATCGGCATGTGTCATCTGGAGCCTATCGTGGATGTTTATACGGAAGAAGGTCTTTTCCGATATGTGAAGGTAACGCCGGAGGACGTGCCGGGCATCCTGAGCCAGACTCCGGACGTGAAGCGGCTGCTCATGGGAGCCGAGGATCAGGCGGCGTACGATATGCAGACCCGCATTGTTACACGGAATTATGGGCGAATCAACCCGGAAAGTCTGGAAGATTATTTGTCTGTGGGGGGCTACAAAGCGGCGGAAAAAGTTGTCCTCACCATGAGCCCCAAACAGGTTATTGAGGAAATTAAGGTATCCGGCCTCCGTGGCCGTGGCGGCGCGGGCTTCCCCACCTGGTTCAAGTGGAACGCGGCGCTGACCTCCCATGATAACAAGAAATACGTGGTGTGTAATGCCGATGAAGGAGATCCGGGGGCGTTTATGGACCGTTCCGTCATCGAAGGGGACCCCCACTGCCTGATCGAGGGCATGCTGATCGCCGGCTACACCATCGGCGCGGATGAGGGGATTGTCTACGTTCGTGCGGAATACCCTCTGGCCATCAAGCGGCTTGAAAAAGCCATTGTTGATGCCACTGAAAAAGGCTTCCTGGGCAAGAACATCTTCGGCATTGAAGGCCTGAATTTCACCATGCGCATCAAAGCCGGTGCCGGAGCCTTCGTTTGCGGTGAAGAAACCGCACTGATTGCCTCTCTGGAAGGAGAGCGCGGAATGCCGCGGTTCAAACCCCCGTTCCCGGCACAAAAGGGCTTTATGGCAAAACCAACCAATATCAACAACGTTGAAACCTATGCCAACGTTCCCTGGATCATCGAAAACGGCGGAGCCGCCTTCGCAGCCATGGGCACGGAGAAGAGTAAGGGCACCAAGGTGTTTGCCGTAACAGGAAAAATCAAAAACGGCGGCCTTGTAGAGGTTCCCATGGGTCTTACCCTTCGGGATGTCATCTTCGGCATTTCCGGCGGCATCGAAGGCAACAAAGAATTTAAGGCTGTTCAAATGGGAGGTCCCTCCGGCGGATGCATTCCGGCACCCCTTCTTGATACCCAGATCGATTATGAAGCCATTCAAGCCACCGGCGCCATCGTCGGCAGCGGCGGTATGGTTGTCATGGACGAAACTACCTGTATGGTAGAAATGGCCCGATTCTTTCTGGAGTTCACCTGCAACGAATCCTGCGGCAAATGTACTTACTGCCGCATAGGCACCAAGCGAATGCTGGAGATCCTGACCCGCATCGTTGAGGGCAAGGGCGTTGCGGAGGATCTGAACACCTTGGAACAGCTTTGCTATAAGATCAAAGAAGGCTCCCTGTGCGGCCTGGGCCAAACGGCGCCAAATCCGGTTCTGACAACCCTAAAATACTTCCGCAACGAATACGAGGATCATATCCTCAACGGCAAATGTACGGCCAAGAGCTGTCAGGCCTTTAAGAAATATGTGATCTCCGCTGACGCGTGTGTTGGCTGTACCCTGTGCGCCAAGGTTTGCCCGGTTAACGCAATCACCGGCAAGCTGAAGGAAACCCACGTGATTGATCGCGCGGCATGCATCGGCTGCGGTGCCTGCGAAGCCAAATGTAAATTCAAAGCCATATCCGAGGCGTAAATTTCGGAAATCCCTTCTGGTGGTGAAATAATGTCACGAATTAATCTGAATATAGACGGGATCGAGCTTTCGGCCTTCAAAGGCATGACCATCCTTCAGGTGGCTCAGGAAAACGGCATCGATATCCCCAATCTGTGTAACAACGACAAACTGAAAGTATACGGTTCCTGCGGTCTCTGCGTGGTGGAGGTTCAGAACTTCCCACGTTTGGTCCGCGCCTGTGCCACGGAAGCAGCAGACGGCATGGTTATCCGCACCTGGACCGACAAGGTGAAGGAATCCCGCAAGATGAGCCTTGAGCTCATGTTCTCCAACCACACCGGTGACTGTAAGGCTCCCTGTTCCCAGGGCTGTCCCAGCCATGTGGATATTCAGGGCTATGTAGGCCTTATCGCCAACGGCGAGTACCGTGAGGCCGTAAAGGTCATTAAAGAGAATCTGCCCCTACCGGCCAGTATTGGCCGCGTGTGCCCGCACCCCTGTCAAACAGAGTGCCGACGAGGGCTCCTGGAGGACCCCATTTCCATTGCGTGGCTGAAGTATTATGCTGCCGATATGGACCTGGCATCCGAAAAACCCTTCATTCCTGAAATTCCGGCTTCAACAGGCAAGAAGGTTGCCATTATCGGCGGAGGCCCCTCCGGTCTTTCCGCTGCGTACTTCCTTCGCACCCAGGGTCACGATGTAACCATTTACGAGGCAATGCCCGAGTTCGGCGGCATGCTGAAATACGGCATTCCCCTTTACCGACTGCCCCGGGAGGTTCTCCTCAGCGAGGTGGAGCTGATCCGACAAATGGGCGTGAACCTGGTTCCCAATGTACGCATCGGCCGTGATATGGATCTTTCCCACGTTCGCAAGAACTTCGACGCCGTATACGTTGCCGTGGGCGCTTGGAAAAGCTCCATGATGCGCATTCCCGGAGAAGACCTGGACGGCGTGTTCGGCGGTATTGAATTCCTCAACGGGTTCTCCATCAACAAACCCATCAAGACAGGCAAACGCATTGCTGTTGTCGGCGGCGGAAACACCGCCATGGACGCTGCCCGTACTTCCCTGCGCTTGGGGGCGGAAAAGGTATACTGCGTGTATCGCCGAACTAAGGCCGACATGCCCGCCGTGGATGTAGAGATTGAAGAGGCGGAAGAGGAAGGCATCGAGTACAAATTCCTGCTGAACCCGGTGGAGGTCATCGGCAATGCAGAGGGCAAGGTTACAGCCATCAAGCTTCAGAAGATGGAGGTTGTATCCGGCGGCCAAGGCGGTCGGAACACCGTTGTACCGGTGGAAGGTGCCTTCGAAACCATTGAAGTGGACGCCGTCATCGTATCCATCGGTCAGGCTCTGGACATTACCGGTCTTGAAGAGCTGACCCTGAACAAGCGCAATAATATCGCAGTTGACCTCACGACCCTCCAGACAAATTTGGAAGGGGTGTTCGCAGGGGGCGACGGCGCAGACGACGGCGCAACCATCGCCATCGATGCCGTGAACGACGGCAAGCAGGCGGCGAAGATCATCGGCTCCTATCTCCAGGGGCAGATCGTGCCAATCAAAGAGAAGAAATACTCCAAGCGTGAAAACCTGACAGCTGCAGACTTCCCCAACATCCAGATCCAGAAGAAGGCCCATATGGGACATGTGCACCCGGAAATCCGCAAGCACAACTTCGAGGAAGTGGTCAACGGATTCACCGAGACAGAGGCCTTGGAAGAATCCGCACGCTGCCTGGAATGCGGCTGCATGGATTACAACGAGTGCAAGCTTATCGATTACGGCGTCCGGCACGATGCGGATCCCTCCATGTTCCCCTCGGATAAGCCTGCCTATGACATTGTTGAAGAGACTCCGTTCATCCTTCGGGACCCCAACAAGTGTATCCTCTGCGGCATGTGCATCCGCACCTGCGAAGAGGTGATGGATGTAGGCATCCTGGCATTCAGCAGCCGGGGTTACAGCGCTACGGCTCAGCCCGCTTTCAACAAGACCATGACCCAAACCGACTGTATCGGCTGCGGTCAGTGCGTTAGTGTGTGCCCCACCGGAGCCCTTGGCGAGAAGCCCTTTATCATGAAGCCGGTTCCCATGGTGTGCGATACCACTGAAACTGTCTGCGCCCAGTGTGGTGTAGGCTGCAAGACGGTAGTTGAAACCCGGGGCAATCGCGCCATCCGTGTGCTGCCCGTTAAAATGCCGGCCGGTAAAGCCGTGGATTCCACACAAGGCATCCTGTGTGCCAAGGGCCGCTTCGGTCTGGGAATCGACCAGGCAAACCGCATCACTGCTCCCATGATCCGCAAAAATGGCAAGCTGGAAGAAGTCAGCCTCCGGGATGCACTGCTCCACATCGCCCGTAAATCCCAAAGCCTTAACCTGCTCCACGGGCAGGGAGCCATGGCGGTGGCGGTGTCCGACCATGCCACCAACGAAGAGGCCTGGATGCTGAACCGTACGGCGCGGGAGCATTTCCGTACCGACCGCCTGTTCAGCTTCAGTCAGAAACCGGCGGGTCTTGCCGATGTCCTGGGTATCGATGCTTCCCCCAACCGCATAGAAGAACTGGCCCACACGGAGTTCATCCTCATGGTTGGCACCAACATCGTTGAAGACCACACCATTGCGGGCCTCAGCGTGAAGAAAGCGGTTGAAAAGAACAGAACCCTGGTGGCTTTGAACAATCAGGCATCTCAGGCAGACCGATGGGCTAAAACCTGTATAAATGATCTGAGCGACCTGGCACTGCTTCGGGAGATCGCCCTTTATGTTGCGCAGAACCACAACAAGGTGAAACGTCACCCAACTGCTCTTACAGAGGCAGAAATCGACGGTTTCATGAAATCTCTGGAAGGTGTTGCAGTTTCGGAAACCGCCAAGGAAATCGGAGAAGCGTACCTGAAAGCCCTCAATGCCATGATCGTATTCGACGCAGACCGCGTCAACCGTGAAGCCGTTCATCTGCTGGCGGCCATTGCCGCTCTGTCCGGTCACCTGGGCAGCGCCAAGAAGGGCATCGTGATGCTGCGTTCGGGCTGCAATGCTCAGGGAATTCTGGACATGGGAATTTCCAGCGATTCGGAAGCCGTTCTCAAGGATATGGCGGCAGGCGCGGTTAAGGGCCTGCTGGTATACGGAGAGGATCTGGACAGCGCAGCGGTAAAAGCAGTTCGCAGCCAGGTAGAATACCTGGTGGTTCAGGACGCGTACCTGACAGAGCTGGCAAATAGCGCCGATGTGGTGCTGCCAATGGCGCTGCCGGTTGAAACCGCCGGAACCGTAACATCTACAGACCGGAAGATACAGAAGCTCGCGGCAGCACTGGAGCCGGCATACCCCATACAGAACTGGGAGATGATTCAGGATCTGGTCAACATGTATACCACCAGCTTCAGCTACGGCTCAGTGGAGGCGATAACAGAGGAAATCACCCGTTCCCTTCCGCTTTATAACGGGGTGAGAAAAGAGCTGGAGACCTCCGGAGAGGCGGTATGGACGGTTGGGGTAAGCCGTGTGCTTTATGACGGTACAGCCAAGGGCTCCATTGATACCGACTGGAGCACTCTCTCCAACAGCAGGCCGGGCTTTGATGCGTCCTGGAACACCAATGTCACCCGTAACCGTTTCAGCAGTCTCATGGACGCTTATGAGAAAAAGTGCGGCGGCTGTAATGGCGGCTGCGACTGCTCAGGAGCGTGCTGAAGAGCAATTTCATGATTTTTTAAGAATTGCTTCACGTGCTGTTCACAATTACATGCTATAGTCTAACTATGGATTCTGAAAAAGAACCCACACACCCTGTGATTCAGCTGACGGCTTGGGAAGGCCCGGCGCTGAATCACGGGGTGTTTCTTTTTGATTCGTATTTGTGGTTTTTTTTGAGATCCTGAGGGTATAAACATCATAGAAGCCAATGAAGACCAGAGAAAGGGTGAGACGATGGATCAGAAGCTGATGGAACTGGAAGCGAGGAAGGAAAAGCTGGAGAAGGAATTTCATGAGGCAACTGCTCATTACCGGTCAGAGCTGCTTAAGCTGGATCACGAAATAGTCGAACGCAGCAAAGAGGTGAGCCGTGCCGGCAGTGGAGCGGAAATGCCGGAAGAGGGGTGGAATGCAGAACACGAGGGCGTCGTTAAAAATGATAAGAGTGAAGGAAGTCACTTGTTTGAACGGGAACAGGTCTTTGACAGCGGTCAGTCATGAAAGATGGAAAAAAAATGATCGTCGGGTAAAGGTTTTCCTTGACGGGTGTTTTTTCTGATGTTATCATCAAGTCACAGATGAATAACATGAGGTGTGTTACTGGACAGCAGGCATGAACCATTTACTGAGCGCAACCGTTCAGTCAAGGATTCATGCTTTTTTTGTTCGTTTCCAGCTGGGGGGTGAGGGGATTGGCCGATAGTTACCAAATTATTAAGGTCATGAACAACAATGTACTGCTGGCCCTGGATGTTGAACAGAATCAGGAATGCATTCTGATCGGCAAGGGGTTGGGGTTCGGCAGAAATACCGGCAATCGTTGTCTTATTCCTTCCAATCAAATTGAGAAGCGGTTTATTGCATTCGAACAAACATTGAAAAAGCAGTATTTTGAGCTGATTACCGGGATGGATCCCAAGATTGTAGGGCTTTGCGCCGAGGTTACTGCCATGGCGGAGACCCGTCTGGGGCACCTGAACACACAGATCCACGTGGTACTGACAGACCATATCGGTTTTGCCATAGAACGTATTAAACAGGGGATGGAGATCCATAACCCATTCTTATATGAAATTCAGATGCTTTATCCGGAAGAGTACGCGGTGGCCCTGGAGGGTGTAAGCTATCTCGGCAGCCAGCTGGGCATTACAATCCCTGTGGATGAAACAGGGTTTATCACACTGCACCTCCATGCTGCTCGGCAGAATGAAGCGGTTAAGGAAACCGTGAAGCAGACCCGTCTTCTCAAGGAATTGGTGGGCATCATTGAAGAGCATCTCGGTTGTCCTTTTGACCCCTCGGAGTTAACCTATCAACGGTTGGTGAACCATCTTCGGGGCCTCATTGACAGGGTTCGCAAGGAAATTCCCAGTGACAACCCGTTGTTTGAGAGCATTCGGAAAGAATTCCATGAATCCTTCGATATTGCAATGCTTCTGAAGGAACACATGGAGAAGACCTATGCGCTTACGGTTCCCGACGATGAGCTGGGCTATATGGCCCTTCATATCGAGCGGATCCGAAAAGGCGGAGTCACAAAGAAATAATCGATTATCGGTCGTGTTACTGATTCGATCAGGCATAAGACCAGTCAACTGTACGCAGTTGCTGTTCTTATGCCTTTTTTAATTATTAAGCGCTCAGTTCTTAACGCACACCGCACGACGCATGACGCTCCACCCCAAATTGTCCCCAACGGGAAGACCCGTTGACATAGAAGCGCGCGCTATAAGGGAATAACTAAAACCAGGAGGACTACGCCAGTGAGTAAAATGTTCGGTAAATTGCAAAGTGTTGGAAAAGCGTTGATGACACCGGTTGCCGTGTTGCCGGTAGCAGCCTTGCTGCTTCGTTTCGGAGCAGGTGACATTCCAGGGCTTACGGATTTCACCCTGCTCAACAGCATCATGTTTAAAGCCGGTGCCGCCGTATTCGACAACATGTACCTTCTCTTCGCCATCGGTATCGCATTTGGGCTTGCAAAGAACAATGAGGGCGCTGCAGGTCTTGCCGGCGCAGTAGGGGTTCTGGTCTGCAAAAACGTTTACGAAGTCATCAATCCGGATATCAAGACAGGTGTCCTGGTGGGAATTATCATGGGTATTGTTGCCGGAGTTCTGTATAATAAATACCATAATATCAAGCTGCCTGAATTCCTCGGATTCTTCGGCGGCAAACGGTTTGTTCCCATTGTAACCTCCTTTGCAGCCATCTTCATCGGCATCTTGTTCGGCTATATCTGGCCCACTGTCCAAATGGGATTGGATACCTTCGGAAATGCTGTTATCAATGCCGGTGCCATCGGGACATTCTCCTACGGCTTCCTGAACCGTCTTCTGATTCCTACGGGTCTTCATCACGTCCTTAACAGCATCTTCTGGTTTACCTTTGGGGAATGGACTAACCCTGCCGGTGAGGTTGTTCGGGGCGATTTGCTCCGGTTCCTTGCAGGGGACCCTAAAGCGGGTATCTTCCAGGCCGGTTTCTACCCTGTGATGATGTTCGGTCTCCCCGCTGCGGCTCTGGCCATGTTCACCACAGCGAAGCCCGAAAACAAAAAAGCAGTTGGCGGCATGCTTTTCTCTGTAGCCTTCACCGCGTTTCTCACCGGCATCACCGAGCCCCTGGAATTCTCATTCGTATTCCTGGCGCCTGCCCTTTACTTTATCCACGCGGTTCTTACAGGACTGGCCCTGGTAATCTGCCAGGCCATGGGAATTCTTCACGGCTTCGGCTTCTCTGCCGGATTCATCGATTTCGTGGTGAACTACAATAAGGCTACCAATCCCATGATGCTGGTGCCGGTGGGCTTAGGCTTCGGAGCCGTCTACTATTTCACCTTCGTGTTCTTCATCAAGAAATTCAACATCATGACACCGGGCCGTGAAGATATGGTTCCGGAAGAAACAGAAGCCCTTTATGAAGAAATGGGAACTGCCCAGGTTGCCAGAGAGTACATTGCAGCCCTGGGAGGCAACGGCAATATCGTTGATGTGGAAGCCTGCATTACCCGTCTTCGTCTCACCTTAAAGGACAGCGCAGTGATCGATGAGCCCAAGCTGAAGTTCCTGGGGGCCGCCGGTGTGATCAAGCTTAATGCTCAAAATGTACAGGTAGTGGTCGGAACACGGGCGGAGCTTCTGGCCGAGGAAATCAAGAAAATGATGAAAATGACAGCATAATTCATGTTTGAGAGTGGGAGAACCTTATGAAAGCAGTGACCAATACCCGTATGATTCTGGAAGACCGGATACTGGAGGAGCACATCCTTCTGTATAACGAACGGATCGAGGCCATCGTCCCGAACAGCCAGATTTCGGACCTTTCCGGAGTAGAGCTGACGGACGGCGGCGGAGGATATCTTTCTCCAGGGCTTATTGATATCCACATCCATGGGCTGGCCGGAGTGGATACCATGGACGGAACCCGGGAAGCACTGGGAACCATGGCCGGTGTCATCGGCGCCCAGGGGGTCACTGCTTTTGTTCCCACCACCATGACTGCAGAACCCTCTGCCATTGATCGGGCCGTTTCGGCGGTCCGGCAGTGGCGGCAGGAACCGGGTGAGGGTGCGGAAATTCTGGGTGTCCATTTGGAGGGGCCCTTTATCAGCAGAGAGTTCAAGGGGGCTCAAAACCCGGCATTCATCAAAGCGCCGGATTACAGCCTGGCCGCTCCCTGGCTTGATATGGCTCGGATTATCACCCTGGCTCCGGAGGCAGAGGGGGCGGAGGCTTTCATTCGCCGTGTATTGGAAACCAGCTCCGTGATACTTTCCATCGGGCATTCCGATGCCGATTTGAAGCAGGCACTGAGTGCCTATAAGGCTGGCGTCCGTCATATCACCCACTGCTTCAATGCCATGAAGCCGCTGCACCATCGGGCTCCCGGTGTTGTGGGAGCGGCTCTGGGCTGGCCCTTTACCACAGAGATCATCTGTGACGATGTTCATGTGGATCCCTCGTTCTACCAGGGGTTTCTGAATATCAAGGGTCTGGACAGGGTTGTTCTGGTTACGGACTGTATGCAGGCCGGGGGTCTGCCGGATGGCAGCTATACCCTGGGAGGGCAGGCAGTCCATGTGAAAGGGGGGGCCTGTCGTCTGACCGATGGCACCCTGGCAGGCAGTACCCTACAGCTGAATCAGGCTTTGCGGAATGTGAAACGGACTACAGACCTGAATATGCCCCAGTTGGTGGGGCTGGCCAGCCGGAATCCGGCAGCAGTCCTGGGCATATTGGATCAGCGGGGAACCATCGAGGCCGGTAAACTGGCGGATTTCTTCCTTCATGATGAGGATTACAATGTGGCTCGGACGGTGGGACGGGGGACCGTGATATTTGAGAATAAGGCAGGTATAGAATGAAGATCATCATCACGGAAGATTATGAACAAATGAGCCGGTATGCGGCCCGGATTCTGGCAAGTCAACTGACGTTAAAGCCGGAAAGTGTATTGGGACTGGCCACCGGCGGTACAGTGAAGGGCATGTATCAGCGACTGATTGGCTTTCACCGGGAGGAAGGGCTGGATTTTTCCAAGGCAACTGCCTTCAATTTGGATGAGTACACGCCGATTTCTCCGGAAGATTCCCAAAGCTATCACTGTTTTATGCAGGAGCAGCTATTCAGACATGTCAATTTTCGTAAGGGAAACACCCACATTCCGGATGGCTTGGCGGGTGATGTGGAAGCGGAATGCAGGCGCTATGAGGCCAGCATCGGGCAGGCAGGAGGAATTGATATTCAGGTGCTGGGTATAGGGCGAAACGGCCATATCGGATTTAATGAGCCGGATATCACCTTTGAAGCGGGAACCCACCTGGTAACCCTGGATGAACAGACGATCCAGGACAACGCACGGTTTTTCTCATCAGTAGAAGCGGTACCCAAGCGGGCAATCAGCATGGGCATAAAAACCATTATGCATGCAAGAAGGATTCTTTTGTTAGCCAGCGGCCCTGAAAAAAGCGATGCTGTGCATCGAATGATATACGGAAAGATCACCCCCGCTCTTCCGGCGTCCATCCTTCAGCTACATCCGGATGTGATCCTGGTGCTGGACCGCAGCGCTGCTCAGCTGCTTCCAGAGGAAACCCTCCATGGGGGAGAGACATTCAAGGAGGACGTATCATGTTCAAATGGTTGAAGGGAAAGAAGAAAGAACTGATTCTGACGGCTCCTATGACAGGAACCCTGGTACCCATGGAAGCGATTCCGGATCAGGTGTTTTCATCAAAAATGCTGGGAGACGGTTTTGCCATCCTACCCAGCGCAGGCAAGGTACTGTCACCCTGTGCAGGGAAGGTCACACAGATTTTCCCCACCAGCCACGCCCTGGGCATTGAAACGCCGGAAGGGCTGGAGATCCTGATCCATATTGGCATAGACACCGTTGAAATGGAGGGGGAGGGCTTTACCCGCCTGGTGGAGGCCGGGGCATCTGTGGAAACAGGGACGCCGCTGCTGAGCATTGAACTGGATAAACTGGAGGCCCATGGGAAGTCCACGGTGAGTCCGGTGATTATCACTAACATGGAGAGGGTGGCGAAAATCATCTCTTCTTCAGAACAAGACATGCGTGCAGGCATTACAACCGCTGTTCGGATATCACTGAAAGAGTAGGGAGGAAAAACATGAAACGCATCACACTGACACACGCAACAGGTCTTCATGCCAGACCGGCAGGTTTGGTTGCAAAAGCCGCACAGTCCTTCGAAGCGGACATTCAGCTGATAAAAGACGGCAAGGCATTCAATGGGAAAAGTATCATGGCGGTGCTCAGCATGGGAGCCGTCTGTGGCGATATTTTAGAGATATGCGGCACCGGTTCCGATGCGGACCGGGCGGAAGAAGCCCTTGAGGCGCTGATCGCACAGATCAACGCGGAATAGGAGGCTCTTGTGATTGGGATAGGATTAAGCGAAGGAATTGCCATCGGGAAGGCCTGGATTGTAGAGGAACCGGTACTGGATTTTTCAGGATGGGTTTCCAGGCCCCCCGAGGAGGAGATGGAGATTCTGCGGACCTCTTTGAAGAGTGTGGGAGGCCGCCTTGAATCTGAGGCAAAGAAGGCAAAGGAAACGATGCAGAAGGTGCGGATGGAGATTCTGGAGGCCCACGGCATCATGCTGGAGGATCCGGAGCTTGAAAGCCAGGTCAATAAGGCGCTTTTAAGCGGACAAAAGCTCCCGGAAGCGGTCCGTACGGTTATGGAAGGATTTTCAAATATCATGAGCGCTATGGAGGATCCCTATCTTCAGCAGCGGTCCCAAGACTATCTGGATTTGCGTAATCAGATTCTGAAGGATTTGGCCGGGATTTCGGATAAGGTGTCATTGGAGCCGGGCAGCAGTTGGATACCGGTTGCCCTTGATTTTTCACCCTCGGATATCGCGTTAACCGAGAATCCGGCGGTGCAGGGGTTCGTCTGCCAAGGGGGAGCCGCCACGACACATTTTTCGATTTTGGCGAAGATTACCGGGGTTCCAACGGTCATACAGGCAACAGGGCTTTTGGCTTCCCTGGCTCACGGGGACCTGCTCATCATAGATGGGGCTACGGGGGAAATTCACGTCAATCCAGATTCGGAATTGCTGGATGTCTACCGAAAACGGCAACAGGATCTCCTGCTGTTCAAGCAAAGTCTGGAATCGTTGAAATCGGAGGAAACCGTAACCCTGGACGGTGCATTTTGCCATCTGGAGGGGAATATCACCGGTCCTCAGGGGATACCGAAGATGCTGGAAAACGGCGCGGAGGGCATCGGGCTTTTTCGTACGGAGTTCATCTATATGGACCGTGCCACACCGCCCTCAGAGGAGGAACAAGCCGCCATATACGGTGAGGTTCTTAAAGGCATGGATGGCAGACCCGTGGTGATACGCACCCTGGATGTGGGCGGTGACAAGGAACTCCCCTATCTTGGAATAGAAAAAGAAGCCAACCCCTTCCTGGGTTTCAGGGCCATTCGGTTTTGTCTGACCCGGGAGGATATCTTTAAAACACAGCTTAGGGCCCTGCTGAGGGCTTCGATCCATGGAAAACTGCGCATTATGGTCCCTATGATCAGTGGCATTGAAGAGGTGCGCAGCGTGAAGGCCCTCCTTGATCGGTGTCGGGCAGAGCTGCTGGCTGAGGGGGTACCCATGGCGGAGGACATCCGGCTTGGCATCATGATGGAGGTACCCTCCGCTGCGGCCATGGCGTCCCTTCTCGCCGAGGAAGTGGATTTCTTCAGCATCGGAACCAACGATTTGATTCAGTACATGATGGCCGCAGACCGCATGAATCAGGCAGTCGCCTACCTATATACCCCTTACCATCCGGCATTTCTGCGAACCCTGGAAGCCATTATCAACGGGGCTCACAGTGCCGGTATTCCGGCGGCCATGTGCGGCGAACTGGCCGGAGACGTTGACTTCATTCCCGTGCTGGTGGGCCTGGGGCTGGATATCTACAGTATGAATGCCGGCGCCATCCTGAAGGCCCGGCTGAGAATCCGCACACTGGAACAGAAAGGGTGCAGGATACTGGTGGAAGAGCTGATGAAGCTGAGAACGGAAAAGGAAATCCGATCCGCGGTGCAAGCATTCAGACAGGAGCATCCCTATGAGACAGCTTGAGGTATGCGTGGATACCTTTGCGGCAGCCCAGGCGGCAAAGGCCTGTGGGGCAGACCGGTTGGAGCTTTGCGCCGATCTCAGCACAGGGGGGCTTACTCCGGAGCCCGGCCTGCTGGAACGTGTAATGACAGAGCTGAACATCGGGGTTCAGGTTATGATCCGTCCCCGGAGCGGAGGCTTTATCTATACCGACGATGAGCTTCGCACCATGGCGGCCTCTGTTGTATTTATTCGGAAGCGCTGGCCTGGGGTTCGGGGATTTGTAACCGGTGCCATCCTGCCGGAGGGCATTATTCACAGGGAAGCCATGAGGGGCCTTCTGGCAGCGGCGGAGGGGTACCCGGTCACCTTTCACCGTGCCTTTGACCGCACAAGAGATTTGGGAGAGGCGTTGGAAACTTGCGTTGTACTGGGGTTGGAACGGATTCTGACCTCCGGGGGTGCCGATACGGTGGATCAGGGAATAGAAGCCCTGGCAAATCTCCGGCGGCAGTCTTCGGGAAGAATCAGCATCCTCCCGGGAGGTGGAGTCCGGGCGGACAATGCCCAGACGATTCTGGAAAGAACAGGCGTGACCGAGCTTCATCTTTCAGGCCGACGGAAAGTGGTCATGGGCCCCCGATCTGATGACCGGGCTTATGAGCTGGACCCCTCAGCGATTAAAACGGTTCGGGGAATTCTGAATGCTTATCGGATATAAAAAGTGACGAAGGAGCGGCCTCAAAACAGTAAGGAAATCCCTGTTTTGAGGCCGCTTCTGGTTTTTTTATGGATTCGTGGGAAGGATTCACAATGGGAAAATATACAGGGTGCCAATTGAGACTTTAGGATGTATAATGAATTGCACTAAATAGATAAGTGGTTAAGGTGAAACGGAGGCAACGGGAGATGAATAACCAAAGACGTAACCAGCTCATGGGGCGCAGGTCCATTTATATCCTGATTGTCATCTATGTTGCCATGATAGCGGTTTTCGCTGTTGCCTCCTATAACATTCTGGCCAAGAATTTGAAAGCGGACCTGGGCAACAAGGCCATGATATTGGCTATGGACATTACCCACTGGCTGGATGTGGATCAGGTGGAATACGACCGCCTGCTGGGGATGGATTTCAATGACCTGCTGAAGGACAGCACCAACGTTAACTTTGAAAAAAATGCACGAGATGTAATGCATTACGCTGAAATCAAATATGTGTACCTGCGTTGTCCACTAAAGGCCGATAAGATAAAATACAAGGTTGAACCGGGAGAGGAAGCCTTCTATAAGGTTCCCGTAGGAACCCCCTTAAGCGATGTGTACCTTCTTGATGCCGTTGTAAATGATGAAACCCGACTGGCGGATACCGGCGGCAAAGGGTATACGGATAAATCCCGCTACACCGTGCCAATCCCACGGATAAAGGCCATTATGGACAAGCGGGAACCAACGTATATTTTAGAAACCGCAGAATGGGGAACCTATCTGTGCGGTTTCGCCCCGCTTTATTCCAAGCAGGGCGAATTCATCGGCATGCTGGGGGTCGATCTTTATCCGGACAAATACTATGCTTATGTTCAAAAAACCCTGGGGGTTTTTGCTATTTTTTTCCTTGTCCTGTTCTTGACCGGCGTGCTGCTGTCGAAGCTGGTTACAAGAGTCTGGAAGGCCGAGGAACGGGTTCGTCTGGAGCACGAGCTGTCGGCCATTGATACCCTGACCCAACTGTTTAATCGCCGCAGATTCCTTGGACTGCTGGAACACGAATACGCGGTATGCCGTCGGGAGGGAATGCCCCTGACCATCATGCTGGCAGATCTGGAAAGCTTTGCACAGATCAACAGCAAGTCGGGGGACTTCAAAGGTGATCAGGTGCTGATCGAAACGGCAGGCTATCTCAGCAAACAGATCAAACGGGGAGCGGATGGCCTTTGCCGGTTCGGCGGCGACGAATTCGGCATGTTTCTGCACAATACGGAAGCTGAAAATGCCCGGGAACTGGCCGGACAGATTCTTAGGGATGCCCCGCATCCCCTGTCCCTGGGGATTCTGACCATAATGCCGGAGGCCCCTCTGCAGGCGGATGATCTGATGACAGAGCTGGAAGAGCTGCTGGCTCAGGCCAAGAAGGCGGGTACAAGGAAGTACGCCATCCAGGACGAAACGCAGTGATTATTCCACCGATTTTCCAAAAGCCAGCTTGTAAGCCTTACCCATGGCAATACCGATGGGTTCGCGTATTATGATGCTGGCTTTTTTGTCGATGGGTGTGGCATCGCGGTTCATCAGCACCAGGGTACTGCCTCTGAAATAGGAAAGAAAGCCTGCCGCCGGGTAGACTGCCAGGCTGGTTCCTCCCACAATAAGCACATCGGCGGTGGAAAGCGCCACTTCCGCAGCTTCAATCACACCGTAATCCAATGCCTCGCCATAGAGGGTCACTTCCGGTCGCAGCATGCCGGCACATTGGGAACAGGTTGGGAAGGGGACGTCGGCAGTGAAAAGAGCCGCCCCGGGATAGGGGGTCCTGCATGCCATGCAGCTGGCGCGAAGCATGGACCCGTGAAGCTCGATAACATTGCGGCTTCCGGCCTTTTGGTGCAGCCCGTCGATGTTCTGAGTGATCACCGTCTTCAGCTTTCCCCGCTGTTCCAACTGATAAAGAACCCTATGGGTTGTGTTGGGCAATGCCTCCGGGAAGTACAGCTTGGATTTGAGATAGGTATAGAAAATTTCCGGTTCTTTAATCAGGCAGTCGTGGCTCAGCAAATATTCCGGATCCATTCCGCGGAAGCGGGTACTGTAAAGGCCATCGGCAGAACGAAAATCCGGAATGCTGCTTTCTGTTGATGTTCCGGCGCCGCCAAAGAAGACAATGGATTGCCGGTCTGTAAACAGCTGTGCAAGCTCCATGATGGGATCGTTTTCATACGTCATAAAATCACCTCCGGTTCAATTATACCGCAAAAGGTATTCGAACGGATTGCCTGCGGATCAGAGGCGCTTAACTTCCGAATCGACGCGGTTAAGGTAAAGAGGATTAAAAGTCCCTTGCCCTTTGAGAAAACAGAGGTATACTCAAAATAGGTCGTATCGTTACGGAGAGGAAATCCAGATGCGTAGAGCAAAAACCATTGAGATCATCCTTCTGATTGTACTGATTGTGATGATCGGGTATGCCTTCCAAACCACCCGGCTCATCCGAAGCTACTCAGGTACAGATAAGCCATTGAGCCAGGATGTGCCGCAGTATCATTTCGTGGTTATATCCGACGATACGGATTCTTATTCCTGGACGGCCTATCTTTCCGGACTTCAGGAGGCGGCACTTAAGAAAAAGGCCGTGATAGAGGTTTGCAGAGTCGAAGATCCGAGCATTCCCGCCCAGCTGGACAAGGCCTTTGAGATGGCGGAGCTTTCCAAGGTGGACGGTATATTGGTGAAGCTGTCCAACAATCAGCTGGCCAGAGATCAGATCAAGGGCTCCCATGAGAAGGGAATCCGCGTCGTGACCCTGGGCAACGATTCTCCAGACAGCCAGCGGGATGCGTATATCGGCACCAACAAGTTCAACCTGGGGCAGACCACCGCGGAAATCATTGACACGGCCAACGGGTCCCCGGCGGATGTTCTGCTGATCCTCAGCAGTGAGTATACGGATCAGAACGGCGCATCCTCCAACAGCTATCTCAACGGCATACACGAATACAATGCCATGCATCCTTCAATCAACGGCATGACGGTGGAATACTCTGCCAAAAAAAGGGCGGAGCTGATTCTCAGCGACCAGATAGACAGACAGCAAATTAAAACAGTTGTCTGCACGGACCCCATCGACGCCCTTCGGGTGGTGAAGGTGCTCATCGACCTGAATCGGGTGGGTCAGATCCAGGTGATTTCCAGTGGCGACATTCCTGAAATCATGGATTACCTGAAAAAAGGCACGATCTATGCCAGTGTGGTGGAGGATTACGGAACCCTGGGCAAAATGAGTGCAGAAGCCTTGTACACACTGATGCAAAATGAGCGTCAATCCGCTTATATCAACATTCCCATCAAGGTCCTGACTCAGGATAATCCGGAGGGAAGGTAGCCAATGGTCAAGATTATTTCATTTCTGAAACAGGATGGTGTCCGAAGCCGGGTAGCCAATTTCACCATGATCCTTCTCCTGTGTTTAGTCACCGGCTACCTGGCGGTCTTTTATGTGACCCTCCAGCTTAGCAGTAATTTCAATAAAATGTTTCAGCAGAGCCTGGTGCTGGAATCCGTGACCACCTCACTTGACAGCCTGCAAAAAAATCTGGACAGTTATCTGAACACGAAGGATTCAGATGCCTTCGTAGCCTACATGAGAGATTACAATGAGCTGGGAAGCCTGCGAAGCCAGCTGGGGGGAGAACTGTCCCGGCGCGAAGAACGGATACTGGCCATCAATATCGGAAACATCCTGGATGAGGTCCTTAAATCGGCTTCCAGGGCCACTGATTCCAAACGGGGGCGCAATACACCGGCCTATATCAAGGCTTTCGGTGAGGTTCAGCGGTATTCCGGATACGTGAATGAGAATATCGGAAAGATCCGGGATATGGAGTTCAACCGAAATCTTAAGGACTATTTGCTGCTGTCTGAACGCATCGAGACGCTCAAGATTGTTTTCGTTTGTATGACCGTTGTTATTGTGGCTCTCAGCATTGTCTTCATCTATGATTTTACCCGGCGTCTCACGGACCCGATTGAAGAATTGTCGGATTACGCCGGTGAAATTTCAAGAGGGAATTACAGGGCAACACTGAGCAGCTCCGGTGCTTACCGGGAAGCGGATCTTCTGGGGAAAACCCTTACGGAGATGGCCTGGAGCATCAAGAATTATATCGAAGAGCTTCAAGATAAGGCGGAAATGGAAAACCGGCTCAGAAGCTCTGAAATTGAAAACCTGAAGATGCAAAACCTGCTGAAAAACGCCGAGTACATGGCGCTTCAGTCTCAAATAAACCCCCATTTCCTCTTCAATACCCTCAACGCCGGCACACAGCTGGCCAATCTGGAGGATGCGGAGAAGACCGGGGAATTCATGGAAAACCTGGCGGCCATGTTCCGTTACAATATTCAGCGGCTGGACAATACGGTCACCCTGGAAGAGGAACTGGAGAGTATTCGAAATTATTGCAGGCTCATGAAGGTTAGATTCGACGATATGATTGAGGTTGCATTTGATATTGAAGGGGATTTGGCGGCGGTGAAAATGCCCCCACTGATTCTGCAGCCCCTGATGGAAAATGGGTTTATTCACGGATTCCGGGATATGGAGGAAATCGGGCTGATCACGGTTACGGTGCGGCAGTACCCGGATCATATTCGGATTTTGATCCGGGATAACGGAAACGGCATACCGGAAGACAAGGTAAAGCAACTGAATGAGGAAGGCTTCAGGCACGATCAAAGCGGCGCGGAGCACAGCGGTCACACCACGGGCCTGGGGCTGGGAAATGTATATGAAAGACTGCGTTATTTTTACGACCATGAGGACGTATTGTCCGTACGCAGTGTAGAGCATCAATATACCGAGATGCAAGTCAAATTGTATAGGGAATCGGAGGGATTGTATGCTTAGGCTGCTGGTGGTGGATGATGAAAAGATCGTGCTGGACTCCGTGACCTATATGATTTCCTCAAGCTTCGACAGCATTCAGGTTGAAACAGCCCGCAACGGAAAGGAAGGGCTGCTGAAGCTGGACAGCTTCAAGCCCCACATCCTGATGACGGATATCCGGATGCCGGGAATCAGCGGACTGGAGCTGATCAAGAAGGCGCGGCTCACCGATTCGTCGGTCAAGATACTGATTGTGACGGCCTTTGAAGAATTCGAATATGCCAGGGAAGCGTTCAAGTACGATGTGGAAGACTATATTCTGAAGCCCTTGGGGAAGAAAAAGCTGGTGGAGGCCATCGGCAAGGCCATGCAGAAGATCGGATCCGAGCAGGCACGGCGGGATGAAGAGCTGGAGAGCATTGAGAAGTACTACGCCTCCATCAGCCTGGTGGAAAGCAATTTTTTTCAGTCCATCATGCTGGGCCGTGATCTTTCCAAGCTGCTGCAGCAGTTCAGAGATCTTCTTTCAATCCGTCTGGAAAGCGGATACATGCTGGCCCTGGAATTTCGAACCCTGGAAGAGGGCGCTCCCTCCGACCAGATGACAACCTGGACCATGCGCCTCAGCGATTCATGCGATTATCTCAAGAGCAATGTGAAATACCATTATGAGGGGATCGTAAGCAATGTGGTTTTTAACCGCATATTTATCTACATTGAAGCCCAGGAGAGCACAATCCACGAGGAGGCCCTGCCATACTGGACGGGGATTCACGACAGCCTTCTTAAGAAATTCGGGATGAAGGCCCGCATTGTAATTGGTCCGGTTCGCCCCATTGAAGAGGTGGCACAGTCCTATGAGGAATGCATGGTGCTGCTAAACAACGCTGAATCCAATGTGACCCTGTGGCGTCCAACCCCTCAGAGCAATTATGACTACTCTGTTTTTCGCCAATTGTCGCAGAAGGTCGGCGAGCATTTTCAGTCCAGAAGTCGTAAAGCGCTGGAAACCTTCCGTGAGCTTAAGGAGGTTTATTTTGCCCTTTCCAGGGGGCAAAACGGAGCCGGAACAGCGGAAGCTCTGCTCTTGGAGCTTTTGGTCCTTCTGGTGAACCAGTGCAGACAGCGGGGCTGCTCCCTTACGGGTGGGCTGGAATCCACGGAGTATATCACCGCCTACGGCTTGAAAACGGTCTTTGGAAAAATCGCATACGCCGAGGAAATTCTGGAGGTGCTTGTGGAAGAAAACAGCCGCCTTGGAACCGGCAGCTGTACCGATTTGGTCAAGGGAACCCTGGAGCGTCTGGAGCTTGGGTATGCCAGGGAAGTGAGCCTTGAGGAGATTTCCGGGGAGCTGGGGGTTACGCCTCAATATCTCAGCAAAATCTTCAGGCAGGAAACCGGGCATACCTTCAAGGAGCACCTGATTGATCTGCGAATCAGCGAAGCCAAACGGCTGATCCGGGAAACACAGCTCAGTGCCAGGGAAATCAGTTATGCCATCGGCTATGACGATCCAAACTATTTCGTGCGGCTGTTCAAGAAAATAACGGGGTTGACGCCAAAAGAATACCAGCGGGTGATGGAATGAAGCCTAAAAACATAACGCTAATCGGGGTTGGTGCCGCTCTGATACTGATCATGGCCCTTGCAGGAGGGTGGCTGGTTCTGCAGCAGAAGGCTCCCGGCGCTTCAACCAATCAGCATACGCTGAAGGTGGGCCTCTCCTTTGACAGCATCGTGGTGGAACGCTGGAAGCGGGATATGGAAACCTTCGTGGCAGCAGCCAATCAAAAGGGCATTGAAGTGGATGTACAGATTGCCAATGATGACCTGAATGAGCAGAAGCGGCAGATTCAATACCTCATTGACAAGAAGGTGCAGGTGCTGGTGATACTGCCAAAACAGAAAGACGCCTATACCGAGCTGATAGAACGGGCGAAGCGCAAAGGAATACATGTCATCGCATATGACCGTTTGATCCTGGGTGCGGATTACGATGCCTATGTGTCTTTTGACAGTATACAGGTGGGGGAACAGATTGCAGGCCGGCTTGTACGGCAGCTGGAGCTGGACGGCAAGAGGGAGGCCAAGCTGCTGATCATCAACGGTGATCCCGAAGACAACAATTCAAAGCTGTTCAACCAGGGCTTCTATAATGTGCTGAATCGGGTGGACGAAGAGCTGAAGCTGAGCATTGTGTCGGAGGTTTGGGCCCACGGATGGAGGGAAGCGCCGGCCTTTGAAGCAGTGGAAAGTCTGCTGGATTCAGGGACGGTGCCGGATGGGATCATCGCTGCCAATGATATGCTGGCCACGGCAGCCATACAGGCTCTGACAGAGCGACAGCTGGCGGGGAAGGTGCTGGTGGTCAGCGAAGACGCCGAGCTTTCAGCCTGCCAGAGGATCGTTGAGGGAACCCAGCTGGCTACGGTTTACAAGCCCTACAACACCATGGCCCAGCGGGCGGTGGACATGTGTCTGGCCTTGATTAACGGAACCTTTAAAACAGAGGATCAGATTGCCAATGGCACCGGTTACATCCCCTTGGTTCAGATTCCCTGCGAGCTGGTGGACAAAACCACCATCGACAGCATCATCATCGACTCCGGCTTCCACAGCCGGGAGGATGTTTATCGGAACGTGAAACAATGATAAAAGCAATGTTAAATAAATGCTATAAGAAGCGGGCCCGACAGATGTCGGGCCCGCTTCTGTATGAAAACCTTTTCACAGGCATTAATTCCGTTCAGTGACGGAGACACCCCCGGGGATATACAATTCAAATGAATTCACAAACCTATTAAGGGGAGGAAAGAAAATGAAGAAGATTTTAGCATTGGTTTTGACTCTTGCTTTGGCTGTACCATTCGTAGGCTGTGCACCGAAACCGGCTGCTCCTGCCGAGCCCGCTGCAACTCCAGCTGTTGAAGAAGCTGTAAAGATCGGCGTATCCCTGCCAACACAGCGTGAAGAGCGATGGGTTCGCGACAAGGAAGCAATGGAAAAATGGGCTAAAGAGGCTGGCGTAGAGCTGTTGGTTCAAGTAGCCGACGCTGACCAGGCGCAACAGGCACAACAGGTTGAAAATCTTCTTACACAAGGCATCAAGGTTCTGATCCTGGCTCCTCATGACGCATCTGCCTCCGCAGAGCTCGTTAAGAAGGCCAACGATGAAGGCGTTCCCGTACTTTCGTATGACCGTCTTGTAACCGGTTCCGACAAGCTTAACTACTACCTCTCATTCGACAATGAAAAAGTTGGCGCCCTTCAAGGTAAATACTTTGTTGATAACGTAGCAAAAGGCAACATCATGCTGTTTGCCGGCGCACCTACAGACAACAACGCTTCCCTGTTCTTTAAAGGGGCGATGTCTGTAATCCAGCCTAAGATTGATGACGGCACATACACAGTTCTTGGCGGTTCCGAATTCCAACAGGTTGCCACAGACAACTGGGTGCCGGCCAATGCTCAAAACCGTGCTTCCAACGTTTTGACTGCTAATGCCGGCAAAGAAATCGCAGGCGTATTGGCTCCTAACGATGGAACAGCCGGCGGTATCGTTGAAGCTTTCAAAGCTGCCAACGTGAAGCTTCCGGTTATCACAGGCCAGGACTCCGAAATCGCTGCAGTAAAACGCATCAAAATCGGCGAGCAATCCATGACGATCTTCAAGGATACCCGTGAACTGGCTAAAGCCGCCATTGAATCCGCAGTGAAAATTGCGAAAGGCGAAGCTGTAACAACAAATGGCGAAGTGGATAACGGATCCATCAAGGTTCCTTCCATCCTTCTTGAGCCCCAAGTCGTTACAAAAGACAACTTCCAATCCATGCTGATCGACAGCGGTTATATCAAAGAAGCAGATATGCAATAGGACGCACCGAGTAACAGGGGTGACTGGTGTCACCCCTGTTTTTTCAACTTAAAAATGGGTATCTACCCATTGTGGAGTTGAATGATTTATGGGCAGGAGGACATTATGTCAGATTTCATTCTTGAAATGAAGGGAATCGTTAAGGAGTTTCCGGGGGTGAAGGCCCTTGACCAGGTGACCTTCAATGTGAAGCGGGGAGAGATTCACTGCCTGGTTGGGGAAAACGGAGCGGGTAAATCCACCCTGATGAAGGTTCTCAGCGGGGTGTATCCGATTGGAACCTATTCCGGGGATATTGTTCTTAACGGTGCTGTTCAGCAGTATCATCATATCAAGGACAGTGAGCATGCAGGAACGGCCATTATTTATCAGGAATTGGCACTGGTGCCGTATATGAGCGTTTTCGAGAACATTTTTCTTGGAAACGAAATCAAAAAAAATGGAATCATCGACTGGAACGAATCCATCATTCGGGCCAGAGACCTTCTGGCAAAGGTGGGTCTTTCGGTGAATCCGGATACGCAGATTCGGACCCTTGGGGTTGGAAAACAGCAGCTCATCGAAATTGCCAAGGCTCTCAGCAAGAATGTGCAGCTGCTGATACTGGATGAGCCCACGGCGGCCCTGAACGAGGAAGACTCCAAGAATCTGCTGAATATCCTTAAAGAACTTCGTAAACAAGGCATCTCATGCATTCTTATATCCCATAAGCTGAATGAAGTCATGGAAGTGGCGGATTCCATCACCGTTCTTCGGGACGGGAAAACCATTGATACGTTGGATGTGCATACCCAAAATGTCTCTGAGGATGATATTGTCCGAAAGATGGTTGGGCGTGAACTGACCAACAGGTATCCGGAGCGGGTGTCCAATATCGGTGAAATCCGTCTTGAGGTTAAGAATTGGAACGTATACAGCCCAGAGGATCATAGCCGAAGAATCATAAAGGATTCCTCCATCAATGTGAGACGGGGAGAGATTGTAGGCCTGTCCGGCATCATGGGGGCCGGTCGTACAGAGTTTGCCATGAGTATATTCGGAAAATCCTATGGAAGCCGAGTGGAGGGCGAGCTGTACCTCGACGGTGTGAAAAAAGAGCTGAACTCCCCCGGGGACGCCATCCGCTGCGGAATCAGCTACCTGACGGAAGACCGGAAGGAAAAGGGACTGATTCTGATTCAGGACATCAAGCAGAACATATCCATTGCAAGTCTGGACACCATTACGAACAAAGGCGTTCTGAATATCAATGAAGAAATCAAGAACGCCGAGCACTACAAGGAGGCCATGCGTATCAAGGCCCCTTCCATTGAGGCCAAGGCCATGAACCTCAGCGGAGGGAATCAGCAAAAGGTGGCTCTCAGCAAATGGATGCTGACGGATCCGGAAATTCTGATTGTGGATGAGCCCACCCGTGGAATTGATGTTGGTGCGAAATACGAGATCTACAGCATTATGAATGAATTTGTTTCCAGAGGTAAAAGCATCATCATGATCTCCTCTGAGCTTCCTGAGATTCTCGGCATGAGCGACCGGGTGTATGTGATGCACGAGGGGCGCATAGCGGCAGAGCTGGAAGGGGATCAGATCAATCAGGAAACGATTATGAAATACTCCATAGGACAGGGGAGGCACTGACATGACCACGGAGAATAAGAAAAACAATCTGCTGATGGATCTTTTTCGGGCAAATATCCGGCAGTATGGGATGTTCATAGCACTTTTTGTAATTATGATGATTTTTAATGTCCTGACCAAGGGAACCTTCGTTTCCGCCCGCAACCTTACCAACCTTTATCTGCAGACCGGTTACATCGCCGTGTTGGCGGTGGGGATGGTGCTGGTGATCGTGGCAGGGCATATTGACCTTTCGGTGGGCTCCATAGCGGCATTCACCGGAGCGATTGCCGCCATCCTGCAGGTGAAAATGGGCATGTCCACACCGGTAGCGATTCTAATTACCCTGGCGGTGGGCGCACTCATCGGCATGTGGCAAGGGTTCTGGGTGGCGTACCGCCACGTTCCGGCCTTTATTGTAACTCTGGCGGGGATGTTGATCTTCCGAGGGGCTGTCATCGGCATCACCAAGGGACAAACCATCGGTCCCTTCCATGAATCCTTCAATAAGATCAATGTGGGCTATCTGGCCGATATCGCCAACATACCGGGTGTTCATCTGCTTTCTGTGATCATCGGCGCTGTGGCTGTTTTGGGATATATCGTGTTCCAGATGCGTCAGCGGAAGGTACGCAAAACCTACGGCTTTGAAGTGCTTCCGGGTCACTATTTCATTGGGCAGCTGGCTCTGGTGGGGGGCCTGATCATGGCCTTTATCCTCAGTATGGCTCTCTATAAAGGGATCCCCTACACCGTTTTCATTGTGGTGGCCTTTGTAGCCCTATACACCTTTATCACAACAAAGACCCCCATTGGCCGTCATATCTATGCCCTGGGTGGAAACCTTGAAGCAGCCCGGCTGTCTGGCATAGATGTCAAGAAAACCGTATTCCTGGTGTTCACCTCCATGGGTACCCTGGCCGCCATGTCCGGCATTATGTTCAGTGCCCGCCTCAATGCGGCGGCGCCCTCTGCCGGGAACCTCTTCGAGCTGGACGCCATTGCCGCCTCCTTTATCGGTGGGGCCTCTGCCAGCGGCGGAATCGGCTCTGTGGTCGGGGCCATCATCGGTGCCCTGGTTATGGCCTCCATCAATAACGGCATGTCCCTTCTGAACATGGATATCTCCTATCAGTATATGATCAAGGGTACAGTTCTTCTGTTGGCAGTTTGGTTCGACATCAGCACACGGAATAAGAGCAAGTGACACGATACGGTACTCCCCCTCACGACAAAGCCCTCCGCCATGACAGACGGAGGGCTTTGCTCATGGGTGTTAAAAGTTCGGGGTAAAGGGCTTGTCGCAGTACTTTTAAAGCGAAAGGTCTACCACGAATACCCCCAGCAGGCCTGCCGGGCCGGTGACCGGAACGGAAAGGGTTATACAGAAGTTGTTATCCACCTGGGAAATATACGGTTCAGAAATGTAATCCTTGCCTGCGGCGGCATCCTTGTAAAAGGGGCGAAAACGGACATCCACACCCCTGCCCTTGGTGTCGATGCTCCATTCATGGGTAAAGCCCCCGGCATCCACTACGGCCACAAGAGCGCAGGCGTCGCCTCCGAAACGGAGATTCTTCAACACCTGATGGGTAAAGCCGGAGAGGTCACGGGAATTTTGTGTTTTCAGATAGGCCTTCATTTCATTAAGGGTGCTGTGAACCAGCTGCTGCTTTTCACTCCCGACCCGAAGACCGGATTTATAGCTGTCGGTGAGGCCCTGCAGATCATCAGAGATTTTCTTTAATGTGTCCACAGATTGTGACAGCTCAGAAAGGCTGGCAGACTGTTCCTGTGTAATGGCGGCGGACTCTTCAATATTGGATGTGATATTCTGATTGGATTCCGATATGATATGGATCAGCCCATATACATTCTGTCCCATAGCCATCTGCTCCCGGGTGAGCCGCTGAATCTCCTCAATGGCGAACTGTGTTTTTTCAACACTGGTGAAGAGATTTTGGTAGCGGACCAGGGCGCCATCGGCATGGAGGGTAACTTCCTGGGAGTGTTTTGCCTCCTCATGGGCCTTCACTGTCATTTGATCCATCTGCCGGCTGATGGAGGTAATAATTTCCCGTATCTCAACGCTGGAGCTATTGGATTGCTCAGCCAACACTCTCACCTCCTCGGCGACGACGGCGAATCCTCTGCCGGCATCTCCCGCCCGGGCGGCCTCTATGGAAGCGTTGAGGGCCAGAAGGTTGGTTTTTGCCGCGATGGCGGTTATGAAGGAAACCACTTGATCAATCTGCTTCATTTCAGTTTGCAGATTGGTGATGGCTTGGGCCGTACGCAGGCTGTTCTCCGAAAAGAACCGCATGGTTTCGACCAGATCCTCGGTTACCCTGCGGCTTTCCGCGAAATTATGAGCCATGTCCTCTGAGATGGTGCCGGTTTCATTGGCGTAGGTTTGGATATGTGTGATATCCTCCAGAAGCAGTGCAGTCTGGTGCTGAGTTTCAGAAGATTTTTTCGAGACCAGATCAATGGCATGGGCGATTTCAGTGATATTGTCTGCCACATGCTCAAAGGAGCTGGAAAGCTCCGTACTTTTGGAATTCAGGGGACTTACGATTTCAAAAAGCTTTTCGGCTGTCATCAGGATGCGTCCCATCATGGTTTTTACCTGATGATTCATGGTGTTGATGCTTTCGATTACATCCTGCTGGTCCGGGGCGATCCGGGAGTTTGGAACGGCGGTTACATTTCCATCGGTAAGCTCGTGAATATAGGAGGAGACATAGCGGCTCTGAGTGGAATCTGAACGTAAAAAGAGGGCGGCAATCCCAGCGATGACAACGGTTATCAGAAGTTTAACCCCAAGAGACAAGGTGGCCGGAAGTAAAAGCACCACTAAACACGGGGCAAGGATGGGCAAGGCATTCTTTATTATGGACCACAAGCGCATAATAACCTCCTGAAGAATTCAGATTTTTTTGAATAGTTTTATAGTTCAAGTATACCGGATTATTAGAGTATGTATGATTTTTTTTGAAATAATGATGGACAGCGTTGGGGCGCAGGCAGTGAATGACGGAAAATTTCTTAAAATACAGTATATGGATTCCGTCGTGTATGGCGTATAATGGAAACAGATTGTATGAATACACATTGGAAGAGGTGGGCACATGATGAAATCAAAGCAGTTTGCAGGGCTTATCCTTTTAGGTCTTACTCTGGTCCTTATCGTTTCGGGCTGTTCTTCCGGCGCAGCCAAGGAAACCCAGCCCCAGGAAGGGACAGAGGGGCAGAAAACCAGCGAGGTGTTTGAGTTGTATGACAAGATACAGCTGGGAATGGATAAAGCAGCTGTGGACAGCGCCTTGGGGGTTCCCGCTGTTGCGGATACAGGGGCGTATGCCATTGAAGGAAGCTTTAGCTATCAGAAGCCGGACAGCAGCTATGGGGTGATGGTGGTCTTCAACGAAAAAAACATTCTCTTCTCAAAAACCGTTATATACAGCACCCACGCCGATATCGCCCCTTTGACGGCTAAACCGGTCAACGAAGGTCAATCTGAAAAAATCACAGAGGGTATGGATGTGAAGGCTGTTTCGGAGCTTCTGGGAGGGCCAGGGGTTATCTGCAGCACCACCGGCAGTATGGAGGACGCAAGCAGCCCTGGAACCATACAGCGCTGGGCTAATAAGGACGGCTCCTGTATCCAGGTGGTTTTCGGCAGTGACAATAAGGCGGGGCATGTGTTATTTTTTGAGCAGTAGTGCGTTTTCACAGTGAAAGGTTTGTCACGTTAGAAGACCAAAGACTCTTCCCTAGGTTAACTCCCTGTGGGAAGAGTTTTTTATTAGAACGCAAGTTTTATTCAGTGCACAAACCCTCCATTATTACACCACATTCTTCCGACGGGTTATAATCAGGGTAACGATTCACACCGGTGCGAGTCAAAATCTGAATCTGCGGAGGAAATAAATGCTTAAACAAATTTCATGTGTTGTAGAGACTCTGGCCACCGCTATTGGCTGTAGGCCTCTGGGTTCTGAAGCCAATCTCAGGGCGATGGATTACCTTGAATCTCAGTTTGCCCAGGGAAATCATCGGGCGGAGCGTCAGAACTTCATGGCCAAGGGGTGGGAGCCTAAAAGCTGTGGCCTTGAGATTAACGGTCAGAAGCTGCCCATACTGGTCAGTCCTTACTCGCCGTCGTTTGAGGTGAAAGGCCCGGCTCTTCGCATCAACACCCTGGAAGGGCTTGCTGCGAAGGGCCCAAAGACCCTCAATGGCAGAATATTACTGCTGGAGGGTGAGATAGCCGCTGAGACGGTCATGCCAAAGAATTTTGAATTTTATAATCCGGAGCATCATCAGCGCCTGGTTTCCCTTCTGGAAGAGGCACAACCGGCATTGGTACTGGCTGTCCGAGATCAGGACCTTCCGGACAGTATCACCGGTGTTTCAGGGAAGACGGCTCTGGAGTCCCTTTTTAACGATGGAGACATTGCGTTCTCCTCTGCCACTATCACGAAGCGTGATCTGACCTCTGTGGAGGGAGATGTTCTGGAGATTTCTGCATTTTCAGAGGCCACAGTTCCCGAGCGGCAGGCGGGGAATCTGATGGTGAGAATTGGAGAGCCTGCATTGCCCCGTATATTGATTACAGCCCATTTGGACACGGCTTTCAATTCGCCGGGAGCTCTGGATGATGCCTCTGGGATTGCTTTTTTGGTAGCCCTGGCCCAATCGGGTGTGTCTCTGGAGGGGCACTGCATCGAGCTGGTGGCCATCAATGGGGAGGATCACTACTCCTATGGAGGGGAAAAAGAGCTGATGCGGTATCTGAGCTCCACTGAATCACCCGTGAAGCTTGCTGTCAATGTGGATGGCTTGGGATTCAAGGGTACAGAGGCGGGGGTTTCCTTTTACGCCGTGCCTGAAGAGTTGGGGACACGGCTGGAGGCCTCTATCAGGCTTACAAAACCCATGGCGATGATGGCGCCCTGGCCTCAGGGAGACCATACGATCTTTGCAATGATGGGGATTCCGACCATTGCCCTGGCCTCCTACCCCTTTGAAGGGTATCTGGCGGGATATCATCACAGTCCCTTGGATACTCCGGATCATTTAGATCCCGAGCTGGTCATGGGGGCGGTGCTTTGGCTAAAGCACTTCCTGGAAGCAGAAATGGGATAATGCTGGAAGAACCTATAGACAGCAAGTAAAATGAAACCCCATCCTCGGGTGACTGAAAATTGTCACTCTGAGGATGGGGTTTCCAATAATTTAAGAAGTTTGTCAACCCGGGCGAGGTGCTGGTCCAGATGGGCCATCCACTGGGAGGACTCGCAGGCGCTTTCCCGATTCACATAGATGCGGGTAAGGTACTCGGAGGGGGTGACCCTGCCGGGGCCCTTCACAAAGACCTTTTGGAGAGAGGCCAGGCTGAAGCCGCATTTCCTCAGGAGCCGAACCACCAGTATCTTCTCCAGGTCTCCGGCAGAATAGGTCATACGGCCTGAGGCGTTCTTGCCAGGAGAAAGAAGGCCGGTTCTTTCCCAGGTACGAAGGGCGTCGGTGGAAATACCGCAGGCGGCTGCGGCCTCTCTGCGGGGCATCCTCAGGGGAACCGTGTCCGGTGTGTGGCCGGCATGCCATCGGTCCAGTATGGCCAGGGCTTCCAGAGCCTTCCGGTGTTCGGAGGCCAGTGCTGCGGCATAGGCCTGTATAAGCCGGCCGGCCTCAGGGAAATCCCGGCGGACATAGGCGGAAACAGCGGCGGGCAACAGCTGCTTCTTGCAAGGATACGGGCCGGGCAGCGCTGCGCGGGCAAAGGTGAGTTCATGAAGATGGCGTCCGGTGAACTCCCGGTAACCATTGGGCTTACGGGGTACGGAGGAAATGAATCCCCATTGCTCATAAAGGCGTACGGTATTGGGGTGCACAGCGGCAAGCCTGGCAAGTTGGGAGGTGGAATAACGGTTCATGGATACAGGGCCTTCAGCCGGCTTCTGAAATCGTCGTAATTCCGCTTGCTCAGGTACGCCGCCTTGCCTCCGGTCAGTACAATCTTATAGGAGGTACGGCTTTCGGGCTGTACGGCGGTGACCTCCTGCAGGTTCAAAATGAAGGAGCGGCTGGATTTGAAGAACCGGAGGTCTGTCAGGATTCCTTCAATCTCCCCCAGGCCCAGACTGCATTCGTGGGTTTCTTCCTCCGTGTAGATAAGGGTTTTACGCCCTTCGGCCTCCACAGCAAGGATCCGGTCCATGGCCAGCAGCAGGGTTTCTCTGCCGCAGGGTAGCTCCAGCCGCTTGCCCAGAAGGCCGTATTTCTTGCGAAGACGGTCCAGGGTTCGGAAAAAGCGCTCAGGATCCACGGGTTTCTCTATGTAATCGAAGGCATATACGCTGAAGGCATCCCGGGTGAATTCATTATGGGCGGTAACGAACAGGATTTCACAGTCAGGATGACCGCTTCGGATGGCTTCAGCGATGTCGAGCCCGCTGAGGCCGGGCATGTCGATATCCATCACGGCCACCTCGGGCTTTTCCTCCAGTACGGCATGCAGGAATTCCTGAGGGTTTTCTGTGCAGAGGGTCACATCAAAATCCGAAGACTGACGGATCAGCTTCAGAATGGTTTTAAGAGCCACCGGCTCATCGTCAACAATCATGGTGCGCAGCTTCATTGCATCCTCCTGGGTACTGGAAATGATTCTCTTATCACTATACCATACCCGGAAAAGGGGATGGGACAATTATTCCCAAGCCATTTACAGGAAGAGGATTCTGCACGTACAACGGGGATGAACAGATTTTAGAGACGAAAGTCCGGGGGGGATCTGCCGTCGGGAAAAGGTGTTCATGAATAAGACAGGTACAGGGACTCTCCAACAAGGAGATCGTACAGCCAACACGGTAAAAACCGTGTTGAAGGGCACATTTGAGAAGCTTGGGATCATTTCCCCTACCATGCTGAAACAATATATCGATTCATAGAGACAAGAACAATGAGATATCGTTCATGTCACCCCTCCATGTAACCCACTGGGTGACATACAACATAAAAAATCCACTGTACAATAGGTATGGTGCATTTTTTATGCCATGGAGGTGATTGATGTGAGCCAAATAATTAATGTCCTGCCAAAGGAAGATTACTGTGGGGATATTATTTTGATCATGTGACAATTGCCTATAATGGTGCTCAGACCGGAACCGGTAAATATGTCTCCTGCATCATCAGAATCGCAAACGGTGTATAAGTTCCCAATGATCAGTTGAGTCAATTATATAAAAATAGGAGGAAGAACCATGTTTAAAACAGGTGCATTAAGGAAAGCTACATCACTTTTCATGGCAATGACCTTGTTTCTTGGCACCCTGTCATTTGCCGAAGCCGCAGGGGACGGAACGGCAGACAATCCGTACCAAATCACAACACAAGTGGAACTTGCCGGAATTAACCCCGCCACAAACGCGTACTACATTTTGATGAAGGACATTGAGTTGACCGGAAGCTGGACCCCATTAGGCGGGGGATATGATGAATATTTTAGGGGCAACTTTGATGGGAACGGTCATGTCATCAGAAATCTGCAAATCACCGGCAACACCTACACGTATGCCGGTCTGTTTGGTCGTATCGATTCGGGAAAAACGGTTAAGAATCTCACCCTGGAGAATGTTGCGATAAACGTTACCAGCCTCCATACCGGAGGCGTTGCCGGTGCTAATTTGGGAACGATCTCCAATTGCATTGTAAAAGGAGATGTCGTTGGAACCCTAAGTGTTGTAGGTGGAATTGCGGGAGCCAACAACGGCACAGTGAAAAATTGCGCCAAGATAGGGGGCAGTGTCAGAGGCGGAAAAAGTATTGACAAAAGTCTCACCGGAGGCATCGTGGGAGACAATCAAGGGGTGGTTTCTGCGTGCTACAACACAGGAGCTGTCATCGGCACAGCGGATTATGTCGGAGGCATTGCAGGAGAAAGTACAGTGGATGCAAACAACTCTGCCAATGCCGAAATTAAAAATTGCTACAATACGGGCGCTGTTTTTTCCACGGGAAGCACTGTTGGCGGTATTGTCGGAATTAATTACATAACCCCTGGTATTATAGTTTATGGAGCGCTGGTGTCTCAGTGTTATAACACAGGTGTGGTGAATGGCTTTGACCAAGTGGCAGGTATTGCAGGAAGCAATGGCGGACTGGTTTCTGGTTGTGTTTCTCTTGCCGACAACATGATAGCAGATGCAAGTGCAACGTACTACGGGCAAATTGTGGGGTTTGCTTATCCAAACAAACAATTGAACAACTATGGGTGCACCTTTATGAAAAAAAACGGCAGCCAAACCCCGTGGACATCTGATTATAATGAGAAAGATGGTCATTTACTCGCGATTGACTCTGCCTATTCTCTGAAATTTACCGTTTGGAGGGATAACGCCGGATTCGTTTCCGATATTTGGATTGTTGAAAACGGCACCATTCCGGCCCTGAAGAACATTTCCCTGACAGCCTCAGACATGCAGTTTCCCAACACCGGGGTTGGTGAACCGGTGGCGCCTCAATATTTTAGCATTACAAATGTGGGGAACACGGAAGCAACCGTCACAGGCGTTACGTTATACAGCCAAAACTTTGATGCAACATTGACAAGCACACCTGCAGACCGGGTTGTGCCTCCTAATAACGGAACAAACACCCAAGGGATTAAGATAACGCCGAGTCCACAGCTTGCGGCAGGCACATATTCAGAGAGAGCCTCTATTGGCTATACCGATATAAACGGCGACAGGCAAACCGCAAGTGTCACGATTACCTTGACCGTGGTCACACTTTTAGAGCAAACGCAACCGAGCGCACCGCTGCTGCAGGAAGCAAGTGCAAATGCCATCACTTTGGTTGGTATTTCTGGCGCTGAATACAGCAAGGATAACGGCCTCACATGGCAAGATAATGCACAGTTTGAAAACCTAAAGGCAAATACACACTATTCATTTGTTGCAAGGTTAAAAGCAAAGCCGGGTTACAAAGCATCACCTAAAAGTGACACCTCTGCTCTTTCGACTACAAGGGCACAGTTAGATGTCAATGTTACGATTATGGGAACCCCTGCATATGGGCAAACCCTATATGCCGATGTCGATTTAAATTTGATTAATGTGCCACAGGCAGGTCCCTATGGCGTGATTTCTTACCAGTGGACACAAAACGGGGTAGGAATGACCGACGCAAAGGAGAACAAATACACACTGACAGCAGCGGATATTGGGAAAGACATTAATGTTATGGTGGGGGCTTCCAATCGTGGGGGAGTTGCGAGTGCACCACAGACGCTCACAGTTGAAAAGGCCGAGCAAGCACCACCGCCACTTGGTTTTACAGTAACGGGAGATTACCCCGTAAATGGAGGGACTGGAAAAGTTGTTACCATCACCCCGGTACCGGGTGCGGAGTATAAATTTTTCAGCATGAATGACCTTTCGCTTGCCAATATGCCGTTTGGCAACATCAACGGGCATACTCTCCGGAACTCAGACGGATCCTTGTCGGCTCATATTCGCTTTTCCGAAACGGCCACCCACAAGGCTTCTAGTGGAGTAAGTGTGAAGATTGACGAAGACTACACGCAGCAAAATGCGCCAAGTTCATTTACCCTTACCTCCGTATCCGACGGCTCAGGCAGGTATACCGTTAGTATGCCCGAAATTCAACATGGGGAATACAGCTTTGACGGCGTCAATTATAGCGATATATGGAAAAAAGGGAGCTGTACACCGGGCGAAACCATCACCGGGCATATGCGAGTCAAACAAAGAAATGAGACAGTAAACGGTTCTACAATTTATTATGCAACAAGCCCTGTCACTGTCAGCACCATCACACTGCCGCTGAATAAAGTGGAAAAGCCTCAAGCAACTGTTGATTCGGGAACCTATCCAACCCAGCAAGTGGTATCCTTCATGTCACAAACATCTGACGCAAAGAAGCATTACACCTTGGACGGAAGCACTCCAACGGCATATTCCCCTCTTTATTGCGAACCACTTGTTGTTTCCACGACGACAACCATAAAAGTCCTCGCCGTGAAGGCAGGTATGGCCGACAGCGATATTGAAACATTTGCCTATACGATCGGCGCAGCGCCTGTTTCAACGATCACGAATGTCAGCGTTTCGCCAGGTACAACAACAGTCAACAAAGGTGGAACGGCGACCTTTTCGGCAGTGGTGACTGGAACCAACACGCCATCACAGGATGTAGCTTGGACTGTAACAGGGAGCGGTAACCCTGGGACGTCAATCACGTCAGGCGGTGCGCTTACAATCGCTCAGGATGAAACGGCGGCAGGCTTAACGGTAACCGCAACCTCTGTACAGGACAACACAAAATTCGGCACGGCCTCTGTCACGGTCGCTCCGGCAAATCCACCCATACAAACGTACACAGTGGCATTCCATCCGAACGGTGGGGTTCGCACAAGCGGCGGTGAGCTTACTCAAACAGTCAGCAAGGGCACATCAGCAGTCGAACCTATCCTTACTCGAAGTGGGTATACCTTTAAGGGCTGGGACAAGCCGTTTAATGCTGTAACCACAGATATGGCCATCACAGCACAATGGACGCCAAACTCCGGCGGTGGCGGTCCATCTTCTGGCGGAGGTGCCACTCCACCCACTTCCCAACAGGTATCCAATGTGACGGGTGGCGATAACCCTGTCAAAATTGCAATCAAGACCGATACAAAAGAGGGCAGTGCGTCGGTAGAACTGACTTCTACACAGGTGGCAAAGGGCAAGGACATCGTCGTTGCCATACCGGAAATTGCTGGCGTGAGGGACTACAGCCTTACTCTCCCCGCAGCCGGCTTATCTGTGGATAGCGGCAGCGGCTCGGTTTCACTGAAAACCAATGCGGGTAATCTCACGTTGCCCTCCAATATGCTCATCGGAATGGATACCGCCGCGGGCAGTAAGGTTCAGGTGAGTATTGGAAGTGTAAAGGTTGATGATCTGCCAAAGCATGCACAGGATAAGGTGGGCAATCATCCAGTCGTTTCTCTCAGCTTGACCATCGATGGTAAGGCTAAAGCCTGGAATAACCCCAATGCATCCGTGATAGTTTCAATTCCTTACACGCCTACGGCGGAGGAACTGAAAAATCCTGACGGGCTTACCGCCTTCTACATCGACGGCAGTGGCAATATGATCGAGATTAAGGATGTAAAGTATGATCCGTTGACCAAAAGCATCGTGTTCACCACCACGCATTTCAGCTATTACGCTGTAGGATATCAAACATCGGCTCTGCCTAAAAAGTTTAGCGATGTTCTCTCCGATGCATGGTGCTATAACGCGGTGGCCTTTATCGCGGAAAAAGGCATAACCACTGGCACAGGAAATGATAAGTTCAGTCCGGAGGCGACACTTACACGGGGACAGTTTATTGTGATGCTGATGAAAGCCTATGATATCGAAGCGGATAAAACCCCCATGGACAATTTCGCCGATGCTGGAAATACCTACTACACGGGTTATCTTGCAGTGGCCAAGGCGAAGGGCATTTCAAGCGGCATGGGCGATAACAAATTTGCACCGAATCAACCCATAACCAGACAGGAAATGTTCTCCCTACTGTACAACGCCCTAAAGGTTATCGGTCAGATTCCGCAAGGAGACTCTGGCAAGACGGTTTCTGACTTCACGGACTGCGACAGCATCGCGCCATGGGCAACAGAACCCATGACAGCGCTGATCAAGGCCGGAACGATCACGGGCAGTGGACGAACACTTAACCCGACGGGCACAACGACCCGTGCCGAGATGGCGCAGGTGCTGTATAATCTGCTAGGAAAATAAGAATATTTTTTCGAAAACAGACATTATCAAGCATTATCACAATAGAACAAAGCCAAGGGCAAACCCATCTAAAGCTGGGGACGCAAAGCCATAGGATCTAAGGCGCTTATCGCGCTATGATAGCCTGGCTGCCGGAAGTCGCGCAGAGCCTGCCCTTTTTTAAGGGGCAGGCTTTGGTATTTTCCTGTTGGTATATCATACCAGTGGCGGGTTTAGGAGACTGGTGAAAAACTAAACCTCTAGCCGCAGATGACGCAGACGAAGCAGCCTTTGCTTCAGTGCAACTGAAGCTTAGTCGAGCGGGTGCAGGTCCCCTATCGTACTGGCAGATTCATGAAATGAAGATGGGTAAGTACGATAGGAAATCGTATGAAGGGCAATGGGTGTCCAGTAACCCCTCGGCTGTCATTCTAATGACGGAGATCTGCTTGTTCAACTGTTCTACCGCGTGAGCGGATGAAACCACGTACGCATTCTGAACGCATCGGTTTTCATCGGGTTTTATCTGCGTTCATCTGCGGCTAAGGGTTTATCACCGCTCTTTTAGGAGGCGGCATTTATTCCTGTAGGGATTTACAGTCGGAGGATATTGTGATTAAAATGGGATTGAATCCAATTCAACCGAAGGAAGCGCTCATATGAAGGATGCAAGGGAACGAATCGTTTCCGGTAAACAGGGACTGATCAAAGAAATCAACCGAAACCTGCTGATCAAGCTGGTGATACGTCACGGAAGGATAGGGCGGGCGGAGCTGGCAAAGCTTACGGGCCTCAGCCTGCCCAGCGTTATGCGGATTACCGAGGCCCTGATGTCGGAGGGTCTGCTGGAGGAAGTGGGGAAGGGAGCCTCCTCGGGAGGGCGTAAGCCCAACCTGCTGACCTTGAAAAGCGATGCATTTTATATCATCGGTGTGGAGATCGCCCTCCATACCACCGTGGTCCTGACAGATCTTTCCGGGAGCATTCTGGATCGGTGGGAAAGCGGCGCGGCGTCGGATATCTCCCCGGAAGGGATGCTGGAGAAAATTAACGGCGCGATTACGGCGCTTCTGGAAACCCATCACATTCCCTGGGATCGGTTTGCGGGAATCGGCATCGGAACCCCGGGGGCCAATTATAAATACAATCAGGAGATGGAGCTCTCCATCTTAAAAGGGTGGGAGAACCTAAACGTCAAGGGATGGTTCGAAACCCGGCGAAGACATGACGGGTATCGCATCCTTACAGAGAATGTGGCCCGGACCCGAACCCTCAATGAGCTGTGGTTTGGCTTGGGCAAGGCCTATAAGAGCTTCCTTTATGTTTTTGTTGACCGCGGCGTGGGCTGCGGGTTCGTGAACAACGAAGTGATCTACCTTGGACAGAACGATGTGGCCGGAGAATTCGGCCATTCCCTTATCCATCCCGGAGGCCGCCCCTGCTACTGCGGGAACCGGGGCTGTATGGAGATGTACGTTTCCGCCGGGGCCATCACCCGGGAGGTGAAGAGGGTAATGGATATCCGGGAAAAGGACTTTGGCTTCGAGGATGTCATGGCCATGACGGAAAAACCGGAGGTGGCGGCGGTGCTTCGGCAAAGCGGCGAAACCCTGGGCTATGGGGTGGCCAACCTTATCAACCTTTACAACCCCAAGGCGGTGATCCTGGGGGGGGATGTGCCTAAGGGAAACCCTTTGTTCGTAAACCAAGCCATGGAAACCGCCAGGGGGAATGTCTTTTCCATGAATGCCATGGGTACCCCCATTGAAGTAAGCGGAATCGGCAGCCGGGAGGATTGTCTGGGCAGTGTAGCCCTGGTGATCAATGATATGTTCAGATCGGTTGAATTATAAATCAGAGAGCTAAGGATTCAACCGAAACAGCGTTCTTTCCAACAACCGGCAGGCCACCCATGGCACCGGTTGTTTTTACATTTATACAATCCCCTTGACGAAGGAAAAGAGAGGTGTTAACGTATGATTAGTAACATAATGTAAGTAAGTAACGAGGTGTGCTATGGAGATATTTTTGAAGCCTGTGACTGCAACCAGTGAAGTGATGGCGCTTTTGGAGGCCAAGGGGGTTATCCGAAGGATCGCTCCGGGAAAGGATGTACTGGCAGTGGAAAAGGGGCAGTCCCGATGGGTGGAGATTTATTCTGCCGGAGAACTGTTCGGGCCCCATAAGCTGATTGCGGTGACCATCAACAGCAGGGTGCCGAAGCATCTTTCCTTTCACAGCGATCCGGAGGATTTCATGCTCATTGACCGGCAGGGAGGGGCGGAGCTGATTCTCACCGTGGCACTGTGCCAACACAGGGAACTTAAGGTGAAAATAGGGGCCGGAACCCTCAGTGCCGAGGATTTTATGGCGATTCGCTGTATACCCAACCATCCGGAGCTGAGCTTTTTTACAATGAATCCTTATTTCGCCCATGTGGAAACCTGCTCGGCGGAATCGGACAATCCCCCCAGCTTCTATGTGGGGGAATCCCGGGACTTGGATGAAAATCATGTGGATTTCGGCGACTACACCCTGATCATAGAACCCATTGAGGAGGAATAACCCATGAAACGATCAAAAATCAATTCTGAACTGAAAGAAGCCAAGGCCCTGCTGGAAAAGCACCAGATTATGCTGCCCCCCTTCGCCCACTGGACCCTGGAGGACTGGAAGGCGCGGCAGAGCCAAACTGCGGTGATCCGGGAAATCATGCTGGGGTGGGACATCACCGACTTCGGAAATAACGACTATGACCGGTTCGGTGCCGTGCTGTTCACCCTGCGGAACGGATCTTTGAAGGACTCCAGCCTTGGTACCCCATACGCGGAGAAGCTCATTGTCATCAAGGAGGGTCAGCGGCTGCCCCTGCATCACCATGCCAGTAAGACGGAGGACATCATCAACCGGGGAGGGGGTATTTTGGCCATCAAGCTCTATAAATCTCTGGCTGACGGATCGGTGGATTACGCCTCCGATGTGCAGGTGGATCTGGACGGCATTTCCCACACGGTGAAGGCAGGAGAAGAAATCCTGATTCCCAACGGGCACAGCATCACCCTGCGTCCCTTTATGTACCATATTTTCTGGGCTAAGGAGGGCCACGGCCCCTTGATCTGCGGGGAGGTGTCCTCTGTAAACGACGACCGTACGGATAATTACAACGCAGAGCCGGTAAGCCGCTTCACAACCGTGGAGGAAGACGAGGCCATCACCCATCCGCTGTGCAACGAATACAGCGCCGTATTGGGGGAATAGGATGAGGACGCTGATCGGAATTGGGGAAATACTCATCGATTTCACCCCCTGTCGGACGGCAGAGGGGCTGTTCTTCAAACAGAATGCAGGAGGGGCCCCCTGTAACATGCTGACCATGGCGCAGATTTTAGGAACACCCACGGCCTTTATCGGCAAAGCGGGGGAAGATCAGTTCGGCCATTTTCTGAAGAAAACCCTGGAGGACCATCAGGTGGATACCCGGGGCTTCGTTCTGACCAAGGAGGTTCCCACCACCCTGGCCTTCGTTCATCTGGAGGAATCCGGGGAGCGGGATTTCAGCTTCTACCGAAGGGGCTGCGCCGATGTGATGCTAACCCCGGAGGAAGTAGATTATGATCGGATTGCAGAGGCAAGAGCCCTTCATTTCGGGTCCCTGTCCTTTACCCAGGAACCGGCAAGGGGAGCGGTGATGAAGGCGGTTGAATTCGCCAAGGCCAAGGGACACCTCATCACCTACGACCCCAATTACCGGCCGCCGCTCTGGCCCTCGGAAGAAGAAGCAATCGAAGCCATGAGGATGGGATTGAAATACGCCGATGTCCTGAAGGTCTCCGAGGAAGAGGCGGCCCTCCTAACCGGAGAATCGGATTTAGAAAGGGCTGCCACACTGCTCAGAGAAGAGGGGGTAACCCTGGTATGCATCACTCTGGGGCAGGAGGGGGCCTTCTTCAGTCATCCCTCAGGTTCAGGAAAAGTGCCGGGATTTGTGGCGGAGGTGATGGATACCACAGGAGCGGGAGATGCGTTCTTCGGCAGCCTGATCCACCAGATCCTTCAAAGCGGAAAGGCAGTAGATGAACTGAAGGCCGAAGAAATCAAAGGATTCCTGCGGTTCTCCAATGCCGTGGCATCCCTTTGCATCGAAGGGCTGGGAGGAATTCCGTCCCTGCCGACCCCAGAGCGGATAGAGGAGCGGTTATCGGTGTAGAACGGCTGCATTAAGGAGGTCTTTATGTATCGCGTGATCATTGCTGACGACGAACCCAAGGTATCTCTGCTGATCAAAGCACTGATCCATTGGGAGGAGCTGGGCCTGGAGCTGGTGGCGACTGCCGGAGACGGACTGTCCGCTTTGGCGGCGATTGAGGAATTCCGACCGGATATTGTCATAACGGACATCCGGATGCCCGGTTACGATGGGATCGAGCTTATCAGTCGGGCCAAGGGGGTGAATCCGTCCATGGATTTTGTCATCATCAGCGGATATCGTCATTTCGAATATGCCCAGCAGGCGATCCGCTTCGGGGTGGAGGACTATCTGCTGAAGCCCCTGAAGGCCGTTGAAATCAACGGAACACTTCAAAAGATGGTGACAAAATACAGGGAGCGTGATCAGGAAAAACGGCAGATGGAGGATTACAGTGTCCGGGCGGCCCGGGATGCCGAAAAGCGGCAGGGGCAATTCCTGGCGGGGCTGCTGACGCAGACGGAGCCGTTTATCCAGTCCCTGGCTCAGATAAACGAAGCCTGCAGCCTTACCTTCAAAGCGGGGCCTCTTCAGGCGTTTCTGGTGAAGTCGGATGTTCATTTTGAATCTCTCAATTCCAATGTAACCCGGCTTGTGACGGAGAAATGCACTGCCATGATCAAAGAAAACCTCCTGCACCGCTGCGATGGATTCATGGTCTATTCCACCGAGCAGGGGGTTTATGGACTTGCCAATCTTGGAGAATCCGGGCAGAGCGGCCTACGGAAGGCTCTGATGGCGGTGATCGATGGCCTCCAGGCCCAAAGTGAGCTGTTTGACCGGATAAAGGTCACCGCAGGGTTGGGCAGGGCGTCGGAATCCATGGGAGACATGCCGTCATCCCTTCGGGAAGCCGAGGCTGCAGTGGCCAACCGGCTGTTGGTGGGGGCGGGCCGGATCATTGATCCCTGCGGTGTTCCCGACAAGCCTGAAATCATACCGCACCTTATTACGGCGGAGGTACGCAGGCAGCTGCTGCGGGGTGTCGAAATCATGGACCCCGACGAAATAAGGAGCGTCTTTGAGGGACTTTACGCTGCAGTTCAGACGGAGCCGCATATTTCGGGAGCAACCATCCGTTTGATGGCAGAGGAGTGTATTCAGATCCTGCGATTCGGGCTCAAAAGTCAGAGCGCCATGGACGAATGGATTGAGGAGGAACAGGGGTTTCTGAGGGTAAAACTGGACTCCTGTAACCGGCTCAAGGATATCTTCACTCTGCTGGGTGCATACGGTACAGCTATGGTGAGCCATGTTTCGGAACTGCGGAGAACCGAGAACAGCAGGCCGGTACGGGAATCTCAAAAGTATATCCATGCTAATTTTTCCACCACCATCACCCTGGAAAGCCTCAGCCAACGTGCCGGCTTCAATGCCGCATATTTCTCCCAGCTTTTCAAGAAGGAAACCGGGATGAATTTTCTGGAATACCTCACAGATGTGCGTATCCGTGAGGCCAAGCGCCTGCTGGCGGAGTCCGGAAAAACCATTGCGGATGTGGCGGGAGAAGTGGGCTACAGCGATGTGAAGCATTTTTCAAAGCTGTTCACCCGCAGCACGGGAATCCATCCGTCGAAATATCGGAAGCTTTACTATTAGTGTGATTGCTGTCATACGCCTTAACTGGGGGTGGGATTTTGCGGTTTTACGCCAACTGGAGTATTATCAAGCGTTTCTTTTTCTGCCTGGGGATCTTCGCGGTCCTTGGGTTTCTGTTGTTTCTGGATGGTATTTTCGCCGGCAACGGGGCGGGCTTGCTGATGGCGGTGTTCGCTTTCAACGGTCTGTTCTTTTACAGCGCCATTTTACTGCCTCTGAGGGATATGGACAGGCTTTACCGGCGCTTCAACCAAGGGTATGAGCCCGGTGCGGCCTTTGAACGGAGATATTGCTTCACCTCCCAGGAGAAGCAGGCCATGGGAAGGATCAGGGACCGGCTGGACAATCATCAGGTGATCCGGCATTCAAACCGACAGGCGCAATACCTGGCGCTTCAGAACCAGATAAATCCTCACTTTCTCTATAACACCCTGGAAGCCATACGGGGGGACGCCTTATCGGCAGGGATGGAGAACATAGCCGAGATCACGGAGGCCCTGGCCACCTTCTTCCGGTACACCATCTCCAACATGGACAGTCTGGTGATGCTGGAGGAGGAGCTGAGCAACGCAGAAAACTATTTTTCCATACAGAACTACCGTTTCGGAGACCGTATCCGCATGGCGGTGATTTTTGAAGAAGGCAGTGAGGGCAGCCGCAATCTGCTGATTCCCAAGCTCACCCTTCAGCCCATCATTGAGAATGCCATTATTCATGGTCTTGAACATCAGGTGGGGCCGGGAACGGTAACCGTGCGGATCGGTACCGATGGACAGCGGCTCACCATTTCAGTGGCGGACGATGGCGTAGGGATGGAAGAGGGTGTTCTGGAAGCCCTCACCCTTCGCCTTGCACATCCGGCAACGGAGAAAGGGGATACAGAAAAGAACCGAAGCGGCGGTATTGCCCTGATCAATGTGGACAGCCGCATCCGGCTTTTGTTTGGCCAGCAGTTTGGACTGAGGGTTTCAAGCATCCGGGGCTTCGGCACCCGGGTTGAAGTAAGCCTCCCTGTCCGCGGGTCATCTGGAACGGTGTCCCTATGAAGCAGGAGCTTCTGAGAATGGAGGGCATATTTTTGGAGGATGCCCGGCAACCGGTGCTGCAGGACCTTCATCTGGCGCTGTATTCCGGTGAAATCCTGGGTGTTTATTCCGAGCACGGCGTTGTAAAGAACGCTCTGACAGGGCTTGTGACCGGACGGCTGGAGGCGTCTGCGGGACGTCTTTATATCCTGGGAGAGCCCTGTCCCTTTCAGGAGCCGGACCGCCTGCGGCATCGGAAGGTGGGGGTTATCCGCTCTGTCAGTACCCTGATCGATACATTAAGCGTTGCAGAGAATATTTTTGTTATCCGCAAAGGCTTCAGAGCGGCGTTCATCAATCGGCAGCTCCTGCAGATGCAAGCCCGGCAGCTGATGGAGGAGTTTTCTCTGTCTCTGGACCCACGAGCCTTGGGCAGTCAGCTCTCTGTAGTGGAGCGGTGCATGATGGAGCTTGTAAAAGCGGTGGCCTTGGGAGCCCGGATCGTGATCTTTCAGGACCTCTCCAGCTTTCTGTCGGATGCGGAGATCCGACAGCTGATGAGCCTGACCCTGCGTCTGAAGGCAAAGGGGACCGGTTTTCTGATGGTGGACAGCTCCTCTGTCCAGCTTTCTTGCTGTGCCGACCGGGTGTCCGTACTGCGAAACGGGCGGAGCGTTTGGACCTTCGGGTTGGGAGAGTTCACGGAGGCCGGTATTAAGGCGTGTCTGTTCAGTGGCTCAGAGATGGGCCCCACGGTCTTAAGGGATGCAGAAAAAGCGGACAGCAAAGAGGCGCTTCCGGTTCTATGCTTCGAAGACGTGAGCGGCAGGTCCCTGGAGAAGCTGAGCTTTGTCCTTCATCGGGAGGAGGCCCTTTGTCTCCTTGATCGTGACGGACGGGGAATCGCAGAGGTCAAATCCCTGCTAAGCGGCGCTGTTCAACCGGATTCAGGCAACATACGGGTGGGGAGCGGTCCTTTTTATGCCCGCAGCCCTTGGGAAGCATTGGATCAGGGGATTGCCTTTGTGGCGGAGAATCCTTCTGAATCCATGATCTTTCCGGATCTGACAGCGTTAGAAAATCTGTGTTTGGCGGCCTCTCGGAAGACCCGGGATTTCTGGCTGGATCCCCGGTATCGCGCCAGTTGCTTGGCGGATTACGCGCCCTATTTCGAGCCGGGAGCCCTGAACCGCACCCCGGACCAATTATCGGCTCAGGATCTGGTCCGCCTGGTGTACTGTCGCTGGCATCTGTACAGCCCTTCCGTGGTTGTTTGCATCAAGCCCTTCAGCGCGGTGGACAAGAGTCTGGCAGAGGTGAGCACCTCCATGATGGCATTGCTGCTGAAAAAGGGCATCTCTGTTTTGATTTTGGCAGCCAATGAATCCGAGGCGGGAATCCCCTGGTCCAAAATAGAAATCGAAATCTCCAAAGAATGACCCTCTTCATCGAAAGGATGCCCTTTGAACAGAAAAGTCTCAAATGCTACGATGGTTGCAGAATTGGAAGTATGGGGAAAGCGCTTGCATGCGGCGGAAGGAAGGGATGGCGTGGAGACATATCTATTGGAGCTTTCGGGAATCAGCAAATCCTTCCCCGGAGTGAAGGCTCTGGATGACATACGGTTCAACCTCAGGAGTGGAGAGGTTCACGCCCTGCTGGGAGAAAACGGCGCGGGTAAATCCACCCTTATGAAGATCATCAGCGGTATCTATCACCGGGATTCCGGCAGCTATCGGATCGACGGCGCCGAAATCGGGGAGTTGACCCCCAAAAAGGCTCAGGAATTGGGGATTGCCATCATCCATCAGGAGCTTAACATGTGCACGGATCTGACGGTGGCAGAGAATATGTTCCTGGGCCGCGAGAGCCATTCTCTGGGTCTGGTCCGACAAAAGGAAATGAACCGGAAGGCCAGCGCTATGCTGAGCCAGTTGAAAATCGATATCGATCCCACCACCGTGGTGAAAAAGCTTCCGGTGTCCAAACAGCAGATGGTTGAAATCGCCAAGGCCCTTTCAACCAATGCACGGATCCTGATCATGGACGAACCGACCTCTGCCCTGACAGACCGGGAAATCACGGAGCTGTTCCGCATTATCCGGGAGCTTCGCCAGCAGGGCTGTGCCATCATCTACATCTCTCATCGCCTGGAAGAGCTGAAGGAGATTACAGACAGAGTATCCGTCTTCCGGGACGGCCGCTATGTGGATACCAGAAATTTCAACGAAACCAATCTCGATGAAATCATCGCTCTGATGGTGGGTCGGGAAATCAAGGAAAAATTCCCCAAAGTGATGGTCCCCAAGGGGAAAAAGATCATGGAGGTCCGGAATCTCAGCTCAGGAATTGTTAAGGATGCCTCCTTTGACCTTTTTGCAGGGGAGATCATCGGCATGGCAGGGCTTATGGGAGCGGGCAGAACCGAGCTGGTCCGGGCGATTTTCGGAGCAGAGCCCATCGAGACAGGTGAGATTATCTTGGAGGGGCAGGTCCTCAATATCCGTCACCCTCAGGATGCCATACGAAGCGGAATTGTTCTGGGGCCGGAGGATCGCAAAAAAGAAGGGCTCTGCACAGAGCTGTCCATTCGTGAAAATATCGGCCTGGCCAATCTGGACCGAATCTGCAATATTTGCGGCGTTGTCAGCCGAAAAGAGGAAAGTGCCCTGACACGGCGGGCCATCGACGAGCTCAGAGTCAAGACCCCCTCAGGGGAACAGACCGCCAAAAACCTATCCGGGGGCAATCAGCAGAAGATTGTTCTGGGAAAATGGCTGGTTAGGGAGGCCAAGGTGGTCATCTTCGACGAACCTACCCGAGGCATCGATGTAGCCGCCAAGGTGGAAATCTACACCATTATGAATGAGCTGAAGGCCCGGGGAATCGGGGTGCTGTTTGTCTCCTCGGAGATGCCGGAGGTGATGGGCATGAGCGACCGGATTCTGGTGATGTGCAACGGCCGGATCACCGCCAGCCTCATGTCCGGAGAAACCACCCAGGACGAAATCCTCCGCTATGCTACGAAATATCAGTAATCCGTGGCGAAGAATTCTCTATTTTCTAAATTCTGTTCAAGAATAAGCATGACCTAAGGAGATCAAAATGGACAAAAGATACATAAAGGATTTCCTGGCCATTCGGGGCATGGGGCAGGTTGTATCCGTTACGGTGGCACTGATCGTTATGACCCTGGTGTTCGGGATCATCAATCCTTCCTTTTTCTCGGGGGAAAACACCACCAACCTGCTCAGACAGGTGGTTCCCATCATGATCATCGGTATCGGACAGTCCTTCGTGCTGATTACCGGAGGCATTGATCTTTCCATTGGCTCCGTGGCCGGAATGTCCAGCATGATATCCGCCACCCTGATGACCCGGGCGGGGATGGATCCCTGGCTGGCGTGCATCGTCACCTTGATTGCCTGCTGCATCGTAGGGCTGGTCAATGGTCTTCTGGTCTCCACGGCCAAGCTCCCTGCCTTTATTGCCACCCTGGGAACCATGATCATCGCCCGGGGAATTGCCCAGCTGGCCAACGGAAATATGAACACCGACGGCATACCTCCAACTGCGGACGGCTTTAAAAACCTTTTTTACTACGGAGAAACCCTGGGGCTTTACAACCCTATTTGGATCGGAATCCTTCTTTTTCTGGTCTTTGCCTTTATCCTCGGAAAGACCTGCACCGGCCGTCACACCTATGCCATCGGCAGTAACTATGAGGCGGCCAAGCTGTCCGGAGTCAATGTGGTTCTGGCGGAAACCAAGGTGTATGTGTTCAGTGCTTTTCTGGCTGGGATCGTAGGGCTTATGCTCACGGCTCAGAGCGGTATGGGAACCATGAACGCCGGAAACTCCTATGAGCTCAATGCCGTAGCGGCTTCCGTCATCGGCGGCGTCAGCACCATGGGCGGTCAGGGGCTCCTGTTCGGTACCGTCATCGGCTCCTTTATCTGGGGGGTTCTCAATAACGGCCTGCAATTTGCCGGAGCGCCCCTGGCCTTAAGAAATCTTGTTATCGGCGTAGTAGTCATCATCTCCGTGCTCATTGACCGCGTAGCCCGAAGCGGTAAGCTTGAATTCTTTAAGAAAAAGGCATCCTGACACTGGTTTGAGGCCTGAAGCGAGGCTTTAAATAAGCACCCACCATCAAACGGAGGTAGAAAAGATGAAAAAGGCATTAAGCATTTTGATGATGATTTCCCTGGCGGTTGTTTCCCTGGCAGGCTGTGCACCCAAGGCAGCGGCTCCGGCAGAGGCTGCCCCTGCGGCCCCTGCAGCAGATGCCGCAAAAGCCCAAACGGTTTACCTGATCACCATGGACAAAATGGATCAGCACTGGGTTAAAGTAGATGAAGGCGCTAAAACCATGGCTGCTGCCCTGGGCCTGAACTACAAATGGGACGCTCCCGATGTGAAGGACAACGCCAAGCAAATTGAAGCGGTGAACAATGCCGTGGCAGACAACGCCAACCTGATCCTTCTGGCTGCCAACGACCCCAAAGCCATCTCCGAGGCAGTGAAAAATGCAAAAGCCAAGGGCGTTAAGATCATCTACGTGGACTCCTCCGCCGATGAACCAGCCATTGCAACCCTTTCCACCAACAACTTCCAAGCCGGTGCATTGGCTGGTCAAACCATGATCGATGAGCTGAAGGCAGCCGGAAAAACCAGCGGCAAAATCGGCATCATCGGCGTCAACACTGCCACCAACTCCACCATGGACCGTGAGAACGGCTTCCGAGGCGTGATTGAAGCGGCTGGTTACACCATCCTCACCACTGAATACAAAGACGGCGACGCCGCCGCTTCCCAGGAAGCTGCTGTTGGCTTTATCTCCGGCAATGCGGATCTGGTAGGCCTTTACGGCACCAATGAAGGCTCCACCGTTGGCGTAGGCAATGCCATCAAAGCCTCCGGCAAGCCCCTGATCGGAATCGGCTTCGATAAATCCGACGCAATTTTGGGCCTTCTGGCCGACGGCAGCCTGAAAGCAGCCATGGCACAAAACCCATACACCATGGGATACCTCGGGGTAGCTCAAGCCTACGCCGCTCTGAATGACCAAAGCACCGGTCCTGCTGTTATCGACACAGGCGTTGCTGTTCTCCGAAAGTAACCCTTCCCCCTCTTTAGTGATAGGAAAGCCGGTCGTCTGAATTCAGACGGTCGGCTTTTCTAATGGGGGCGGAAAGTACAATCTTTTTATAAGCCGTAAGATAAATGGTAAAAAAATCTCAATATGGGGGTTGTGCAGTTCGTTATAAATAATTTAATATTAAATTAAATGCTGATTTAGATAGCAAATAATTGCCTTTGCAATTTATAAAATTATGTTTTTGTCGAAATTTGTCGAAATTTGTCGAATAATGTTGAAAAATGAAACGAGTAGAGGACCCATGTAAGAAACAGGCAGTGATGCCACAATAAAAAACCAGTCCAGTGTCTTGTTATCAGGACTCAGCATAATCCGGGGCACAAAGGTCAGACAAAAGGGGTTACACCTGTCGTACATCCGGTGGGTGGCATAGTGGGAATCGAATGGGGCGATTGTCCCATAATATGGATTTCCTACAATGAGAGGAAATGACGAAACAAAACAGAGAGGTATAGATATGAAGGAGATAAAAGCACTGCAATTGAAACTGCCATATAACAGGACGATAACGGCGCTTCTTCGGCTCCTGTCAGCAACGCTTCTAATATGCATAGTGTTTAGCTTGGGCGCATGTGCCACAGCCAGTGTTCCGTATGGAAACGGAAAATCAGTCGCCGTAGGCGGTAACGTTACCGTTGCTGAACTTACCGAAGGCTATGCTCAGGAAGAAAGGGACCGGGTAGGGGCTTTCAAGAAAAAGGAAAAGGAGAATTATGACCGGCAGTACGGAAATGACCTGTACTTCCAAGATTTCAGCGCTGTAAAGGAACGGTTGAACAAGGAGTTTGAACAGTGGCTATACCGGGAAATGGAAGCGGAACTGAAACGGGTGAAGGCCAAGTGGAGCAAAAACGCAACCGTTCCAATGTTGGACGAGACAGAACTGATTCTCCATGGAAAGGTAGAGTACTATAACGACATTTTGGAGGATGCTCAGAAGAACAACACCTCATTTGAAGAACTACTTAAAAACCCTGACCACAACTTCAGGCTTCTGGACGCTGAGGTTGTGAGCCTGGAAAACCGTAAGCAAAATGGCGCAAGGCTCTATTTTACAGGTCCATTTTGTGAGGCGTTCTCCAATATTCAAAAGCCGATTGTTGAGAAAGGAGCACGGTTCCAAGCTGTTTTAAGCGCCCATGAAAAATTAGTGCGTAAATACTACAGCCTGGCACAGCTTCGCAGCATGGATAATCTCCTTGGTCTTTTGGACGGGTATAACGATGAATCCATGATGTTCTATTTTGACGGTTTCAACTCCTATTCGGAGATCAGTACAGTTGGAGATGTTGAAAGGCAAACGCTTAATCAATTGGAGAAGCAGTATGGGGAGATATTTGTCCTTCTGTATCGAGATGGATTAAGGCGTCAGGTAGTGGCACCCAAACAGGATACCAGCATCCGGTTTGAGACGGACACATCGAGTGGATTGCCCGTGAAAAACCAGTATCCATTCTTGGTGGCTCAGAAGGTAATGAACGAGGAGGTCTATCGCTTGATTGATGCCCAGGGGCTTTCAGATCAGGTGTTACAGTTCTTGGTTGTCAATAATGCAGACAGAAACCTTGATATTACTCGAAATTGCTGGGATGTAAAGAATATCACCACGTTTGAACAGGTTACGGATGTATTTGACTTTGAAATGAATCTGTATGTGCTTTACCAAGATGAAAGTTCACTTGACTATGAAGCAATCAGAAAGCTTGTTGTCAGCATGAAAGACAAGGTAGACGATAAATCGTCGTTATGTGTTTATTTCTACCAGATGGATGAGCAAAAGAAAAAAGTAGCTATTGACCTGTTTCGCAGGCAACTGACAACGGAAGTGTTCTTTCGTCCTCAAGGACGGGGGCTGAATCTTCGAGGGATGTTTACCAGTAGCGCCGATGCGGAATGTTTTCGGTTCCTGGATGTATACGGCACCACTGATTGGATGATGCGTTTTGGTCGACCGCCTATCGATACCAACATCAGTGCGGAGGAATGGTTTAACAAATACAAACAAAAGAGCCTATGGGAGGAACAAGATGCCTACTAATCAATAAGAAACCGCCAGGGACGGTTCCGAACGGTTGAATTGTACACAAACGATTAACAAAACGAGGTATCTACATGGCTCGACAGGCACGCACAACAAGTGAAACAGGCTATTACCACGTGATGATGCGTGGAAATAACAAAACCTACATTTTTCAGCGAGAAAGCGATAAAACATTCCTAATGGAATTGTTGTTTGAATTTGAAAAGGAAGGCTTCATACAGCTGGCCGCTTGGTGTGTAATGGATAACCACGTTCACATAGTGGTGAAGGCAGAACCAGACAACCTGACAACGGCGCTCAAACGACTGAATATCCGCTATGCCATGCACTATCATAACGTCCACGGAACCATAGGCCATGTATTTCAAGACCGATTCAAAAGTGAACCGATTGAAACGGATGGATATTTGATGATGGTGATGCGGTACATCCACCAGAATCCCGTTAAAGCAAAGCTGATACCGACAGTAGAAGAATACCCATGGAGCAGTTACAAACATTTTCTAAAATGCGATAAAAATGAGGCGATGGGTTTTGTCTATAGTTTGTTCAATGACGACGAGAATGGATTCAGAGCGTATCATACTGAGACGGATGAAAACACTTATTTGGAGATTAAGGAGGACGGCGAAAAGTTCAAAGAAGAGAAAATACAAAAGTTGATTTCTCGGTATTGTCATGATCATGGTCTTCAGGATGTGTCAGAAATTCATAGAGATGAAATCCATTTAGCAGCCCTCGTTAATGAACTGATTTCTAATGGTGGCATGTCATTGAGGGGAACTGCGCGGCTATTGGAGATTTCATACGGTGCAGTTCGAGAATGTAGAAGAACAAGCAAATAGAAAGAGCGTTCTGGACCGTTTGGAACCGTCCCCGGCGGTTACCCGGTGGTTATAAAAGAATTAAGGAGGTCATTTGAAAAGCAAAATAGTAATTTCAATTTTAACGGTGATTTTTATTACTAATTTTCATGTGAATTTTCCGGGGTATTTAATGGGCCACATAGTTAGCAAAGCTAATGTTTTTGTTACAGTGACCTATTTGCTAAGTTGGATGTTGGTTATTGTTTGGACTTTGAAAGAAAAAGATTGTCTGCTGGCAAAAGTAGGATTAGGATATTGGTGCGGTTCTCTTATTACAGGCTTGGCAACTTGTTATGTATACTTTTCACATTGTGATGGAATGTTCCTACTGGTATTTTTGACTGCATTCGCCACACCGTTATATGGTTTTATTGGAATGATTGAGCCATACACTCCAAATAGCATCTTAGCATTAGTGACGATTTCTATTTCATTTGTCGGAGTTTACGCATATGTTCTGATGAAAATTAAACGAAAATAAATTTGTGCCTTATATCTTGCACCTCATAAATAGATCTTGCTGAATGCTTCAGCGCCTATCGTACCGAGACGGATGAGAACACTTATTTGGAGATTAAGGAAGACAGCGAAAAGTTCACAAAACATACAAAAAACAGCTCTCCGCGGATAACCGGAAGGGCTGTTTTTTGATAGGGGCTTATATCCGATGCCTAACAGTTCTCCGCTTCCTAAGCGGAAGCGGAGAACTGTAAATGTTTTGAATCCGCTGCTAACAATCAACTGTGGCAGAAACCCCAAGTGATTGAGGGATCGCAATACCCCTATTGTTTCGTGATTTCCAGCTTAACCGCTTCGTTGTCACTGTAAAGGAGATTGAAAAGCGATGCCGGCACGTACGTTCTGCCATTGACGATTGTGGGCTCTGCCCCTAAGCTAAATCCTTGAGTTAAACCGATGGCTTTGCTGCTGGCTTTAAAGTAACTGTCCTTTCCAATGGTAATGGTTGTTTTGACAGTGCCATTATCAAGTAGAACACTTCGGTCTTCGCTGTTCCATGTGACATTAAAGCCTAACTGTTGGGCTGCGGTGCTTAAAGGAAGCATAAGAAGACCATTTTGGTCCTTTAATTTGTTATCGGTCAATTTAATCGCGACATCATTAATGTTTACAGTCGCCCCATCTAAGCCTGTCCATGGCGTATAGACAGCTCTTGGGCCCATGCCTTCTTCCTGACCAATGAGGACTGCTTTACTCGCACTTGTTTGACCAGGGTAACTCATTGCGACGATATCATACCATATGAAGAGTTGAGTACCCACTGTAATGTCGCTAGGTCGAACTATTTGCTTTGTTTTAAAGGGGGTCAATGCGCTGTCTTTTGTAAAACTCACAATAAGATCGCCCTCTTTATTCAATGCACGCACGTCGCCCTCTTTACGTGATACGACTTCTTTCACAGTGAAGAGCTGTGCATGATTATTATCTTTTTCTATCTCCGTGATAATGGCAATCCCATGGGATTGAGGTGGCAAGCTTCTGGTCATCGCGGCACTGTAGTAGACAAAGATTCGGTCATTTGCTTTCAACTCTTTAATGGCAGAAGGTAAACCCGTTTTAGTGCTGATAGCAAGTGTTTCATCGGAGATAGTCAGTGAAACCTCCTGATCGTTTACGGTAACAAGTAATTTGCCGTTGTCGAAGGGGGCTTTTACAACGGCATCCCCTTTAAGATAATTCACCAGGTTTTGGGGCGCTGCCATGAGCACCGGTTTTTCGGAAGCAGGTGTTGCAGGGGTTGAAATGTCTGCATAAGCGGTTAACGGTGCTGCCAGGGTCGGTACGACGAGGGTTACGCTCAATGCCATTGCAATGGCTAAATTGTTCTTGGTTTTCTTCATGAAATCCTCCTTTTATCTGCATGTGTGGTGTATGCTTACTTCGTTAAGACGTAAAGGAAGGGAGGTTTGTTCCACAAAACAGAAAAAAAAGATAAAAATCATAAAGAAAACCCCTCTGTACGACCCGACTTTGAACCTCCTGCTTGAGAAAATAACGAATAGGCCTTTCTCAGAAATTCTAAAGGGTATGGGGGTCAGAGGAAAGCAATAAAGCACCTGTGCCACTGATTTCGTTAGCCTGTCTCTGGTGCGTCTTGGGGATTACAGGACTACATCCTTAAACGCCTTGAGTTCTACAAATCGTCCGCCCAAGATACTGTTATGATGATCAATAATCTGAACGGCTTTTAACACCGCCGAGTCAAATGTGGAGTGAGCATCTTTGACGAGGGTGTTTTTATACCCCATACTATAAGCTCTGCGGCACGACGTATCCAAACAGAATTCCGTTTGTGCGCCGACAATCAGCAGATGATCTACGCTCTCTTTTTGTAAGTGTTCGTGAAGCGTTGTCTTATGAAACGCATCCCATGTTGTCTTCTCAATAACGGCTTCCCCCTTTTGGGGAGATATTCTGGGGTGAATCTTCCACGTATCAGCCCCTTTTAAAAACAGGCCTTCCGATTCGGTATGCTGAATAAAAACAATCGGCATGTTTGCCAATCGGGCTCGACTGAGCAATGCTTCAATGTTCTCAAGCATCGTTTGTTCATTATAAAGTCTCACATTATCAGTGGAAAACAGGGCAACCTGAACATCAATTATCAAAAGTGCGGTTTTACTGTTCATACATGAAACCTCCGTTAATCAGTGCAGCAGGGAGTGTTGAATGGCAGCGAATACAGGTCATTTCAGAAATATGGGGATTTAGTTTCATCATGTTCCTCCTGCGGAACTGTTTTTAATAGCTTCATCATACAGGACATGATACTATCTGTATAACGAATAAAACAGATTATATTAATCACTAATACGGATAGTTGGGGGGCTCTATATTAATTACGATACACACAAAACCTTTGTACTCCTGGCACATACCAAGAATTTCTCAACGGCGGCAGAAAAACTTAATGTTGCGCAATCAACGGTATCCAATCGAATAAAAGAATTGGAAAACCAACTGGGGTGCGTCCTCTTGAACCGAACCAACAAATCCGTGGAATTAACCCTTGCCGGCGAAGCCTTTCTTCCCTTCTCAAAGCGAATCATTACCATTGAAGATGAAGCGATTGCAACGCTTAAAAATCTTAAATATCGGCATGTTGTCAGAATCGGTTCCGTGCATTCGGCATATCAGGGTCATATTAAGAAAAAATTGATGCTGCTTATGAAAGCCCATGAGGATGTATCGGTAAAGATAAACATCAATCACACGGAGGCGATTCTGGAGTTCCTAGCGGATGAAATCATTGATGTTGCTGTGGTTTCTCACATGCCGAATAATCAAAAATATCACGTCATATCGGTGCTTAAAGATCCAATCATTCTGATTGCTAAAAACACGGCTGCGTGCAAAGATGCCATCGACGCGGAAGACCTAAAGAATATTAAAGTAATCTCCTCGGATATGGGTGATTCCTTTGAAGAATGGTTAAAGCAGTCTGCAGGTGGAAGGATTAATCACCAACTCTATGTTGATCAAATTTACGAAGTGTTTGACTATGTACTGGAAGAGCTTGGCTATGCCTTTGTCTTGGCGTCCATGGCAGCCGATTTTCTCAGTAATGGTTCAGTGAAGGCGGTTGCAATCAATCAGGTGGAGTTGCATATTCAGGAAAACTACATTGTCGTCAATAAATACAGAGTTGAGAATGAAGGCATAAAAGCATTGCTGGATATATTGAAGGAATAAGCGCACAATGGCATAAGTATTGCATTTCATAACCATAGCAAGAAATACATGAAGGAATCATCGGAACAAACCCATTTAGGGAGCGCTTCGGTGACCGTCAATGAAACGAATAGGGAGGAATTACAATGAAAATGCCTGAGAGAATTGCCCTGGCCAATGTACCGACGCGGATTGAAAAGCTGGAACGGATCACAAAAAAACTGGGTGGCCCTGAAATTTACATCAAGCGGGATGACCAGACCGGAACCGAGATTTCCGGGAATAAGATCCGGAAGCTGGAGTTTTCAATTAAAGAGGCCATGGAACAGGGCTGTGACACGTTGATTACCTGCGGAGGCCCCCAATCCAACCACTGCCGGGCAACGGCGGCGGCCGCGGCCAAGCTGGGTCTGGGCTGCATTGTACTCCTTCGGAAGGATGAAACCACGCCCCAGGGGAACCTGCTGATGGACCACCTCCTGGGTGCCGAGGTACGGATGATATCCCCGGAGGCCTTTGAGTTTGAAAGAGAACAGATTATGGGTGCCATGCTGGAGGAGCTGCGGGCCAAAGGGAGAAAGGGCTACTTGATCCCCCTGGGTGCATCCAACGGTATCGGTTCCTTTGGCTACTATGCCTGCATGGAGGAAATCGCTCAGCAGGAAAAGGAGCTGGGCTTCCAATTCGACCGCATCATCATCACCGTAGGCTCCGGGGGAACCTATGCAGGGGCCTTCTACGCTAACCGCGTTATGGGAAGATCCACGGCTATAACGGGCATCAATATCTCCGGAGATGCGGCGTACTTCAAGAGCACGATCCATGCCATCCTTCAAGAAAGCTTCGGTTATACGGAGGCCCCCATTCCCTGTACGGAAGAGGATATCGACATCATCGACGGTTACGTGGGCCTGGGATATGCCCTGAACCAGCCGGAGGAGCTGCGGTTCATCGGGGATTTGGCCGCTCTGGAGGGGGTCATCCTGGATCCGGTATACACAGGGAAGGCGTTTCGGGGAATGGTCAACGAAATAGAGAAGGGAACTTTCGGAAAGAAAGAACGGATTCTTTTTATTCATACAGGCGGGCTGTACGGTGTTTTTCCAAAGTGTGGGGAGTTTGAAGCGGCCCGTTGATTCTAAAGAGGTGACGGTATGAAAAAGCGCATCGCAGTCATCACATTCCTTCATGATGTGGCCCTCCAGCACAAGGAGCAGATAGAGGCCCTGTTCGGCGATGCAGTGGAGATTTCGGTCTATGCCTTCGACAGGAACCCGGTCACAGATCTGATAGACGCGGATTTGGCCGTCATCTCCATTTATCCGGCCTATGTGGCGGTGGAGCAGTATCTGGGAGAGAAAACACAGGTTGTAATCATCAACACCACCATCACCTGCGACCAATACGAGCCGATCATGGCAGTACCGGCCGGAGAACGGGTTTTGGTTGTAAATTATTCCAGAGAGATGACCATGGAGTCCCTGGCGCTGTTCAAACAGCTGGGCATCGGGCATCTGGAGCTGCTGCCCTATTACCCGGAGATGGAGACCGTGCCGGATGTGCGGATTGCCATCACCCCCGGTGAAAGCCATCATGTGCCAAAGGGCATTGATCGGATCATTGATATCGGCAACCGCGTTTTAGCCGGGGGAACCCTGGTGGAAATTGCCATCAAGCTGGGAATGGGAGCCCTTATCAGCACAGAGTCCTTCTCCCGGCATCTGGAAACCCTGAAAAGCTACACCGTTGGGATGCAGGATATCCTGGGGCGGACCTATACCCTGGAAAGTGAGCTGCAGAGTCTGTTTGACATCCTGGAGGACGGCATCGTAGCGGTGAATCTTCAGGGTCTTATCCACGGAATGAACAAGCGGGCGGAGGAGATTTTTAATTGCAAGCGGGGGGATATGGCGGAGAAAAACGCCATGGAGGCATTTCCCGAAATCCCCTTCGAGGCGGTGCTGAAGGATGGTGTTACCCTAAAAAACCGGCTGATACGGATCCGTGAGCAGAATATCCGGCTTACAGTGGTACCGGTCCGCATTGCGGGATATGTGGGCGGCGCTCTGGCCATGCTGCGGGAATTCTCCTCAGAGGAAAAAGCTCAGCACGAACTGCGGGTGCAGCTGCTGAACCGGGGCTACCGGGCGAAGTATACCTTTGCCGACATCATCGGGGAGAGCTTAGGGATGCTGGAGCTGAAGACCATTGCCAGGCAGATGGCCCGTGCCGACGGCTCGGTGCTGATCACAGGCGAAAGCGGTACGGGGAAGGAGCTCTTTGCTCAGGCGATGCATAACGCCTCTTCCCGCAGGGATTATCAATTCGTGGCGGTCAACTGCGCCGCACTGCCTGAAAGCCTGCTGGAAAGCGAGCTTTTCGGATACGAGGAAGGGGCCTTCACCGGTGCCCGCAAAGGGGGGAAGCCGGGGTTATTCGAGTTGGCCCACCAAGGCACCCTGTTTCTGGATGAAATCGGAGAAATGGCGCCTCATCTGCAATCCAGACTCTTAAGAGTGCTTCAGGAACGGGAAGTGATGCGCCTGGGAGGGGATCGGATCATAAAAGTGGATATCCGCCTTGTGGCAGCAACCAATGTAGCCCTGATGGACATGGTTCGGGAGGGCCGCTTTCGCCGGGATCTCTACTATCGTTTGAATGTATTGCCCCTGAGGACAATTCCGTTGAGGGAACGGCGGTCGGATATCCTGTTGCTGGTCCGCTCCCTTCAGAAAGAGTTGGGATCTTCCTTCCGTTTGGACGAAGAAGCCTGGTCATTGATGATGAACAGTGCATGGGAAGGGAATGTGCGGGAGCTGCGCAATGCCGTTGAGTACATGGCGTATCTGAATAAGCCCCTTATTCACCGGATAGATTTGAAAAACCTTGATATGGAAGGGCCGGAGGAATGCGTTGTCGGAAGGGATAAAAGTAGTTTTTCGTGTGTTTTAAAAGAACTGTCCGGAGAAGAAGAGGCACTTCGCGCCATTCTGAAGGTGATTCGAGACGCATCACAAAGTCATCACCGGGTAGGGCGGCGGTCGCTGGTGGACAGCGGGGAAGGGGTTGCGGCAGGGTTGACCGAGAGTCAGGTGCGCCGAATCCTGAACATCCTAGAGCGTCATAACGCCGTGCGCCTGATGAACGGGCGAGGCGGAACGAAGCTGACTCCGTTTGGAATCGACCTGACAAAATATATCCTAACCGGGATAACCGGGGCGAATGAATAACCCGGTTATCCCGGAGGATATGAAACGTGGGGGATAAGGGGCCATGTTTCGAGCATAAAAAAGGGCTATACAAGCAGAAACACGAAAGCCGATGCCAATCTTATTTTGGCATCGGCTTTGCATATCTCTTTTTAACAGACGGCATCAGGCAAGGATGCAAAGGGGATAACCCCAGCCGGGAATCTGAGGAGGACAAGAATGAAACTGGATGTGACGCAACACTATGACCGCAGTAATAACTTTGCTGCGAAGGTTGAAGAACTAGAACTCCGCTTCGGGCGAGCGGATTTGACGCCGCTTTGGGTGGCGGATATGGACCTGCCATCACCGGAAGCGGTGACGAATGCCCTTGTAAAACGGGCCGAGCAGGGTATTTTCGGATATACCTACCGGCCGGAATCCTATTTTGAGGCAATGACGGCATGGTACCGTCGTCGTCACGATTGGGAAATCGATTTCAGATCCGTGGTTCACAGCCCGGCAGTAGTGACAACCCTAAGCCTGCTGGTGGAGCAGATGACGGAGCCGGGGGATGCTATCCTCATTCAGTCACCGGTTTACACGCCATTCTATGATGTAATCCGGGGCCGGGGCCGCAAGGTTCTGGAGAATACGCTGGTACGGAATGCGGACGGATATGCCGTGGATTATGAGGCTCTGGACGGCCAGCTGGCAGGGGCCAAGCTGATGATTCTGTGCAATCCCCACAACCCGGTGGGCAGGGTCTGGAAAAAGGAAGAGCTGCTGAAAATCGGTGAGCTTTGTCTGAAGCACAACGTTCGGGTGATTTCAGACGAGATCCATGCGGATTTCGCCTTCGCACCGAATAAATATATCCCCTTCGCCTCTGTATCAGCGGCTGTTGAGGATATCACCATCACGTGTCTTTCGGCGACTAAAACCTTCAACATTGCCGGACTTCAGGCTTCTTTCGTACTGTTCCCCCGCCAAGCGGATAAGGAACGGTTCGAGCAGTCTCTGGCGGTGCTGGACATCCGACGGAACAGCTGCTTCAGCCTGGTGGCTGTGGAAGCGGCCTACAGGGAGGGTGAGGCCTGGTTGGATACGGTACTGGTATACTTGAAGGAAAATCTTCAGTACGTACGGGAGTATTTTCTCAGGGAAGTTCCGGAGATTTCTGTCAACGAACCGGAAGGGACCTATCTGCTCTGGATGGATTGCAGCCAATTGGGGATGGATGATGCCGAGCTCAGCCGGTTCATGATACAGGAGGCCCGTGTGGCTCTGGGAGCCGGAAGCAGCTACGGCGCAGCAGGTTCAGGGTTTATGCGGATGAATGTGGCCTGTTCCCGGGAGACCCTTGACCAGGGTCTGGAGCGGATCCGCGATGCAGTGGCGCTGCACCGGGAGCGTCAGGGAATTAAATAAAACGCAAACGAAAAAGGAGCAGGAAAATGCACACAGTGAAAGGATTCAACAGTAAGGCAATCCATGCAGGCCATAGTCACAATGATCTTGGTTCCCACATCTCGCCGATCTATCAGGTGTCCACGTTCCGTTTTGAAGACGCGGCCCAAGGGGGAAGGATTTTTGCCGGCACCGAGGACGGTTACCGGTACACCCGGTTGGGGAATCCCAACTACGGAGAGCTTCAGGTGAAAATTGCCGCCCTGGAAGGGGCAGAAGCGGCGCTGGTGACCAGCTCCGGCATGTCGGCCATCGCCACTGCGCTGCTGTCATTCCTGAAGAAGGGGGATCGGGTTGTTGCGTCAGACACCCTCTACGGCGGAACATTCAAGCTTATGAACGATATGCTGCCGGAATATGGGATCGACGTTTGCTTTGTGGATGCCACAGAGCCGGAACTACTGCGAAAGGCCATGACGGCCCAAACCAAAGTGGTTTATCTGGAAACGCCGGCCAATCCCACTATGAAGCTGGTGGACATCACCGCCTGCAGTGCCATTGCTCATGAATTCGGTGCCGTGGTAATGGTGGATAACACCTTTATGACCCCGTATCTTCAACGGCCCATCGAGCTGGGAGCGGATATTTCCCTGCACAGCGCCACGAAATATATCTGTGGGCATGGAGACGTTGTGGCAGGTATCATCGTAGGCTCACATAAGCTGGTAGCAAAGATGAAATCGCCCCACCTGGACAATTTCGGAGGGACCACCAGCCCCTTTGACGCATGGCTTCTGGTACGGGGTCTTAAAACCCTGGGAATACGAATGGATCGCCACTGTACCAATGCCATGGCGGTGGCCGAATTCCTCCAGGGTCACCCGGCAGTGGAGACGGTTTATTTTCCGGGACTCCCGGATTTTCCGCAGTATGATCTGGCAAAAAAGCAGATGGACCAGTTTGGCGGCATGATTGCATTTGAACTGAAGGGCGGCTTCAAGGCCGGAGAGACCATGATGAACTCGGTGAAGATGCATACCCTGGCCGTCAGCCTTGGCTGTGTGGACTCCATGATCCAGCACCCGGCATCCATGACCCACGCCTGCATACCGGCTCCGGAGAGGGCCAAGTCCGGTATTTCTGATGGTTTGGTAAGGCTTTCCGTAGGGATTGAAGACCTGGAAGATATTCTCGACGATTTGAGACAGGCTTTGGAAAAAGCCACTTACTAAGGGGAGGACACCATGAACGGACTGTTCGAAGGGATCAATAATTTTTTCAACTTCATCGTACCGATAGCCGATTTCCTGTGGGATTTTCCAACGAATTTTGACTGGTACGCCAATATTCCCGTCTTGGGAAAATTCACCTTCGCCATACTTCTTCTGGTAGGTTCCGGCATTTATTTCACCATCAAGACAAAGTTCGTACAGGTAACCCGTTTTAACGAAGGCATCCGCATCATGATGACCAAGAAGGCCTCCGAAACCGGGGTCAGCCCTCTGGCGGCCTTCCTGCTGAGTTCCGCCATGCGGATCGGGCCTGGGAACATTATGGGCGTTACCGGCGCCATCTCCGTTGGGGGACCTGGGGCCGTGTTCTGGATGTGGGTTTCCGCCTTCTTTGGCATGGCCACCGCCTTCTGTGAGGCGGTCATGGCTCAGCTGTATAAAGAGAAGGGCAACGGAGAATACGTAGGGGGCCTTCCCTTCTACGGACAGAAAATCTTAGGCAATAAACGCTGGGTCGGTGTGACCCTGGCCGTTATTTTTATGATCTACGCCCTGTTCAGCGTGCCGGGTCAAACCTTCCACATGTTCACCGCTCTGGGGGCCTCCGTAAGTGCTCTCACAGGGGTTGAATACGAGCGGACTTCCGGTCTCTATATGGGTCTTGCCGTCCTTATCGTTGTATCCTGCACCGCGTTGGTATTCGGCGGTCTTCGCCGGGTCACCCATGTAACAGACATCATGGTTCCGGTCATGGCAGTGATCTACTCCATCATCGTTCTGATCCTGATCGCACTGAATCTTCCAATGGTTCCATACTTCCTTCAAACGGTTTTTGCAGGGGCCTTCAACCCGGATGCTGTTTTTGGCGGCGCCTTTGGTGTGGCCATGGCCCAGGGGATCAAACGGGGCCTGATGTCCAACGAGGCCGGCCAAGGCACCATCACCATGGCCGCAGCGGTTTCCGAGAACGACCATCCCTGTGAGCAGGGCTTCATTCAAGCCATTGGGGTTTTCCTTGACACCATGATCATCTGCACCATGACAGCCTTTATGGTGGTTATGGCCCATGTATGGACAGGGGATGCCGGTGTGGCCTGGGAGACAATTAAGGCTTCTAAGATCACCGTATACCTTATGTCGGTACAGCAGTTGGTTCCCGGCACCTCCATGGATGCCATCGTCACCGTCATCGTGTGCCTGTGTTACGCCATGTTCGCCTTCACCACCCTGGTTGGCCTGATCCTGTTCGCCGAGCTGGCCGGCAACCTGATCACCCGCGACAAGCGATTCATCGCCGGCATCCGTGCCGCCGGTGCCCTGTTCTTCGTACCCTTTGGCGCATTGTCCGTACTGGCGGGTCTTGAGCTGGGGAATCTGTGGTACATCTCCGACTTCGTCAACATCATGGTGGTTTACGCCAACGTACCCATCCTGTTGATCGGTGCTCCCATCGTGTTCAAGACCCTGGATCACTACAACCGTACCAACGGAGCCCGGTTCATATCCAAAGAGATCGGTGTAGAGAGCGAGATCTGGACAGCGGAAGCGGCTAAAGCGAAAAAGGTGGGTTAAGGCCTGCAAATAATCGAGAATAGCGAAGAGCAATGCCGTCCGGGGTCATCGGGCGGCATTTTTATAAGGAATATTTTTTGAATGAGTCTCCGAGAGACGTGGAATAGGGTAAACTGACAGCAAGGGGCGTCCCTGAATCAACACGGAGGAAAAACCAGTGACAGCGACGGAAAACACCAGAATCAAGACATATGAGCACATATTGGATATTATCGGGAATGGTGTCATTGCCATTGATCATGAAGGCAACCTTTTGGCATATAACCGGAAGGCCCAGGAGATATTCGGACTGATAGTGGATTCCGGGAAAATGCACCCTGGAGGATCCCTGAATCCTGGAGATATTGTCATTCTTGCGGACACGGGCCTGGGAGAGGATGACGGAAATCTTGCCGGGGCGGATTTAGCCAGGCTTGGGATTCTTGAAACAGCCCTGAATCCAGGGGACGCCTTTGTTGCTTATGGCAGCATCGGAGGAAAACCGGGATCGGGGTGTTTAATGAAGGTTCCTCAAAAGAGGGGTGTGTTCGAGCACTGTACAGTCTTTTCAGGGATACGGCTGCATATAAGGATGGATTTTGTCGAACGTGTGGTGGATATCCAGGTGAATCAGAACAGCTTTAAGCTTCCTTATGTCTGGTCCATTGGGCATATGGTTGCGTTGGGAGCAGGGGAACGAATACCCAAGTTCTTTCAGGAAAGAGGTTATACCTATCGCAGGGAGGACACAAAGCAGCTCCTTTACGGCCACGCTTATCAGGCGAAGGGGATGGAACAATATATGGGAAATCTGACGGGCAAGCATATCTTCGATATTCACCCCGCGGATTCCAATCCGGATATCGTCAGCTTCTGTGATGCGGCAAAATCAGGGAGGGGCAGTTACCGGAACGAAGTGAAGGAAATCAACGGGCGGATGACCCGATGCTCTCTGACGGTATGGGAAAAGCAGGCGATTTTACAGGTGGAGGATATTACAGAGCTGGACACGCTGACCAAGCAGCGGGATTCGGCTTTAGCAGCCCTGGAAGAGCGAGAGGCTGCCGAAAACGACCAGGGTCACTTTTCCAGGATAACGGGCTGTAGCCCGGCCATCGGAAAGGTTCGCCGTATGGCCAGAAAGGCCGCTCTATCAGAATCCCATGTGCTTTTGCTGGGGGAAAGCGGCACAGGAAAGGGCTTGTTTGCAGAATGCATCCATCGGGAAAGCCGAAGGGGGAGCAAGCCCTTTGTCTATGTCAATTGCGCGTCCATTCCTCATGGTCTTTTGGAAAGCGAGCTTTTCGGTTATGAAGGGGGCTCCTTCACCGGAGCAAGGAAGGAAGGAAAACCCGGTCTGTTTGAGATGGCGGATCAGGGGACGATTTTTCTGGACGAAATCGGTGAAATCCCCCTTACCCTTCAAGTTAAGCTGCTCCATGTGATTCAAGACCGCCGCTTCATGCGGGTTGGGGGCACGAAACCCATTCAAGTGAACACGCGGATTATCTGCGCCACCAATCAGGACTTAGAAGCTGCTGTTCAGAAAAACCTGTTCCGCAGCGACCTTTACTACCGGATCAATGTGCTGCCCATCCGTATACCCCCGTTGCGGGAGCGGCCGGAGGACCTTTCAGAGCTGATTGCCTCCATGGTGCCCGCCATCTGTTCCCGGGCGGGGGTGCCTGAAAAGGGCCTCAGCCAGGGGGCGAAACGGATCATCTATCAATATGAGTGGCCGGGGAACGTCCGTGAGCTGGAGAATGTCCTGGAACGTGGGGTGAACACCGCGGATCATGACCTGATTCAACCGGAGCATTTGGGGCTTCGCTTTTCAGATTATCGGGAGCCCGCCGCAGATTTCAAGATGCAGACCTTGGCTCAGGCTGTTGAAACCGCCGAGGGGCACCTGTTTCGGGCAGTTTTGGAGCAGGTGGGAGGCAACCGGCATCAGGCTATGGAAATTTTGGGCATCAAAAAAACCCTCTTTTATGAAAAACTGAAACGTTATGGCTTATAATGATACCGTCCGCAAATCCGGAATCTTTCCGTGTTTTCGGACGGGTGTTTTTTGAGATGCCGAAGCGGCTGTATATACTTAAAATGCTGAATTGTGTAAGCGGTGATCAGGATGTATCCTATGGGAGAAAGAAGACTATTCCGCAAATTCGGAATATGAGGGGGCCGTCCTGTGGGAAAAATGCAGCGTTGTGAAGCTGTTTGAACATGGCAAGCTTCTTGCAATAGTTAAGGGTGCCGGGGGATATACTCCGCGGCTGCTTCAGAGGGACCGTATCCCCCAAGAGCAACTCTCAAACAGAAAAGGATGAAGGCCATGCCGATGAATGTGATTCACAACCAATGCCTGCCGAACAATCCTTCCATGAAGGTCAACGATTTAGGGCATTTAGAATTCAACCGCTGTGATATGGTGACCCTGGCGAGGGAATATGGAACGCCGCTTTATGTTATGAATGAGGATGGGATCCGTGAGAATTGCCGCCTTTTAAAAACACAGTTTATGGATCGCTTTCCCAACACCCTGGCCTTGTACGCCAGCAAGGCGTTCAGCACCCTGGCCATGGGCCAGATTATCAAAGAGGAAGGTCTGGGAATCGACGTTGTTTCCGGCGGCGAGCTGTTTACAGCTGTTCAGGCGGGAATGCCCATGGAAAAGATCTATTTTCATGGCAATAATAAAACCGCCGACGAAATGATCATGGCGTTAAATCATGGCGTCGGACGATTTGTGGTGGACAGCTTTTGGGAGATCGAAAACCTGAACCGGATTGCCGGCACCATGGGGAAAACCGCTTCCGTGCTTTTAAGGATTTCACCTGGAATCGATGCCCATACCCACGAATATCTACAGACCGGTGTGCTGGACTGTAAATTCGGGTTTCCCATTGAGGGCGGTTCTGCCATGGGGTCCGTGAAAGCGGTAATTGCTTCACCTCATCTGGAATTTATCGGGATCCATTGCCATATCGGTTCCCAGATTTTTACCCGGCAGGCCTATGAGGACGCTGCCACCGTGATGATGAATCTGGTGAATGAGATCACAATTGCTGAAGGAGTGGCATGTCAGGAGCTGAATCTCGGGGGAGGATACGGAATCCGTTATACAGACGACGACCAGCCCCTGGGCATTATAGATACCCTGGAGGTCATGGTACGCACAGTTGAAGAATACTGCATTCAGCATCGGTTGGCCCGTCCCAGGATCTTGGTTGAACCGGGTCGATGGATAGTGGGAGAAAATGGCATCACCCTGTACACCATCGGAACCCAAAAGGATGTCTTCGGGGTACGTAAATATATCAGCGTGGATGGGGGCATGGCCGACAATCCCAGACCATCTCTGTACCAAGCGGAGTATCAGGGGATTGTAGCCAATCGGCTTAATGCACCGGAGGTACAGACCGTCACCATCGCTGGCAGATGCTGTGAGTCCGGGGATCTTCTCATACGGGATGCTGTCATTCCAGAGGTGCATGGTGGCGATATTCTGGCGATTCTCAGTACAGGGGCTTATAATTATTCCATGTCCAGCAATTACAATCGCCTTCGAAAACCCCCGGTACTCATGATCCGAGGTGGCGTTCCCCAGGTGATTGTCAAAGGGGAAACCTATGAGGATGTAATGCGGAATGATGTTCCCCTAAGTGATTCCCGCGCAACTAGCGCGGTTGAAGATACGGTAATCAAAACAAAGGAGGTTATCTGAGGCCGGGAGTTGCCATTTGCATTTATTCGTAATTAATCCACTACTTCAGGAGGGCACCATGAACGGACTGTTCGAAGGGATCAATAATTTTTTCAATTTCATTGTACCGATAGCCGATTTCCTGTGGGATTTTCCAACAAATTTTGACTGGTACGCCAACATTCCCGTCTTGGGGAAATTCACCTTCGCCATACTTCTTCTGGTAGGTTCCGGCATTTACTTCACCATCAAGACCAAGTTTGTACAGGTCACCCGCTTTAAAGAAGGCATTCGCATCATGATGACCAAGAAGGCCTCGGAAACAGGAGTCAGCCCCTTGGCCGCCTTCCTGCTGAGCTCCGCCATGCGGATCGGGCCGGGGAACATCATGGGTGTCACCGGCGCCATCTCCGTAGGGGGTCCCGGGGCTGTGTTCTGGATGTGGGTTTCCGCCTTCTTCGGCATGGCCACCGCCTTCTGTGAGGCGGTCATGGCTCAGCTGTATAAAGAGAAGGGCAACGGAGAATACGTAGGGGGCCTTCCCTTCTACGGACAGAAAATCTTAGGCGATAAGCGGTGGGTCGGTGTGGCCCTGGCCATCATCTTTATGATTTATGCCCTGTTCAGCGTACCAGGTCAAACCTTCCATATGTTCACCGCCCTGGGGGCTTCCGTAAGTGCCCTTACCGGGGTTGAGTATGCACGGACCTCCGGCCTCTATATGGGTCTTGCCGTTCTCATCATCGTTTCCTGCGCAGCCCTGGTATTCGGCGGTCTCCGCCGGGTCACCCATGTAACAGACATCATGGTTCCGGTCATGGCAGTGATCTATTCCATTATCGTTTTGATCCTGATCGCACTGAATCTTCCCATGATTCCGTACTTCTTCAAAACCGTGTTCGTCGGAGCCTTCAGTCCGGATGCTGTCTTTGGCGGCGCCTTTGGCGTAGCCATTGCCCAGGGAATCAAACGGGGCCTGATGTCCAACGAGGCCGGCCAAGGCACCATCACCATGGCGGCAGCGGTTTCCGAGAACGACCACCCCTGTGAGCAGGGCTTCATCCAAGCCATTGGGGTTTTCCTGGACACCATGATTATCTGCACCATGACAGCCTTTATGGTGGTTATGGCCCATGTATGGACAGGGGACGCAGGGGTAGCCTGGGAAACCATCAAAGCCTCCAAGATCACCGTGTACCTTATGTCGGTACAGCAGCTGGTGCCCGGCACCTCCATGGATGCCATCGTTACCGTCATCATCTGCCTGTGCTACGCCATGTTTGCCTTCACCACCCTGGTTGGTCTGATCCTGTTCGCCGAGCTGGCAGGGAACCTGATCACCCGCGACAAGCGATTCATCGCCGGCATCCGTGCCGCCGGAGCCCTGTTCTTCGTACCCTTTGGCGCATTATCCGTACTGGCGGGTCTTGAGCTGGGGAATCTGTGGTACATCTCCGACTTCGTCAACATCATGGTGGTTTACGCCAACGTACCCATCCTGTTGATCGGTGCTCCCATCGTGTTCAAGACCCTGGATCACTACAACCGTACCAACGGAGCCCGGTTCATATCCAAAGAGATCGGTGTAGAGAGCGAGATCTGGACAGCGGAAGCGGCCAGAGAAAAGAAAGTGGGCTAGAAGCATTGAAACAAATAGGGCCATGTCATCCGTTTAGAAATGGGATGACATGGCCCTTTCGTTATATGTCTTTCATTTTCTCTTGCCGTAAAATCCGCTGAATGCTTTTCTGCGACAGAAAATATTTTTCTGCCAGGCTTTCCGAACGGTGGCCGGACAGGTAATCCTGATAGATCCGCGTATCCCGAAAACCAAGCTCTTCCCGGGTGGTGGTCTTGGTTCCCCACTTTTTTTTGTTGCCGGATTTCCTGGGAATGTAGATGCACTCACCGTCGATATACGTCTGTACCAGGGCAATAACCTCGGCAGGTAAGATATGTTCTGCTTTAATATAGCTCATATTGCTCTCCTCAATGATAAAATTCGTCATTTGGATAAGCAAAGGCTATTTAATTCCATAGGGAATATGTCAGTTGCAATAGCCTTTGCTACGCAATACGAACGATTGTCTCAAGCATGGGTTCAACCCTCCCTCACTGATTATGATAACAGTATAGAGCGGTCATTGAAAAAATTCAACCAGACAGGTTTAAAAGCAAGGGTTTTCACCGGGAGTTGTTTTCTATGCCGCTTTTTTCAGGTTGGCTTTTTCCAACGCCTTTCCCAGGGTTGCGGAGAGGGGAATGGCAATGATAATGCCAACGGTGGAGGTGATCAGGGAGCTGGGGATGTTCAACAGAGCGGCCTGGAAATTGCCGATAACCGCTGTCCAGGCGCCGATATAGCCCAGGAGGGTCCATGCCGCGCCTGCCAGAACAGCCAGCAGATTTCGCGTAAGGCTCTTGCCATCAGCGCCGCCGGAGTGCGCAATGCTGCCAACGGTGAATCCGGCAAACCCTTTTATGAAAAAAGACCAGACCGTATAAGGGGAAAAGCCCATCAAAACATCAAAAATCGCCGCCCCGAAAGCTCCCGCAAAGCCGCCGTAGGTTCTGCCGAATATGATGGCCGTGGTATAAATGGCCGCGCTGCCCAGATGAACCATGGCGCCGTTGCCGTAGGGGATTTTGATGGTGGTTGCAATGGTACAAAGGGCTGAAAGGATGCCGATGAATACAATATCTCTGACGGTGAATCTGCTTTTCATAATATGCCTCCATAAGTGTTATCCGTGGCTAAAGTCATTTAATCAAATTGCCTAGGGTCTTCTCCAGTAGCACCCCTTCTCTTTCCGGGGTGTTGCAGCGGTGGGTCACTTCTACGGTGGCCCTTACGTGTTCGGTAGCTGTCGCTACGGCACTTTGCATATCGGCTTTCTTGAGGAGGGAACCGATCAGCACACTGGTGAACAGGTCTCCTGTTCCGGGGTAGTGCATCGGAATATGACTGTATTTGACCAGATAGAAGTCGTCCCGGCCGTAGGCAAGGTTGCAGCGACTGCCATCCTCCATCAACACCCCTGTAACGACAACCATTCCGGGGCCCATGTCGGCCAATCGCCGGACAAGGGCAGTGCCCTCTTCCAGATTTCGAACCCCGGGCGAGTAGGGCTCATCCAGTAAAAAGCAGGCTTCCGTCATATTGGGGGTGATCAGATCCGCCTTTTTCACCAGGCGCCGCATCTTCAGCTGCATCTCATCGGTATAGGTCGAATAACGGGTTCCCTGATCTCCCATGACAGGATCCACCACCACCAGGGGGCGTCCGTCCTTGCCGGCCATGGAGAAGGAATCGATAAAATCCTCAACAATGGCGATTTGATCCCCGGAGCCCAAAAACCCGCTGTATATGCAGTCGAAACGAAGGTTCAGGGATTTCCAATGGTCAATGAATCCGTGCATCTGAGCGGTAAGGTCTACAAAGGAGAACCCTTCATAGCCTCCGGAATGGCTGCTGAGAACAGCAGTGGGCACAGGGCATACCTGGGCTCCCATGGCGGAAAGAACCGGAATAACAACGGTAAGGGAGCATCGGCCAACGCCGGAAAGGTCATGGATGGCGGCTACCCGGGGAACGGGAGATTGTATAGGCTCTATTTGCAATACGTACACCACCTTTACGGTTATATTTTACATAGACAGGATACACCAGAAGAGAGAACCAAGCAATACAATTAAGCAAAAACAGCAACAATCGAATTATTGTATCGACACATACGGGTTTGTGAAAACAAATCGCATGTAGAGAGCAATGCGATTGACAAAATAAAAGTGGGGCATTATTCTGAATATATAATTTTATAAAATATAAAATATCGGAAATGTTAAGCTGAACGGGAGGGGACAACATGAGTGAAACCCAGAGAATTGAGGGATTTCGGCAGGAATATGTCAATTCAAAGCCAGCCGTATGCACGAAACGGGCAGAGCTTTGGACAGAATCGCATCGGAAAACAGAAGGTGAGCCGGTGGCCATCCGTCGGGCCAAGGCCTTCCGGGATACATGCCAACAGCTGCCGGTGACCATTTTTCCAGGGGAGCTGATTGTGGGTTCCGCGGGCATGTACCGGAGAAGCGGTGTGCTGACTCCGGAATTCTCGTGGAAATGGGTGGATAAGGAAATGGATACGTTTGAATCCAGGCCCCAGGATCCCTACTTTATAACGGAGGAGCAAAAGGTTCTGGCGCGTCAAAGCATCTTCCCGTACTGGAAGGGGAAAAGCCTGGAGGAAGCCTTTCTTAACCGCATACCGGAAGAGACGGCCCGAATACTCATTGATACAGGCATCATTGATAACGATTCCAAATGGCGGCAGGCTGTCGGAGAAATCACGCCGGATTATCAGGACCGGTTGTTCCCACTGGGCTACAACGGCATCCTGGCAGAGGCCAGAGAGAAGCTGACCAAACTGGAGCCCCTTAGTGCGGAGATGTTGGATCAGATAGAGTTCTATCAATCGGTGATTCTGGTTTCAGAGGGAATTTTAATTCTGGCGGAACGCTATGCCCATCAGGCGGTGGAGCTGGCGAAAGTGGAAACGGATGCCAAGCGAAAAGCCGAGCTGATGGAGATTGCCAGAGTATGCCGCAAGGTGCCGGCCAGCCCGCCGGAAACCTTCCATGAGGCGGTTCAGTTCGTATGGTTCGTTCAGCTGGGAGGGATTTTGTCTGAAAATCCTCTGGCTCTGAACCTGGGAAGGTTCGACCAGTACATGTTCCCTTACTACGAATCGGACACCACAAACGGCATTGCTTCCCACGGCCAATGCCAGGAGCTGGTGGAGGCCCTTTGGATCAAGCTTTCGGAATGGGTATGGACCATTTCATCCAATACGGCAGCCTTCTTTGCAGGCTACAACCAGTTCCAGAACCTGACGGTGGGAGGGCGGAAGCGGGATGGCTCCGACGGCACCAATGCCGTATCGTACATGGCTCTTAAGGCAACGGAGAGCGTGCGCACCCATCAGCCGGGTCTCAGTGTGCGGGTTCACCCCGACAGCCCGGAGGAATTCACCACCGCCATCGCCAAGCTGGTTCGCCTGGGTACGGGCTTCCCGGCCATCCATAACGACGATGCCGGGGCCCGGATGCTCCTCCAGGCGGGGTATGAAGCAGAGGATGCCCGGGATTGGAGCAACTGCGGCTGTGTGGTTCCCCATTTCAGAAAGACCGGCCAGTGGACCTCGGCAGTAAACGTGAATTTCGGTTCGGCTTTGGAATATGCCCTGAACAGCGGAAAGAGCCGGCTCACGGGAGAAGCGCTGGGCATTCCGGTGAAGCCCCTGGAAGAGTTCTCGAACTACGAGGAGCTTGAATCCGCCTTCGATGCACAGCTGGCGTATCTGGTGAAGCATTCCGCCATCGGCACGGTCATCGCTCAGCAGCTGCACCGGGAAATGGTGCCGAGGCCGTTCCTTTCCACCTGTGTGGACGGGTGTATGGAAAAGGGGAAGGACCTCAGCAAGGGGGGCGCAAAATACAACGTAGGCCCGGTGCTGACCGGGATAGGCCTCGGTGTCGTTGCAAACTCACTGGCAGCTATCCGGCAACTGGTATTTGAAGAAAAGGCCGCTACCCTGGGGGAATTCGCAGCCGCCATGGAAGCGGACTGGGTCGGTTACGATGCCCTGCGGGAGAAGGCCATGGCAGTGCCCAAGTATGGCAATGACGAGGTGTATGTGGATAGGATCGCCAGCCATGTGGCCCTTCATTATTACCATGAAACACGGAAGTATACCGATATCTTCGGTTCCAAATTCAACACGGCCTTTATGGGCATATCCAACTATATACCGGCCGGCAAGGTGGTGGGCGCCACCCCCTGCGGGCGAAAAAGCGGGTTGCCCCTCACCGAGGGGGTTTCGCCCTATGTGGGCAGCGACACCTCCTCTCCCTTGGCGGCCATGCGGTCCGCTGCCAAGATGAACCACGATCTGCATACCGGCGGAACCCTGCTGAACCTCCGCTTTACACCGGACCTCCTCAGCACCAATCGGGGCATTGCCGGTTTCAAAGCCATGATTCACGGGTATTTCAGTCTTGGAGCCTTCCATGTACAGTTCAACTGCATCTCCAGCGAGGTGCTGAAAAGGGCTCAGGAAACCCCTGAGGAATATCGGGACCTGCTGGTGCGGGTTGCGGGGTACAGCACACAGTTCGTCAACCTGTCCAGAGAAGTACAGGACGCCATCATCGCCCGGACCGCCCACGATAGATTCTAGAACCGATTGAGAAGTACCGATAGCGTTTAAACCTTTTGCCGCAGACCCCCATGTCCCGTTGGGAAACCACCGGTTATGAAAAT